>DATGPS010000040.1:0-5902 GCA_035304685.1 Natronosporangium sp. | reverse complement strand
CGGGCCGAACATCGCCAGCGACGGGTACCACCAGCGGTCCACCGCGTCCTGGGCCATCGCCCGCTGGGCGGGCGTACCCCGGGCCAGGGTCCACAGGATCTCGAACCCCTGCCGCTGGTGGAACGACTCCTCCTTGCAGATCCGGATCATGGCGCGGGCGTACGGGCCGTACGAGCAGCGGCACAGCGGCACCTGGTTGACGATCGCCGCCCCGTCCACCAGCCAGCCGATCGCACCCACGTCCGCCCAGGTCAGGGTGGGGTAGTTGAAGATCGAGCTGTACTTCTGCCGGCCGGAGAGCAGCAGCTCGACCAGGTGCTCGCGGGTGACCCCGAGGGTCTCGGCGGCGCCGTAGAGGTACAGCCCGTGGCCGGCCTCGTCCTGCACCTTGGCGAGCAGGATGGCCTTGCGTTTCAGGCTGGGCGCCCGGCTGATCCAGTTCGCCTCGGGCTGCATGCCGATGATCTCGGAATGGGCGTGCTGGGCGATCTGCCGGATCAGGGTCTTCCGGTACCCCTCGGGCATCTCGTCCCGGGGCTCGACCTTCAGGTCAGCCGCGATGATCTCGTCGAAGGAGGAGGCGGTCGACGCGTCCGCTTCGCTGGCCGGGCCGGACCGGGCCCCCGTCACGGCCGGACGGCGCTCGGCCGCGGCGCGCAGGGCCGCCTCAGCCGCCTCGACCTCGTCGAGCAGCGCGCTCCCTACCCGGGCGTCGCCGGAGTCGACGCCGCCGCCGTCCATGCGGGTTAGTGTTACAGACGACGCCGGATTTTGCAATGCTGCTGTAATACGCACCGGGCGCCCCTGCTACCCCTCAAGCACCAGCAGGGGAGCCCTGCTGAGGTCCAGCCACCCCAGAGGGCGCCCGGGTTGAGGCGGTCCCCTCAGCAGGGCGCCCCCGTTGAAGCGAGTTCATCAGCAGGGCGCCCCGGTTGAGAAGAGTTCACCAGCAGGGGTCCCCTGTTGGCCGCCTCAACATCAGCAGGGCGCCCCTGCTACCCCTAGAGCACCAACAGGGGAGCCCTGCTGAAAGCGAGGCGGCACAATCAACCGCCGCTATTCATCCACATATGTCACGTTCGTCCAACCCAAGATCAGCGGCTGGCGGTAGTGTGGCCGGCGCTAGGCTGGACGTGACGTGACCAGGCTCGTAGGCTCGGCCACACCGTCATACGCGGAAGATCCGTAACCGGAGAACCTCCGGTGCGGCCCCTCCACACGCGGAGACTAGTTGCTGCCGTGCGTTCCCGACTCTATCTACCCATGGTGATCTCCATTGTGGTCACCATGCTGGTGGTAACCGGGGTGATCGCGGGTTTGGCCGGTGACGACGATGCCGCGCCGCCGGGCTGGGCGGTCCCCAGCGCCCCGGCGCCACCGCCGGCCACGCCGGCCCCGCTCGACGCACCGGAGCCGACGCCCTCACCTACTCCCTCGCCCGCACCCGCGCTGAACCTCAACGCAGAGGTCGACGTCGAGGTGGACGGATTCTTCAGTTGGGCAGCGCTGGACCGCCGCACCGGTGAGCGGGCCGGCTCCCGCAACCAGGCCCGCACCAGCAGCACCGAGTCCATGATCAAGGTGTGGATCGTCGCCGACTACCTGCGGCGCCGCACCGAGGCCGGGAAAGAGCCCTCGAAGCGCCGGCTGCGGGAGGCCGAGCTGGCGATCCGGGACAGCCACAACGGCACCACCGAGTCGCTGTACCGGGCAGGCGGGACCAACGACGTGGTCGAGCGCATGATCGACATGTGCGGACTGACCGACACGGAGATCTACCCGTACTGGTGGAGCCGCACCGAGATCTCCGCCCGCGACGCGGTCCGGCTGGGCGAGTGCATCGCCGACGGCACCGCCGCCGGGCCGGAGTGGACCGACTGGGTGCTGGAGCAGATGCGGAAGGTGCGCGGCACCACCGACCCGGAGGACCAACCGATGCCCAACGGCGGTGAGGGCGGCCGCTGGGGCATCATCGACGGCCTGCCCCCGGAGGTACGCGAGGCCGGAGTGGCGATCAAGAACGGCTGGACCGCGATCGGGCGTACCAACAGCTGGCACATCTCGTGCCTGGCCATCACCGACGACTGGGTGATGGCGGTGCTGATGCGTTACCCGATCAGCGAAGGGTTGGAGTACGGCGCGGAGCGGTGCGCCGAGGTCGCCCGGCAACTGGTCCCCTCACCGGTCCCCCGTGACCACCTAGCCCCGCCCAGGCTGCCATGACCGGCCGCGACCGGGGCCGCCGGCTCGTCCGCCACGCCGGCCGGATCATTGACCGGGCGGCGGCCGCCGCGGAGTGGGCGGCGGCGCTGGCCGCCCGGCGGGTGCCGCCGCGGGCGGCCGTGACCGCCCTGGTCGCCTCTACCGTCGTCACCACCACGACGCTGACGCTGATCGCCGCCGCGCCGCTGCCCGGCCGGGTCCACCGCCTGGCCGGGGACGCCGCCCGCGCGATGGTGGCGGCCGACCCGACCCCCGCTCACCCGGCCCCGACGCACCAGCCGCCGCGGCCGGTCGCCGCCCGCCCCGCCGCCTCCCCGGCGCCCGGCACGCTGCGCCAGCCCGCCGGGGAGTTCGTCGGCTGGGCGATCATGGATCTCACCGACGGCAGCATCACCGGCGAGAACCTGACCGAGGTCAGCACCACCGCCTCCATGATCAAGGCGTGGATCGTCGCGGACTTCCTGCGGCTGGAGGCGGAGGCCGGGCGGACGCCGGGTGAGCTGCGGATGCGACAGCTCGAACAGATCATCCGGGACAGCAACAACGAGTACGCCGAGGCGATCTTCCAGCAGTTGGGGGCGCACGAGTCGATCGAGCGCCTGATCCAGATCTGCCGGCTCACCGACTCCAGCCCCTACCTGGACTTCTGGAGCAACACCCAGCTCTCACCCCGGGACACGGCCCGGATGGGGGCGTGCATCGCGGACGGCCGCGCCGCCGGGCCGGTCTGGACCGGGTGGCTGCTGGACGAGATGCGCGCGGTACGCGGGGCGGGCGACTTCGGCATCCGGCACGCGTTCCCGGAGGAGATCCGGCCCACCATCGCGATCAAGAACGGTTGGATCGACCGCACCTACGACGGCAACTGGCACGTCAACTGCCTGGCTATCGGGGACACCTGGAGCATGGGGGTGCTGACCCGCTACCCGGTGCACCTCGGCTACCAGCACGGGGCCGAGATCTGCCGGACCCTCGCGGCGGAGCATCTCACGCCGTTGCAGCACTGAGCGCAGTTTCGCCAAAACTGCGGCCTCGGGAGTGCGCTAGGGCGCAGTTTTGGCGAAACTGCGCCCGCCGACCAGCCCGCCCGGAGGCGGGCTCGCCACGCTCAGGTCGCCGCCAGGTGCGGTCCGCCGGGGGGCAGTGGCGGCGCCGCGCCCACCGCCGCGGCCCGCCCGGCGAACTCCCGCAGCCCCGCCAGCTGCCGCGGGCCGAGCGAGAAGTCCAGCGTGCGGAAGTACGCCGCGAGCGTGGCGGCGTCGAACGGCTCCCACCGGGCGGCCGCCGCCGCCACGTCGTCCAGCTCCGCCAGGCAGAGTTCCCGGGAGCGGAGGAACGCCTGGTGTACGTCCTTCACCAGGCCGGGATGGTCGGCCGCGAACGAGCGCCGGGCCGCCCACACCGCGAAGACCATCGGCAGCCCGGTCCACTCCCGCCACGCCTGCCCCAGGTCGGTGACGAGCAGCCCTCGCCCGGGCGCCTCGTGGTGGGCCCGCAGGGCCCGGTCCCCGATCAGCACCGCGGCCGCGGTCTCGCCGGTCAGGCCGGCCAGCGGGTCGCCGCCGGGGTGGTCGGGCAGGGGGACGTACCGCGGCGACAGCCGGTAGCGGTCGGCGAGCAGCAGCCGGGCGAGCAGGGCGCCGGTACGCGAAGTGGGGTCGAGCGCCACCGCCGCCCCGTCCAAGCTGTCCAGCGGGCGGGTGGCGACCAGGTTGACCGACAGCACCGGCCCGTCGCTGCCCACCGCCAGGTCCGGCAGCACCAGCAGGTCGTCGGCGTGGTGCAGGTAGTGGACCAACGAGATGGGTCCGATGTCCAGCTCTCCGGCGACCAGCGCGGCACCGAGCCGGTCCGGGGCGTCCTGGCGTAGCTCCACGTCGAGCAGGGCACCAGAGCGCATCAGCCCCCAGTACAGCGGGAGGCAGTTCAGGAACTCGATGTGCCCCACCCGGGGCCGCCGCCGCCCTGCGCTCACGGGCGCACCGTACCACCGGGACCGACCCGGCCCGCCCTCCGCGCTGGTGGATGTAAGCTGCGTCGCCGGCCGGCGCCACTCGCCCCCACCGCGCTGACCAGCATGGAGCCACCCCGGCTGCCGGCGGCGATCGGGGGGCCGTAGGATCAGGCCCCGACGAGCGAGGAGGGGCATCGGGGTGGTGGCGGGGGTGATCGCCGCTGGCACGGGCGGCCGGACCCCGTCGCGCCGGACCGGAGCCGCCGAACCGCTCGCTAGACATCGGCACCCGATCGGAGCCGAGCCGCGCCCTGGCCTGCCGCGGGAGTGGATCCTCCGCGACGCGCCGGGGCAGGTCGACGCCGCCCGCGCCGATGGGGTCAACCCCCGCGCGGTCGGTGTCGCCGCTCCGGCCGCTGACCGGCGGCCCACTCGCCCGCGTGCCCGGGCCACCGACCCGCCGGACCGCTACCCGGCCAGATGATCCTCCGCGGGCGGGTGGTGACGCCGGAGGAGGTCCGCCCCGGCGAGGTGCAGGTCGCGGGCGACCGGATCGTCTCGGTCACGCTCGGCCACGGCGACGCCGGCAACCACCTGATCCTGCCCGGCTTCGTGGATATCCACAGTCACGGCGGTGGTGGGTACAGCTTCACCGCCGCGGACCCGGCCGCCGCCCGGGCCGCCGCCGAGTTCCACCTCCGGCACGGCACCACCACGATCCTCGCCAGCCTGGTCTCCGCCCCGGCTGAGGAGCTGCGCGCCGCGGTCACGGCGCTCGCGCCCCTGGTGAGCGAGGGCGTACTCGCCGGCGTCCACCTGGAAGGGCCGTACCTCTCTCCGTCCCGCCGGGGCGCACACGACCCGGCGTACCTGCGGGACCCGTCCCTCGCCGAGCTGGCCGACCTGCTGCGGCGGGGCGGCGGGGCGGTGCGGGTGGTCACGCTCGCGCCGGAGCGGCCCGGCGGGCTCGAGGCGGTACGGTGGCTGGCCGCGCAGGGCGTGGTGGTGGCGATCGGGCACACCGACGCCACGTACGAGCAGACCCGGGCGGCGGTGGCGGCGGGCGCGACCGTCGCCACCCACCTCGGCAACGCGATGGGGCCGGTGCACCACCGCGCGCCCGGCCCGGTGGTGGCGCTGCTGGCGGCGCCGGAGGTGACCTGCGAGCTGATCGCCGACGGGGCCCACCTGCACGACGGGATGCTCGCCTTCGCCGCCCGCACCGCCGGTCCCGGCCGTACCGCGCTGGTCACCGACGCCACGGCCGCCGCCGGGATGCCGGACGGCACCTACCACCTGGGTGGCCGGCCGGTGACGGTGAGCGGCGGGGTGGTCCGGCTGGCCGGCCCGGACGGCTCGCCCGCCGCGGCCGGCGCCCCGCTGGCGGGCAGCACTCTCACCATGGACGCCGCGCTGCGCCGCGCGATCCGGGCCGGGCTGTCGATAGTGGAGGCCGCCAGGGCGGCGGCCACCACCCCGGCCCGGGCGATCGGCCTGGGCGGCACGCTCGGCGCCATCGCCCCTGGGTTGCGGGCTGACCTGGTCGTGCTCGACCCGGACCTGCGGGTGGTGCGGGTGGTGCGAGCCGGCACCACGGTGGCCGGCCGGGGCTGACGCCCGGGTGCGCCGCCCGGCGCACGTTTGCACCCGTCCGTGACGGGTAAGGCACGATCATGGAATTCTTGTTATGGCTGCTCGCAGTGATCCTCGTGATCGGTGGGATCG
>DATGPS010000039.1:0-59108 GCA_035304685.1 Natronosporangium sp. | reverse complement strand
GATCCACGACCCGCATCCGAGGTACGAGCCTTCCGGCTGACGCCCTCGAGCCGCCGGTCCGATACCCTTCTCGACGTGTCAGAGACCTCCTCCCTCCCTTCTTTCGTCGAATGGTCCTCGTTCCCGTTCGAGGGCGTGCTGCGTGTCAAGAAGCCCGACGAGCCGGTTGCGGTGGAGCCTCCCCGCATCGGGGAGGACGCGGCGGACTGCCCGAAGTGTCACACTCCCGATGACGCCTACATCTGGGTCAACGAGCACTGGCGGGTCCGCAGTATGGACCGCCCCAGCGGTCTTCCCATGGTCCTGATTCTGGAGTCGCGGTCGCACCTGGACCTCGGTGACCTGCCCAACATGCTCGCCGCCGAGCTCGGCGTGATGATCGTGCGACTGGAGCGTGCGATCCGTTCCATCGACGGCGTCGCCCGGGTCCACGTGAACCGGTGGGGTGACGGCGCTGCGCACCTGCACCTATGGTTCATGGCCCGCCCCTACGGGCGGCTCCAGCTGCGGGGGACCTTCCTCAGTCTCTGGGACGAGATCCTGCCGCCGGTCCCGGAGCATCAGTGGCAGGAGAACCTGGCCCTGGTCGCGGCCTGGCTCGCGGAGTTCGGCGGCGAGCCGCTGGCGAAGCCGCCGCGGTTCGACTGGAAGACCCCGGTCTCCTTCTCACAGACGGTCGACCTGCCCGAGACAAACCTGGCGGACGCGACCGACTCACCCGCCGGCGGCCCACCCGCGGACAGCCCACCCGCCGGCAGCGCGGCCACGGGCAACCCGGCCACGGGTAGTCCCACGGCCGGCGGCCCGCACGTGGGCAGCGCGCCGGTGGCGAGCCCACCCGCAGACAGCCCCGGGGGCGAGAGCCCGCCGGTGACCGGACTGGGCGCCAGCGGTGGCGGTCCGCGATTCACCGGCGGCGCGCCGGATACGCCCGCCGGCGGCGCGCCGGCCGCCGGATCCAGGTTCCGGCGCCCGGCCGCGGCCGACAAGGCCTGACGAGTCAGGCTGCCCGCCTGACGAGTCAGGCTGCCTCGAGAGTGAGCCCGCGCTGGCTCGCCTCCCCGCGGCCTACCCGCCGACGGGGAGGCGAGCCGCCCGGCCGTACAGGTAACGTTTCCGGGGCAGGCTGGTGGTCCGCTCGGCCGCCGCCAGGTACGCCTCCCGGGCGGCCGCCACGTCGCCGGTCATCTCCAGCAGGTGGGCCCGCACCGCGTACCGCTTGGGGTCCTCGGCGATCCGCCGGTCTGCCGCCAGCGCGGCGAGCCGGTCGAGGCCGGCCCGCGGCCCCTGCACCATCGCCACCGCCACCGCCTGGTTGAGCGCCACCACGGGGCTGTCGGAGATCCGCCGCAGTACGCCGTAGAGCGCCAGGATCTGCGGCCAGTCCGTGGCCTCCGCGCTGGGGGCCTCGTCGTGCAGCGCGGCGATCGCCGCCTGGATCTGGTACGGACCGGTCCGTCCCCGCGGCAGGGCCCGGGTGACCAGCGCTACCCCTTCGGCGATCAGGTCCGCGTCCCACCGGCTGCGGTCCTGCGCGGCCATGGGGATCAGCGCGCCGCCGGGCCCGGTACGGGCCGGGCGGCGCGCGTCGGTAAGTAGCATCAACGCGAGTAGCCCGGTCACCTCGCTGTCCCTTGGCAGCAGCCGGTGCGCGATCCGGGTCAGCCGGATCGCCTCGGCGGCGAGGTCCGGGCGCTGCAACGCCGGACCGCTCGTACTGGCGTACCCCTCATTGAAGATCAGGTAGAGCACGTGCAGCACCGCGTCCAGGCGCGCCTGCCGCTCCGCTGGCGACGGCATCCGGAACGGGATGCCGCTCTCCCGGATCCGCTGCTTGGCGCGGCTGATCCGCCGCGTCATCGTCTCCTCCGGCACCAGGAACGCCCGAGCGATCTCCGCCGCGGTCAGACCGCCCACCGCACGCAGAGTGAGCGCGATCTGCGCGGCCGGCGACAGGGCCGGGTGGCAGCACAGGAACAGCAGGGTCAACGTGTCGTCGGCCGCCCCGGGCTGGTCGGCCGCCGGCGCCGGGCGGTCCGCCGGTGGTTGCTGCCGGGCCGCGGTCTCCTCTCGCCGCCGCCGCGCCCGCTCGCTGCGGAGCAGGTCGGTGAGGCGCCGCGAGGCGACGGTGATCAGCCAGGCCCGGGGACGGTCCGGTACGCCGGTCGCCGGCCACCGGGTGGCGGCCGCGATCAGCGCCTCCTGGACCGCGTCCTCGGCGAGGTCGAAGTGCCCGTACCGGCGTACCACGGCGCCGAGGGCCTGCGGCGCGAGGTCGCGCAACAGGCCCTCGACCCGCTCGCCCATCTCAGACCTCCGGGTCGCCACCCAGATCGCCGGCGCCCTCCAGCACAGGACGTACGTCCACGTACATCCCCTGGTCGAAGCCTGGGTTCGGGGACTTGGTGACCTTGGCCGCGATCTCCACCGCCCGGTCGACACTCGCGCACTCCACGACGGTGTAGCCGGCGAGCACCTCTTCGGTCTCGGCGAACGGTCCCTCGGTCACGACCGGGACGCCGTCCTTCAGCCCGTGCACCCGCCGGGTCTGAGCCGGCGCGGCCAGCCCGCGGGCGTCGACGAACTCTCCGGACTCGACCAGCTCCTGGTTCCAGGCGGCCATGAACTCGTACATCGCCGCGACCTGCTCGGCGGACCAGTCCTCCTCGTCGACGGGTGCGCCGGCGAGGCGGTCATAGTCCCGCTGAGAGCCGTACAACAGGATCATGTACTTCACCGCGTCTCCTCTCGGCGGGCACCCCCGCGGTGCCCTCACCCGAGACGTCGTCGCCGCCGGGCCGATCCAGACACGTACCGCCAGTCTTCGGCGACGATTTCTCGCTAACCGCGGTCAGGCCCGGCCGGCGTACCGGGCGCGGCACCGGTCGACGCCGGGCCGGTCGACGCCGCACCGCTCGCCGGGCCGTTCGACGCCGGGCCCCGGGCGGCGGCGCGTGCCACCAGGGTGGCGAAGAGCTCGCCGAGGTCCAGCGAAGCCGCCTGCACCGCCATCGGTAGCAGCGAGGTCTCGGTCACCCCGGGCGCGACCGTCACCTCCAGCACGTGCGGCTCGCCCGCCTCGTCCACGATCAGGTCCACCCGGGAGAGGTCCCGCAGTCCCAGCGCGCGGTGGGCGTCGAGCGCGGTCTGGGCCACCCGGTCGGCCACCTTCGGCTCCAGCCGGGCGGGCGTGTGCCAGGTGGTGAGCCCGGCGGTGTAGCGGGCGGCGTAGTCGTACACGCCGCTGTTCGGCACGATCTCCACCGCGGGCAGGGCGCGAGGGCCGTCGCCCAACTCCACCACGGAGACCGCCACATCCTTGCCGGGCACGAAGCGTTCCACCAGCGCGGTCTGGTCATACGAGAAGCAGCCGACCATCGCCGCGGGCAACCCGCCCGGGTCGCGCACCACCGCCGCGCCGAGACCGGAACCGCCCTGCGCGGGCTTGACCATCAGCGGCATCCCCAGGCGCGCCACGATCCGGTCCAACACCGCTACCGCACCCAGCTCAGAGAACCGCTCGTGCGGCAGGGCCACCCAGTCCGGGGTGGGGATGCCGTGCTCCCGTAGCACGGTCTTGGCCGAGGGCTTGTCCCAGGCGAGGCGGGCGGTGCGGGCATCCGCTCCGACGTAGGGCACCTCGCAGAGGTCGAGCACGCCCCGCAGCGAGCCGTCCTCACCCGCCGCGCCGTGCAGGGCGATCACGATCGCGTCCGGCGGGTCGACCGCGAGCGTGGGTAGCAGGGTGAGGTCGGCGTCGCGGATCTCCGCCTCCACGCCGGCCGTCCGCAGCGCGTCGAGGACCCGGCGGCCCGACTTGAGCGAGACCTCCCGCTCGTGGGAGAGGCCGCCGGCGAGCACCATCGCGCGAGGGCTCATTCCGGCCCGGCCTCGGCGATGTCCAGTAGGGAGGTGGCATCGAAGTCGCGCGCGCCGCCGACCTCGACCTCCCCGAAGACCGACCGCAGCGACAGCTCCTGCTCCACCACGCCGGCGAGCCGGCGGACGCCCTCCCGGATCCGGTCCGGTGCGCAGAAGGAGAAGTTGAGCCGCATGTTGGCGCGGCCCTCGCCGTCGGCGTAGAAGCCGGTGCCGGGGACATAGGCGACCCGGGCCCCGAGCGCCCGGGGGACCATCGCCTTGGCGTCCAGCCCGTGCGGGAGGGTCGCCCACACGAACAGCCCGCCGGCCGGCTGGGTCCAGGTGGTCCCCTCCGGCATCAGGGCGGCGAGGGACTCCAGCAGCGCGTCGCGCCGCTCCCGGTAGATCTCGCGGTACGACTTGATCTGCTCCCGCCACGGCATGTCGGTCAGGTACGCGGTAACCGCCGCCTGCGCGAACGCGCTTGGGCAGAGGATCTGCGCTTCGCTGGCGATCACCAGCTTCTCGCGTACCGCCGGCGGGGCCAGCACCCAGCCGACCCGGAAGCCGGGCGCGAACGTCTTGGAGAAGGTGGAGAGGTAGAAGACCCCGTCCCGGCGACGGGCCCGCAGCGGCGCCGGCGCCTCTCCCTCGAAGCCGAGCTGGCCGTACGGGTCGTCCTCGATCACCAGTAGGCCGGCGCGCTCGCAGATCTCCAGCACCCGCTCGCGCCGCTCCTCGCTGAGGGTCACCCCGGCCGGGTTCTGGTACGTGGGGATGGTGTAGAGGAACTTGACCCGGTGGCCGGCCGCGGTCTGCTCCGCGATCGCGGCCTCCAGCGCCTCCGGGATCAGGCCGTCGTGGTCCATGGCCACGTGCACCACCCGGGCCTGCGCGGCCTGGAAACTGCCGAGCGCGCCGACGTAGGTGGGACCCTCGGCCAGGATCACGTCGCCGGGGTCGATGAAGATCCGGGTGACCAGGTCGATCGCCTGCTGGCCGCCGACCGTCACCACGACGTCCTCGGGTGAGGCGCCGAGCGCGCCGTCGATCCCCGAGAGCGCCATCACCTCGCAGATCCGCTCGCGCAGCTCCACCGTGCCCTGGCCGATGCCGTACTGCAAGGTGGTGGCCCCGTGGTCGATCGCCAACCGGCCGAGCATCTCCCCGACCGCGTCCAGCGGCAGGGCGGAGACGTACGGGGCCCCGCCCGCGAGCGACACCACCTCCGGGCGGCTGGCTACCGCGAACAGGGCCCGGATCTCGGAGGCGGTCATACCGCGCACGCGCTGTGCATAGCGGTCGGTGTAGTCGTCCAGGGTGGTGCCGGAGCCGGACACGAGCTCGCTCCCTCCGCGATCGGAAGCTGACCCGTCGATGGTACCGATCCTTTCCCACCCCACGCGGAGAGATTCCTCCCACCCGCCGGCCGCACACGGCGAGATCCTCGCAGTTCACCAGGGTTGCCGCCGGCCCACCGCGGAGCCACCCCGGCCGGAGAACCCACCGGCCCCACCGGCTCCAAGGCGGAGATCCGCCATGATCTGACGCGGTTCGGCGGGCGGAGTGCGGTTCCGGGACGTACTCTCACTCTGGGGAAGGCGGGAGCGCGATGTCACGACGGCTGGTGAACCTGACCCTGGATACGCTGGCGGACCTGCCGCGGCCGTGCCGGCAGTGCGTGTTCTGGGAGCTGGACCCGGTCGCCGCCAAGGAGGCTCGCGAGGTCGGTGACCCCGGCCTGGAGAAAGAGGCGTGGGTCTCGCAGGCGCTGCTGGAGTGGGGTTCCTGCGGCAAGCTGGCGTACGTGGGGGTCGCGCCGGCCGGTTATGTGATGTACGCCCCACCGGGTTACCTGCCTGGCGCGACGGCCTTCCCGACCGCTCCGGTCTCGGCGGACGCGGTCCTGCTGACCACCGTCCACGTGGTCGGGCCGTACCACGGCCGCGGCCTGGGTCGGGCGCTGGTGCAGGCGGCCGCGCGGGATCTGGCCCGGCGGGGGATCCGGGCGATCGAGGCGTTCGGTGACACCCGCCCGGGCGAGCCGGACGATACCGGGCTCACCGGCGGCCGGTGCGTGACGCCGGCCGACTTCTTCCTGGCGGTCGGTTTCAAGACCGTACGCCGCCATCCCCGGTTCCCGCGGTTGCGCCTGGAGATCCGGACGGTCCAGTCGCTGCAGTCCGACGTGGAGCATGCGCTGGACTCGCTGCTCGCGAGCGTGGCCGGGGAGGCGCTGGTCCGCCAGGATATCCGGGCGTCGGCAAGGGCATCACTGGGCACATGATCTACCTACAATCTGGCGGGTGACCCCTCACCCGAGTTACCACCCGTCCCCCCGCCGCAAGAAGCGGACCGGTTTGGTGATCGCGCTGGTGGTGACCGGCGTGCTGCTCCTGACCTGTTGTGTACCCTCCAGCTTCCTTGGCATCCGGTATGCCCGGATGGAGACCGGTCCGCATCACAGCCTGCCCAAGTGTGCACAGCGCTCAATGGCGACGCGATCAAAGGGCTGGTCGGCGAGCGTGAGTTCCAGCGCGAAGTAGCCACCGCGGAGGACGCGGGCTTCCCGGTCGAGGGCTGCCTCTGGCCGAGGGAGCACGACCATGAGGCGCAGGTGGGCGTGCGTTCCGTGCTGTACACCAGATCCTTCTGGGGCAGCAGTACGGACAAGGCACGGGAGCGGATGGCGGACTACCGAGCCGCGAGCCAGCGCTCCGCGGACAGGTTCGAGGCGGAGGGTGGCTCCACCCATGCCGCGGTGGCCGCCCTGAACGGCGCCGGTCATGACGGGTTTTGTTATGGGATGTCCGGCGGCGAACTGATCTATAACTACGAATGCCATGTCCGGGACGGGAACGCGGTGATCTCGATCTCTGTTTATCCACCGTGGACGGGCGAGGAGCGCGAGGTCACCCAAGGCGAAGTCCACCAGGCGGTGATGGAGTTCACCGACGTCGCCCGCGACCTCGCCAACGACCTGATCGAGGATCTCTAGGACCCGACCGGCGAGCTCACCGGGGCTACTCGCGGCGAGGACTACTCGCGGCTAGGGATCGGCGCAGCGTGGAGACGTCGATCGAGCCGGTGGGTACGTCCGACTCGACCGGGTAGTACATCCGCTGCACCGCGGCGAGGATCGCGTCCACCACCGTGTCGCGGAACCGGGGCGTGGTGAGCCGTTCCCGGTCCTCCGGCGAGGTCAGGTAGCCCACGTCCACGCGTACCGCCGGCATCCGGGTCAACCGCAGCAGGTCCCAGGTCTTGGCGTGGGTGCGGCAGTTGCGCATGCCGGTGCGGGCCACGATCTCGCGCTGGACCAGCCCGGCCAGCCGCTCCCCCACGGTGGAGGTGACGCCGTTGGCGGTGCCGTAGTGGTAGGTGGCGACGCCGTTCGCCACCGGGTTGGGGTGTTGGTCGAGGTGGAGCGAGACGAAGATGTCGGCGCCGAGGTCGTTGGCGAGCTGGGCGCGGGCGGCATCCGACATCGGGGTGGCGAGCCGCGGGCCGCGGGTCAGGTGCACCCGCACGCCGGCCGCGGTGAGCCGGCCCTCCAACCGGGACGCCAGGTCCCACACCAGCTCCGCCTCGGTCCACCGGGACCCGCCGTCGGTGACCACCACGCCGGGGTCGGTGCCGCCGTGACCCGGGTCGACCACCACCCGTTTGCCGACCAGCGCCGGGCCGGAGCGGTAAAGCCGTTCCGACTCGCGTAGCCACTGCGGCCGCCCGCCCACCACCTTGCGGCCCAGCCGGCGGAGCGCGTTCAGGGTCTGCGGGCCGCAGGAGCCGTCCGGCACCAGGCCCACCTCGCGCTGGAACTGGGCCAGGGCCCGGGCGGTGCGGGCCCCGTAGACCCCGTCGGCGCGCCCGGTGTCGTAGCCCATCTCCAGTAGCCGCTCCTGCAGCGCGCGTACGTCCTCGCCGACCAGCGGCTCGGGCACGGAGTGGAAGAGGGTGCGCGCGCCCAGCCGCCACCGGGCGGCGGCGAGTGCCCGCCAGGTCTCCTCGTCTACCCGGCCGTCCGCGGTGAGACCGCGCGACTGTTGGAAGGCGCGGACGGCGCGTACCACCTCGGTGTCGAACTCGGGCGGCGCGTCGCCCGCCTCCGGGGGCAGCAGCCCGATCTCGACCAACACCTGCCGGATCTCGGCTACCGCCGGACCCGTGTCACCCTGTTTGATCGTGCGCACCGGCGCCGCCCGGGTCGCTAGATCGCTTCGTTGATGATCCGGACCAGTTCACTCTTGGGCTTCGCGCCGACCACCTGCTTCACCGGCTCGCCGCCCTTGAAGATGGTGAGGGTGGGCAGCGACATGATCCGGTAGGCGCGGACGGTCGCCGGGTTCTCGTCGGCGTTCACCTTCACGACCCGCAGCTTGTCGGGCATCTCGCCGGCGATCTCCTCCAGCAGCGGCGAGACCTTACGGCACGGCATGCACCACTCGGCCCAGAAGTCGACCAGGACCGGCTTGTCCGCCTGCAGCACCTCCTGCTCGAACGTCTCGTCCGTTACCGCCTTGGTGGTTCCCACAGTCGTTCTCTCCTTCTGGTCGGGGCTTCGGGTGGTGCGAGGGGCTCAGGTGGGGCTTCCACTACCACCCCTGACGGGCAGTATGTCCCGGGTCAGTGTGATTTTGTGGCGAGGTACCGCTCGGCGTCCAGCGCCGCCGCGCAGCCGGTGCCGGCCGCGGTGACCGCCTGCCGGTAGCGGCTGTCGACCAGGTCGCCGCAGGCGAACACCCCGGGCAGGCTGGTACGGGTGGTGGGCGCCTCGACCCGGACATACCCGTTCTCGTCCAGGTCAAGCTGGCCCCGGACGAGTTCGCTGCGGGGATCGTGCCCGATCGCGATGAACAGCCCCTTGACGTCCAGCACCCGCCGCTCGCCGGTCTTCACATCCCGCACGCGTACCCCGGAGACGGCGCCGTCGGTGCCGAGGACCTCCTCCACCACGGTGTTCCAGGCAACCTTGATCTTGGGGTTGGCGAGCGCACGGTCCGCCATGATCTTGCTGGCGCGGAACTCGTCCCGCCGGTGGATGATCGTCACCGACGCGGCGAACTTCGTGAGGAAGGTGGCCTCCTCCATCGCCGAGTCGCCACCCCCGACCACGGCGATGTCCTGGTCGCGGAAGAAGAACCCGTCACAGGTGGCGCAGGAGGAGACGCCGTGGCCCAGCAGCTCCTGCTCCCCGGGTACGCCCAGCGGACGCCAGGCCGACCCGGTGGCGAGGATGACCGTTTTGGCACGGTACGCGGTGTCGCCGACGTAGACGGTCTTGACCTCCCCGGTCAACTCCACCCGGGTGGCGTCCGCGGTGAGCAGTTCGGCCCCGAACCGCTCAGCCTGCTTGCGCATGTTGTCCATCAGCTCCGGGCCGAGGATGCCGTCGGGGAAACCGGGGAAGTTCTCCACCTCGGTGGTGGTCATCAGCGCCCCACCGGACTGAACTCCCTCGATGACGAGCGGGCGTAGACTCGCCCGCGCCGCGTACACCGCCGCGGTGTAACCGGCCGGACCCGAACCGATGATGATCACGTTCCGGACCTTGTCCACCTCGCCGCCTCCCTCCGCCGGCTCTCCGGCGCGAAACTTCCATGCGTTGGGCGCAACGCCATGGTACGTACCGGGATTCCCTCCGCCCCGGCGGCGTGGCCGGGGTGCCTCACCGCCCGGCCCGGGCCGGCTCAGTCCAGCGCCTCCCGGTGCCGTTCGTCGATGGTGGCGCCCGGTCCGCCACAGTCAGGTCCGACCACCTGGACCCACTCACCGCCGTCCCCGGTGGTGAGCCAGACGATCACCGCCGGCTCGCCCTCGAATCGAGCGAAGTCCATCCGGGTCACGGTGACCGGCGGAGGCACGTGGCTCGCCTCGACCTCCGCCAGGCAGGCGGCCGGGTCGTCCCATAGCCGCGCCAGCGGCGGGTCCGGCCGCGCCGCCGCGGAATGGGAGTCGTCGTCCGGCTCCAGCGGTCGCCGCTCCGGTGCGAACTCCTGTGGTTCCTGGTGGTGGAACCGCGCCGAACCCGGCTGGTAGTCCAGGTCACTGGCGGTCATCACCGGTAGCGCGGCGATCGTCGGCGCCGCACCGGCCGCCTCCGGAGCGGGCCGCAGACCGCGACGGTCGGGCGGGGCGTGATCCTCGGCCAGCATCGCGGCCCCGTCGCTCTCCTCGGCGCCGCGGTCGAGCAGGCCGAGCGGGCCCAGCCCGATCGCGGCGAAGGCGGCCACCCCGGCGACGCCGGCCAGGGCCGCGGCCCAGCGGTGGCGCCGGCGCCGCCGATCCCCAGGTCGCCCCGGACCCGACCGGCCGGCCAACGTCTCGGTGCGCCCCGGCGGCCGGTCCGGGCCGGTCCGGGGAGCCGGCAGGCCGGCAGGCGCGGCCACCGGTGGGTGGTCGGACACCCCGGCGCGCAGTGCGGCCTCCAGCCGGGCACTGACCGCTTCGGGCAGCGGCGGCGGCGGGCCTACGGCTCGCAGGTCAGCGGCGACCGCGTCGAGGGCCCCGGCGAGCTCCGCCGCCGCAGCCGCCCACGCCGGGTCGGTGGCGATCAGCCGGGCCACCCGGTCGCCCTCCGGGGTGCCTGCCAGGGCCCCGCCGAGGTGATCGGCGAGCAGGTCCCAGTCCACCGCGCTCACCGCTCACCTCCCCCCTGAGCCGCCGGGTCGCGGTACTCCGTGGGCGGGGCGCCCGCTCGCGGCCGGCGCCGGCGCGCTGCGCTCACTGGCTACCTCCCGCTTCCGACCCTGATGAGACGGTGCCGCTGCGGCCCCGGTTCCCGCGCGCGGTCGGCGCGGGTGGCGCGCCGGTCCGCAGGTGACCGAGCAGGACCGCCAGCCGGGCCCGCCCCCGCGCGCACCGGCTCTTGACCGTGCCCTCGGCGACCCCGAAGATCGCCGCGGCCTCGGCCACGGAGTACCCCTGGAGATCAACCAGCACGATCGCCGTGCGCTGTTCGGGCGGCAGCTGGGCCAGCGCGTGCCGCACCACGAGCGCCGTCTCCGGGTCCGCCGCCGGGGCGGCGGGCTCCTTCCCCCCGTACCCCTCTGGGTGGCTGCCGTCCGGTAGCGGCACGGTCGGGTGGGCCCGCCGGCGCCGCATCCGGTCCAGGCAGGCGTTCACCACGATCCGGTGCAGCCAGGTGGTCACCGCCGCCTCGCCCCGGAACCGGCCGGCCGCCCGGTGCGCGTTCAGCATCGCGTCCTGCAGCGCGTCGGCGGCCTCGTCCGGGTCGCCGAGCGTACGCAGCGCCACCGCCCACAGCCGGTCCCGGTGGCGCCGGAACAACTGACCGAACGCGTCCGGGTCACCGGTGACGTGCGCACGTAACAGGTCGGCGTCGCGGTCGTCGGGCCGGGTCATCTCGGCGTCCACGAACCTCGCGCCCCGCTTCGCCGGTCAGTAGCCCTGCACGGCGATCTGCTGCACTTCCACCCGGAAGCCGTCGCCGGCGGGCGGTAGCTCGGTGAAGAACACCATCAGGTACCGGTACGTCTGCTCCGGGTCGAACGCGGTGAAGACCATGGTGGTGCTGCCCTGCTGGGGCTCGCCCACCGGCGTGTACGTCTCCACGATCTCCGCGTCGCCGGCGCTGGAGTTGCCGGGGTCGGTCTCACCCGCGCGGATCTCGGCGGTCGCGCCCGGGGTACCCAGCTCCACCCGGACCGAGGCGACGTGCCGGGGCTCACCGAGGTCGATCAGGATCCCCATGCCGGGCTTGAGTTTGCCGAAGTCGGCGGTGGTGTAGGTGTCGGTCCGCCAGGCGGTGCTCAGGTCGTCGTCCACCACCAGCTCGATGCCGTCCAGCTCCGCCCGGTTGCCGCCGGGCGGGTCAACCACCCGTACCTGGCCGGCGGTGAGCGGCAGGTCCACGATCTCGGCGGCCGGGGAGGGCTCGTCGCTGGGTGAGGCGGTCACCGGCGCCCCGGCCTGGCCCTCGCTGCCCTCCTCCGAGGACCCGGTGAGCCAGTTCAGGCCGACCAGCAGCCCGATCACGCCGACCACGAGCAGGCCGGCCACCCCGGCTACGATCTTGCGCCCGGAGGGCCGCTGCGAGGTGCCCTCCGACGCCGCGCTCAGCCGCAGCGGACCCGCCTGACCCTCCGGCTCCGGCTCGTCGTAGTACTCCTCGGACGAGGCGGTGTCCAGGCGGCCGAACTCGCCCGCGAGCACCTCGGCCGGTGGCACGGCGAGCCGCCGGTCCAGCAGGTCCATGGTCAGGTTGTCGAGGAAGTCCGGCACCCCGGCGCGGATCTGCCGCGGGGCGACCAGCCCGCCGTCGGGCTCGCGCATCGCGTCCGGCAGCGGGGCGGGCCCGGCCACCTCGCCGTGCGGCCAGTACCCGGTGAGGGAGAAGTACAGCAGGCCGCCGATCGCCCGGACGTCCTCCTCCTCCGGCACCGTCCCGTCGGCGCGGGCGTCGGCGAGCACCACCCGGCCGTCCAGGCCGATGAGGACAGTGCCCGGGTGGACATTGCCGTGCGTCATGCCGGTCGCGTGCACGGCCGTGACCGCGGCGGAGACCGCGTGGGCCACCGCCACCGCGCGCTCGGTATCGAACAGACCGGTGGCGATGTGGTCGCGCAGCGACGCGCCGTCCACCCACTCCCGGACCACGTACGCGCGGGTCTCCTCGTCGATAGCGTCGTAGACCCCGACCAGGTTGGGGTGGACCACCCGACTCGCCTCGACCGCGGCCCGCAGCATCTGCGCGGCGGCCTGACCACCCGGATAGCGCACCACGATCCCGACCGGCCGGCGTAGGATGACGTCCACCCCGCGCCAGATCTGCCGGCCGGCGCGGTCGGTGTTGACGTGTTGCTCCAGCTGGTAACGCCCGGCGAGGACTTCACCGCCGACGGGTGCGCCGGCGCCGGCGCCGTGCACCGCGCCGCGGCCCTCGCCGACCTGGGTCACCGATCCTCCTTCGGTCACGTCCCCGCCCCCCGTCACAGCCTAAGTGCTCCATGCCAGATCCGCCCGCTCACATCCCCGCCGACCATAGCGCGACCGGGTCACGAACCAGCCACATGTCGCGCACCGCCCCGCACCGCGCCGCCACGCACACCCGGTACCCACCCGGCGAACGGGCATGCCGCCGCGGTGGGTGAAACCTGATCGGATCGTCGCGCGGCGCGATTGTCCGATCTCCACCAGGTCCGATCTATACGCCCGGTCGCGGCTCACCGGCCGGGGAGGAGTTTGCGCTGCACCAGCGCGAGTACCTCCTTGACCTCGCCGATGCGCAGCGCGAGCGCCAGGCCCAGGTAGACCCCGCACAGTACGGTTCCGCCGACCACGAGTTGCAGCACGGCCTGGACCTTGGTCGGGTCATCGCCGCCCGGCAAGACGCTCGCCGCCGCCCAGGCCGCCAGGGCCGCGCCGCCGGCGGCGAGCGCCACCTTGCCCAGGCTCTGGCCGACCCGCCGCAGGCCGAGCGGGCCCAGCCGCCGGCGCAGCAGCCAGCCCATCACCACGGCGGCGGCGAGGTACGAGACCGCATTACCGATCATCATGCCGGCCGCGGCGAGCGAGGCGGCGAAGGCCACGAAGAGCACCACTTGGGTGACGACCCGTAGCGCCACCACGCCGATGTTGACCAGCGCGGGGGTCTTGGTGTCCGGCAGGGCGTAGAAGGCGAAGGTCGTCAACTGGCTGATCGTGAACGGCACCAGCGCCAGGCCGGCGACGACCAGCACCGGCGCCATGCCCTGGGCCATGGCGAGATCGAACGCGCCGAACTGGAACAGCGTGACCGAGATCGGCAACGCCAGCACCGTGTACGCCGCCGCGATCGGCGCCAGCACCACCGCGGACATGCGGGCGCCCTTGGCGAGGTCGTCGATCATGTCCGCGTACCGCCGGTCCACTGAGGCGGCGCTCATCCGCGGCATCAGCGCCATGATGATGGAGACCCCGACGATCCCGTGCGCCATCATCATCAGCAGGAACACGTTGTTGAAGATCAGCAGCCCCGGGTTACGGGCGTCGTCGTCGCTGGCCTCGCTGAGCAGGCGGATGATCACCACGACCGAGACCTGGTTGATCGCCACGTAGCAGAACATCCACGCCCCGAGCTGGCCGAGCTCGCGCAGGCGCAGGGCCCGGAAGTCGGAGCGCCACCGGAACCGGAACCCGACCCGCCGCAGCGCCGGTGCCAGCCCGCTGGCCTGCACCACGATGCCGAGCAGGGTGCCGCCGCCGGCCAGCGCGATCTTGCCGGCGCTCATGGTCGTGGCGGTGACCGGCTCCGGCCCGAAGATCAGCAGGTACAGCGCGAACGTGGTGATGACCACCAGGTTGTTCAGGATCGGCGCCCACATCGGAGCGGCGAAGTGGCCGCGGGTGTTGAGCACCGCGGTGAGCAGCCCGGCCATCCCGTAGAAGAAGATCGTGGGGAGAATGAGGTATGACAGGGCGGTGACCACGCCGCGCCCCTGCTGCGGCGACCACACCAGGGCCGCCAGCAACGGCGCCATCGCCACCGCCAGCAGCGTGGTCACCCCTAGGGCGAGCACCGCCAGGCTGACCAGTCGCTGGGTGTACGCCTCCCCCCGGTCGGGGTCGGTCTTACGGGCCCGCACCAGCACCGGCACCAGTACGCTGGTCAGGATGCCGCCGAGCAGCAGCTCGTAGACCATGCCGGGGAAGTACTGCGCGGTGGTGTAGGTGTCGCCGACCAGAGTGCTGCCGAGCGCGGCGGCGATGATCACAGTCCGGAGGAAGCCGGTGAGCCGGCTGACCAGGCTGCCCAGCGCCATCACCGCGCTGTGCCCGGCGGCGCTACCGAGGTCGTCGTCCGGCGGGGCGCCCGGCGCCGCTCCGGCGGCCGAGGCCGCCTCCGGCGGGGTGGCCGGCGGGCCCGACTCCGCCGCGGCGGGCGGGCCCTCCGCCGGCCGGTACCCGTGCGGCGGGGTGGGCGGTGGCTCGTGCGCGGCGGAGTCCGCCGTTCGCCGCGCGTGCTCGCTGCGGTAGACCGACCCAGCCATGCGACGACCCTAGCGGGTCTATCCATGGTCAGTTCGCAGACCGGCCGGCTCCGCCGCCGCTCGACGCGATCATGAACCTGGGGTTCGTCATCGCGCACCTCAGAAGGGGTTGCGCCGGCCCGGAAAGCGCCCGGGGACCCTGGTAGTTTTGTTCCGCCATGCCCGATGAACTCACCGCCGCGCAGCGCCGCGCCGTCGCCGAACTGGTGCGGATCTGGCCGGTAGTCGATGAGCTCGGCCAGCGTTTCGCCGCCGCCGGCCACGAGTTGCACCTGGTCGGCGGCCCGGTCCGGGACGCGCTGCTGGGCCGGCTCGGCAACGACCTCGACTTCTGCACTGACGCGCACCCGGACCAGACCCTCAAGCTGCTGCACGGGTGGGCGGAGGCGATCTGGGAGACCGGCCGGGAGTACGGCACGATCGGCGCGGCCCGCCGCGGGCTCCGGTTGGAGATCACCACCTTCCGCGCCGAGGCGTACGACCGGGTGCGCCGGCACCCCACGGTGCGGTACGGGACCAGCCTGGTGGAGGATCTGCGCCGCCGCGACTTCACCGTGAACGCGATGGCCCTGTCGCTGCCCGGGCACCGGTTCACCGACCCGTACGGCGGGCTGCGTGACCTCGCCGACCGGGTGATCCGCACCCCCGGCACCCCGCAGGAGTCGTTCGGCGACGACCCGCTGCGGATGCTGCGGGCGGCCCGGTTCGTCTCCCAGCTCGGCTTCACGGTGGCGCCCGAGGTCCGTGACGCGATCACCGAGATGGCCGGTGACCTGCGGCGGGTCAGCGCCGAGCGGATCCGGGACGAGTTCACCAAGCTGATGCTCGGGGTCGACCCGGTCGCCGGGCTGCGGCTGCTGGTGGAGACCGGACTGGCCGACCAGTTCCTGCCGGAGCTGCCGGGCCTCCGGCTGGAGATCGACGAGCACGCCCAGCACAAGGACGTCTACGAGCACACCCTCACCGTGGTCCGCAACGCCATCTCCCATGAGGATGACGAACCGGACTTCGTCCTGCGGATGGCGGCGCTCATGCACGACGTGGGCAAGCCGGCGACCAAGGCGATCGGCCCGGACGGCCGGGTCTCGTTCCACCATCACGAGGTGGTGGGGGCCCGGTTGACCCGGGCGCGGATGAAGGCGCTGCGCTACCCCAAGGACGTGACCTCCGATGTGGCCCGGCTGGTCGGGCTGCACCTGCGGTTCTACGGGTACGGGCGGGGTGAGTGGACCGACTCGGCGGTGCGCCGTTACGTGCACGACGCCGGCCACCTGCTCCCCCGGCTGCACAAACTGGTCCGGTCCGACTGCACCACCCGCAACCGCCGGAAGGCGCAGCGGCTCGCCGCCGACTACGACGCCCTGGAGCAGCGGATCGCCCGGCTCAAGGCCGAAGAGGACCTGGCGCGGGTACGCCCGGACCTGGACGGCAACGAGATCATGGAGCTGCTCGGCGTACCGCCGGGACCGGTGGTGGGTCGGGCCTGGCGGCATCTGAAGGAGCTACGCCTGGAGCGCGGTCCGCTCTCACGCGAAGAGGCCGAGGCGGAGCTGTTCGCCTGGGCCCGGGCCGAGGGGATCCTCCCGCCGAAGGAGAGCTGACCCGCGCACCGGCCTGGTGCCTGACCGGCCGTGGGTCCGGGCGGCGTGACCGGCGGTGGTCGCGGGCGACCGCCGGCTGACCGCTGGGCGGCGAACGCTACCGTCGTCCCCATGCAGAGCCAGCGGTGGGGATGGACCTACACCTACGGGATGCCGCTGCTGATCGCCAGTATCGCCGCGGTTCTCCTCTCTGGCGGCGGGCTGGTGGCGGCGGTGCTGGCCTTCGGCGGTGAGGAGCCGACCGATCCCACGCCACCCGGCACCACACCTGCGGTGCCCTCCGCCGGCCCGACCGAGGCTGCCAGCCCGCCACCTGGCCCGGGCGGCGACGAGGGCGCGGCCGGTGACCCGGGGTGTGTGCTCGGTTCCTGGCGCGCGGTGGACCTGAAGGAGGGTCTGATCACCGGAGAGCTGGTGCTGGTGGACGGTGGCCCCGTCTTCACCTACCGCGACGACGGCACGGGCGCGATCGAGTTCGGGGAGGGCGTCACGTTCGAGTTCTACCCGCTCTTCGGCACGAGTACCGTGCAGGACGTCTCCGGGACGGTGGAGTTCTCGTACGTGGTGCAGGACGGGGACGTGGTCCACACGTACCTCAACCCGCTGGACGGCGCTACCATGCACTTTCCGGACCTGGGTGACTTCCCGTACGTTCCCAGCTCTGACACGCTCTCCTACGAGTGTGGGGACGGCACCCTCAGGCTGACGGCGGAGGATGCCTTCCAGGCCGACCTGGAGCGGATCTCCTGATTGCCTAAGGGCGGGTCAAGCTCGACCGCCCACATAAGAGCGGACGCCCCGGTGCCGGCGGTACGCCGGCACCGGGGCGCCCTGCGCGACAGTGTGGTCAGTCGTCCAGCGCGACCGGCTGGTTGTCGTTGCCCGACCCCACCCGCTTGCCGAGCCGACCGAGCAGACCCGCCAGGTCCACGCCGGTCAGGTCGGAACCGAGCTGCAGGCCCTGGGCCACGTTGGTCGCCACGGACTTGCTCAGCGAGGAGGCGCCGTCGGTGGCGATGACCGTCATCTTGTCGATCGACTGCATCGGCTCGGACGCGGCGCGGACCACCTCCGGCAGCACCTTGACCAGCAGGTCGAGCACGGCCGCCTCGCCGTACTTCTCGAACGCCTCCGCCTTGAGCCGCATCGCCTCGGCCTCGGCCTGACCCTTGGCGAGGATCGCCGCGGCCTCGGCCTTACCCTCCAGCTCGATCGCCTCCGCGATCGCGGAACGACGCCGCTGCTCCGCCTCACCTTCCTTGGCGCCTTCGATCGCGGCGGCCTCGGCCAGTGCCGACCGGTGGGCGCGCTCACCCTCACCGGTGAGCCGGGCCCGCTCCGCCTCGGCCTGGGCGGCGGCGATCGCCGCCTGCCGGGCCGCGTCGGCGCGCAGGATCTCCGCGTTGCGGGCGGCCTCGGCCTCCTGCTCCACCTGGTAGCGGGCGGCGTCGGCGGGCTTGCGGATCTCGGTGTCCAGCTCACGGTCCTTCAGCTCGGCCGCGCGCTGCGCCACCTTGTGCTGCTCGGCGAGGATCGCCTGGTCGCGCTCGGCCTTGGCGAGCGGGCCGGCGGCCTCGGACTGGGCCCGGGCGGCGTCGATCTCGGCCTGGATCTCGGCCTGCTTGATCTCCAGGTTCCGCTGGGACTCGGCGATCGCCTCCTCCGCGAGCAGCCGCTCCTTCTCCGCCGCCTGCCGGGCCCGCGCCTCGGCGATCGCGGCGTCCTTGAGCACCCGGGCCGCCTCGGGCCGGCCCAGGTCGTCCAGGTAGGAGCCCTCAGCGATGATGTCCTGCAGCTGGAAGGTGTCCAGCACCAGGCCCTGGTTGGTCAGCGAGCTCTCCGCCTCCTCGGCCACCGCCGAAGCGAACGCGGCCCGGTCCCGGATGATCTCCTCGACCGTGAGGCGGCCGACGATCGCCCGCAGCGCGCCAGCGAGCACCTCCCGGGTGAAGTCATCGATCTCCCGCTGCTGGTGGAGGAACCGCTGGGCGGCGGCGCGGATCGCGGTCTCGGAGCCGCCGACCTTGACGATCGCCACGCCCTGCAGGTTGCACCGGATGCCCTGCTTGCTCACCGCCCCGGTGATCTCCACGCGGATGCCACGGCTGGACAGGTCCAGGGTGTGCAGCTTCTGCACCACCGGCAGGACGAAGACCGAGGCGCCCATGACGACCTTCTGCCCGGAGAGGTCGCGGACCCGGCTGCCGTCGGGTGCCCGGTGGGTACGGCCCTTGCGGCCGGTGACGATGAACGCCTGGTTGGGCCCGGCCACCTTGATCCGGGAGATGATGAAGAGGATCAGGAAAAACAACAGCAGCACTGCGCCGCCGATTGCCAACACCATAGTTTCCATTACTTCCTTCGAGTCGGGTCAGGGACAGTTCAGCGGGTTCCCGGTCTTCGGGTCCCGCACGACGCGCGGCGCGGCACGGGCTCGTGTGGTCCGCCGGCGCGTCGAGGGTCGGGGTGACGGGGGCAGGGTGGCGGGTCCGGGGGGGTCGCGGATCTGGGGTCGGCTCGGCCTCGTTTCGGTCTGGTCACGGTCTGGGTCGGGGGCTTGCCTGGTAGGGCGGTCAGGACGCAGCCTCCAGGCCGGATGCCGGGCCGGAGGCGCTGGGGATGCGCTCCACCACCACGCTGGTCTCGCTCGGGGCGGCGATGACGAACACCTCGCTGCCGAGCGCGATCTCGGTGTCGGCGGTGGCGTTCAGCTTGACCGGCTGCCCGCCGAGGATGACCCGCACCTCACCGTAGCCCTCCCGCGGGATCGGCGTCACCACCACTCCGGTCGTGCCGAGCAGGTCCTCCCGGGTCGGCGTGGCGTCGGTCGGCATCCGTCGGGCCGCCTGGGCCAGCCGGATGGTCAGCCAGCCCGCCGGCAGGCTGACCCCGACGCCGATGGCGGCTGCTCCGGCCACCGCCACCGGGGTGGACCGGTCGGCCAGCACCGAACTGGCGATCGCGGCGCCGAACCCGAAGGTCGACAGCATCGCGGCCACGACCTCCATGGGCACGAACCCATCCAGGTCGAACAGCTCGAACCCGAGCAGGCTCAGGATCAGCACCAGCACTCCCAGCCCGCCGATGCCGAGGAACAGTAAGGTCGCGGCGTTCATCCCGGCTCCCTCCACCTTGTCGCTGAGGATAGCGACCCCGCGCCACCCCCGCCGGGAACGATGATCAGCGGCGGGCGGGCGGGACGGGCGCCGGGCGGGGACACCGACCATCCGGGACGGTCAGGTGGCGACGGTCGCCGGCACCGGCCGGAACCCCGGACCTCAGCCAACGACCCAGGAGATGATGCGGACCAGTCCGATCGCGGCGAGCGTACCGAGTCCACCCAGCACGATCAGCACGAAGAGACACGGGATCGCGGTGCCGGCGGCGCGCTGGCGGCGGGCGGGCGCCCGGTACCCGTCCGGTGGCCCGGCGGCGCGAGCGGCCGCCTCCAGCGCCAGCAGGCGGCGCCGGACAGTGTGGTCGGGCAGGGTGTCCGGGTCGCCGTCCCAGCGCAGCATCCGGCGGCGCAGCCAGGGATCAGGGTTGGCCCGTTCGAAGGCGGCCAGCTCCGCCTCGGTGGCGTCGCCGGTGAGGAAGGCCCAGCGGCCGGACTCGGCCAGATTGCCGGTCTGGCGATAGATCGACGCGAGCATCTGCCGCAACTCAAGGTCGTCCGGCTCGATCGCCACGAGGGTACGCAGCCGCTGCGTCGCGAGGAACGTGTGGCCGAGGGCGAGGTCCTGTTTGACCCGTGCCAGAACGTCCGCCTTCGCCACGCTCCGATCATCGGTGAGAACCGGTGGGGGGCGCCACCCGCGTCACACCGAAGTAGATAACAAAGTGGTAACGGTCCTCAGAGGACGATCCACTCGATCACGGTGACGGCGCCAACCACGACCAGCACGGCGATGGCGCCGGCGGCCACGAGGAACGGGATCGATGTCAGGCCGGGCCGCCGCAGCCAGAGTCGCGCCGCCACCCTCGCCACCGGCGCCGGCAGCGCCGACCAGGCGCGAACCAGCGCCTCACCCGACCACGCGAGCGGTCCGCGCCGCCGCGCCGCACCGGGGCGCGCCGCGGATGCCGGACCGGCGTCGGCCGGACCTACCGCGCCGGCCGGGCGTACCTTCGCGGCCGGGCCGGCCTCGGCCGCCGCGGCGGCCGCCAGCTTGGCCAACCGGCTACGGGCGTACGCGGTGGCGGCGGCGCTGGCCCGGTGGGGCCACTGGACCGCGCGCAGCCGGGCGACCGCGGACGGGAACGCCCGCTCGAACGCCCTGGTGTCCCCGGCGTCGGCCCCGATGGTGAGGTAGTCCCATCGTCCGGCCTGGATCCGGTTCCCCACCCGCCGGTGTACCGCGGCCAGCCGCCGACGCAGGTCCAGGTCGGTCGGGTAGGCCGCGACCAGGCTGCTCAGCCGCTGGATCGCCGGATGGGTGAGGCCGCGGGCCAGGTCGGCCGCGACCCGGTCAAGCACATATGTCTTGCCCATGGCCCTCACTATCCGGTTGAGTAGGTATTCAGTCCAGTCGCCGGTTCGTTGGTGTGACTGCGAGTAATGGGCCAATACCCCATCCACCGTTGTAACGAATCGTCCCCGGTCAAAGCAGCGCGCCGCACGGCGACCAGAAGTGAGGAAGTGACCACCGTCACGGTTTATGGACATCGGATAGTAACAAAACGGCGACGCGGCGTCATCGCGATGTCACTCCATCGCGACGACGCCGCGTCGCTGAGTAGTCAGGTCACCGTCCCCCGGTACGGACGGTGAGTCTCACTCGCCCCGGATGAACGCCTCAACCGCCTCCCGGGCCTCGTGGTCGGGGTACTGCTCCGGCGGCGACTTCATGAAGTACGCCGAGGCGGAGAGCAGCGGCCCGCCCAGGCCACGGTCCTTGGCGATCTTGGCGGCGCGGATCGCGTCGATGATCACGCCGGCCGAGTTGGGCGAGTCCCAGACCTCCAACTTGAGCTCCGCGTTGAGGGGCGCGTCACCGAAGGTGCGACCCTCCAGCCGGATGTAGGCCCACTTGCGGTCATCCAGCCACGGCACGTGGTCCGACGGGCCGATGTGGATGTCGCGCGCGTTCATCTCGTGCGGGATCTGGGACGTCACCGACTGGGTCTTGGAGATCTTCTTGGAGACCAGGCGGCTGCGCTCCAGCATGTTCATGAAGTCCATGTTCCCGCCGAAGTTGAGCTGGTAGGTGCGGAGCAGCTCCACTCCCCGGTCCTCGAACAGCTTCGCCAGCGCCCGGTGCACGATGGTCGCGCCCACCTGGGACTTGATGTCGTCGCCCACGATCGGCAGCCCGGCCTGCTCGAACTTCGCCGCCCAGGTCGGGTCGGAGGCGATGAAGACCGGCAGCGCGTTGA
Source organism: Natronosporangium sp. (assembly GCA_035304685.1). GTDB lineage: Bacteria > Actinomycetota > Actinomycetes > Mycobacteriales > Micromonosporaceae > Natronosporangium. The sequence goes on along the minus strand of DATGPS010000039.1, from coordinate 37,279 downwards.
CGAACGCGCACCCGGCGTCGATCGCCGCCTGGGCATAGTGCTTGGTGGCCGCCTCGGAACCGACCGGCAGGTAGCAGACCACCACGTCGACCTTGGCCGCCCGCAGCGCGGCGGCCACGTCCACCGCCGGCTCGTCGGCCTCCTCGACCGTGTCGCGGTAGTACTCCCCGAGGCCGTCCAGAGTCGGGCCCCGCTGCACGGTCACCCCGACCGGCGGCACATCGGAGAACTTGATGGTGTTGTTCTCGCTGGCCACGATCGCTTCGGCGAGGTCACGACCGACTTTCTTGGCGTCCACGTCAAACGCGGCGACGAACTGCACGTCTCGCACGTGGTAGTCACCGAACCGCACATGCATCAGCCCGGGGACGCGTTCAGCCGGGTCGGCGTCCCGGTAGTAGTGCACGCCCTGCACCAACGATGACGCGCAGTTGCCGACACCGACGATCGCCACACGGATGGGGCCCATGTCGGTCCTTCCTTTCTGTGTATTCATGGCCGCCCCAGGGACTCCTGCGGCGGGGTGACTTCGGGGGTTTGGCCGGAACGCTCATTTGCGATGAGCTCCTCCAGCCAGCGGACTTCGCGCTCACAGGCCTCCAGGCCGTGGCGCTGCAGCTCGAGGGTGTACGCGTCGAGGCGCTCGGCGGCGCGGCTGAGCACCTCCCGCAGCCCTTCCCGACGCTCCTCGACCTTGCGGCGGCGCCCCTCCAGGATGCGCAGCCGGGTGGCCCGGTCGGTGCGGGCGAAGAACGCGAAGTGCACGCCGAACCCGGCGTCCTCCCAGGTCTCTGGCCCGGTCCGGGCCAGCATCTCCCCGAAGCGCTCTTTGCCGTCCGCGGTGATCTTGTAAACCACCCGGCCCCGGCGGCTGGTGAGGGGAGGCACCGCGGTGTCAGTCGCCGGGGTCTCGCCGGCTTCAGCGATCAGGCCGGCGGCCTGGAGCCGGCGGAGGGTCGGGTATAAGCTGCCGTAGCTGATCGCGGCCCGGATCGCACCGAGCTTGGTGGTCAGCTGCTTACGCAGCTCGTACCCGTGCATGGGGCCTTCATGCAGGATGCCCAGGACGGCAAACTCCAGTGTCGCCATACACCGTGCCTCCTTCCGATGGCCCGGAGACCCCGCGGCGCGGCTCCGAGCGGACGCCAACCGGCGCGGCGCCAGGGGTAGCTTTCAGGTGTGGTAGGGGTAACACCTGGCGGTATCGCTGAGATGTAACGCCCAGCTATAACGGACAGATGCATCGCCCAGATGTAGCTTACCGATGTATCGGTTCGATACATCGGTCAGGATAGCCCCGCCTGTGGTGCTGGCGCAACGTGCCGCCGCTGCGTACGCTCGTGACCATGTGGACGCAGCGCCAAGTCGTGGACTACTCGCTCAAGCGGCGGGCGCTGCTGCGTGAGGTGTACGCCGGTCGGGTCTCCCGGTACGAGGTCTGCGACGCCTCGGCATACCTCAAGAACGCCGCCAAATACCATGGCGAGCGCACCGAGGCGCGCTGCCCGATCTGCCGCCGGGAGAACCTTACGCTGGTTCATTACGTATACGGTGATGAACTACGCCATGCGGCTGGTCGGGCCTACCCCCGGGCGGAGCTGCCCCGGCTCGCCGCTGGCCGGCGGGAACTACGGGTATATGTAGTGGAGGTGTGCCGTGGCTGTGGCTGGAACCTGCTGGTCCAGCAGTACCTCCTCGGCGGCACCACGATCGCCGGCTCCGCCTCCACCGGTGCTGTCGCCGCCGGCGCCTCCGCGTTGGCGGCCCGGGGGAAGCGGAGCGCTCAAGCGTGATGGTTATCACGCTTGCCCGGTGGGGGGTCGTCACGCCAGCCCGGTTGAGGGCAAGGTGTGACGGATGAGCACCTACGGGCAACCGCCCTCCTACGGTCGCGCCGACTACGACGGCCGCGACCCGTACGAGTCGTACGCCGACTCCTACGCGGTGGGCGCCGGCAGTGACTCCTACGGCAACGACCCCTACCCGGCCGACCCGTACGCCGCCCCACCGCCGCGGCCCAGCGCCAGCGGGCGGGCCGCGGCCGGCCGGGCCCGGGTCTCCGCGGCGGCCGCCGTCCCGGCGAGCCCGGCCGCGCCGGCGGCGGAGGGGCCGGAGGGCTCCAGCCACCGGTATGACTGGTCCCACGCCGGCAGCCAGCGCCCGGCCGGCCGGGCGTCGGTGCCGGTCTCGCCGGCGGGAGGGGCCGCGGGTCGCGCGTCGGTGCGGCCCGGCGGCACGGGCCCGAAGGGGCCGGGCGGCACCGGTCCGGGTAACGGCACCAAGCGCAAGAAGAAGCGCCACTGGCTACGCAACTCGCTGCTGTGTGTGCTGGCGGTGATGGTTATCACTGTCGGCGGGAGCATGGTGGCGCTGAGCTACTACGTCGACTCGGTGGTCCCGCCCGAACAGACCCCCCTGCCCGAGGGCAGCACGGTCTACTACGCCGACGGCCGCGAGATGGCGGTCCTGCAGGACGTCAACCGCGAGATCATCGACACCACGGTGCCGGAGCTGGAGAACGCCCGCAACGCCGTGGTCGCCACCGAGGACAAGGACTTCTTCGAACACAGTGGCGTGGACTTCATGGGCATCATCCGGGCGGCCTGGAACAACTTCACCGGTGGGCCGCGCCAGGGTGCCTCCACCATCGACCAGCAGTACGCCGGCGCCGTCGCCGGTACCCGCAACGACGACAGCTACAGCCGGAAGCTGCGGGAAGCCGCGATGGCGTACAAGATGAACCAGGAGCACGACAAGCTCGAGATCCTGGACTACTACCTCAACACCATCTACTTCGGGCGGGGGGCCCACGGCATCCAGGCCGCCGCCGAGGCGTACTTCGGTAAGGACGCCGCCGAGCTGACCCTGGCGGAGGCGGCGGTGCTCGCCGGCTGCATCCGCCTCCCTGACGACGGTAGCGGGCTGTGCCCCTACGACCCGCTGCACACTCCGGACGACCTCTCCGCCGCCCAGGCCCGGTTCGACTACGTGCTGAACCAGCTGGTGGCTATGGGCAAACTCGACCCGGCCGAACGGGACCAGATGGAGCTCCCCGAGGTGATCGAGCCGCGCGACCCGGACGAGCCGCTGAAGGGTCCGCAGGGCAACATCGTCCGGCAGGTCCAGCGGGAGCTGAAGGAGAAGTGGGGCATCACCGACATCTCCACCGGCGGGTACCGGATTACCACCACCATCGACCGGGACATGCAGAAGGCGGCCCGGGACGCGGCCCGGCGCAAGAACAAGGGCGCCCACTGGGAGGGCATCCCGAAGAACGTGGAGGCCGCGCTGGTCGCGATCGACCCGGCCACCGGCGCGGTGCTCGCCTACTACGGCGGTGACGACGGCGTCGGCTTCGACCTCGCCGGCCGCACCTTCAACGAGGCGACCGGCCAGTGGGAGGGCGGCCGGGAGCCCGGCTCCACCATGAAGGTGTACGCCCTGGTCGCGGCGCTGCGGGCCGGGGTGTCGATGCAGAGCCACTGGAAAACCACCCCGTACACGCCCCCGTGGCGGGATACTCCGATCCGCAACGCCGGTCGCGGACCGGCCAGCAACTGCGGCCCGGACGGCGAGGCGCCAGACTACTGCACCCTGCGGTGGTCAACGGTGCAGTCGTACAACGTCCCGTTCATCCACTTCTCCGAGGCGTTGGGTCCAGAGGGGCCGGCCATGGTGCTGCAGGCGGCGATGGACGCCGGCATCCGCAGCATCATCGACAGCGACGGCGTGCTGCACGACCTCACCGAGATCGAGGACGCCTCGGAGCTCGCGCCGAGCCACTTCTTCCACGAGCTGGCGATCGGGCAGTACGGCATCACGGTGCTCGACCACGCCAGCGGGATCGCGACCCTCGCCGCCGACGGCGTCTACCACGAGCCGCACTTCGTGGCCAAGGTGGAGCAGAAGGTGAACGGCGAGTGGGTGCAGACCCACGGCGACCAGGTCAAGGGCGAGCAGCGGATCGAGCCGACGTACGCCCAGGCGATCACCGGCGTGCTCAGCGAGGTGCCCACCAGCGGCATGATGGGCCAGAACTACCTGGCCGACGGCCGCCCGGCCGCGGCGAAGACCGGGACCTGGGAGCACACCGGCCCCGAGGGCGGCAACAAGGATGCGTGGGTGGTCGGGTACACCCGGCAGATCGCCACCGCGGTCTGGGTCGGGGCCCGGGACGGCAGCCCCATCAAGGACCAGTGGGGGGGCGCGATCGGCAGCTCCGGGCTGCCGGCGGTGATCTGGAAACAGTTCATGGACGCCGCGCACGCCGCCAAGGAGTATCCGATCGAGCCGTTCCCGCCGGCGCCGCAGCCGGGTGACCCGAACAGCCCGCTGGCCAATGGGGAACGCCCGGAGCCGGAGGAGGACGAGGACGACCGGCGCTGCCCGGGCGGCCGCCTCAACCCCTTCTGTGACGACGATGACGACGGCGGCGGCGAGGACCGCCCGGACAGCGGCAACGTCGGCGTGGTGCCGGGCGGACCCATACAACCGCCGCCACCCGACCAGGACCCCGGCGGGTAGCGGACTGGTAACGTCAAGCCCCGGGATCGGATCGGGTGGGAGTGGACGGATGGCGGCGGAGCACGGTGGTACCCGCCTGCAGTCGGAGGTGCTGGAGGACCTCCGCGGCGCCCGTCACTACCGCCGCTGGCTGGTGAGCCTGGTCGCGCCGTACCTGGGCGACCACCCGATCGAGCTGGGCAGCGGGATCGGCGACTACGCCGCGGAGTTGGCGGTCGGCCGGTCCGGGTACACCGCCACCGAGCCGGACCCGGAGCGGCTCGCCGTGCTCACCACCCGGTTCGCCGGCCACCCGGTGGTCCGGGTGCGGGGGCTGAGCCTGCCGGCGGCGGAGCGGGCCGACCACACCGCCGCGGTCATGCTCAACGTGCTGGAGCACATCGAGGATGACGTGGCGGCCCTGCGCAGCGCCGCCGGCCTGGTCCGGCCGGGCGGCGCGGTGGTGGTGTTCGTGCCCGCGTTTCCCGCCCTGATGAGCCGGTTCGACCGGTTGATCGGCCACTACCGCCGGTACACCCGGCGCAGCCTCGCCGCGGCGCTCGCCGCGGCCGGGTTGCCCGTGGAGCGGCTGCACTACGTCAACTCGGTCGGGTTGGTCTCCTGGTTCCTGCTGATGCGCTGCGCCCGGATGATCCCGCGGGACGGGCCGGCGCTGCGATGCTACGACGCCACCGTGATCCGGGCGGTCGCCGGGGTCGAGCGGCACCTGCGCCCACCGTTCGGCCAGTCCGTGTTCGCGGTGGCCCGCGTCCCGGCCTGACCCCACCGGTCACCGGTCTCTCCCTGCTGGCTCGCCCCGCCCGGGCGGGGCGCCACGCCGCTACGTACCATCCGAGACACCACGAGATCGATGGAGGTAGCGATGGGCGCCACCGGCGAGGCGGGGTCAACCGGGCAGCGGCGGATCGACGCGCCGAGCCGGTCCGACTGGTTCGTCTCCGGCCTGTCGGAGTCGATCGGCGGTCCGTGGGGGGACCACGCCGCGGCCGGCCGGCGCCGGCTGCTCACCGCCGGCCGGATCGTGCTGGCGCTGCTCTGCCTCACTCTGGCCCTGCACTGGGTCCAGAAGGGGCCGTGCCGCGACGCCGGCTGGAGCGACCTGGAACAGCTCACCAAGTTCTGCTACTCGGACATCATCGCGCTCTACGGCGCGGAGAACGGTCTCAGCCAGGGTGGACTGCCGTATCTGGACTACGCGCTGGAGTACCCGGTGCTCACCGGCGTCTTCATGACCGCGGTCGGGGTGCCGGTGCACGCGTGGGGCGTCAACCACCCGGGCTTCAACGAGTTCCTGTGGTTCTACAGCTTCACCTCGCTGGGGCTCGCCGTCTTCGCGATCGCGTCGGCGGCGATGATGCTCTCGCTCCGCCAGCGCCGGCCGTGGGACGTGGCCATGTTCGCGGTCTCTCCGGCGCTGCTGCTCACCGCCACCGTCAACTGGGACCTGCTCGCGGTGGTGCTGGCGGTGGGTGGCATCTACGCCTGGGCCCGGCGGCGGCCGGTGCTCGCCGGCGTACTGCTGGGCCTCGGCGCGGCCGCCAAACTCTGGCCGGGCTTCCTGTTCCTGCCGCTGGTACTGCTGGCGTGGCGCGCCGGGCGCAGCCGGGTGGCGTGGACCGCGGTGGCCGCGGGCGGGCTCTCCTGGCTGGCCGTGAACGTGCCGGTGATGCTGGTGAACTTCGACAACTGGCTGGAGTTCTTCCGCCTGAACACCCACCGCCCGGTCGACTGGGGCACGTTCTGGTACGTCGGCCGCTACCTGGAGGGCCGGATCACCGGCGGGGTCGGCCCCACCGGCGGCTTCCAGTGGCTCGCCGGGCACGTCGACCCCTACCTGAACTGGCTCTCGTACGCGCTGTTCGGGCTGGCCTGTCTCGGGATCGCCGCGCTGGTCTGGAAGGCTCCGCGCCGGCCCCGGCTCTCCGCCCTGGCGTTGCTGGTCGTGGCGGCGTTCCTGTTGTTCGCCAAGGTGTGGTCGCAGCAGTTCGTGCTGTGGCTGCTGCCGCTGGTGGTGCTCGCCCGCCCGCGCTGGGGCGCGTTCGTGGCCTGGCAGGTCGCCGAAGTGGCCTACTTCTTCGCGTTCTACGGGCAACTGATCCGGGTCACGCCGGAGAACCGGCCGGAGGACGTGTTCATCATGCCGGAGGGCTGGTTCATCTGGGCCGCCGCGCTGCGCTGGATCACCGTGGCGGTGCTGTGCGGCTTCGTGGTCCGTGACATCCTGCGGCCGGACCGGGACCCGGTACGGACCAGCTACCCGGACGACCCGGACGGTGGCATCCTGGACGGCGCGCCGGACCTGGCCCGCGGTCACCCGTCAAGGTGGAAGACGATGCCCCCGGCGACCTCTTCCCGGCGTACCCCGGCCGGCTCCGCCGGCGAGTCGGGCACATCCTCCCAAGGCGTGCCCGCCACCCGGTCGGGGAGTACCACCACCGTGGACACCCCCAGTGACCGGAGGTAGGAGACGCTCTCGTCGTCCGGGAACGTCTCGACCGCCCGCCGGGTCGCGTGCAGCGACGGGGGCGAGAAGCCGGAACCGCCGTTGACCTGCGGTACGAACCGGTCGGTGTTCCACAGCATCACCAGCGTGTCCGCCTCGTGGCTGGTCGGCAGCACCAGCATCGGGCCGGTCGCGCTGGCCAGCGCGGGCGGGGCGGGCGGCACCACCACGTGCGGGGTGGTGCTGATGCCCTCCACCAGCACCAGCGCCGCCGGCACCAGCAGCACCAGCGTGAGCCAGCCACCCGGTCGGGGCGCGCCCCGCGCCTGCGCCAGGTCCCGCGCGCGCGCCGCCAGGGCCGCCACCGCGCCGGCCGCGAGGATGCCCAGCAGCAGGGTGGTCCAGACGACCATCCGGCCGGGGGTACGCAGGGCGTCCCACCCCGGCAGCCACTCGTAGAGCAGCCGGTAGACGGCGCCGTCGAAGAGTTCGGTGCCGAGCGCCAGCCCGGCGGTGGCCACCACACCGGCGGCCAACCACACCCGGGTCCGCACCGACCACCGTGAGAAGACCAGGCCGGCGGCGGCGAACGCGAGCAGCGCGAACCCGGGTAGCAGCGCCATCTCGGGGGGCCAGAACGGCTTGTCCGGGGCGACCGGCGCGGCCCGGGCGGAGTCGTGCAGCGCTCCCCACAGCCAGGAGTTCTCGGGGGCGACGAAGAGGCCGCGCAGCGGCGGCGAGAACAGCGCGACCTCCTCCAGCTTCCGGCGCGCCTCCGGGTAGATCGAGACCACTCTCAGGTAGGGCAGCGCCATGAGCACGCAGGTGCCGACGAAGACGGCGCCCCCCACCAGGTCGGCGGCGACGATCGGGCCCACCCTGGCCCGGGGCCGGCGCCGCAGCCGGCGCACCAGCCAGCCCACCGCCACCACCACCGCGATCGTCCCCAGCAGGTAGCCGAAGACCAGGCCGATGCCGAACCCCAGCGTGATCTGCCACGCCGCGACCAACCAGCCGGCCACGATCCAGCCCGGCCGCACGCGCCTCGCCCGGAAGCCGCTGCGCAGCGACCAGCCGTGACCGCGCGCCAGCATCGCCAGCGCGAGCGCCATGCCGCCGGTGGAGAGCACGTGCAGGTGGCCGGCGTGGGCGATCCGCCACGGCGCGTACGCGAACGCCACCGCGGGGACGAGCGCCGCCAGCTTGGGCGCGCCGAGCTGCCGCACTAGCGCGTACGCCCCGATGAAGGCGAGCGCGTGGGCGAGGACGTAGACCAGGTTGTAGCGGAGCACGGCCGCGCCCGGCCCGTCCCCGATCAGCCCGAGCGGTGCGTATCCGAGCAGGGAGTCGGTGAACGCCAAGCTCCAGCGGCCGTCGGGGAAGAAGGCGTTGGTGTGCCACAGGCCGCTCGGTCCCTGGGTGAGGAGGTCGTGGGTGAGGTAGTGACCGGGCCAGGCGAGGATCCAGGCCACCAGGGTGGGGTCGCCCAGATCACTGGGGAGGGTGTAGCGCGGGTGCTTGAGCGCGGGCCAGGTCATCACCACCGCTAGCGCCAGCCCGCCCAGCACCGCCCAGGTCCACTCGTGACTCAGGAACCGCCCGAACGCTGCGGCGACCCGGCGCGGCCGGCCGGGCGGCGGTTCCGGAGCCGGGGCGAAGGCGGCCCACCGGTCCTCCTCGCTGGGGGTGGCGGTGCCGGGCGCGTCCTCACTCTCTCCGGCCGGAGCGCTCTCGCCAGCCGGGTCCGCGCCGGCCACGTCGCCGGCCTCCTCCGCCGGGTGCTCGGGCGCGGCGTGCTCCTCCGCCGGGCGTTCTTCTGCGGGATGCTCGGGCGCGGGGTGCTGGCCGGCGCCGGCTGCGCCGGTGCCGTGCTCGGCCGAGGACCGCTCGGCCGCGTCGATGCGGGGTGGCGGGCCGTCCGGGTGCGACTCGACCGCTGAGCGTTCCGTCGTGTCCATCCCGCCCGGTCTACCCCCCGCTCAGCCGCGCCCGTAGGAAGGCGATGTCGGCGGCTTGCCCCTCGGTGCCACCGGGGGTCTCCACTACCACCGGCGCCCCTGCGGACCGTACCACCGCCACCAGCAGGTCCGGGTCGATTGTGCCGTGGCCGAGGTTGGCGTGGCGGTCCCGGCCGGAGTCGAACGGGTCGCGCGAGTCGTTGGCGTGCACCAGGTCGATCCGGCCGGTGATCGCCTTGACCCGGTCCACCGCCGTGGCGAGGTCCTCCCCGCCCGCGTACGCGTGGCAGGTGTCCAGGCAGAACCCGGCGCCGTACTCGCCGACCACGTCCCACAGCCGGGCCAGCGCGTCGAACCGCCGGGCGCAGGCGTTGTCCCCGCCGGCGGTGTTCTCGATCAGGATCGGCACCGGGAAGCCCCCTTCCCGCTCGGCGTACTCGAAGGTCTTGCGCCAGTTGTCGATGCCGGTGGCGAGATCGTCGCCGCGGTTGACGTGACCTCCGTGGACGATCAGCCCCCGCGCACCGAGCGCCGCCGCACCCTTCGCGTGGTCGAGCAGCAGCTTGCGGCTGGGGATGCGGATGCGGTTGTTGAGGGTCGCGACGTTGATGCGGTACGGCGCGTGGATGAAGACGTCCAGCGCAGCGGAGCGGATCGCATCGGCGTCCTCGCGGGCCGGTGGCGTCTCCCACCCCTGTGGCTCGGTGAGGAAGAACTGCACCACGTCGGCGTCGCGGGCAGCCGCCTCCGCGAGCGGATCACCCCGCTCTACATGTGCTCCGATGCGCATGACGCGCAGGATACTCGCGGGGTGCGTCACGGGACCGGCGTAGGGCACGTTGACCGGATGAGCGCCCGCACGTTCCTACGTACGCCGGCAGGCCGCACGCACGCCAGCGGCCGGTACGCGGAGCGGCGGACGTACGCAGACCCGCGACCCAGACCCAGACACCGGAGCAGATGAGCATGAGACCCCCGGGAGGAAGCCGCCGGTCATCCGGCCCGGCCGCCACCGTGGTGGCCGGCGCGGCGTTATGGGCCGGCCTGCTCGCCGGCGGGTTGGCGCTCTGGGGCGGCGCGGTGGCGGCGAGCCCCAGCGACGCGGTGGCCGGGGTCTTCTCGCCGGTCGCCGCTCACCACGGCGGGGAGGCCGGCGAGCCCTGCGGCGAGACCGACCGGGCATACCCGCGCCGGTGGCATGGGAGGGACGACCCTTCCCCGGACGCCTGCGATCCGGCCGACCGCGAGCCGGTGCGGATGCGGCCGGCCGAGGGCGAGACTCCCGAGGACGCTCCGTCGCCGGGCACGTCCGAGGATGCGGACGCTGGGTCCGGGGGCGGCGCCACGGCCGCGGGCGCCGGTCCGGGTGTGGGCTGGTCCGCGCCGAGTACGAGCCCGGATGCGACGCCGGCACCGGACGGCCGGGCAGATCTGCCACCCCGCGCCTCCCGCCGGCCGGCCGGCCAGCCACCGGGCGCCGCCAGCTCCACTCTGACCGAGGACCGGCCGGCGGCGGAGGAGGAGGAGTTCACCCAGGTCGCCGCATCCACCTCGGCGGGCCGGGTCGGCCTGCTCGGGGTGATCGCCACGGTATGCGTGGTCGCGGTCTCCGCCGGCGCGGTCCGCACCATCCTCGGCCAGCGGGCGGACCGGACGGAGTCACGTTGACCCGCCCACGTCCGTAGACAAGACAGGGGACGACCCGCAAAAGCTCCGCGGGGCGTCCGGGATTCATCCTCGTCGGTGTGGTCGTTCCTCCCCAGGTCCCACCCAAAGAATGTGGATCCCGGCGCCCCGCGGTCACTCTCCGCCGATACGCCGCTATCATGGCCAATGGCCGTCGCCGCGGCGACGGGTGACCTCCTGCCACGGACCGACCGTGGCCGTCCAGCCCAGAGGAGGCATGTTGACGTTGCGTCACTACGAAGTCATGGTCATCCTCGACCCCAGTCTCGAGGAGCGGACCGTCGCGCCGTCGCTCGACACCTACCTGAAGGTGGTCCGCGACGCCGGCGGGTCGGTGGAGAAGCTCGACGTGTGGGGGCGTCGCCGCCTCGCGTACGAGATCAACAAGCGAGCCGAGGGGATCTACGCGGTCATCGACCTCCAGGCGACGCCGGAGGCGGTGACCGAGCTGGACCGCCAGCTGCGGCTCAACGAGTCCGTACTACGGACCAAGGTGATCCGGCCCGAGGTGCACTGACCGCCCCGGCGGGCGTACCCTGACCGGTCTGTCAGACCGGCGTGGCAGGCTCCGCAGGTGGAGCGCGGGCTTCGGCGGACGACCTGTCCGGGAACCAGCGGCCTGTCGGGACAACAGACGACGAGGAGAGAGCGCCATGGCAGGAGACACCACCATCACCCTGATCGGGAACCTCACCGACGATCCGGAGCTGCGCTTCACCCCGTCGGGGGCGGCGGTGGCCAAGTTCCGGGTCGCCTCCACCCCCCGCTACCTGGACCGCCAGACCGGCGAGTGGAAGGACGGCGAGCCGCTCTTCCTGAACTGCAACGTGTGGCGGCAGGCGGCCGAGCACGTGGCCGAGTCGCTGCAGCGGGGCATGCGGGTGATCGTCTCGGGCCGGCTGCGGCAGCGGTCCTACGAGACCCGGGAGGGCGAGAAGCGGACGGTCTTCGAGCTGGAGGTCGACGAGATCGGCCCCTCGCTGCGGTACGCCACGGCGAAGGTGCAGAAGATGAGCAGGTCCTCCGGCGGCGGGTTCGGGGCCTCCGGCGCGCCCGCGGACGACCCGTGGGCGTCGGCGACTCCGGCCGCCCCGTCCGGGCAGGCGGCGGGGGCGGCGTCCGGCGGCGGGTTCGGCGACGAGCCGCCCTTCTGACCGGTTGCGCCTGGTTCGCCCCGGGCTACGGTGGCCGACGGCGCCGCGGTGCCGATCGCGGTGGCCGACCGGGGACCACTGACAGACGAGAAACGACGAGACGACGAGAGAGATCCAGATGGCCAAGCCGGCTCCGGTACGCAAACCCAAGAAGAAGGTGAACCCGCTCGACAAGGAGGGGATCACCTACATCGACTACAAGGACACCGCCCTGCTGCGCCGGTTCATCTCTGACCGGGGGAAGATCCGGGCGCGGCGGGTGACCGGGGTCACCTCGCAGCAGCAGCGACAGATCGCCCGGGCGGTCAAGAACGCCCGCGAGATGGCGCTCCTGCCCTACACCACGTCGAACCGCTGAGAGGCGCTGGTATGAAGCTGATCCTGACTCGGGAGGTGACCGGCCTCGGCGCGCCCGGCGACGTCGTGGAGGTCAAGGACGGTTACGGCCGCAACTATCTGCTCCCGCGGGGCCACGCCATCCGCTGGACGAAGGGCGCCGAGAAGGAGGTCGCCTCGATCCGGCGCGCCCGGGAGGCCCGCGAGATCCGCAGCCTGGAAGAGGCGAACGAGGTGGCCGCGACGCTGGCCACGCTGGACGTGCGCCTCACCGCCCGGGCCGGCCAGAGCGGGCGGCTGTTCGGCTCGATCACGCCGAGCGACATCGCTGACGCGGTCAAGGCGGCGGGTGGGCCGGCGCTGGACCGGCGCCGGATCGAGCTGCCCACCGCGATCAAGTCGACCGGCTCGCACCAGGTGCGGGTGCGCCTGCACCCTAAGGTCACCGCTACCTTCGAGATCGCCGTCCTCCCCGGCCGCTGACGCCGCGCCGACCCGCGCGGGCGCCGCGCCCGCCGTGGTCGGCGCTCGGCATCGCCCGGTGTCACGCCGATCGGTGTCGCGCGCCGTCAGGTGCCGCGCCGCCGCTACCCGTAGCCGGGCTACTCCGGACGCTGCTCACCGCAGCACGCTCACGACCAGGGTGGCCACTCCCGCGCCGATCACCGCGGCGGCGAACCCGACCGTGCCGGCCCGCCACACCCGGGTGAGGCGGCGCAGCAGCACGGCGACCGCCACGGCCAGCACGACCGCGCCGACCAGCGCCGGTAGCGCGTCCAGGAAGGCGGTCAACGCCTCGGTACGCGGGGCGGGGCACTCGGCCGCGCCAACGCAGTAGGGCGGTGGCGTGGCGCTGCGGGTGAACGCCCACACCAGGTAGATCAGGGTTGGCAGCGCGAAGACCCCGATCGTCCACGCCGCCACCATGGCCCGGGACGCCTCCGGGTACTGGTCGTCGGACTGGTCGTCGGACGGCGGGTCATCCTCCGGTTCCGGGGCCGCCCGCCGGCCGGTGGTGAGCCAGCCGGTGTCCCGCCGCTCCGGCTCCGACTGCGCCGGGGCGTGCGCCCGGCGCCTGCGGCCGGTCTCCGGCGGTGAGCTGGCCGGCGGTGGCGGTGAGCTGGCCGGCGGCGAGCTGGCCGGCCATTCCTCCGCGCGCGGGCCGGTGGCGTGCGGGCCCAACGTGTACGGCCGGGCGAGCCGCGTCGAGGACTCGGCCCAGCCCGCCCCTCGACGCTCCGGTTCCCCATACCCCGACCCGTCGGCATAGGGCGGGTCAGGGAACGCCGGCCCTTGGTACCCGGGCTCGTGCGGGGAGAGCCGATCCGGCCCTGGTTCGTGGTGGCTGGGCGCCCCGTATCCGGGCGTGGAAGTTGGCGGTCCGGCGTACCCCGGCCCTGCATACCCCGGTTCGGGGTACTCCGGCCCGGCGTACCCCGGACCCGCGTACCCCGGCGCGGCGGAGTCGGCGTACCCCGGGTCTGGGTAGGACGGGCCTGGGTAGGCCGGGTCTGGGTAGGCCGGCGCCCCGTCGTCTACCGGGGGCGGGTCGTTCCAGCCCGGTGCATCAGCCTCCCAGGGCGGGGCTGGCCAGCCGCCGGGCTGGCCCGGCTCATCCCGCCACCCCGGCTCCGGGTGTCCGCTCGCGCCTGCGCGGGTACCCGTGTCTTCGGGCCAGCCGGGGGTTGGACGGCTCCCGGCCGGGTCGGACCGCCGCCAGGAAGGCGCGGGCCAGTCGTCCGGTCCCGCCCCGGCGGCGGGTGGCGGCCACGCGTCCTCCCCACCGGCGATCACCCAGCCGGTGGTGTCGTCCTCCGATCGCGGAGGCGAGCCGTACCCCCGGTGGCGGTCATCCACACCCGGAGCGTCGCCGTACCGATGCACTAACGCAATCCTCCGGATAGACGGAGTTGCCTGGGGCGTCACCCCGACGGCTGAGAAGTTTTCTTCACTACACACGCTGGGGACACAATTCTCGCAGGTCAGGACGTACGCGCGGGATTGTCCCCAGAAGTTATCCACAGTCTGTGCACAAGTCCACGCACACCCTGGAGCGCGTTCTCCACAGGTTGCCCTCAGCTCCGTCCACGGCTCGGCTTGAGCGCGGGGCGGCCCGGCGCCTACCGTGGCTCCGGACCGCATCTCTGATCACCATGGCCGGCGATAGTCGGACCTGGGGGTCACAATCGAGGCTGCACGTTGGAGGGGGGCCGAGTGTCGGTCACGGACGAGCTGCGGGCGCCGGCGGGCGGGGCGGCGGGGGAGCCCGACGCCCAGTTCGAGCGCACGCCACCGCAGGACGTCGCGGCCGAGCAGAGCGTGCTGGGCGGCATGCTGCTCTCCAAGGACGCGATCGCCGACGTGGTGGAGATCGTGCGAGCAGCGGATTTCTACCGTCCCGCGCACGCCATCATCTTCGAAGCCATCCTCGACCTGTACGGTCGCGGCGAGCCGGCCGACCCGGTGACGGTGACCGCCGCGCTCACCGACGCCGGCACGATCGGCCGGGTCGGTGGCATGTCCTACCTGCACGACCTGGTGCACGCGGTGCCGACCGCCGCCAACGCCGCCTACTACGCCCGGATCGTGGCGGAGCGAGCCATACTGCGGCGGCTGGTCGAGGCGGGCACGAAGATCGTCCAACTCGGGTACGGGTCGGCGGCGGGCGCCGGCCGGGACGTTGACGATGTGGTGGACCTGGCCCAGCAGGCGGTCTACGAGGTCACCGAGCGGCGGGTCAGCGAGGACTTCCAGCCGCTCGCGGACATCCTGCAACCGACCCTGGACGAGATCGAGGCGATCGGTGCCCAGGGCGGGATGATGACCGGCGTCCCGACCGGGTTCTCCGATCTGGATCAGCTGCTCAACGGCCTGCATCCGGGCCAGCTCATCGTGGTCGCCGGCCGCCCCGGCCTGGGAAAGTCGGCGGTGAGTCTCGACTTCGCCCGGCACGCGGCGGTGCGGCACGGCCTGGCCAGCGCCATCTTCTCGCTGGAGATGAGCAAGGTGGAGATCGTGATGCGGGTGCTGGCGGCCGAGTCCCGGGTGCCCCTGCACGTGCTCCGGTCGGGCCAACTCTCCGACGACGATTGGACCAAGCTCGCCCGCCGGATGGGGGAGATCAGCGAGGCGCCGCTCTTCATCGACGACACCCCGAACCTCACCCTGATGGAGATCCGGGCCAAGGCGCGGCGGCTGCGGCAACGGCACGACCTGCGCCTGCTGATCGTCGACTATCTGCAGCTCATGACCTCCCCGAAACGGGTGGAGAGCCGGCAGCAGGAGGTCTCGGAGCTGTCCCGCGGGCTGAAGCTCCTCGCCAAGGAGATCGACTGCCCGGTGGTGGCGGTGGCTCAGCTCAACCGGGGTCCGGAGCAGCGCACCGACAAGCGGCCGCAACTCTCCGACCTGCGCGAATCGGGCGCGATCGAACAGGACAGCGACGTGGTGATCCTGCTGCACCGCGACGACTACTACGACAAGGAGTCCCCCCGGGCCGGGGAGGCCGACTTCATCGTGGCGAAGCACCGCAACGGCCCTACCGACACCATCACCGTCGCCGCCCAGCTCCACCTCTCCCGGTTCGTCGACATGGCCATCGGTTGACCCCGGCCCCTCCTCAGCCGGGCGCCCCTCCTGCTCCAACAGGGCTCCCCTCCTGCCCCAACAGGGCGCCCCTCTTGCTCCAACAGGGCGCCCCTCTTGCTCCAGCAGGGCTCCCCGGTTGAGCCATGTTCGTCAGCAGGGCTCCCCTGTGGGTGCGCCCTTGCTCAGCAGGGCGCCCCTGCTAGTGCTAGAGCCCCAGCAGGGGTCCCCTGCTGGGGATAAGGCGCTCGGTAGGGCGCCCTTGTCGGGGCACTCGTCCCTAGCAGGGCGCCCCGGTTGTCACCAAGACTCCAGCAGGGCTCCCCTCTTGCTCCAGGAGGGCGCCCCGGTTGAGCCCAGTTCGTCAGCAGGGCTCCCCTGTGGGTGCGCGTTTGCTCAGCAGGGCGCCCCTGCTAGTGCTAGACCCCCAGCAGGGGTCCCCTGCTGGGGATAAGGCGCTCGGTAGGGCGCCCCTACCGGTGCGCTCGCCGTCAGCAGGGCTCCCCTGTTAGGGCTAGAGCGAGAGGAGGGGCGCCCGGCTGAAAACCGGGGAGCCCGGTCTAGCCCGGATGGCGGGACCGCTGCCAGTAGACACGCCTGCGGTCACCGGTAGCGATGGGACCTTCGACGTCCGAGTTTGGCCACTCGGGTGGCTTACCTCACCCGGACGGTGCTGCACGGGTGGCCCGGACACGCAAGAATGGGGCCGTGCCACACCGGCCCTGTACCCGCCGCGCCCCGCGAAGACTCGGCGGGGCGCTGGTCGCCGCGGTCGCCGCGGTGGCCCCGGTATTCTCCTCCGCCCCGGTGTACGCGCAGCCACCAACGACGGCGTGGCAGGCGACGCCGCCGCAGTACGTCCACGACAGCCAGGTTTCGCCGCCGGAGCGCTCCGCCGGTCCGCATCCTCCCGCCCGACCGATGGTGGAGGCGCGAGTCCAGTCGACGCTGCCCCGCCCGCATGAGCAGCTGGTGCCGCTGGGTGCGGCGGAGGCGTGGCGGCGCTCCACCGGGGCCGGGGTCACGGTGGCGGTGCTGGACTCCGGCGTGGACGCCGACCATCCGGACCTGGCCGGGCGGGTGCTACCCGGGCGGGACTACGTGGACGGCTCGACCGATGGGCGGGTGGACGTGGTGGGTCACGGCACCACCGTGGCCTCGCTGATCGCCGGGCGGGGGGCGGAGGTGGCGGTGGGCCTCGCCCCGGAGGCCACCATTTTGCCGGTACGCGTACTGGACAACCAGAACCGGTACCAGAGTGCGACCACCGTGGCCGAGGGCGTGGTGTGGGCGGTGCGGCAGGGGGCCCAGGTGATCAACCTGTCGCTGGGGGGTGAGCGCGAGAGCGCGGCCCTGCGCGACGCCCTGGAGATCGCGATGGCCAACGATGTGGTGGTGATCGCCTGCACCGGCAACGCTAGCGGCGAGGACGAGACCCGGGTGTGGTATCCGGCGCGGGAGCCCGGGGTGGTGGCGGTCGCCGGTGTGGTGTGGTCGGAGCAGCAGCCGGCCGGCTGGCCAGCGTCGCTGACCGGGCCGGAGACGGTACTCTCCGCACCGTCCGTGGTCACCGGGGCCCAGGCTGGCGGGGGGTACCGGGCGGTGCAGGGCACCAGCTTCTCCTCCGCCTTGGTGGCGGCGACCGCGGCGCTGATCCGTAGCCGCTGGCCCGACCTGCCGGCGGCGGACGTGGTGAACCGGCTGGTGGTCACCGCCGAGGACCACGGCCCGCCCGGCCGCGACCCGGTGTTCGGCTTCGGGGTGGTGGATCCGGTGGCGGCGTTGACCGAGCCGGTGCCCAACGTGCCCACCAATCCGCTCGACACCCGGCCTAGGAGCGGCACGGCCGGCCTCGGATCGGCGCCCGACGGCCCGCCGCCGGCCGCGATCGCGACGACCAGTCCGATGATGACCGTGCCGGCGGGCGGGCAACCAGCCGGCGGCGCGGTGGACGGCCCGGCCCCACCCGACCGGAGCGGCCTGCCCGCGACCCTGATCTGGGGGGTACTCGCCGGGTTGGCCGCGGCCGGTGCGGTCGCGGCGATCGCCGCGCTCTGGCACCGGCGATCCGGCCGGTCCGGCGAAGGTCTACCGCCGGACCTGCGGCGAGCCGACCAGGATGGCCTGATCGTCTCGCAGAAGGCCCCACCCGGCTGACCCCGGCACTCGGCTGCCCCCAGGCATCTGGCACCGGCCATCCCAGGCATCCGGTACCGGCCATCCCAGGCACCCGGCACCGGCCGGCCCAGGCACCCGGCCGTGTCAGGTGCACCGGCCGGTGTCGGCCCGGGTGGTCCGGTCGATCCCGGCTGTCGCCACCGGCAACGCCTCAGCCGCGCTGACCGCGAACCCGATGTGCGGGTCGTCTGCCGCCGCGGCGAAGATCACTCCCAGCACCTCGCCGGTGGGGGCGACCAGCGGACCGCCGGAGTTGCCGCTCTGGACCAGGGCCCGGATGGTGTACACCTCCCGGGTCACCTGGGTGGAGTCGTAGATGTCCGGCCCGGTGATGCTGCGAATCTCTCGCACCCGGGCCTCCTGCGCCACCATCTGGGTGGCGTCCAGCGGGAAACCCAGCACGATCGCGTCCGCGCCGCTCTCCGCCGTCTGCGCGGAGAACGGCATCGCCGGCGCGGCCAACCCCGGCACGTGGATCACCGCCAGGTCGCGGGCGGGGTCGTAGGCCACCACCACCGCCTCGTGGGTTCCGCTGCCCAGCTCCACGCTCACCGACCGGGTGCCGGCGACCACGTGCGCGTTGGTCATCACGTACTGCGGGGCGTAGACGAACCCTGACCCCTCGATCCGGCGGGAGCAGCTCGGCGCGCTGCCGCGTACCTTCACCACCGAGGCGCTCGCCTCCTGCACCACCGGCAGGCCGGCGAGCGCGGCGTCCGGGGGTGCCACGTCCCGCACCCGGGTGGGGGCGAGGTCGCCGAACACATCCGGGAAGCCGCGGGTGTCGACCGTGTCCCGCAGCGCGTGCGAGAGGGACCGGGCCGAGTCGGGCATGACCTCGTCGATCCGGCCGAGCACCACCGAGTCCCGCACGGACCCGGCGAGCCACGGCAGGGAGGAGGCGGCGAGCGGGACCGCCACCAGCCACGCCACCAGCACGACCGCCACCACCGACAACACCGCGCCGCCCACGTCGTCGGCGCGTTGGCCCGACCGGCTGCGGATGCCGCGCCGCAGGTGGGAACCCAACCAGCCGGCGAGCACCTGCCCCAGCACCGCCAGCCCGAACACCGCCACCAGCGCGATCACCACCCGGGTGCCGTCGGTCGGCATGTCCCGGGCGAGCAGCGGGCCGACCTGCAGCCCTAGCAGGGCACCGCCGAAGAAGCCGGCGAACGACAGCACGCCGACGACGAACCCCTGCCGGTAGCCGCTGACGGCGAACAGCACCATCAGCAGGATCAGGATCAGGTCGACCATGGACACGTAATCAGGGTACGGGCCGGGCGCGCGCCCGCGGCAGTTCGACGATCCGGTCGGCCGGCCAGGGACGGGCCCAACCGCCCATCTCCAGCAGTCGGGCGAGGATCCCGCCGGTGAATCCCCAGATCAGCATGCCGTTCACCTGGAAGGCTGGTCCTACATGACCACTCGGGTGGCGTACGCTCATCCGGTTGGTCGGGTCGGCGAGCGCGGCCACGGGGAGCCGGGCCACCCGCGCCACCTCCTCGGTGGCCCGCGGCTCCACCTCGTGCGGAGCGTGCCACCAGGCCAGCACGGGGGTGACCACGAAGCCGCTGACCGGGATCCACAGCCGAGGGAGCTGCGCCACCACGGTCACGCTCGCCGGTTCCACCCCGACCTCTTCGTACGCCTCGCGCAGGGCGGTCGCGGCCGGGTCGCGGTCGGTAGGGTCGACCGCGCCGCCGGGGAAGGCGGCCTGCCCGGCGTGGGTACGCATGGTCGCGGAGCGCTCCAGCAGCAGGACGTCCGGTGCCCCGTCCTGCTCGCCGAGCAGGATCAGCACCGCGCTGGGCCGCCCGCCGTCGGGGGGCGTGGGCCAGCGGGTGAAGTCGGCGGTGCCCGCCGTGGCTACCCGGGTACGCAGGGGCTCCCACCAGGACGGTAGGGCGGTCACGGCACCACCCCGAGGTGTTCGCGTGCCTGGTCGGCGAGGGTCTCCTCGTCGAGCGCCCCGGCGAGGTGGCGGTAGGCGAGTCGACCCTCGGCGTCCACGTACAGGGTGGCCGGCAGCCCCACCACCCCGAGCTGGGCCGGAAGCTGCGCGTCCGGGTCCGTCAGGGCGGGGAAGGTGATGCCCAGATCGGCGGCGAACGAGGCGGCCGCCGCCGGGTCGTCCCGCACCACCACACCCACCACGTGCACCCTGCCCGCGGTCTTCTCGGCGAAGCGCTGGAACACCGGCAGCTCCTGCCGGCACGGGTGGCACCAGGTCGCCCAGAGGTTGACCACGGCCGGGCCGCGCAGTTCGGCCAGGGTGAACGGCTCGCCGCCGGTGAAGCACGGCAGGGCCAGGTCGGGTAGGCCGGTCGCCGCCGGGCCCGGCGAGGCCGCCTCGCCCGGCGAGGGGTCGCCGGAGGGGGCAGCGTCGCCGGAGGGGGCAGCGTCGGCGGAGGGGGCAGGGTCGCCCGGCGGGTTCGCCGGCTCCGCGCCGGCGCCGGCCGCCGGCGGCGCCGCCAGCGCGTCGCACTCCGCCAGCGGCGAGACCACCTCCGGCTCGGCGGCGCCCCCGTCCTCGCCCCGGTCCTCGCCGCCGCAGCCGGCCAGCCCGGCGAGCAGCGCCGCGACCAGCGCCACGGTCGCCAAGCGGAGCCGCCGCCGCGGCCGGGGCACCGCGCGGACCACCGGCTGGCCCCGCCCCGGCCCGGCGGACGGGGGCGCGGTGCCGCCCGGCAAGAGGGGCGCGGCGTCGGGCAAGCGGAGGAGGGTCGGGTCAGGCGGGGCCAGGGTCACGGCGACTCCATGGCCAGCGCGGCCAGCTCAGCCACCCGGGGGCCCTTGAGCAGCTTCACCGCCTCCTCCCGGTCGGTCGGGCCGGTGCCGTACGACGGGCACCAGCGGGCCAGGGTGCAGGCGCCGCAGGCGGGTTTGCGGGCGTGGCACACCCGCCGCCCGTGAAAGATCACTCGGTGCGAGAGCATGGTCCACTCCCGCTTCTCGATCAGCTCACCCACCGCCTGCTCGATCTTGATCGGGTCGGTCTCCTCGGTCCACTTCCACCGGCGTACCAGCCGGGCGAAGTGGGTGTCGACCGTGATCCCGGGCACCCCGAACGCGTTGCCGAGGATCACGTTCGCGGTCTTGCGGCCGATCCACGGCAGCGTGAGCAGGTCCTCCATCCGGCCGGGGACCTCCCCGCCGTACCGTGCGACCAGCTCCTGGCCCAACTTGATCAGCGCGTCGGCCTTGTTCCGGAAGAACCCGGTGGGGCGCAGCAACTCCTCCAGCTCCGCCCGGTCCGCGGCCGCGTAGTCGGCCGCGGTCGGGTAGCGGGCGAAGAGCTTCGGCGTGACCTCGTTCACCCGGGCGTCGGTGGTCTGGGCGGAGAGGATGGTGGCGACGGCGAGCTGGAGCGGGCCGTCATGATCCAGCTCGCAGTGCGCGTCCGGGTGGATGACGGCGAGTTCGCGGGCCATCCGCCGGGCGCGCCGCTTGCGCGCCAGCGGGGTCTCGTCTGGTGTGACCACGCGGCCAGCGTACGTCGCCGGACCGACGCGGGTCGGGTGGCGCGGAGGGCTGGGCCTACGGTGGCGTGATCTCGCCGTCTGGACCCAGCCGGGCGCCGGTCTCCGGGAAGTCCAGCTCGGTCAGCTCGCGCACCAACGCCAGGCTGCGCTGCTGCGGGTCCGGGCGGGGCAGGCCGGCCTCGTACATGTGGGTGGAGATCAACCGGCCGCCGGCGAAGCCGCCGTCCGGGTACAGCGACACCGTCAGCACCGCCCCCAGCCCGAGGTTCCCGGCGTTGTTCAGCGTGCCGCCCCCGCCGGCGAAGTTCCCCAGGCTGTACGCGATCAGCCGGCCCCGGTAGAACTCCAACCCGCGCAGCACGTGCGGGCCGTGGCCGATCACCAGGTCGGCTCCGGCGTCGATCACCGCCCGGGCGAAGGCCATGGGGTCGCCGCGCCGCTCCTCGAAGAAGGTCTCCACCCCGGGGCGTACCCGGGTGGCGTCGGCTCCCTCGGCGCCGAGGTGGGCCTGCACCACCACCAGATCGGCGTCGGCGGCGGCCCGGGTGACCACCGCCCGCGCCTGGTCCAGGTCGTTGACGTCGTTGGTCCAGGCGTACGGGCTGAAGCCGACGACCGCCACCGAGACGTCCTTCACCTCCACCACCGTGAACTGGTCGCGTTCGCCGGTGTAGGCGATGCCGTGCGCCGTCAACGCCGCCTGGGTGTTCTCCCGCCCGGCCGGACCGAAGTCGTTGCCGTGGTTGTTGGCGATGTTCATCAGGTCGAAGCCGGCCGCGGCCAGGTGAGCGGCGTAGTGCGGCGGAGCCCGGAAGGCGTGACAGCTGGTCGCGTCCTTATCGCACTTCTCGTACCCGGTCTCCTCGGTCAGCGGCTGTTCCAGGTTGCCCATGACCAGGTCGGCGGCGAGCGCGTCGATCACCGCCGCGAAGAAGCCCTCGCCGTCGCGCGGTGGCAGGCTCCCGGCGTCGCCGAGGATGATGTCCCCGGTCGCCGACAGGGAGACCGGGTCATCCGGCGGGGAGGTGGCGGGCGCCGCCACGTCCGCGGCGTCGGCGGCGGCGGTCGGGGTGGGGCTGACCGGCGGGTGCCACTGCGCGAGCGAGGCCTCGCTCTGGCCGCCGGCGATCCGGGCCAGGGCGAACGAGGCCAACAGGACCGCGCAGACCGCCCCGGCGACGAGCACCGCCCGCCGCCGGTCGCCGCGGAGGAGGTCCCGTCCGCGGTGCGTCGTGGGCGTACTCGCGCGTGGGTCGATCGGGGCGCCCGGCTCGGCGGCCGGGGGTGGTTCGGGAGACATCGGGGGCCACCGGGAGGTTCGCAGGGAGGCTCGCGGGAAGTGTACCGCCGCGCCGGTGGCGGGGGCGCCGAGCCGTGTCCGGGCCGGCGCGGCGCGTTACCAATGGCCTGGGCCCGGCGCTGGCGAGACTGAGCATAGACTTGCCTTTGCGCGGGACCCGCGCTGGTAGGAGGTGCGCGATGGATGAGGTACTGGCCCGCAGTGGGATCTTCCAGGGCGTGGACCCGGAGGCGGCCGAAGCGCTCGCCAAGGAGATGGAGACCGTCGAGATCCGTAAGGGCGACGTGCTCTTCACCGAGGGCGAGCCGGGGGACAGTCTCTATATCGTCCTAGCCGGGAAGATCAAGGTGGGTCGGCGGGCCGCGGACGGCCGGCAGAACCTGATCGCGCTGATGGGCCCCTCGGACATGGTGGGTGAGCTGTCGCTGTTCGACCCCGGGCCGCGGACCGCCACCGCCACCGCCGTGGTCGACACCCGCCTCGCCAAGCTGCACAAGCAGGCGCTACGGCCGTGGCTGACCAACCGGCCGGAGATCGCCGAGCGGTTGCTGCGGGTGCTCGCCCGGCGGCTGCGCCGTACCAACGACGACCGTGCCGACCTCATCCTCACCGACGTGCCCGGCCGGGTCGCCAAGAACCTGCTGCAGATGGCGAGCCGGTTCGGCAGCCGGGACGGCGGCGTGTTGCGGGTCACCCACGACCTGACCCAGGAGGAGCTGGCGCAGTTGGTCGGCGCGTCCCGGGAGACGGTGAACAAGGCCCTGGCCGACTTCGCCTCCCGGGGCTGGCTGCGGCTGGACGGCAAGAGCGTGATCATCCTGGATCCGGAGCGCCTCGCCCGCCGCGCCCGGCTCTGAGCGCGCCGGCGGCCCAGCGGGTCAGGCGCGCTGGGTGGTCTCGCTGACCCCGTGGGGAGCGGTACGGGGAGAGGGCACCGAGGCGGTGCCCCGGACCGCGCCGGGGCGGGGTCCCCGGTCCAGCGGCAGCTCCGCGAGCAGGTCCCGCAGCCGGGTCGCGGTCGGGCGGGCCAGCGGGTCGTTCGCCATGCCCAGCCGGAGGATCTCCAGGAACGACGACGGCACCCCGGCGATGTCCGGGATCGGTTGGTCGAACAGCTCCAGCAGCGCCACCACGCTCGGGTTCGGGTCGTGCTGGAACCGCGGTGGCCGGCCGGCGAGCATCGCGTACAGGCTGGCGCAGAGCCCGTACACGTCCACCGCGGCAGTGGGCGGGCCGTGCCGGAACGTCTCCGGCGGCGCGTACGCCGGGGTGAGCACCTCCAGGGTGATCGAGGTTTCCCGGGTCTCCGCCAGCACCGCGAGCCCGAAGTCCGCCAGTTGCGGCTCGCCCCACCGGCTGATCAGCAGGTTCGCCGGCTTGACGTCGCGGTGGAGCACGCCGGCCAGGTGCGCCTCGGCGAGCGCGTCAGCGATCTTGACGCCGACGTCCCGGGTCTCGGCGGGCGTGAGCGGGGCCGCCTTGAGCCGCTCCTGGTAGGAGCCGTCGCAGAGCTCCATGATCATGTATGGGTGCTGGTCCTCGGTGACCCCGACGTCGTAGAGGTCCACTACGTACGGGTGGGACGACATCTGCCCGGCCGCCTGCGCCTCGCGCAGGAACCGGCGCCGGTCCCGCTCGGTGTCGAGGGTCCGGTTCTCGACCTTGACCGCGACCTCCCGGCCCACCCAGTCCTGGGTGGCCTTGTAGATGGTGGCGTACCCGCCCCGCGCCAGCACCGACAGGCCAGAGAGGCCGCGAATTTTCGGTGCCAGCGCCGCCGGTTCGGAATAGCTCACGATCTGACGGTAACGCAGTAGCGGCCGCCGATGTCCAACCTTCCCGCGTACCCGGGGGCACGGTGCGGTAAACCCGTTGGCACAACGCCAGGTTCGCCCTTTTCCTCCCTATAGGAGGGAGCGTCGTGGTGACCCGGGGCGGTCAGTCCAGTGCGGCGCGTACCGCGTCGGTCGCCGCTCGCTCGCTGACCTGCTGGGTGGCGTAGGCGAGGCGTACCGCCTCGTCGGCGGCGGCCCGCGCGGCCTCCCGGTCGCCGGCCGCGGCGAGCGCCTGCGCCAACACCCGCCCGGCCACCACCCGGCCCCGGATGTCCTCCCCTGGGGCCCCCTGTGCGCGCTGCGCCCACTCGACCGCCTCCTCCACCCGCCCGGCGGCGAGCAGGGCCGAGGCGTAGGTGGCGAGCGCCTCCCGACGGGAGACCAGCACCGACGGCGCACCGTCGGCGGCGACCACCGGCGCCAGCGCGGCGAGCGCGCCGTCGTAGTCCGATGTGGCCAGCCGGGCGCTGGCGAGCAGGACGCGCGGCGCTACCTGGGCCGGCTCCAGCAGCCCGTGTGGCTCGCCCACCGCCAGCACGGCCTCCGCCCGCGCGGCCGCCGCCGCCGGATCGCCGGCCTCCAGCGCCACCCACCCCCGGATCGTGCTGGCCATGCTGATCAGCAGCGGGTGGCTGGTGCGTTCGCTGTAGCCGCTCGCGTCGTCGAGCAGGTCGGCGGCGTGCTCGGCCGCGCCCAGCCCGCGGGCGACCACGCCGCGCACGATCAGCGCCAGCCCGCGGCCCCAGTCGTCGTCCGCGGTGGCGAAGTCGCGGTACGCCCGGCGGGCCGCCCGGTCGGCCTCGGCCGCCTCGCCCAGCTCCGCCGCGGCGAACGCGGAGACCGCGCGCAGCGTGCCCACCGCCCACGCCTCGCCCACCCGCTCGCCGAACGGCAGGAACACCCGGGCCAGCCGCCGCGCCTCCGCCAGCTGGCCGGCGAGCAGCCGGGTGAACGCGGTGGTGCCGCGCAGCCAGGCCCGCCCGAACTGGTCGCGCTGCTCGGCGAAGAGCCGCGCCGCCCGGCCCAGGGCCCGGTCCGCACCGGCGAAGTCGCCGCGGGAGGTGGTGACCCACGCCAGGTGGTGCAGGGACCACGCCTGGCTGCGCCGGTCGCCGGCCTGCACCGCGATGTCGTACGCCTCGCTGAACCGCTCGGCCGCCAGCGCGAGCCGGCCGGCGAGGTAGTCGGCCATGCCGAGCCGGCACAGCGCCTCCGCCTGCTGGGCGGTGAGCCCGGCGGCGGTGGCCACCGCCAACGCGTCCCGCCACAGCCGCAGGGCCCGCTGCGGTTCACCGAGTTGCCGCTGCGCCCGGCCGGCGATCAACAGGGCACCGGCCCGGACCGCAGGATCCTCGACCACGTTCGCGAGCACCTTCTCGGCGAGGTCCCGCGCCTGCTCGGCCTGGCCGTGCTGGAGCAGCGCGTGCGCGTGGACCAGGTGGTCGTCGGGGCTGAGGTCCTCCCCGGCGAGCGCGGCCGCCCGCTGCGCGTAGTCCACCGCCAGGGCCGGCTCGCCGGCGGCCACCGCCCGCCTCGCCCCGGCGGTCAGCGCCGCCACGCCCAGCGGCACCACCAGGCGCGGGTTCGCGTCCGGAGCCAGCCCGACGAGCTCGGCCAGGGCGGCGGCCCGCTCGACGTGCCGGGCCACGAACGCGTCCCGCTCGTCGGCGGGCAGTCCGGCCCGGCCACTCGCCGCCCACCGGGCCAGGTAGGCGTGGCGTTCGGCCACATCGGCCTTGCCGATGCCGGCGTACGCCGCCTCCCGCATCAACGGGGTGGCGAAGGCGAACCCGCCCCGCACCCGGCGCAGCATCCGTCGATGCAGTAGTTCGTCCACCGCCTGGGACAGCTCTACCTCCGCCACCGCGGCCGGCCGGCCGTCCCGGCCGGTGCGCCGCTCGGCCAGCGCCGAGATGGCGGATTCCGGGACGGTCTCCCCCACCACGGCCGCGTCCCGCAGCACCGCGCGGGCCTCGCCCGGCAGGGCGTCGATCCGGGCGGCGAGCACGGCGGCGAGGTCCCGAGAGAGCAGCCGCGTCTCGAGCGAACCGGGCGCCAGCCGCCACTGCTGCGGCACGCCGTTGCCAGGCTTGGGACCGCCCTCGGGCGCCCGGGCCCCGGTGTGCGCCGGCGCGCGGGTGAGCGCTCCCCGCTCCATCAGCAGCGTCACCAGCTCGGCGAGGTAGAACGGGTTGCCCTGGGCGGTCTCCAGCAGCCGGTCTTCGTCCGGCTTGGGCAGCCGGCCGCCGCCCAGGTACGCCGAGAGCAGCCGGGCCGCGTCCGCGCCACGCAGCGCCGGCAGCGTGCTGACCTCGGCGTCCGGGAAGCTGGCCAGGGCCCCGGTGGTGCGTACCAGCTCCGGCCGGCCGAGCAGGAGGATCAGCACCGGGCCGGCGAGCCGGGAGACGATCTCACCCAGCGCGGTGACCGTGGCCTTGGTGGCGGCGTGCAGGTCGTCGACGATCACCAACAGCGGCGCCTCGCGGGCCAGTCCGGTGAGCAGGCTGGCGACCGCGGCCGGGGCGGCGGCGGAGTCCAGCCCTTCACCCACGGCCGCGCCGCTGGGCCGCCGCCGGTCCAGCGCGCGCAGCGGCTCCCGCCGGCCCGCCGGCGCGGAATCCTCGTCGGGGTCGGTGGCCTCGGCGTACCCGAGGAGCCCCAGCAGCGCCTCGACGTGCAGCGGCGTGTCCAGCCGGGCGCTCAGCCGGCGCAGCCGGCGCTCCACCGCGGACCGCGCCACCTCCTCGGCCGGCAGGCCGATCGCGGCGCGTACCAGGTCGGCCAGGGGCGCCAGCTGGCGCCGTTCGCCGAAGGCGGCGCAGCGTACCGACAGCACCCGGGCCGGACCGGCGTCGCTGGCGGCGTAGCGCGCCACCTCGGAGGCGAACCGGGTCAGCCCGATGCCGGCCTCGGCGGTGAAGACCAGCACCCGGGGGTCCTTGCGGTCGATCACCTCCGCCAGCCGCCCGGCCACCCGGCCGAGCTCCACCTCCCGGCCGACGAACGGCGCCTCGTCCCCCAGCGGGGTCCGCGTCCCGGGCGCATCATGCAGCCCGAGCAGCTCGTACGCCTCGACCGGTGCCCGCTTGCCGCGTAGCCGCAGCGGCCGCAGGGCCCGCCAGGAGGCGAGGTGGCGGGTGGCGGCCGCGGTACGGGCCCCGGCGTAGACGGCGCCGATCGCGGCGGAGTCGGCCAGCCGCGCGGCGGTGTTGACCGTGTCCCCGATCACCGTGTACTCCAGCGCGGCCTGCATGCCGGCCACCACCATGCCGGTGTTGAGACCCACCCGCAGCCCGAGCGGGGCCCCGCCGCCCCGCTCGTCGTCGAGTACCCGGCGCACCGCCCGCTGCATCGCCAGCGCGGCCCGGACCGCCCGCTCGGCGTCGTCGGCGTGTGCGACCGGGGCGCCGAACACGGCCATGATCCCGTCGCCGGTGAGCTTGTCCACGTGCCCACCGAAGGTGCGGACCGCGCCGGCCAGGGCCGCCAGCACCCGGTCCACTACCGCGCCGACCCGCTCCGGGTCCAGCTCCTCGGACCAGGACGTGAAGTCCGAGAGATCTCCAAATAGGACAGTGACCACGCGCCGCTCGGTCGCTGGCAACGAGGCGGCCTCCGGCAGGGCGCTACCGCAGTGATGGCAGAAGCGGGCGCCCAGCACGACCACGGTTCCGCATATGGCGCACGTCACGGCTCGTCCAACGGAAGTTGACCGGGGTGGGATTCCCGGCCCGCGAGGGGAGGAAGTGGTGCCGACGAGGCGGAATCGCCTGACTCCGGAGAGTAGTCATTTGTGGGGTTGTCGCGGAGATAGGCGAGCTGCGCGCGTACCGACAGCTCGGCGCTGGCGCGCAGGGTCTGGTCCAGGTCGGGGTAGACCCGCGCGACGATCTCGGCGGGAGCGGTGGCACCGGCGGCGAGGGCGGCCCGGACCTGGTCCAGCCGGGCGCGGCGGTGGGCGAGGTAGTACGCCGCGGCGGCGCCGCAGTCGGTCAGCGCCGGACCGTGCCCGGGCAGCACCGGCGCCCCGGAGAACTCGGTCAACCGGGCGAGGCTCGCCAGGTAGTCGCCCAGGTCTCCGTCCGGCCAGGCCACCACGGTGGTGCCCCGCCCGAGGATGGTGTCCCCGGTGAGCACCGCCCGCTCCTGGTCGTCCTCGACCACGTAGGTCACCGAGTCGGCGGTGTGGCCGGGGGTGGGCAGCGCGGTGACCCGTAGCCCGGCGATCCGCTCGCCGGCGCGCAGCTCCGCCGCCCGGCGCGGGGCCACCCCGGTCAGCTCGCGGAACCGCGCCACCCCGCCGATGTGGTCGGGGTGGCCGTGGGTGACCAGCACCGCGGCGACCGGGCCGTGGGCCGCCACCGCCCGGAGGTGGTCGTCATGGGCCGGGCCCGGATCCACCACGATCGTGTGGGTGGCCCCGGACGCCTTCAACACCCAGGTGTTCGTGCCCTCCAGCGTCATCGGGCCCGGGTTGGGCGCCCGCACCAGGGTCGCCCACCGGGGCAGCCGAGCCGCCACCGCCACCACCGGTTCGGTGATGTGGGACACCCCCCGCTCAACCGCCATGCAGCGATGCTACGACGCGAACCTGTCACCGTAACCCCCGATGTGGCCGCCGTTCGTACCCGGGGTCGGTCACGTCACCCGCCGCGCGGCTGGTCACGTCTTCGCCGGATCGGCTGGTTCGGATGGCGGTGGGTGGGCCCGGGTCAGCCCCGGGTCAGCCGGCGAGTCCGGCGATCACCTCGACCTCGACCGGGGAGCCGAGCGGCAACTCGGACACCCCGACCGCGGCCCGGGCGTGCCGGCCGGCCTCGCCGAAGACCTCACCGAACAGGTCCGACGCGCCGTTGACCACGCCCGGCTGGCCGGTGAAGCCGGGAGCCGAGGCGACGAACCCGGTGACCTTCACGATCCGCGCCACGGCCGCCAGCCCGACCAGGTGGTCGATCGCCGCCAGCGCGTTCAGCGCACACCGGGCGGCGAGCTCGCGGGCCCGCTCCGGGGTCACCTCCGCGCCGACCTTGCCGGTGGCGAGCAGCTTCCCGTCGTCGGCGAGCGGCAACTGCCCCGAGACGTAGACCTGGTCGCCGAACCGGACCGCCGGGACGTACGACCCCGCCGGCGTGGCGACCGGCGGCAGGGTCAGCCCCAGCGCGGCCAGGCGTTGGCGCGGGTCCACCCCGCTCACGCCTTCGGGCGCTTGAGGTACGCGACGAGCTGTTCCGGATTGGGGCCGGGGATCACGGCGACCAGCTCCCAGCCGTCCTCACCCCAGTTGTCCAGGATCTGCTTGGTCGCGTGGACCAGCAGCGGCACGGTGGCGTACTCCCACTTCTGCATGGCAGCACCCTACCCGCCGCCCGCGCCGGTGGGCGCTTACGTCCTTGACCTGGGGCGGTAGGCTCAGCCGGGCCGGTGTCCCACCGACCCTCTCGGGAGCGATCACCATGACGTACCCGCCGCCGGATCCCGGCAGCCCGCAGGACCGGCCGCCGTCGGACCCGTTCTCCAGCCCACCGCACTGGGGACCGCACGATCCGTATTCGCCACCACCGGCACCCGGCGGGCCGGCTGGCGCTGGCGGGCGGAACGCTCCGTCCGGTCCCGGCCCGGGGCACGGGCCTTCCGGCCCGGGGTACGGCTCACCTGGCCCGGGGTACGGGCCCTCCGGCCCCGGTTACGGCTCCGGCCCGGGCGGCGGCCCGGACCAGGGGCAGCCGTCGTACGGGCAGACCACGCCGTTCGGGCAGACCTCGCCCTACGGGCCGACCCCGCCCTACGGTCCGACCTCCCCTGGTCCAACCCCGCCTGGTCCGACCCCGCCTGGTCCGACCTCCCCGCCCGGTCCGCCGTACGGGCCGCCCGGGCAGTACGGCGGCGAGGGTCCGCGACCGCCGCGGCGCAACCGGGGCCTGGTGATCGCCGGTACCGTGTTCGCGGCGGTGCTGGTGCTCTGCCTCGGCGGCGGCGTCGGCGGATTCCTGCTGCTGCGCGACACCGACACCGACGGGGCGGAGAGCCCCACCGCCGCGGTGCAGGCGTTCCTGCAGGCGGTCTACCGCGACCTGGACGCCGGCCGGGCCGCGCAACTGGTGTGCTCCCAGGCGCGCGACGAGTCCGCCCTGGCGGCGAAGGTGGCGGAGATCTCCGCGTACCAGGACAGCTACCTGGAGCCCCGCTTCACCTGGAGCAGCCCGGAGGTGGTCGACCGGGACGGAGACCTCGCCTTCATCGAGACCACCGTCACCATGATGACCGGGGACGAGAAGACCTCCGACCTGCGCCTGCGGGTGACCGTGCTGGACAAGGGTTCAAACGGCTGGTGGGTGTGCGACCTTGAGACGGTAACCCCCGAACCGCCGGTCGAGGACGGCGGCGACGGGGAGGACGAGGCGGGCGAGGACGGCGCCGCGGGCGGCGGGTCCGGCGACGGGGAGGGTGAGACCCAGACGTGACCACCGGTCCGGTCCATCCGGAGTGGCCCGCCCGGCTACACGTGGTTACCGGCAAGGGCGGTACCGGTAAGACCACGGTCGCCGCGGCACTGGCGCTCGCGCTCGCCGCCGGCGGCTACCGGACCCTGTTGGTCGAAGTCGAGGGCCGGCAAGGCATCGCCCAGCTCTTCGGCACCGACCCGCTGCCGTACGAGGAACGGCGGATCGCCACCACCGCGGACGGTGGCGAGGTCCGCGCGCTCGCGGTCGACCCGGAGCAGGCGCTGCTGGAGTACCTCGACCGGTTCTACCGGCTGGGGCGGGCCGGTCGCGTGCTACGCCGGGTCGGCGCGATCGACTTCGCCACCACCATCGCGCCGGGCCTGCGGGACGTGCTACTCACCGGGAAGGTCAAGGAGGCCACCACCCGCACCGAGGGCGGCCGCCGGGTCTACCAGGCGGTGGTGCTGGACGCCCCGCCGGCCGGGCGGATCGGCCGGTTCCTCAACGTGACCGCGGAGACCGCGAAGCTGGCCAAGGTGGGGCCGATCCGCGCGCAGAGCGAGGGGGTGGCGGCGCTGCTGCGCTCACCGATGACCGCGGTGCACCTGGTGACCCTGCTGGAGGAGATGCCGGTCCAGGAGACCGCCGACACCCTGGCGGAGCTACGGCGGCTGGGCCTGCCGCTGGGGCGGATCATCGTGAACGCGGCCCGCGCGCCGCTGCTGACGCAGGCGGCGGCGACCGCCCCGGAGTCGGCGGCGGGTCCGGAGTCGGCTGCGCGTCCGGAACCGGCGGCGGGCGCCGAACCGGCGGCGGGTCCGGAGCCGGCTCCCCCCAGCCGCGCCGAGCTGAGCGCGGCACTCAGCTCCGCGGGACTGCCCGCGGACCAGGCCATGGTCACCGGCCTGGCGGCGGAGATGAGTGAGTACCTGATCCGGGAGCGGCTGGAGGCAGCCCTGCGGGCGGAGCTCGCCGAGCTCGGCCGGCCAGTGGTCGAGCTGCCGCTGCTGCCGGAGGGACCAGACCGGGCCGGGCTGGAGACCCTCGCCGCGGCGCTGCGGTCGGCCTGACTGGTCGCGGGCCGGTGCCGGTGGACCGGCGCCGCGGGGTGCGCGCCGGCCGATCGGCCGGATGCGGGATGGGTGCCGCTGGGGTCGGCCCCGACCACCGCGGCGGCTACGCTCGGGTGTGTGGCTGGCCACCTCACGCTGGACGTGGACGGGATCCTGGCCGACCCTGGGGTGAAGATCATCGTCTGTACCGGCGCGGGTGGGGTCGGAAAGACCACCACCGCGGCGGCGTTGGCGCTGCGCGCCGCCGAGGTGCATGGCCGCCGCACCGTCGTACTCACCATCGACCCGGCCCGGCGGCTCGCCCAGTCGCTGGGGCTCACGGAGCTCGACAACCGCCCCCGCCCGGTGAAGATCAGCCCGGAAGCGGCTCCCGGGGGCGAGCTGCACGCCATGATGCTGGACATGAAGCGCACGTTCGACGAGGTGGTGGCCGCCCACACCGACGCCGGACGGGCCGAGGAGATCTTCGCCAACCCGTTCTACCAGGCCATGAGCTCGACCTTCGCCGGCACCCAGGAGTACATGGCGATGGAGAAGCTGGGCCAGTTGCGCGCCACCGACCAGTGGGACCTGATCGTGGTGGACACCCCACCATCGCGCTCGGCGCTGGATTTCCTGGACGCCCCGGCCCGGCTGGGGCGGTTCCTGGACGGCCGGATGCTGCGGATACTGCTCGCCCCGGCGCGCGCCGGGGGCCGCAGCATCTTCCAGCTCGCCACCGCCTCGTTCGGGCTCTTCTCCCGGGTGGTGCAGAAGGTCGTGGGTACCCAACTGCTCGGTGACCTCTCCGGCTTCGTGGAGGCGCTGGACTCCATGTTCGGCGGGTTCCGGGAGCGGGCCGAGCACACGTACCGCGTACTCCAGGATCCGCAGACCAGGTTCCTGCTGGTCGCCACGCCGGAGGCGGACGCGGTCCGGGAGGCGTGCTACTTCGCGAAGCGGCTGGTCGATGACGAGATGCCGCTGGGCGGGTTGGTGCTCAACCGGGTGCACCGCACCCGCGTACCGGCGCTCTCCGCGGCCGACAGCGAGCGGGCGGCGGCCGCGGTCGCGACCGCCCACCCGCGCGCGGCGGCGGCGTTGCGGGCGCACGCGGCCCTGGTCCAGCAGGTGGCGCGGGAGGAGCGGATGGCGGCCCGGTTCACCGAGGCGTTTCCGGCGGTCCCGGTGGTGGAGGTGCCGGCCCAGCCGACCGACGTGCACGATCTGGACGGCCTACGGGCGGTGGGGACGGCGCTCTCGCCAGCCTGAGCCGGGGTTGGTTGCTCGGCAGGGTGCCCCTATGGTTTCCGTTTTCGCAGGGCGCCCCTATGGGGGCTCAAGCCCCAGGAGGGCGCCCCGGTGGCGAGCGGGCGTTTCAGCAGGGCTCCCCTGCTGAGGTTGCGGGGTTAGCAGGGCTCCCCTGCTGGGGTCGTCGGGGTTAGCAGGGCGCCCCTGCTCACGCCCGGAGCGGATCAGGGGCGCCCTGCTGGGACTTCTCAGGCGTTGACCAACTCCTGATCCCGCATCGCCGCCTGGAAGGCGCGGCGCCAGCTCACCACGTGCGGGTGCCGGCGGAGCAGCGCGCGGCGTTCACGTTCGGTGAGTCCCCCCCACACGCCGAACTCGATCCGGTTGTCAAGGGCGTCCGCTAGGCACTCGTACCGCACTGGGCACCCCCGGCAGATCCGCTTGGCGATGTTCTGCTCGGCGCCCTGGACGAAGAGCGCGTCCGGATCCCCATCCCGGCACGCCGCCAGACGGGACCAGTCCGTGATCATTTCCATCTACCCGCATTCCCCCCTTGGTCTCCCGTTTCCCCGTCACCGCGCAGACCACCCGTCCGGGCTCGGTGCAGGCAGTTCGCCGGCTCTGCGACGACTCGCCCATCCGGGTCGCGGGGCGGCCTCCCCCCGCCGGACCGGCATGCGGCAGAGGCCGCCCCCACATCATGCTCCGTATCCACTCGATTACGCAACGTCGTCAGCCAAATCAACCTGAAGTAGTGCGTAAGGTGCAAGCCAGGCACGTACCGGCGGGAGCGGCAGCCGTACGAGGGGAGGGCGTGCCCAGCACAACGAGCCCGGTGTCCCGGAGGCACCGGCTCCGGGCGTCGTGATCATCGCGGGCCGCCGGACGTACGCGGGAGGGCAGGGTGTGGGCCGGGTCGCGTAGGCTGAAAGTCGTGAGCTGGATCCGCCCCCGGGAACACAACCTGATCGTCAACATCGGATCGCTCGCCCTGTGCGGGCTGCTCGCCGGTGTGGTGGTTGCCGCCGCGTTCTTCCCCTCGGTGGCGATGTCCGGCCTCCTGGCCAAGGAGAGCCTGGAGCATTTCGACCAGCTTCCGGCCGAGCTGACGGTCCGGGAAGGACCACAGATCAGTTACGTCTACGCCTCCGACGGCAAGACGCTCCTCACCGCGATGTACGACGAGAACCGTCGCAACATCCCCCTGGAGGAGATCGGCGACACGATGATCGACGCGATCATCGCCGCCGAGGACAACAACTTCTACGAGCACAACGGTGTGGACACTCGCGGCATCATGCGGGCGTTCGTCGCCAACATCGCCGCCGACCAGGTTACCCAGGGTGCGTCCACCATCACCCAACAGTTCGTCCGGCTCTCCCTGACCTACTTCTCCACCGACCTACAGGACGTCGTCGACGCCACCGAGGAGACCACCGCCCGCAAGCTGCGCGAGGCCCGGATGGCGATCGCGGTGGAGAAGCAGATGTCCAAGGAGGAGATCCTCGAGCGGTACCTCAACCTCGCGTACTTCGGGGAAGGGGCGTACGGCATCTTCGCCGCCAGCCAGGTCTACTTCGGAAAGCCACCGGATGAACTGGAGATCCACGAGGCGGCGATGCTCGCCGGTATGGTGCAGGCGCCCTCCCAGTTCAGTCCGGCCACCGAGGAGGAGAACGGGCCGGCCTTCCAGCGGCGCAACTGGGTGATCGATCAGATGGTCAGCACCGGTGCGATCACCGCTGCCCAGGCGGCCGAGGCGAAGGCCACACCGCTGGAGGTGGAGCCGGAGCGCCCGCGCAACATGTGTGTCGGGGTCGTCACCAACCACTGGGGGTTCTTCTGCGACTACTTCTACCGGTGGTGGCTGGAGCAGGAGGAGTTCGGCGCCACCCCGTGGGAGCGGGAGCAGCGGCTACGCTCGGGCGGTTACCACATCGTCACCACTCTGGACCTGAAGGTCCAGAAGATCGCCAAGGACCACGTCGAGAACACGGTCAAGACGGGGGACAACCGCGCCCTGATGCTCGCGGTGGTGGAGCCGGGCACCGGCAAGGTACGGGCTCTGGCGACCAACCGGAACTTCAAGCTGGACGATCCCGACAATCCGCAGAACAAGCCACACTCCGATCCCAAGCTGCGGGAGAAGGGGGTCCGGGGCACGTACCCGAACACCACCAACCCGCTGCTCACCGGCGGCGGGGACATCAGCGGCTACCAGGGCGGCTCGACCTTCAAGATCTTCACCGCCATCGCCGCGCTGGAAGAGGGCATGCCGCTCGGTACCCGGATCAACTCCCCGTCCCGGGTGACCACCCGGTTCCCGGTGAGTAGCGGTCCCTGCGCCCCCCGCTGGTGCCCGGGCAACGTGAACCCGGCCTACATGGACGGCGTCCGTGACATGTGGAGCGGCTTCGGCCGGTCCGTCAACACCTTCTTCGCCCAGCTGATCGAGCGGGTCGGGCCGGAGAAGGCGGTGGACGTGGCGAAGCGGATGGGCATCAAGTTCCGGGCTGCCAGCGACGCCAACCTGGCCGAGAACGCGAAGGGCTGGGGTTCGTTCACGCTCGGCGTCTCCGCCACCACACCGCTGGACCTCGCCAACGCGTACGCCACGGTCGCGGCCGAAGGCATCTACTGCGAGCCGATCCCGATCGAGGAGCTGCGGACACCCGACGGCGAGTCGCTGGACGTGGCCAGCACGCGCTGCAAGCGGGTACTCGACAAGGAGGTGGCGCGGGCGGCGATCGACATGGCGCGGTGCCCGGTCGGCGACCGGTCCTCGGTCAGCCGGTGTGCTCCTCCCGGCACCGCCGAGATCACCCGGTCG
Source organism: Natronosporangium sp. (assembly GCA_035304685.1). GTDB lineage: Bacteria > Actinomycetota > Actinomycetes > Mycobacteriales > Micromonosporaceae > Natronosporangium. Next base: position 1,216 of record DATGPS010000039.1, on the reverse strand, counting down.
GTGGTCGGTAAGCCGGTGCTGGGTAAGTCCGGCACCAGTGAGTACGAGCGCACCGCGCTGCTGGTGGTCTCGACCAAGCAGCTCACGGTCGCCGGCATCCTCGCCGACCCGGACTGGGCGGAGACGACGCAGAAGATGAAGCACGAGTTCGTCAACCCGCCGGTGATCAACACGCTCCGGGACGCGATGAAGGGCCGGGAGAGCCAGAACTGGCAACCACCGTCGGACAAGGATCTCATCCGCGGGCCGGAGGTGAACGTCCCGGACGTCACCTGCCGGTCGGTCGGGGACGCTGAGGCGATCCTGCGCAGTCAGGGCTTTGAGACGCGGGTCGACAGCGTCCCGGTCGACTCCGCCTGCGCGGCGGGCCAGGTGGCGGGCACCACGCCCAGCGGGGTCACCTCGCCCGGTGACACCATCACCATCCAGATCTCCAACGGCTCCGGCTTCCAGCCTGAGCCCAACCAACGCCCCGCCCCCGGACCGGGCCCCGGAGACCCGGGCGGTCCAGGCGGCGACAACGGTGGTGGTGACCGCAGCACCGGTGGTGGAACGGGCGGCGGTACGGGCGGCGGCGGTACGGGCGGCGGCGGTAGCGGCGGCGGCGGCGGTGCTGGCGGCAGCCAGCCGACCAGCGAACCACCGCCAGCGGTGGAGCCGACCCGCCCGGACCCCACCCCCACCGCGTAACCCTCACCGCTCAAGCGGGGCGCCCGGCTGGTAGTGGAGGAGCGCCCGGTTACGGCCGAATCTTCACGCCGGGCGCCACTCTCCTCCTCCTCCTCCTCAAGAGGGGCGCCCTGCTAGGGCTTGAGTACCCATAGGGGCGCCCTGTTGGGGTTGTGTGGTGGTAGCGGGGTGCCCTGTGGGGGCCGGATCTTCAACAGGCGAGCCCTGCTAGGGCTTGAGTACCCATAGGGGCGCCCTGTTGGGGTTGTGCGGTGGTAGCGGGGAGCCCTGCTGAGGCTAAACCTTCAACAGGGGAGCCCTGCTAGGGCTAGGCCGTGTTTCATAAGTGTCGTTCCAGGCAGCGGAGCCAGGTGTTGATCATGCTGATGGTGGCGGTGGCTTCGTGCCGTACGGCGAGTTTGTCGTAGCGGGTGGCCACGGCACGGTGCTGTTTGAGTAGGTTGATGCCACACTCCACGGCGTGGCGCTGCCGGTAGGCGATCGGGTCGAACGCCGGTGGCCGCCCACCATGACGGCCGCGGTTGCG
>DATGPS010000038.1:0-52767 GCA_035304685.1 Natronosporangium sp. | reverse complement strand
CAGGATACACTGCCGGGCCAGCGAGCGTACCGTGCAGGCGACCTCGCAGCCGGTCAGGCCGCCGCCCACGATCGCCACCCGCCGGGCCCGGTGCAGGGCCTGGCGCAGCCGCCAGGCATCGGCGAGGCCGTGCACCTGGTGGAGGCCCGGTTCTCCGGTGGGCCAGCCCTTGGGCCACAACGGGCGCGCCCCGGTCGCGATCACCAGCCCGTCGTAGCGGTAGCTCTCGTCGGTGTCGGTCATGACGACCCGGTTGACCGGGTCCAGGTGCACCGCGCGGCGCCCCATCTCCCACTGGATGGCGAGGTCCTCCTGGACCGGCATCCGCGCGTCCTTGGGCCGCTTGGTGCCGTTCAGGATCCCCTTGGAGCACGACGGCCGGTCGTACGGGGCCTCCGGCTCGTCGCACATGACGACGATCTCGCCACCGAAGCCCTGCCGGCGGAGCTCCTCCGCCGCGGCCACCCCGGCCCGGCCGGCACCGACCACCAGGACGCGCCGGAAGAAGCGGCGCTCACCGGTCTCCCAGTTCCCGCGATATCGACTCATCACCTAGTCCCGGTAGCGAGGGGTCCGCCGCCGCGGACCGGCCATGGCGGGCGAGACTGGCCGGTCGGTCGGTCCGGTGGCTGGCTGGGGGGTCAGCACGGTGGTGGGCACCCGGGTGAGGCTGATCGCCCGCGCCGGGCAGACTTCGGCGGCCCGGATCACCGCCGTCGCCTCTTCCGGCGGCACCGAGGCCCGGTACGCCAACCGGCCGTCCCCGCGCAGCCGGAACACCTCCGGAGCCTCGTGCTCGCAGAACCCGAACCGGGCGCACCGCTGGGCGTCCACGTTCACCGAGATCTCCTGGCTGCGCTGTTTGACCGAGGTCCGCTCATCGCCCTGGCGGCGCAGCGCGGCGAAGAGCGGGGTGGTGATGAACCAGAGCACCACCACCGAGAGCCAGGCGCCCAGCACCGCGATCGCCAGGTGTGGGCGGAACGCGTCCGAGCCGGAGATCAGCACGTGCGCCACCACCAGCGTGAACGCCACGTAGGTGAGGGTGTGCAGGGCCCGCCAGCGGCTGTAGCCCAGGAACCGCTGGACGATGATGGAGAGGGCCACGGCCACCATGATCTCCAGGCCGATGACCCCCACCCCGACGCCGATCGGGTCCCGCCAGAACGTGAACGGCACGAGCAGGTCGATGACCCGGAACAGCCCCGGCTTGGCCAACTGGGCTCCGGTGTGCACCGCCGCCAGGGTCAGGCCGATCAACGCCAGCGTGGTGTGGATGCCGTGCAGGGTGGAGTGACGCACCCAGGTCAGCGCCCACCCGTTGCGGAGCACCAGGCCACCCAGCACGGCCAACCAGAGCAGAAAGAAGGAAAGAAATCCGACCGTGGCGGCGACCAGATGCAAGCTTTCTTGCGCACTGCGAACGGTCTCCTGGGCAATGTGCACGAGGTCATTATGGTCGGCACAGGGGCCGTGTCAAGGCGTGTGGCGGCCTCCACGCGCGCCTTTTTCCGCAGCTCAGAGCCGGTCTCACAGCGGTGCACAAGAAGCGTTTGAACGCAATTTCTAAGAGACCTAAGTTTCTTTTAATCCTCGTCTAAGGATGGCATATTGTTCCGCGGCGGGAACTGGCGAATTCGCGATCTAATCCCTAACCTGTACCCCGACGCATGACCCGCCCCTGCCCCTCTGGAGGTCAATGATGTCGTGGCGCCCTGGCACGCCTGCCCGCCGCCGGCTGGCCGCCGCCGGGCTCGGCTTGCTCCTGCTGGCCCTGCTGGCCACGCCGGCCCACGCCCAGGCACCCGAGCCCGCGGACCAGCTGGCGCAGGGCGCCGAGGGGTACGTGGAGACCCCCTACGGCCCGCTCGGCCCGAGCGACCGTGACCTGCTGGTGCGGGTGCGGTACGCCGGGCTGTGGGAGATCCCGGCCGGGCAGATGGCCGCGGAGAAGGGCAGCACCGAGCAGATCCGCGAGGTCGGTGCGTTCATCGCCGAGGAGCACATCGTGCTGGACGAGGAGGTGGTCGCGGTCGCGGCCGAGCTGGACGTGGCCGTGCCGAACGAGCCCCACCCGGATCACCAGGTCTTCCTCAACCGCATGGCGGAGCGCGAGGGCGAGGAGTTCGACGCGGAGTTCGTGCAGCGCCTGCGCGAGGCGCACGGCGAGGTGTACGCGCTGATCGCGTTCGTGCGGGCGGGCACGCAGAACGACCTGATCCGCGACTTCACCAAGACCGCCGAGGAGTTCGTCGGGCGCCATATGGACTACCTGGAGAGCACGGGGTTGGTGGACTGGTTCCACATCCCGCCGCCGCCGGAGCCGCACGGCACCAAGAGCCGGTTCCTCTCCATGAGCCCGGCCGGCGTCCACCCGCTGCTGATCTGGTTGATCCTCGGGGTGGCGGCGACCGCCGGCGCGATCACCGTGGTCCGGACGGTCCGGCCGCGCTGACCCGCCGCGCCGCCCCCCGGGCCGGGCGACCCCCCGCCGGCCGATCCCGCTCGATCCCGACCGGGTGCCGCCGGGCAGCCCGTAGGGTCTATCGGGTGAGAGCTGCCTCGCGCGTGGCGCGGACCGTCCTGGCGCTGACCGTTACCGTCGGGTTGCTGGCCACCGGCTGCACCGAGGATCCGGGCCCGCCGGCGGGGCCCCCCGCCCCGTCGAATACCGCCGGCACCGACCCGGTCAGTTGGCGCCCGTGCCCGGAGGTGGCGGAGGAGGCGCTCGCCGGGATCGTGCCGGGCGGCCACGTCAGCCAGCTGATCGCCGGCACCACGTACGAGTGCACCACCCTCTCCGTACCGCAGGACTGGTCGGCGCCGGACGAGACCGGCACCTTCGAGATCGCGCTGGTCCGCGCCCGGCGGGGGGAGGACCACCCCGGCCGGATCGGCTCGCTGCTGATAAACCCCGGCGGCCCGGGCGCCTCCGGCGTGGAGGCGGCGGTATACCTCACGCTCGCGCCGCTCTTCGGGGGCCTACCCCAGCGCGTCACCGACCGCTTCGACGTGATCGGCTTCGACCCGCGCGGGGTGGCCCGCTCCAGCCCGGTCGAGTGCTACACCGACGAGGAGCTGGACGAGGTCTTCGGGGCCGAGCCGGACCCGGCCGGCCAGGCGGAGTTCGACGCGGCCGTGGCGGACGCGCAGCGGTTCGCCGAGGCCTGTGGGGCTAAGTACGGCGAGGCGCTGAACTACCTCTCCACCCGCCAGACCGCCCATGACCTGGACGCGATCCGCGCCGCGGTCGGCGACGAGAAGCTGACCTACCTGGGCTTCTCGTACGGCACCCTGCTCGGCGCGGTGTACGCCCAGCTGTATCCGCAGCGGGTCAGGGCGATGGTGCTGGACGGCGCGGTCGACGCCGAGCAGGACGCGATCGCCGCCTCGCGGGCGCAGGCGGCCGGTTTCGAGCAGGCATTCGACAACTTCGCCGCCTGGTGCGAGGCGCACCCGGACCGGTGTCCGCAGGCCCCGGACGCGCGGCGCGCGGTCACCGAGGCGCTGGCCGGCGCGCGCCGCGCGCCGCTGGCCGGCGCGGACGGGCGGGAGGCGACCGCCGGCTGGGTGCTGTGGGCGGTCATCGCCGCGCTCTACAGCCAGGACCTGTGGCCGGTGCTGAGCGCTGCCCTGGACCAACTCGACGATGGCGATCCCAGCGGGGTATTCGAGCTGGTCGACACCTACACCGGCCGGGACGAGCGGGGCGCCTACCCGAACCTGTTCGACGCGCTCACCGCCATCAACTGCGCCGACGACGGCACCGAGGTGACCGTGGCACAAGCACGCGAGCTGCAAGCGCAGTGGCGGGAGGAGTACCCGTTGTTCGGTGCGCCGCTGGCGGTGAGCACGCTCGGCTGCGCGGCCTGGCCGGCGCAGCCGGACCCGTACCCGACCGGGCCGGCCGAGGGCGCGCCGCCGATCCTGCTGGTCGGCACCACCGGCGACCCGGCCACGCCGTACGAGGCGACGCCGAAGCTGGCCGAGATGCTGGGGGTGGGCGTGGTCCTGACGTACGAAGGCGAGGGCCACACCGCGTACCCGGGGCCGACCTGCGTGGACGAGGTGGTCAACGCGTACCTGATTGACCTCACGGTCCCCGACGACGGCACCACCTGCCCGGCCTGACCCTGGATAACGTCTACACTAGACAAGTGTTGCGCTGGCCCCGGTGCGCGGGGCGGGGTCGGCGCGGCACGCCGCCAGCGCCGAAAACCAGATGTTGCCGGCGCTGCTGCCCACGATAATCCGGCTATGGGACACCCGCTGTGGCCGCTGTACGACCTCCGGCTCCGCACTCCTGACCTGGAGCTGCGCCTACCCACCGAGGACGAGCTGGTGGAACTGTGCGCAGTGGCCAAGGCGGGCATCCACGACCCGGATTTCATGCCGTTTCAGGTGCCGTGGACCCGCAAGCCCAGCCCGCGGTTCGAGCGGGAGTTCATCCAGCACTACTGGGGCCAGCGCGCCGACTGGTCACCGGAGCGCTGGGCACTGAACCTGGCGGTGTGGCACGACGGGCGGTTGGTGGGCAGCCAGCAGCTGCGGGCGGAGTCCTTCCCGCTCGTCCGGGAAGTCCACACCGGATCGTGGCTGGGCAAGCGGTTCCAGGGCAAGGGCTTCGGCAAACAGATGCGGGCCGCGGTCCTGCACCTGGCGTTCGCCGGCCTGGGTGCGGTGGCGGCGCACTCCGGCGCGTACCGCGGTAACCACGCCTCGCTCGGGGTTTCGCGCGCGCTCGGGTACGAGCAGAACGGTGTCCGGCGGGTGGCCGCCGGCGGTGAGGCGCGGACGGAGATCCTGCTGCGGCTGCCGCGTGAGCGTTGGAAGGCCTACCGGTACTGCGAGGTAGAGGTGTCCGGGCTCTCCGCCTGCCGCGAGATGTTCGGCGCCGGCGAGGCCGGCTGACCGGCGGTGGCCCGGACGGGCCACGGTCAGCCCCGGACCAGCGTGCCGAGCTGGCCTCCCTCGCGGTCCAGCAACACCAGCCGGTCGCCGTCGAGACCGGCCCGCCAGGTGGCGGCGAGCCACCCGCCGACCGGCACGTTGTCGCACCCGATCATCGTGCTCGGGCCGGCGACCGCGAGCAGGACGCCGTCCGGCCCCGCGACCCACCGCCCGGCCTGGCGGTTGCACCCGTCCGAGCCCTCCCAGCTCCCGTCGGCGCTGAGCGCGACGTACGCCGGCTCGGCGGAGGCCGGCTGCAGCTCCGGCACCCACCGGCCGACCAGCTCCTCCGCGGCCGGCGGCACCAGCGCCGGCGGCAGCGGCTCGGCCGGCGCGAACGCCTCGCGTACCTCGTCGGTGACCTCGGGCGGTTGCGCCAGCGACGGCGCCAGGTCCGGGCCGGCGGTGGGCTCGCCGCCGGGCAGCAGCCGGGCGGTGACCGCGCCGCCGGCGTCGCGCAGCACCCGCTCCTCGCCCGCCACCTCGAACGACACCGCGCGCGCCAGCCACTGCGGGGTGGACGCCGCGACGTCCAGGCATTCGCCGGTGGCGTGCGAGAGGTACGCGACGAACCGGCCACCGTGGTCGGCCCGCCAGGTGCCGCCGGCCACGCCGCACTCGCGCCACACCCACAGGTCGTCCGGTCCCAGCCGGACGATCCGGTCGCCCGGGTCGCCGGTATCGGTGAGGCGCCAGGTACCGATCAGATCCACCGGATCCACCAGCTCGGCGCCTGACCCGGTGGGGGCGGACCCGGCGTGGTCGGGCCAGCCCGGTGCCCCGTCCGCTGGTGCGGACTTGTCCGGGCCGGTGAACGCCGCGGCCAACAGCACTGCCGCGACCACCGCCGCCACGATCCTGCCGCGCATACCTACCTCGCTCCTTACCAGCCGGGGACCCGTCACCGGATGAGACGCCGCCGGTGCCCGCGCGGTTGCCGTCGGCGCCTACTTTGTCCGGTCGGCGTCCCGGGAAGGCTGTACCCGCTTCGGCTCCCCCGGCATCTTCGGGTACTCCGGCGGGTAGGGCAGGTCGCCGCCGACGCCGTCCCGGTCGTCCCGGTCGGCCCACTCCAGCAGGGGCGTGATGTCCCACGGACGGTCGTCGATACCGGCGTGCGGATCGCCGCGGGTGGCCAGCCGCTCCGGCACGGTCCGCAGGTCGAAGTCGTCCGGGTCACACGCGGCCAGCTCGTCCCAGGTCACCGGGGTGGAGACGGTGGCCCGGGCGTTCGCCCGCAGGGAGTACGCGCAGGCGATGGTGCGGTCCCGGGCCATCTGGTTGTAGTCGACGAACACGCGCTCCCCGCGCAGCTCTTTCCACCAGGCGACGGTGATCAGGTCCGGGCGGCGCCGCTCCAGCTCCCGGCCGAACGCGATCAGCGCCCGGCGTACCTCGGTGAAGCTCCACCGCGGTGGTATCCGCAGGTAGATGTGCACCCCCCGGCCCCCGGAGGTCTTCGGCCAACCCACCGCGCCGAGCTCGTCCAGGACCGCCTTGGCCTCGGTGGCGGCCTCCACCGCGTGCGCGAAGTCGGTGCCGGGCTGCGGATCGAGGTCGATCCGCAGCTCGTCCGGATTGTCCACATGAGACTTGCGGACCGGCCAGGGGTGGAACACGATCGTGCCGAGCTGCGCGGCCCAGGCCACGTGTGCCAGGTCGGCCGGGCACAGCTCCTCGGCCGGCCGGCCGCTGGGGAAGGTGATCTTTGCCCGTGCGAGCCAGTCCGGCGCGGTCTTGGGTACCCGCTTCTGGTAGAAGGCGTCACCCCGCTGGTTCTGCCGGGTGGCGAGCTTGGCACCCTCGAACACCCCCTGTGGCCACCGCTCCAGGGTGGTGGGGCGGTCCCGCAGGGCGCGCATGATCCCGTCCGCCACCGCCAGGTAGTAGTGGAACACGTCCCGCTTGGTGAACCCACGGGCCGGGAAGTAGACCTTGTCGGGGTTGCTCAGCCGCATCGTCCGGCCGGCGACCTCAACCTCCTCCGCGTCGGCACCCACGCACCCGACCCTACTCGGGCGTACGCCTCGCCGCGGCGAACGACCCGGCAGGGGCGCCCTGCTCAGCGCTACCGTAGGAGACATGAAGCTGACTGAAGAGCAGTGGCGTGTCCGGCTCAACCCGGAGGAGTTCCGGGTGCTTCGACAGGGCGGCACCGAAGCGCCCTGGTCCGGCGAGTATGTGGAGACCAAGACTCCGGGCACCTACCGGTGCCGAGCCTGCGGCGCCGCCCTGTTCGCCAGCGACACCAAGTTCTCCGCCGACTGCGGCTGGCCGTCGTTCGACGAGGCGCTGCCGGGGGCGGTGCGCTACCTCGAAGACCGGTCGTTCGGCATGGTGCGCACGGAGGTGCGGTGCGCCAACTGCGACTCCCACCTCGGCCACCGGTTCGACGGTGAGGGCTTCACCCCCAAGGACGCCCGCTACTGCATCAACTCGATCAGCCTCACCCTCGACCCGGCCTGAGCCGCCACCGGCCTCCGGGCAGGCACCGCAACGCCGCGTCCCCGCCCGGGAAGGCTTCGAGCACCCGCCTGCTCCCCCATCCGGTGACGGAGCGTTTCAAGGCGCCCCGGGCGGGAACCGACCGGCTGGTCCGGGAGGGTCCCGGTGGCGGAGGTGAGCGCGATGGCGGTCTGTGAGGTCTGCGGCAACGACTACTGGCAGGCGTTCGAGGTGCGGACGGCGAGCGGCGACGTCCACACGTTCGACTCCTTCGAGTGCGCCACGCATCGGTTGGCGCCCGTGTGCGAGCACTGCGGCGTCAAGATCATTGGTCACGGGATGGAGGTCTCCGGCCGGTTCTTCTGCTGCGCGCACTGCGCCCGCATGGTGGACGAGCAGGGTGCGCAGCTGCGGGACACGGTCGGGGCGCACCCGGGCTGACCGGCGGTCCGGTCCCCGCCCGGGGACGGTGGCGTTTCGTACCATGGCCGGATGGCGCCGGGCCCGGTCCTGCGCGTGGCGGCCTTCGACGAGCTGGACGCCGCCACGCTCTACGCGTTGCTGCGGTTGCGGGTGGACGTGTTCGTGGTCGAGCAGGGCTGCCCCTACCCGGAACTGGACGGCCGGGACACCGAGCCCTCCGCCCGCCACCTGTGGCTGGAGCGCGCTGGTACGCCCGTGGCGTACCTGCGCCTGCTCCGCGAGCCGGACGGCGCGGCCCGGATCGGCCGGGTGGTGGTGGCCGGTCCGGCCCGCGGCGGCGGGCTCGCCGGCGAGCTGATCACGGCGGGGCTGCGGCTGGCCGGGGACCGGCCCTGCGTGCTGGAGGCCCAGGCCCACCTGGTGAACCTCTACCGCCGCTACGGGTTCGTCCCCACCGGCCCGGAGTACGTGGCAGACGGCATCCCGCACGTCACCATGCGCCGCGCGCCGGGGCCGGTGGGCCCTCAGACCGGTACCGTGGGGCGCCGGCCAGCGTCGATCGACAACGTCCGGTGAAGGTGCCGGGCCAGACCGTCGAGGGTGGGGCCGGCGGACCGGAACCCGACGTAGCCATCCGGCCGGACCAGGTAGATGGCGGTCGCACCACCACCCAGCCGGCCGAGCACGCTGCCGGAAGGGTCGGCCAGCACCCCGGGCGCGGGCCGGCGGGCCACCTGGTACGCGCGCAGCGGGACCTCGGTGCCGTGCACCAGATCCGCCACCGCCTGCCGGTCGAAGGCGCCCGGCGGGCCGCACAGCAGCAGGTGGAAGCCGGGCGCGCGCAGCACCTCGTGCAGGCGTACCCGCTCGCCGTCCCGCACCACCCACCCGTCGGGCAGTCGATCGCCTGGTAGGACCACCCGCCGCGGCAGCCGGCGGCCCTCCTCGACCACCGGGCTGCGCCGGTAGCCGAAGGTCAACCCGCCGGCGAACCGGAACGCGCGCGCCGGCACGGTGTGGCCGTCCACCAGCGGCAGCAGCAGCGGCGCCGCGTACTCTCGCAACCAGCGCAGGGGCGGCGCGCTCCCGGCCTCGGCGAGGAACATCAGGTCGGTGAGGCGCCGGACCCACCCCGCCAGCGGCCCGCGTTCGTCCTCGTAGGACCGTAGTAGCGCCGGCCCGGCGAGGCCCCGCGCCACCAGCGCGAGCTTCCATCCCAGGTTGCAGGCGTCCTGGATGCCGGTGTTCATGCCCTGGGCCCCGGCGGGGCTGTGCTGGTGCGCGGCGTCGCCGGCCAGCATCACCCGCCCGGCCAGGTAGCGGGTGGCCTGCCCGCGCCGCAACCGGACGGTGGTGGACCAGGCCGGATCGTGCAGCCGTACCTGACCACCGGTGAACCGGTCGGCCACCGCTTGGAGAGTAGAGAGTGACGGCCGTGTGCCCGGTTCGCCCGCGGCCGCCGGCGGTCCGGACACCACGGTGAGCAGGCGCCACTGCGCCCGTTCCGGTGACGGGAACATGAACATCAGTCCGTCCGCCCCGACGAAGCCGTTGACCGCGCCCGGCTCCAGCGGGCCGTCGGCGTCCAGGTTCGCCATCAGCAGCGTGGGCCGGTACTCCCGCCCCGGGAACGCGATCCCCGCCGATCTGCGGACGGTGCTGTCGCCACCGTCGCAGCCGACCACGTAACCGGCCACCGCCTCCTGCTCTCCACCATGGTCGCGCAGGCGGCACTCCACCCGGTCGGCGTGTGGTGTCAACCCGACCAGCTCCACCTGCCGCTGCGGCGTCACCCCCATCCGCCGCAGGTGGTCCTCCAGCACTCCCTCCACGGCTACCTGCGGGATCGCGAGCAGAAACGGGTACGGGGTGTCTTTCACCGCGGGACCGGCGAGCCGCACGGCCGCGCTGCGGCCGCGGGCGCGGACGATGGCGGTGGTGCTCCGGTCGCCGCGGGCGATCAGGGCGTCCGCCAGACCCAGCGGCGCCAGCACTTCCAGCGTGCGGGGATGGACGATGAACGCGCGGGACAGCTGGCGCTCCCGCCGGCGCTCGATGATCCGGACCGCGCCACCGAGCGCGTGGATCTGTGCCGCCATGGCCAGCCCGGTCGGTCCGGCCCCGACCACCAGGACGGTGCGCCCGGCCGGCCCGGTCATGCCATGGCTTCCTGCAGCCGCCACCACCGGTCGTCCGGACGGGTCGGTACGCCGATCATCGCCGGTTCACGCAGGAAGTCGTCGCGCCAGACTCCGGGGTGGACGTGGTAGGCCACGGACCCGCGGTGGCACAGCGGCCGCAGCAGCGCGGTCAGGGTGACCGCGTAGTCGTCGGCCCGCCGCGGACCGTCCCACTGGTAGGCCCCCCGGTAGACGCCGGTACGCAGGTCGGTGAGCCACAGCTTGGACCGGAAGCCGGGGAACCCGGCGAAGAGCGGGGTGTTGACCATCGACACCGGCCGGAACAACGTGTGGAAGAACCCCCGGGTGCCCACCAGCGGCAGCTCGAAGGCCGCCACCAGCAGCGCCGGGTCGCTGGTGGCGGCATGCAACCGGACGGTCTCCCGGTACACCTGGGAGCGGCTGCCGTCGGAGAAGGTCAGCCAGTGGCCGACGTGCTCCGGGGCGGTCCGCAGGTCACCGTGGGTCGCCAGCCGGCCGGTCCGCCACGCCGAGGCCGCGAACGCGGCCGCGTGCCGCGCCACCGCGCGCCGGGTGGTCCGGTCGCCCGCCACCCCTCCACGGTAGTACGCGTCGCGGGTCAGAGCAGTCGAGTCACCTTTTCGGTCGCGACCCGGGTCTCGACCGCGGCCGGGTCGAGGTGCGCGCAGAGGACCACCGAGGCGCCCGCCGTCAACGGCGCCAGCAACCACCAGACCGGGTCCGGGTGCGCCGCCGCGTCGACGAGTACCCGGTCGCCCGGGCGCAGCCCGGCCTCCGTCGCGGCCCGGCGCGCCTGCTCCTGCCATCCCGGCGCGGCGGGGCCCGCGTACGGCGGCAGCCGGTCGCCGTGCGCCAGCACCTCCCGCGCGTAGTCCTGCCAACCGGCGGGCGGCTCCGGCAGCGGGGCACCCATCGGCGCCAGTCCGAGCACGAACCGGTGCTCCGCCCCGGGCGCCTCAGCCAGCCGGTCGGGCGTGGCGAAGGCCACCTCCACCGGGTCGGCGGCGGGCTCCCGCACCACGGTCAGCCCGGCGGTCCACGCGCCCAGCAGCACGGCGGCGGTCTGCCAGTGTGGCGGCAGGAGCACCGCGGCGCGGTCACCCTCACCGAGACCGCAGCCATCGAGCAGCAGGTTGGCGGTCTTGACCACCCAGTTGCCCAGGGTCACCGCGGAGAGTTCGGTGCGTTCCCCGGTCGCGTCGTCGTAGTACGTGAGCAGTGGGCGGGTCGGGTCACCCGCCAACGCCGACCCCAGGTACGCCGGGACCGGCCCGGGCGCGCGGCCCGGCGCCGGCCGCCGAGTCGAGATCTCCATCGCTGCTCCCTCGGTCCGCGGCGGCATCCACGTCGCCGTCCTCACCGGTAAGTCTGGCAGTCCCGTCAGACGGCGCCGCGCCGGTGCGGTGGGTGGCACCCTGGGAGGGTGCGCGCGAGCAACGGCGAGCCGGCCGCCAGCGGGGCGCCGGCCGCCGGTGCGGCACCGGCGGTCGGCGCGGCCGCCGGGCTGATCCGGTGGGGCACGCCGCCGGCCCGGTGGGTGCTGCTCGCCACGGTCGCCGGCTCCGGCGTCGTCTTCCTCGACGCCACCACGGTCAACGTCGCGCTGCCGGCGATCGGCACCGACCTCGGCGCGGAGGTCGCCGGTCTGCAGTGGGTGCTCAACGCGTACACGCTGGCGCTGGCGGCGCTGATCCCGCTCGGCGGCGCCCTGGGCGACCGGTTCGGCCGGCGCCGCCTGTTCCTGCTCGGAGTGGTCTGGTTCGCCGCCGCCTCGCTGCTGTGCGGCCTGGCGTCCACTCCGGAGGTGCTGGCCGCCGCCCGCGGGCTGCAGGGGGTGGGCGGGGCCCTGCTCACCCCCGGCAGCCTGGCGATCCTCCAGGCCAGCTTCGTCCACGGTGACCGGGCCCGGGCGATCGGTGCCTGGTCGGGGCTGTCCGGGATCGCCGCGGCGGTGGGTCCGGTGCTCGGCGGCTGGCTGACCGACGCCCTCTCCTGGCGGTGGATCTTCTTCCTGAACCTGCCGCTGGCGGCCCTGGTAGTGGTGGTGGCCGCCGGGTACGTGCCGGAGAGCCGGGACCCGGAGGCGCCGCGCGGGTTCGACGTGCCCGGCGCCGCGCTGGTCGCGGCCGGCCTGGGCAGCCTCTCGTGGGCTCTGATCAGCGCCGGTGACCAGGGCTTCGGCCGGGCGCAGTACGGGCTGATCGGGGCCGGGCTGGCCGCGCTGGCCGCCTTCGTGGCGGTGCAGGCGCGCAGCCCGCACCCGATGCTGCCGCTGTCACTCTTCACCTACCGCCAGTTCACCGCCGCCAACGCGGCCACACTCGCGGTCTACGCCGCGCTCGCCGGGATGATGTTCCTGCTCGTCATCTACTTGCAGCAGGTGGCCGGCTACTCGGCGCTGGCGGCCGGCGCGGCGCTGCTCCCGATCACCGCGTTGATGCTGTTCTTCTCCGCCCGGGCCGGCGCGCTGTCGGAGCGGATCGGCCCCCGCTGGCCGATGACGGCCGGACCGTTGATCATGGCCGCCGGCATGCTGCTGCTGCGGCGGCTGGGCACCGGCGCCGACTACCTGACCACGGTCCTGCCGGCGGTGGTGGTGTTCGGCGCCGGCCTGACCCTGACCGTGGCCCCGCTCACCGCCACCGTGCTCGCCGCGGTGCCGGAGCGGCACAGCGGTATCGCCTCCGGGGTGAACAACGCGCTCTCCCGCGGCGCCGGGCTGCTCGCGGTGGCGGTCCTGCCGGTGGCCACCGGCATTACCGGCGCCGCATACCAGCAGCCCGCGAGGTTCGCCGAAGGGTTCGGCACCGCGATGCTGATCTGTGCCGGGATCGTGGCCGCCGGCGGGCTGGTGGCGGCCGCCCTGGTCCGCAACCAGCTCGCCGGGGACCGGCCGAGCTGCCCGACGAGCAGGTTGAGCCGGCGCCGCCACTGCGCGATCGACGCCCCGCCCAGCGAGACCGGCCCCCGGGGCGTCGCGGGCGGGACAAACGATGTTACTGGCGGGTAGCATGGCAGCAAGCACTCGAGCCCGAGGAGGACACCGTGGTCCGCGATGCCAACCCTCGACCGGTACGCGACGTCGTCTTCGTCGACGGCGTCCGTACCCCGTTCGGCAAGGCCGGTGGGCTGTACGCGCACACCCGCGCCGACGACCTGGTCGTACGCTGCCTGCGGGAGCTGCTGCGCCGCCACCCGCAGGTGCCGCCGGAGCAGGTGGACGAGGTCGCGATCGCGGCCACCACACAGACCGGTGACCAGGGGCTGACGCTCGGCCGCAGCGCCGCGCTGCTGGCCGGCCTGCCGGCCACCGTGCCCGGGTTCGCGGTGGACCGGATGTGCGCCGGCGCCATGACCGCGGTGACCTCGGTCGCCGGCGGGATCGCGACCGGGGCGCTGGAGATCGCGCTCGCCGGCGGCGTGGAGCACATGGGGCGGCACCCGATGGGCGAAGGGGTCGACCCGAACCCGAGGTTCCAGGCCGAGGCGCTGGTGGACCGCTCCGCCCTGGTTATGGGCGCCACCGCGGAGAACCTGCACGACCGGTTGCCCCACCTGACCCGCGAGCGCGCCGACGCGTACGCCCTCGCCTCGCAGGAGAAGACCGCCAAGGCGTACGCCAACGGCAAGCTCCAGCCGGACCTGGTGCCGGTGGCGGTACGCGACGACGAGGGCGCCTGGGGCCTGGCCACCGTGGACGAGGCGCCCCGGGAGACCTCGCTGGCGGCGCTGGCCGGGCTGCGCACCCCGTTCCGGCCGCACGGGCGGATCACCGCCGGGAACGCCGCCGGCCTCAACGACGGCGCCACCGCCTGCCTGCTGACCTCCGCCGAGGTGGCCGCCGAGCGGGGCCTGCCGGCGGCGATGCGGCTGGTGTCGTACGCGTACGCCGGGGTGGAGCCGGAGGTGATGGGCCTGGGCCCGATCCCCGCCACCGAGAAGGCGCTGCGGCGCTCCGGACTCTCCATCGACGACATCGGCGTGTTCGAGCTGAACGAGGCGTTCGCCGTGCAGGTGCTGGCGTTCCTGGACCACTTCGGCATCCCCGACGACGACCCGCGGGTCAACCCGTGGGGCGGGGCGATCGCGGTCGGCCACCCGCTGGCCGCCTCCGGCGTACGGCTGATGACCCAGCTCGCCCGGCACTTCGCCGAGCGCCCGCAGGTGCGCTACGGGATCACCGCGATGTGCGTGGGGTTGGGCATGGGCGGCAGCGTCATCTGGGAGAACCTGAACTGGGAGGGGAACAAGTGAGCGTGGACACCGGCGAGGCGCGCGCGACCGACCTGTTTCCAGACGAGCTGGTGACCCGGGCGCTACCGAGGCTGGTACGCGTGCCCGGGCTGGACCGGCCGGCGGCCCTGATCACTCTGGACAACGGCCGCGACCACACCCGGCCGAACACGCTCGGCCCGGGCGGACTGGCCAGCCTGGACGAGGCGATCAGCGAGGCCCTGGCGGCCGAACCGGCGTTCGTGGCGGTCACCGGCAAGCCGTACAGCTTCTGCGCCGGCGCGGACTTGGCCGGCATCGGCCGGGTGCGTACCCGGGAGCAGGCGCGGGAGCTGGGCCGCGCCGGTCACCGCGTGTTCGGCCGGCTGCGCGATGCGGCCGTGCCCACGTTCGCCTTCATCAACGGCGCGGCCCTCGGCGGCGGGCTGGAGCTGGCGCTGCATTGCGACTACCGCAGCGTCTCGAGCAACGCCCGGGCTCTGGCGCTCCCGGAGGTGCGGCTAGGGCTGGTGCCGGCCTGGGGCGGTAGCCAGCTGCTGCCGAACCTGATCGGGATCGCGCCGGCGGTGCAGGTGATCATCCAGCACCCGCTGCAGAACAACCGGATGCTGCGGCCGGAGCAGGCCGCGGAGCTGGGGTTGGCGGACATCCTGCTGGAGCCGGCAGACTTCCTGGAGCGCTCGCTGGCGTGGGCCGCGGCGGTGGTCCGCGGCGAGGCCACCGTGACCCGCCCCGAGATCGACCGGGAGATGTGGGACGGCGTGCTCTTCTTCGCCCGCCAGGAGCTGGACAAGCGGCTGCACGGCGCGGTGCCCGCAGCGTACCGGGCGCTGGACCTGCTGGCGCTGGCGAAGACCGCGCCGTTCGCCGAGGGCGCGGCGGCTGAGGACGAGGCGCTGGCCGACCTGGTGATGAGCGAGGAGCTGCGCGCCGGGGTGTACGCCTTCGACCTGGTGCAGCGGCGCGCCAAGCGACCGGCCGGGGCTCCGGACCCGGCGCTGGCCCGCCCGGTGACCAAGGTGGGCGTGGTCGGCGCCGGGCTGATGGCCTCCCAGCTCGCGCTGTTGTTCGCCCGGCGGCTGGAGGTGCCGGTGGTGATGACCGACATCGACCAGGCCCGGGTGGACAAGGGGCTCGGGTACGTCCGCAGCGAGATCGACAAGCTGGTCGCGCGGGGACGGCTCAGCGAGGGCCGGGCGGCCACGGTGCGCGCCCTGGTGTCCGGGTCGGTGGACAAGGCGTCCGCGTACGCCGGGGCGGACTTCGTGGTGGAGGCGGTCTTCGAGGACCTCGCGGTCAAGCGGCAGGTCTTCGCCGAACTGGAGCAGATCGTCGGCCCGGAGTGTGTGCTGGCCACCAACACCTCCTCGCTGTCGGTGAGCGCCATGGCCGAGGGCCTGGCACACCCGGAGCGGGTGGTCGGGTTCCACTTCTTCAACCCGGTAGCGGTGATGCCGCTGCTGGAGGTGGCGCGCGCTGAGCGGACCGACGACGCCACGCTCGCCACCGCGCTGGCGGTCGGGGCGGCGCTGCGCAAGTCCTGCGTGCTGGTCGCGGACCGGCCCGCGTTCGTGGTGAACCGGCTGCTGTTCCGGTTCCTGGGCGAGGTGTTCGCCGCGATCGACGCCGGTACGCCGGTAGCGGTCGCCGACACCGCGCTGGACCCGCTGGGGCTGCCGATGCGGCCGCTGGCCCTGCTGGAGCTGGTCGGCGCGCCGGTGGCCCATCACGTGGCACAGGTCATGCACGCCGCGTTCCCAGACCGGTTCGCGGTGAGTGAGAACCTGGCCCGCATCGCCGAGTCCGGTCGCAGCCGCCTGCTCACCGACGACGGCGACCTCGACCCGGAGCTGGCCGCCCAGCTCAAGATCGGCGAGTCGCCGCTCACCGCCGTGGAGGTACGCGAAGCCGCGCTGACCGCGCTGGCGGAGGAGATCAAGCTGATGCTGGCGGAGGGGGTCGTGGCCGACCCGCGGGACATCGACCTGTGCCTGATCCTCGGTGCCGGCTGGCCGTTCCACCTGGGTGGGATCATCCCCTACCTGGACCGCACCGGGATCTCGCAGCGGGTCACCGGTTCCCGCTTCCTACCGCCCGGCGTCGCCAGCGTCCCGCAATGACCTGGTGGGATCGCTCTCCCTCCGCGTCCGGCCTCCGCGTCCGGCACCGAGGCCGGCCGTAACATGTGTGATACGCTCAGCGTGGAGGTGACCGCTGTGAGCAGCGTCTTCTGGGAGGACCTTGCGCGAGACCTGCGTGATCCGGAGTTCGAGCGTGAGTTCGCGACCGAGTCGGCCCGGATCGCCGATGTCGACCGAGTGGTCAACGCTCTGGACGAGGCTCGTATCTCCTCCGGTATGTCCAAGGCCGCGCTGGCACGCGCGATCGGCGCAGAACCAGCTACCATCCGGCGCCTGTTCTCGGCAGAATCCCCGAATCCGACCCTCGGCACGGTCGCCAAGATCGCTGCGGTACTCGGACTCCGGGTCTCACTGGAGCCGCTGGCGGAGGAGGAGCAGGGCGCGGCACCGCCGCTTCGCAGGCATCACTCACACCTCAACGCACCAGACCATCGCGCTGCGGCATAGCCGGCGCTAGGCCAGCGATCGCGGGTTCCTCGCCAAGTACTCCTGCCCGAGCGCGCGGACCTGTGCATAGTCGCGGACGGAGAGCCTCGTCCCGAGCGGTTTGGACAGCCCTGTGATCACGGCCAGCAGGGGCTTGCCGGCGTCCTTGGCTTCCGAATCAAGCAGGCAGAACAGCCGGTAGTGGTGCCTGCCCTTGCCGCCACCGGGCTTCGGCCCGTCCAGCCGGACCTCGAACCACCCCGCCATGTCTCCATGCATAGCCTCCCAGTAGCCACCCCCGACGAACCGGTGCGGTGGAGCCGTCGCCACCGCCACGAGTACCGCGGCGACCTTGGCTTGGACGCTGACCGGGCACGATCTGATGAAGTCACGCGCAGGTATAGCCTGGGTGGGATCGTCATCGGCGTGGCGTCTGAAGTAGACCACATCGTAGGGATCTTCGGGACTTGGCTGCACGCGCACCTTCGGCCGCACCAACTGGTGTCACTCCTCGAGAATCTCGATCGCCTCTTCGAGGAGCACGCGGAGGTCATTGAGCTTCTTCTTAGAACCCTTCGTCGCCAACTCCTTCAGCAGCCTGTCGCCCTGTTCGCTCGGGCGTAGCACCGCATCTACCACCGCTGCGAGCGTCCCACTGTCGGCGTAGACCCGGACGACGTCATTCTGGTCGTTAGGAAGCTCCAGCGGCAGGTGCCTGAGCCGATGATGCCGAAGGTTGGTGCTGATCCGGTCCCGGACTATCTTACCCAACCGACCGGCGTTCTCGATGTCCCGCAGGGTGCCCATAGTAACCGGCAGGAGTCCGCCCGCTCTGGTGACGGCATCGTACAACTCCTCGTAATCTCTCATGGATGATTGCTCTCTAGCCTTTTCAAAAGAAACGGAAGAAATCTAGCACCACAGTGGACTCCGAGCAAGCTGCACGGAGAGCGAGAGGGGCAGCTTGTCGCGGTTCACGGACGCAAAGGGCAGGCTGCGCAGACGCCTAGAAGCCGAGCTTGCGCAGCTGCTTCGGGTCCCGCTGCCAGTCCTTGGCCACCCGCACGTGCAGGTCGAGGTAGACCCGGGTGCCGAGCAGCCGCTCGATCTCAGTCCGGGCCCGGGTGCCCACGTCCTTCAGCCGGCTCCCCCGGCGGCCGATCACGATCGCCTTCTGGCTGGGGCGCTCCACGTACAGGTCGGCGAAGATGCGGGTGAGGCCGTCGGTGCGCTCCATCTCCTCCACCACCACCGCGATCGAGTGGGGCAGCTCGTCGCGTACGCCCTCCAGCGCCGCCTCCCGGACCAGCTCGGCGACGAGCACCCGCTCCGGCTCCTCGGTGATCATCTCGTCCGGGTAGAGCGGCGGCGACGGCGGCAGGTGCCCGATCATCACGTCGACCAGGGTGTCCACCCGGTCCCCGGTGACCGCGCTGACCGGCACCACGTCGGCGAACTCCGCCAGCTCGCCCACCTGCGCCAGGTGCACGGCGAGCCGGTCGCGGTCGACCAGGTCGGTCTTGGTCACCACCGCCACCACGGTGGCCCGCAGCCGGGACACCTCGCCGCTGATGAACCGGTCTCCCCGGCCGATCGGCTCGTCCGCCGGCAGGCAGAGGCCGATCACGTCCACCTCGCTCCAGGTGGCCCGCACCAGGTCGTTGAGGCGGGCCCCGAGCAGGGTCCGCGGGCGGTGCAGCCCCGGCGTGTCCACCAGCACCAGCTGGGCGTCCGGCCGGTGCAGCACGCCACGGATCACGTGCCGGGTGGTCTGCGGCTTGCTGGAGGTGATCGCGATCTTCTGACCGATGATCGCGTTGGTGAGCGTGGACTTGCCGGCGTTCGGCCGCCCCACGAAGCAGGCGAACCCGGCCCGGAACTCCGGCGCCGCCACGCTAGTCGCGCACCGTGCTCAGAACCGTGCCGTCCGGCCCGGCCACGTGGATCGGCACTCCCGCGCCGAGGTCGCGCACGGCCGCCCGCCCGGCGCCGTCGAGCTGCGACGCCTCAGTGACCACGGCCGCGGCCTCCAGCCGGGTGGCCCCGGCCGCCACCGCGCTCGCCACGGAGAGCTGCAGCGCGGTCAGCGTCAACGACGGCAGGGAGACGCTCGCGCCGGCGTACGTGCGTCCGTCGGAGTCGCGTACCGCCGCGCCCTCCACCGCGCCGATCCGTGCCCGCGCGGCCCGCGCCAGCGTGACGAGCTTCGCGTCCTCCTGGTCAAGCTGCTCGGTGTCAACCTTCGCCTCGGGCATCCGCAGCCTGCCTCTCCTCCTCGCGCGCTCCACCCGGCTCCTGCTCGAGCCGGTCGTCCTCGGCGCGGCGGACCAGCACCGTCTCGATCCGGTTACGCCGGCCGGTGGTGCCTTCGGCCACCAACCTCAGCCCCCCCACCGTAGCGGTCGCGCCCGGGATCGGCACGCGGCCCAGCGCCTGCGCGAGCAGCCCGGCGACCGTGTCCACCTCCTCGGCCGGCAGCTCCACCTCGAACAGCTCGCCCAGGTCCTCGATCGGCAACCGGCCGGAGACCCGCACCGCGCCGTTCTCCAGCCGCTGGATCGGCGGGATCTCCACGTCGTACTCGTCGGTGATCTCCCCGACGATCTCTTCCAGGATGTCCTCGATCGTGACCAGGCCGGCGGTGCCGCCGTACTCGTCCACCACGATCGCCAGGTGGACCCGCGCCGCCTGCATCTCCGAGAGCAGGTCGTCGACTGGTTTGGATTCGGGTACGAAGACCGCCTCCCGCATCACCTGGTCCACCCGCATGGTGTCGGCCAGGGCACTGTCGCGGCCGGTGGCGTACCGCGCGACGTCCTTGAGGTAGACCACGCCCAGCACGTCGTCCACGCTCGCGCCGATCACCGGGACCCGGGAGAAGCCGGAGCGCAGGGCGAGCGCCAGGGCCTGCCGCAGGGTCTTGTGGGCCTCGATCCACACCATCTCGGTACGCGGGACCATCACCTCGCGGGCGACCGTGTCCCCGAGCCGGACCACCGAGTGGATCATCTCGCGCTCACCGTGCTCGACCACGCCCCGCTGCTCGGCCAGGTCCACCAGCTCCCGCAGCTCCACGGTCATGTCCGGCTCGGCGCCGTTGCTGTTCGGGGCGACGAACGGCCCGTCACGGAAGCCGCGCCCGGGGGTGACCGCGTTGCCGATCAAGATGAGCAGTGAGGCGAGCGGCCCCAGCGCCCGGCCCAGCCACCGCACCGCCGGCGCGGTGACCCGCCCGATCGGGTACGCGTGCTGGCGCCCGACGGTCCGCGGGCCCACCCCGACCAGCACGAAGCTGACCACGGTCATGGTCGCGGCGGTGACCAGCGCGGCGGTCCAGCCCAGCCCGAAGGCGCCCACCGCCACCAGGGCGACCAGGACGGTCGCGGTCAGCTCGCAGGCGAGCCGTAGCAGGAGCAGGAGGTTGAGGTAGCGCGGTTTGTCCGCGGCGACGACCTGCAACGCCGCCGCCCCCCAAGCCTGCTCCTGCGCCAGGGTGCGGGCCCGCGCCGCCGAGACCGCGCCGATCGCCGCGTCGGTCATCGCTACCACCCCGGCCAGGACGACCAGGCCCGCCGCCCACACCAGGAGGGCGGCGTAGGGTAACTCGCTCGGCACTCCACTCACCCCGTGCGGGTGAGCCGCCAGCTCGCCAGCAGGCGGTCCTGCAATCCGAACATCTCCCGCTCCTCCTCCGGCTCGGCGTGGTCGTAGCCGAGTAGGTGCAGCGTCCCGTGCACGGTGAGCAGTGCCAGCTCGTCATCGGTGCGGTGGCCGGCGGCGGCGGCCTGCCGGGCCGCGACCTCCGGGCAGAGCACGATGTCACCCAGCAGCGTGGGCTCGGGGTCGGGCTCCCCCGGCCCGCGGTCGACCTCGGCCTCGTCCAGCGGGAAGGCGAGCACGTCGGTCGGACCCTCGCCACCGAGCCAGCGGTGGTTCAGGTCGGTCATGTACTCGGTGTCGACCAGCAGGATCGACAGCTCCGCCAGTGGGTTGACCCCGGTCTCGGCGAGCGTATGGCGGGCAACGTCCAGAATCGACTCGGTGTCGACGTCCATCCCGGACTCATTGGCGATCTCGATGGACACGGTTCGTCCCCTGGCCTCCGCCCTCAGCGTCGTCGTCCCGAGCGGCGACCGGTGGCCTCCGCCGGCACCGCGCGTAGCTCCTGGCTCGCGTCCCACTTGGCGTACGCGTCCACGATGTCGGTCACCAACTGGTGGCGTACCACGTCGGCGCTGGACAAGCGGGTGAAATGGACATCCTCCACGTCGGCGAGGATCTCCTGCACCACCCGCAGGCCGCTGGTGGCGCCGCCGGGCAGGTCGACCTGGGTCACGTCCCCGGTCACCACGATCTTGGACCCGAAGCCGAGCCGGGTCAGGAACATCTTCATCTGCTCGGCGGTGGTGTTCTGCGCCTCGTCGAGGATGATGAAGGCGTCATTGAGCGTACGCCCGCGCATGTACGCCAGCGGCGCCACCTCGATCGTGCCGGACTGGATCAGCCGCGGGATCGAGTCCGGGTCGACCATGTCGTGCAGCGCGTCGTAGAGCGGCCGCAGATACGGGTCGATCTTCTCGTACAGCGTGCCCGGCAGGTAGCCCAGCCGCTCACCCGCCTCCACCGCCGGCCGGGTGAGGATCATCCGGGTGACCTGCTTGGCCTGCAGCGCCTGCACCGCCTTGGCCATGGCCAGGTAGGTCTTGCCGGTGCCGGCCGGGCCGATCGCGAACACGATGGTGTGGGCGTCGATGGCGTCCACGTAGCGGCGCTGCCCCAGGGTCTTGGGCCGGATGCTACGCCCGCGGCGGGACAGGATGTTGAGACTGAGCACCTCGGCGGGGCGTTCCACCGTGCCCGCCTCCAGCATGCCCACAACCCGCCCCACGCTGTCGGCGGTGAGGATCTCCCCCTTCTCCACCAGCTCGAGCAGCTCGGCGAAGAGCCGTTCGGCGAGGGCGTTGTCGGCCGGAGCGCCGGTGATGGTGATCTCGTTCCCCCGGACCAGCACATCACTGGCGAGATACCGCTCGATGATCTTCAGGGTCTCATCCGCCGCGCCGAGCAGGCTCACCATGACCCGGGGGTCTTCCACCGTGATCTTGGTCTGTGCCTTGTGGGTGGCCTGCGCTGTCGCAGGGGAAGTGTCTAGGTCGGTCATACTGCGGCCGTACGGCCTAAGCCACCTGCTCTCCTGTCCGTGGGAACCGCCCGGCGGCGGATCCCTGGGTTCTATCGTATCGACTCAAGGCCCGGATTCTCAGCCCGATATCCCGCCGCCCGGGCTACCAGCGGCCGAGCCGGACATTGAGCACCGAGAGTGCGGCCACCCCGGCGGTGGAGGTGCGCAGCACCGTGGAGCCCAGCCGCACCGGTACCGCTCCGGCCGCCTCGAAGGCGGCCAGCTCCTTGGGGCTGACCCCGCCCTCCGGGCCCACGACCAGCACCACCTCCCCGTGGTCGGGCAGGCTCACCTCGGTGAGCCGGGTCTTTGCCTCCTCGTGCAGCACGAACCCGGCGGTGGCCGCGGCCAGCCGGGCGGCCAGCTCCGGGGTCGGGGTCGCCGGCGCCACCGACGGGAGCCACGGCCGCCGCGCCTGCTTGGCGGCCTCCCGGGCGGTCACGATCCACCGGTGCCACGCCCGCTCACCCCGCTCCCCGCGCCAGCGGGCCACCGACCGCGTGGCCGGCCAGGGCACGACCTCGTCCACCCCCACCTCGGTCATGGCCTGCACCGCCAGCTCACCGCGGTCGCCCTTGGCGATCGCCTGGGCCACCACCAGGCGGGGCAGCGGCGGCTGGTCACGGCGGCGGCCGGTGACGGCCAACTCCAGCGTGCTCCGGCCGACGCCGGTGACCACCGCCGTGGCGGTGGCTCCCCGGCCGTCGCCCAGCAGCAACTTCTCCCCCACGCGCAGGCGTTGGACGGTGGCGGCGTGGTGGCCCTCCGGGCCGGCCAGGGTCACCCGTTCACCGTCGGGCAGCGCATCGACCAGGAACAGCGGCGCACCCACGCGGCATACCTTAAAGGATCATGGGGAGGTCGCGGGACGCGCCACGCGACCGGACGGACGGCTCCGGCGACCACGCCGGGCAGGCGAATCGACGACGCATCATCAGCTACTAGTACCCGTTGAAGGCGTCACGCATCCGGGAGAAGAAGCCGCCCTGCTTGGTCAACTGCGCGACCTCCTCGCCCCGGGCCCGGGCGAACTCCCGCAGTAGCCGCTCCTGCTCGGCGTCGAGCTTGGTGGGGGTACGCACGTCCAGGTGCACGAACAGGTCACCGCGCCCGCTACCGCGCAGATGCGGCACCCCCCGGCCGCGTAGCCGCAGGGTGGAGCCGGGCTGCGTGCCCGGCCGCACATCCACCTGCTCCTCGCCGTCGAGCGTCTTGAGGGTGAGCCGGGTGCCGAGCGCGGCGGCGGTCATCGGCACCGCGACCCGGCAGTGCAGGTCGTCACCCTTGCGGGAGAAGACGTCGTGCGGACGCTCGTGGATCTCCACGTAGAGGTCGCCGGGCGGACCACCGCCGGGCCCGACCTCGCCCTGCCCGGCGAGCCGGATCCGCATCCCGTCCTCCACGCCGGCCGGGATCTTCACCGTGAGCGAGCGGCGGCTGCGTACCCGCCCGTCGCCGGCGCAGGACGGGCACGGGTGCGGGATGGTGACGCCGGTGCCCTGGCAGGCGACGCAGGGCCGCGACGAGACCACCTGCCCCAGGAAGGTCCGCTGTACCGACTGCACCTGGCCCTGCCCGCCGCAGGCCTCACACGTGGCCGGGTGGGTGCCCGGCGCGGTGCCGGCCCCGCTGCACGCCGGGCAGACCGTGGCGGTGTCCACCGTGACCGGCGCCTCCACCCCGAACGCGGTCTCGGACAGGTCCAGGTCGAGCCGCAGGATCGCGTCGGCGCCCGGCCGGGTGCGCGGCCGCGGGCCGCGGGTCGTGCCCGTGGAGGTGCCGAAGAACGCGTCCATGATGTCCTGGAACCCGACGAACGGCCCGGCACCGGGCGCGCCCGGGCCGCCCAGCCCGCCACCCGGGGCGTACGGATCCCCACCCAGATCCACGATCTGGCGCTTCCGGTCATCGGAGAGCACCTCGTAGGCGGTGTTGATCTCCTTGAACTTCTCCTGCGCCTCCGGGTCGGGGTTGACGTCCGGGTGGTACTTCCGGGCGAGCCTGCGGTACGCGCGCTTGATGTCGTCGTCCGAGGCGTCCTTCGGCACGCCGAGAATCCCGTAGTAGTCCTTGGCCACTGCGTCGTGTGTCCTCATCAGTTCGTACCCTCGGGGCGTACGCCCGGCGCATCCCCAGTTTCGCCACCGTCGGGGCGGCGCGTCGTCGCGCTCCCCGCTTTCCCACGCACGGGGGCTTTGCCCCGCACCTCCTCTCGCTCGCTGCCCTCGAGCGTTCTCACGCCTTCGCCAGCAGGTCGCCGACGTAGCGTGCCACGGCGTGGACCGTGGCGATAGTGCCGGGGTAGTCCATCCGGGTGGGGCCCAGCACGCCCAAACCTCCCACGATGGTGTTCCCCGGACCGTACCCGGTGCTCACCACCGAGGTCGTGCGCAGGTCGGCGAATTCATGCTCGTCGCCGATCCGGACCCGTGGCTGGCCCCCGCCCTGCTCGACCTCGCCGATCAGCTTGAGCAGGACCACTTCCTCCTCCAGGGCCTCCAGCACCGGCCGCAGTGAGCCCTGCAGGTCGAGCGTCCAGCGGGCGACGTTGGCCGTGCCGGCCAGGGCGATCCGCCCGTCCTGGCGCTCCACCAGGGTCTCCAGCAGCACCGACGCCACCGAGGCCATGGACGAGCGTAGCCCCGGCGCGGCCTCATCGACGAGGGACTGGACGAGCGTGGGCGCATCCTGCAACGACTTGCCTACCAGCGCGGTGTTGATCAGCCGCCGAAGCTCGGTGACGTCGTCCTCCTCGGTGGGGCCGGGCAGCTCCACCAGTCGCTGCTCGACCCGCCCGGTGTCGGTGATCAGCACCAGCATCACGCGGGTGGTGGAGAGCGAGACCAGCTCCAGGTGGCGCACTGACGAGCGCACCAGGCTGGGGTACTGCACCACCGCCACCTGCCGGGTCAGTTGGGCCAGCAACCGGACGGTCCGGTGCACCACGTCGTCGAGGTCCACCGCCCCCATCAGGAACCGCTCGATCGCTCGGCGCTCGGCCGGCGAGAGCGGCTTGATCCGCGACAGCCGGTCCACGAACAGCCGGTAGCCCCGGTCGGTCGGCACCCGACCCGCGCTGGTGTGCGGCTGGCGGATGTAGCCCTCCTCCTCCAGCACTGCCATGTCGTTACGCACCGTCGCGGGAGAGACATTCATGTGGTGACGCTCGACGAGCGCCCGGCTACCCACCGGCTCCTCGGTCGCCACGTAGTCCTCCACGATGGCGCGCAGCACCTCCAGCTTGCGCTCGTCGAGGGGCATGTGTCACCACCTCCCGCCCGGTCTCCGGCCCGACGATCTCCTCATCCACGCGTGCCGGCTTCCGGGCCTGGGGTCCGCCGGGGGGCGAATCCACCTGTGCGCGGGCCACCGCCGCCCTCGTCCAGGCCGGTCGCTGGCACTCGCGTGTAACGAGTGCCAGTTTACGCCGCTGATGGCCCTGACCGCGATGTCCAGACGGCTGGTCTGCGTACAGCTTCCCACCGACCCCACCAAGGTCTAGGGTGAGCCCCATGACAACACCGCCACAACCGCCACCGCCGCCACCGCCGCCAGGCGGGGCCGCTACGCCGCCGCCGGGCTACGCCAACAACGAGGAGAAGACCTGGGCCCTCGTAGCCCACTTCGGCGGCGCGGTCGGGATCTTCCTCCTCAGCGGCGTCGGCGGCTGGATCGGGCCTCTGGTGGCCTTGCTGGCCAAGGGCAACGAGTCCCCGACCGTCCGGGCACACGCGGTGGAAGCGCTGAACTTCCAGCTCACCTGGTCGATCGTGGGAGTTATCGGATGGGCCACGATGTGCATCGTGATCGGGTTCCTGATCCTGCCGGTCGCGGTGCTGATGGGCATCATCTTCGGCATCATCGCCGGGGTGCGGGCGAACGAGGGCGCCCTCTACCGCTACCCGGCCTCGGTGAAGATGATCAAGTAGCCAGGATGATCACGTAGCGTGGGCGAGCCGTCAGCTCGCGACCAGGTCTCGGGTGACCGCGTCGGCGAGCAACCGTCCGCGCAGCGAGAGCACGGCCCGGCCGGCGCCGAAGGCTTGCTCGACGAGCAGGCCTTCGGCGACCGCCCGGGCCGCCGCGTTCTTGCCCGCGGGCGCGAGCACCGCCAGCGGCAGCCCCTCCGCCAGCCGCAACCGCAGCATGATCTCCTCCAGCCGGCGTTGCTCGGCGGTGAGCACCTCCCGACCCTGCCCCGGGGAGCGCCCGTCCGCCAGCCGGGCGGCGTAGCGGGCCGGGTGGCGCACGTTCCACCAGCGCACCCCGCCCACGTGGCTGTGCGCGCCCGGACCCAGGCCCCACCAGTCAGCGCCGGTCCAGTAGCCGAGGTTGTGCCGGCAGCGGGCCTCTGGCCCGGCCGCCCAGTTGGACACCTCGTACCAGCCGAGACCGGCCGCGGCCAGGGCGGCGTCCGCGGCGAGGTAGCGGTCGGCAGCGACGTCGTCATCCGGAGCCGGCAGCTCCCCCCGGCGGATCCGGGCGGCCAGCGCGGTCCCCTCCTCCACGGTGAGGGCGTACGCGCTGACGTGGTCCACGCCGGCAGCCAGCGCGGCGGTGAGTGAGGCGGCGAAGTCCTCGGCCCGCTCCCCGGGTGTGCCGTAGATCAGATCCAGGTTGACGTGGTCGAACCCGGCCTCGCGCGCCTCGGCCGCGGCCGCCACCGCCCGGCCGGGCCGGTGACGCCGGTCGAGCACCCGCAACACGTGCGGCGCCACCGACTGCATACCGAGCGAGACCCGGGTGAAGCCGGCCGCGCGCAGCCGCCGCAGCGAAGCCCGGTCCACCGACTCCGGGTTCGCCTCGGTGGTCACCTCCGCGTCCCCGGCCAGGCCCCAGGTCGCGTCGATGGCGGCGAGGATACGGGCCAGCTCGTCCGGCGGGAGCAGGGTGGGGGTGCCCCCGCCCACGAAGACCGTGGTCACCCGCGGCGGAGGGGCGTCCGCGAGCACCCGGGCGGCGAGCGCCAACTCGGCGAGCACCGCCGGGGCGTACGACTCGCGGCCGGCGCCGCCCAGCTCGGTGGCGGTGTAGGTGTTGAAGTCGCAGTAGCCGCAGCGGCTGGCGCAGAACGGCACGTGCACGTAGACCCCGAACCCGCGCCGGCCCACCCCGGTCAGGGCGCTGGCCGGTAGCGCGCCGTCGGTGGGGACCGGCTCGCCGTCGGGCGGTGGAGCAGGCATGCGTCATAGTCTGACCGGTGTGAGCGACGAACTCGTACGGGTGGCCACCGACCGTGGGGTCACCACCCTCACCCTGGACAGCCCACACAACCGCAACGCGCTCTCCACGCCGCTGCTGACGCGGCTGCGGGAGGCGCTCGCCGCCGCGGTGAGCGATCCGTCGGTCCGCGTGGTGGTGCTCGACCACGCCGGACCGGCCTTCTGCTCCGGGGTTGACCTCGCCGAGGCGGAGGCCGCGCGCCGCGCCGGCCGCCCACCGGTCGCCGTACTCGGGGAGGCCCTCGCCGACCTCTGGGAGTGTCCCAAGCCGGTGGTGGTCCGCATGTTCGGCCCGGCCCGCGCCGGGGGCGTAGGGCTGGTCGCCGCCGCGGACATCGCGGTCTGCGCCACCGACGTGACGTTCGCGTTCACCGAGGTCCGGCTCGGCGTGGTCCCGGCCGTGATCTCGGCGGTGGTGCTGCCCCGGCTCACCTCGCGCGCCGCCGCCCGGCTGTACCTCACCGGCGAGGTCTTCGACGCCGAGCAGGCGGCCGCGGTGGGCTTGATCAGCGCGGCGGTGCCGGCCACGCAGCTGGACTCGACCGTGGCGGAGATCTGCGCGGACCTGCTACAGGGCGCGCCGGCGGCCCTGGCCGCGACCAAACGGCTGCTGCGGTCGGGGACCGGCGAGATCCGCGAAGAGCTGGCGGAGCTGTCACGACTCTCGACCGAGTTCTTCAACTCCGCCGACGCCCAGGAAGGAATCGCCGCGTTCCGGGAGAGACGCGCGCCACATTGGGCCCTGGCCAACCCTGGCTAGGATTCCCCCCGTGGGCGCACGGCGGGTCGTGACCGTGGTGACGGCACTGGGACTGGTCGCCGCGTTCGGGTACTGGCTGGGGCACCGGCAGCCGGAGCCGCGGCCGCCGGAGACACCGCCGCTGGGGTGCGCGGTGGAGGCCGGTGGCGTGGTCCACCTCGACCACGAGCAGATGGCGAACGCCGCCACGATCACCGCGGTAGGCGTGAGCCTCGGCATGCCGGACCGGGCGGTGGTGGTCGCGCTGGCCACCGCCATGCAGGAGTCCAAGTTGTACAATTTGCCGCATCTGGGGGCGTACAACGACCACGACTCGGTCGGGCTGTTCCAGCAGCGCCCCAGCCAGGGTTGGGGCACCGAGGAGGAGGTGTCCGACCCGCGGTACGCCTCACGCCAGTTCTACCTCGCCCTACAGGACGTGCCGGGGTGGGAGGAGATGCGCGTCACCGACGCCGCCCAGCGGGTGCAGCGCTCCGCCTTTCCGGAGGCGTACGAGCGGTGGGCGGACGACGCCCAGGTGCTGGCCACGGCCCTGCTCGGGCACGAACCCGGCGCGGTGAACTGCCGGGTGCCGGACCAGCCACCGGTGGCGGGCGAGACCGCCGCCAGCGCGCTCGGCCGGCTGCTCACCCTGGACTGGGGCGACCAGGCGTCGGTCGCGCTGGCTGACCCGCCCGGAGTCACCGTCTCCGCCAGCGGCGTGGCAGCGGGCTGGCGGTACGCGCACTGGCTGGTCTCCCACGCCGCCGAACACGGCGTGACCCGGGTGCACTTCGGTGACCTGGAGTGGACCGCGGCCGCGAGTACCTGGTCACCGGCTGACGCTGCGATCGACCACGTGCACGCCGAGGTGGCCGGCGAGGTGGCTGGCGACCCGGTGGCCGACAACCCGGCCTGAGCCGGGGTCCGGAGCCGGGCCGGCCCGGGCCGGTGGAGCCGGGTGGGGCGCGAGGGCTCAGCCCTTGCGACCGCCAGCCTTGGTGGACGCCGCGCCCGGCGTGCTGGACAGCGCGGCGATGAAGGCCTCCTGCGGCACCTCCACCCGACCGACCATCTTCATCCGCTTCTTGCCCTCTTTCTGCCGCTCCAGCAGCTTCCGCTTGCGGGAGACGTCACCGCCGTAGCACTTGGCGAGCACGTCCTTGCGGATGGCGCGGATGGTCTCCCGGGCGATCACCCGGTTACCGACCGCCGCCTGGATCGGCACCTCGAACTGCTGGCGCGGGATCAGCGTGCGCAGCTTCTCCGCGATCGCCACCCCGTGCTTGTGCGCCCGGTCGCGCGGCACGATCGCGCTGAACGCGTCCACCGGGTCGCCGTGCAGCAGGATGTCCACCTTGACCAGGTCCGCGACCTGCTCCCCGGCCGGCTCGTAGTCCAGGCTGGCGTACCCCTTGGTGCGGCTCTTGAGCTGGTCGAAGAAGTCGTAGATGATCTCGGCGAGGGGCAGGGTGTAGCGCAGCTCCACCCGGTCGGACGAGAGGTAGTCCATGCCCCGCAGGGTGCCGCGACGGCCCTGGCACAGCTCCATCACCGCCCCGACGAAGTCGTTGGGCGTGAGCACGGTCGCGCGTACCACCGGTTCGTAGACCTCACGGATCTTGCCGGTGGGGTACTCACTCGGGTTGGTCACCTGGTGCTCGGTGCCGTCGTCCATGACCACGCGGTACACCACGTTGGGCGCGGTCGAGATCAGGTCCAGGTCGAACTCACGCTCCAGCCGTTCCCGGATGATCTCCAAGTGGAGCAGGCCGAGGAAGCCGCACCGGAAGCCGAAGCCGAGCGCGACGCTGGTCTCCGGCTCGTAGACCAGCGCGGCGTCGTTGAGCTTGAGCCGGTCCAGGGCGTCGCGTAGCACCGGGTAGTCGGAGCCGTCGATCGGGTACAGCCCGGAGTAGACCATCGGTTTGGGGTCGCGGTAGCCGCCCAGCGGCTCGCTGGCCGGCCGGGAGTCGACCGTGATCGTGTCACCCACCCGGGACTGCCGGACGTCCTTGACCCCGGTCATCAGGTAGCCGACCTCGCCCACGCCCAGCCCGGCGGCGCTTCTCGGCTCCGGCGAGATCACCCCGAGTTCGAGCAGGTCGTGCGCGGTCCCGGTGGACATCATGCGGATCCGGTCGCGCGGCGCGATCCGGCCGTCCACCATCCGGACGTAGGTCACCACCCCGCGGTACACGTCGTAGATCGAGTCGAAGATCATCGCCCGGGCCGGCGCCTCCGGGTCGCCCACCGGCGGCGGCACCCGGCGGACGATCTCGTCCAGCAGCTCGGTGACGCCCTGGCCGGTCTTGCCGGACACCCGCAGGACCTCGTCCGGCTCGCAGCCGACCAGGTGGGCCAGCTCCTCGGCGTACCGGTCCGGCTGGGCCGCGGGCAGGTCAATCTTATTGAGCACCGGGATGATCGTGAGGTCATGCTCCAGCGCCAGGTACAGGTTGGCGAGGGTCTGCGCCTGCACCCCCTGGGCGGCGTCCACCAGCAGCACCGCGCCTTCGCCGGCGGCGAGCGAACGCGAGACCTCATAGGTGAAGTCCACGTGGCCCGGGGTGTCGATCATGTTGAGGACGTACCCGTCCCGCCAGGGCATGCGGACCGCCTGGCTCTTGATCGTGATGCCGCGCTCGCGCTCGATGTCCATCCGGTCGAGGTACTGGTCGCGCATGCGCCGGTCGTCCACTACCTCGGTGAGCTGCAGCATCCGGTCGGCCAGGGTGGATTTCCCGTGGTCGATGTGGGCGATGATGCAGAAGTTGCGGATCCGCGCCGGGTCAGTGGCCCCTGGCGAGGTGTCGTCCGGTTCCATGGCAGGCATGCGGTCCGTTTCTCGTCTCCGATACGGCTTCTATCGTCCCATGCCCGGCGGCCGGTCCGTCGCGGTGGCGGCCGGCCAGGGGTCGGGCCCAGCTGACAGCCGGTCGGGCGGCGTGCCTGGTATGCTGGCTCGCTGGCGACCAGCGCGCACCCGCCAGAGCGGGTGCGCGCGGTGACCCCGAGACCATCAGACGAGTGAGCAGGACGAGGCTGTCGCGTGGCGAACATCAAGTCGCAGATCAAGCGCAACAAGCAGAACGAGAAGCGCCGGCTGCGCAACAAGTCGGTGAAGTCGTCGTTGAAGACCGCGATCCGGAAGTTCCGGGAGGCGGCTGAGGCCGGCGACATGGAGACCGCCACCGTGCTGATGCGCGACGCGTCCCGGAAGCTGGACAAGGCCGCCAGCAAGGGCGTGATCCACAAGAACCAGGCCGCCAACCGCAAGTCCTCGATCGCGCGCCAGCTCCAGTCGCTGTCCCGCTGACCTCGGCGTCAGCAGACCGCCCGGCGTGAGGATCGGCGGTCAACGGCCGCTGCCCGCTCCTCGCGCCGCCGCCACCGCCAGCACCGCCCGCTCCAGCGCGTACGCCGGGTCCTCGCCCGCGCCCTTGACCGCGGCGTTGCACTCGGCCGCCACCCGCATCGCCGTCACCAGGCCCTCCGGGGTCCAGCCCCGAGCCTGCCGCTGCCCCCGCTCCACCTTCCACGCCGGCATGCCGAGCCGGCCGGCGAGCTGGTACGGGTTACCCCGCCCGGCGGCGGCCACCCGGGCCACGGTGCGCACCCCGTCGGCGAGCGCGTCCGCGATCGGGACCGTGGGCACGCCGATCTGCAGCGCCCACCGCAGCGCCTCCAGCGCGCCGGCCACGTCTCCCACCATCGCGGCGTCGGCCACGGTGAAGCCGCTGACCTCCGCCCGCCCCCGGTAGTAACGGGCCACCGTCTCGGCGTCCACGTTGCCCCCGGTGTCCGCCACCAGCTGGGAGCACGCCGCGGACAGCTCGCGCAGGTCGTTGCCGACCGCCGCGAGCAGGGCCTCGGCCGCGTCCTCACCGCAGCGGCCACCGGCCCGGCGCACCTCAGCCCGGACGAACTCCACCCGCTCCCGGTGGCGGGTGATCCGGCCGGCCGGCACCACGCCCGCCCCGGCCTTACGCAACCCGTCGGCGAGGGCCTTGCCCTTGGCGCCGCCGGCGTGGGTGACCACCAGCGTCACCTCGGGATCGGGGTCGGCCGCGTAGCTGAGCAGCTCGGCGGCTAGATCCTTACGCGCGTCCTGGCCGCTGCGGAGCACCACCACCCGCGCGCCGCCGAACAGCGACGGGCTCAGCAGCTCCGCCACCTCCCCGGCGCTGACCTGCCCGGCATGAAGCTCCCGGACCTCCACGTCGGGGTCGTGGGCGCGGGCGGCGGAGATCACGTCCGCCACCGCCCGCGCCGCGAGAAACTCCTCATCGCCCAGCACCAGCCGGACCCGTGCGGCAACACCCACGCCGCTATGGTCGCACGCCCGGCGCACGCGCCCACCGGCTCAGGGCGGCCGGCCGGCCGGCGGGTCGCGTGCCGCCACGGCCAGCTCACCCGCGGTGGTCCGCACCGCGGCCACGTCGCCGTCGGTATCGGTACGCAACACCCGGGTGCCGCCCCGGGCAAGCTCAGCCAGCAGCGGCGGGTGCGGGTGCCCGTAGTCGTTCTCCGCGCCGACCGGGACCAGCGCCACCGCCGGGTCCACCAGCGCCAGGAAGGCCGGATCCTGGTACGGCGAGCCGTGGTGGGGCAGCTTCAACACATCCACCCGCAGCCGCCGGCCCAGGTGCGCGCGGAGCGCCTGCTGCAGCTCCACCTCAGCATCGCCGGGGAGCAGCACCGAGACCCCGCGTACCTCAGCGAGCAGGACCACCGAGTTGTTGTTGGCGTCTGAGCGGGTGCCGCTCAGAGGGCCGGGCGGGCCGACCACCCACAGCCGGAGCGGACCCGCGTGGTACCCGGTACCAGCGCGCGCCACCTGCACCGGCGTGCCCGCCGCGGCGGCGGCGTCGTGGAGGGTGCGGTAGCCGCTGGCTGGTTCGCGGAACGCGGTGGTCAGCACCGCCGCCACCGGGCGGTCCCGGAACACCCCAGGGCTCCCGGCCACGTGGTCGGCGTGGAAGTGGGTGATCACCAGTAGCGGGACGGTCCGGACACCGAGGTCCCGCAGGCACCGGTCGGCGGCGACCGGATCCGGCCCGGCATCGACCACCACCGCCTCGCCTGGCCGCACCGGGAGCACCACCAGGTCGCCCTGCCCGACCGCGCACACCACCACCACCGCGCCGGCGGGCGGCCAGCCGCTCGCCACCGTCCGGACCGGCGCCGCCCCGACCACCACCGCGGCCGCGACCACCACCGCCACCCGCCGCACAGCCGGGCGCCGCGTGGCGACCAGGACGGCGACGGTGAGGCCGGCCAGTAGCAAGGCGCCACCCGCCCCCTCCGGCCAGGGCACCACCGCCGCCGGGGCCCGGGCCCCGTACCGGGCGGTGAGCACCAGCCACCACGCTGGCCAGCTCCCCAGCCAGGCGAGGAACCCGGCGGCGGCTGGCCACACCGGTGCCACGGCCGCCGCCAGCACCCCCAGCACGGTGGCGGGTGCGACCGCCGGGGTGGAGATCAGGTTGGCCGCCACCGATACCAGGCTGATCGTGCCGGTAAGCCCGGCGATCACCGGGGAGACCGCGACCTGGGCGGCGGCCGGGACCACCAGCGCCTCGGCGAATCCGGACGGAACG
The DNA here is from genome assembly GCA_035304685.1 of Natronosporangium sp. Taxonomy (GTDB): domain Bacteria; phylum Actinomycetota; class Actinomycetes; order Mycobacteriales; family Micromonosporaceae; genus Natronosporangium. Next base: position 19,241 of record DATGPS010000038.1, on the reverse strand, counting down.
CCGCGGTGCCGCAGCGCGTCCCGCCAGCGCGGCGCCAACACCAGCAACCCGGCGGTGGCCAGCACGGAGAGCGTGAACCCCGCGTCCGCGGCCAGCTGTGGATCGGCGACCACGAGCAGGATCACGGCGGCGCCCAGGGCCGGCACCGCCGCCCGGGGCCGGCCGCTGGCCAACGCCACCAGGGCGACGGCCGCCATCACCCCGGCGCGTAGTACGGAGGGGTCGGCACGGCACAGGATCACGTAACCGACGAGGGTGACCCCGCTGAGCAGGGCGGTGAGCCACGGCGGCGCCCGGGCTACCCGGGCCGACAGCACCACCAGGCCGGTCACGATCACCAGGTTGGCGCCGCTGACCGCGACTAGGTGGGACATGCCGGTGAGGTAGAAGTCGTCCGCCAACCCGGGGTCGAGCATGCTGACGTCGCCCACGGCGAGCCCGGGCAGCAGGCCGCCGGGCTCGGCCGGCAGCGGCGTGCTGGCCACCCGTAGCCCGCCGCGGAGCGCGCCAGCCGCCCGCTGCACCCAGGGCGGCTCCCCCAGCGGCTGGGGCGCACCGGTGGCCGAGAGCACGGCCGCGGTGAGGTCGCCACCGCGAGGCGGGGCGAGCCGGCCGACGGCGCGCACCCGCTGTCCCGGCAGCAGCTCCTGCCAGCCGGGGTCGGTGGCGAACACCAACACCCGGACCCTGGTCCGGGTGCCCGCGCTCTGCCCGAGACCCGCCCCGGCCGGCTCCCGAAGCGACCCGTCCGGCGGCCCGAACCAGTGCAGCCAGGCCGGCACCAGCCAGGTCGGCGGGCGGTCCACCTGACCGCGCAACTGGAACGGGTCCTTCCGGAGGGTCAGCTCCGCGGTGACCGGGGCGTGGGCCGCGGCGGGGCCGGCGATCGCCGAGGCGTCCCGCGCGGCGAGCCGGGCGGCCGTGGCCGCGCTGCCGCAGACCACCCCGAGCAGGACCGCGACCGCGACCCCGGCCAAGGTCCGGCCGAGATGGTGGGTGGCCCGGTCGGCCCACCGCCACAGCGCCGCCGCCCCGGCCAGCGCGGCGAGACCCACCGACAGCGCCACCAGTGCCCGGGTGTGGAGCGCCGCGTACGCCGACAGCCAGGTGCCCACAGCCGTCCCGGCCAGTCGGAGGTCCGGCCACGCGGCGGCCCGGGTCATACCGTCACCAGGTCCCGCAGCTCGGCGAACCGGACCTCTCCGATGCCGGAGACCTGGCGCAGCTCCTCCACCGACTGGAAGGGCCCGTGCTCGGCCCGGTAGGCGATGATCCGCTGGGCCAGCGCCGGCCCGATGCCGGGCAGGGTCTCCAACTCCGCCTGGCTAGCGGTGTTGAGGTTGACCAGAGCGCCGGCCGCGCCGCCGGCCGGGGATCCGGCCGGATCCCCGGCCGGCGGCGGGATGCCCACCGTGATCAGTTCACCGTCGGTTACCTTGCGGGCGAGGTTGAGATGGTCCAGATCGGCGTCGGGCAGGGGACCGCCGGCCGCCGCCAGGGCGTCCGCCACCCGGGCCCCGGGGGGTAGCCGGACCAGTCCCGGCTGGTGCACCAGGCCGCTGACCGCCACCACCAGCTCGGCCGGGGAGGTGGTCGCCGGCGCCTCGATGGTGGCGAACGCGAGCGGTGCCACCGGCTCCGGCTGCGGCCGGGACCACCAGGCCAGACCGGCGGCGCCTAGCGCAACCACGGCGGCGACCGCGGCCAGCGCCCGCCGGCCGGGCCGCCCCGGGTCAAACGCGCCGGCCGGGCTGAGCCGCGCCAACAACCCGGCGCCGGGACCGGGGTCGCGGTCACCGGGGTCGCGGTCACCGGAGTCGTGGCGGTCGTGGTCGCGGTCGTCGCGGTCGTCCGGGTCACGATGGTCACGGTCGTCACGGCCGACCGGAGAACCGGACGCCGCCAGCACCCGGACCAGCCGCCGGGTGGCGGTCGCATCTACTGCTGCATCGGGCACGGGGGTGACCGTAGCCGCGCCCAGGCGCGCCACCCGGGCTTATCGGCCTCGGCTGTGGACAACCGGGTGTCTTGTGGACAGCGCCCGGATCAGGCTTCGGATGTGGTATGTGACCTCAGCTGGTGCACCACCACGCCGACCAGACCGGGTCCGACGTGGGCCGCCACCACCGCCCCGACCTCCGAGGTCCAGCAGTGGCGTACCCGGCCTCCCAGCCGGGCCAGCAACGCCTCCACCACGCCCCGGGCCCGCTCCGGCGCGACCAGGTGGTGCACCGCCACATCCACCGGGCCGTCCCCGGCCGCCTCCACCGCGAGGTCGACCAGGCGTACCAGGGCCCGGGAGGTGGTGCGGACCTTGTCCCGCGCGGCGATCACCCCGTCGGCCACGTGCAGGATCGGCTTGACCGACAGGGCGGTACCCAGCAGCGCCGACGCGGTGCTGATCCGCCCGCCCCGGCGCAGGTACTCCAGCGTGTCCACGTAGAAGAAGGTCGAGGTGGCCGCCGCCGCGGCCGTCGCCGCGGCCGCCACCTCGGGCAGGGTGGCTCCGGTCGCCGCCACGTCCGCGGCGGTGCGGGCACAGAACCCCAGGCCCATCCCGGTGGCACGGGCGTCGACCACCACGATCCGCTCCGGGTCCACCTCCGCGGCCGCGGCCCGGGCCGCGTCACAGGTGCCCGAGAGCCGGGCGGAGAGGTGTACCGAGGCGATGCCGTCGGCCCCGCTGGCCAGCAGCTCCCGGTAGGTCTTGGCGAACTGCTCCGGCGACGGGCGCGAGGTGGAGACGGTCACCCGCCGCTCGGTGAGGGCGGCGGCCACCCTCGCCGGGGTGATCTCCTCACCCTCGCTGCCGGCCACGCCCCCCAACACCACGGTCAGCGGGACCACCGTGATCCCGCGGGCCACCTCTGGGGGCAGGTACGCGGTGGAGTCGGTGACCACGGATACCGGCATTGCCGCACGGTAACCCACCCGCGGTCAGTCGAGCACCTCAGTCACCTCGAACGGCGTGCCCTGCTGGCAGATGCTCGCGATATCCGGGCGGAGCCGGCCACGCACGGTCACGGTGGTCCCGTAGCGCAACTCTTCGGAGCGGGAGCCGAACAACAGATAGTCACCCTCACCGGTGGAGAGCAGCTTGCAGCCGTGCTCCACGCCGGCGACCACGTCACCGGTGAGGGTCAGTTCGCTACCGCGGGGCGCGGTCGGCGGAGCGAGCGGCCCGCTCGGCGCCGGGGCTGGCGGCCGGGGCACGCCCGGATCGGCGCCCGGATCGGTCTCGGCAGGGGTCGTGACGGCCGGGGCGGGAGCGGGGCTGCTCACCACGGTAGGGGTCCGGCCGGTGGGGGCGGGACCCGGCTCGCCCCCCTCCGCACAGCCCGCCGCTACTACCACGGCCAGCGCGAACGCGACGACCGTACGGATGGCACGCATAGTGGTCCGACGCTACGCCGGCCCGGTTGGTTCCCCGCTCGCGGCTACTCGTAGGTGGGGGCGCCCGCCACGGTGCCGACGTTGTGCGCCTGCAGCACCCACCCGCGCCTGGCGTCCAGGCGCAGCTCGGTGAAGTGGCAGTTGACCAGCCCGGCGAGCGAGTGCACCTGGTCCAGCGGCCAGTCCAGCAGGTCCAGGGTGCCGTAGCGGGCGGCACCGCCGTGGGTGACCACCACGGTGGTGGCGCCGGGCGCCGCATCGGCGATCTCCCGCAGCGCCTCCCCCACCCGTTTGGTCACGTCCGCGGGCCGCTCGACGCCGTGCCCCAGGTCGGCCGTGTCGTGCGCGGCCCGCCAGCGGGCGTACGACTCTGGCCAGCGCTCCGCGATCTCCGCCCCGGTCAGCCCTTCCCACTCGCCGTAGTAACGCTCCCGTAGCCGCCGGTCCCACCGGACCGGCAGGCCGGTCAGCTCCGCCAACGGCGCCGCGGTCTGCCGGCACCGGTTCAGGTCGCTCGAGACGATCGCCACCGGCTCGCGGGCGGCGAGCAGCGGGGCGACCCCGGCGGCCTGGGCCCGGCCCTGCGCGTTCAGCGGGGTGTCCGAGTGTCCCTGGATGCGCCGGGCGATGTTCCAGTCGGTGACACCGTGCCGCCACAGGATCAGGGTGGTTACCCCGGGTGCCGGGGACGGCGGGCGGGTCACTGGACGTCCGCGAGAGCGCGGTCCTGGAACGGGATCGTGGGGCAGTCCTTCCACAACCGGTCCAGGGCGTAGAACTCGCGGTCCTCCGCATGCTGGATGTGCATCACCACATCCTCGTAGTCCAGCAGTACCCACCGGCCGGCGCGCTCACCCTCCCGCCGGACCGGCTTGGCCGGTTCGGGAAGCTGTCGGAGCCGATCCTCGATCTCCTCCACGATCGCGCTGACCTGGCGCTCGTTGGGTGCTGACGCGAGCACGAAGGCGTCGGTGATGACGAGCCGGTCCGCCACGTCGATGATGGCGATGTCCTGGGCTTTCTTGTCGGCGGCCGCCTGAGCCGCGGCCTGCGCCAACTCCCGGGCGCGTGCGGATGCGGGCAAGACGCTCCTTCCTCGGGTCCTGCTCTAAGCGTCTCATAGTCGGGTCGGTACGCACGGTCGGGTTTCGGCGGGCCTCGCCGTCGCGACCGGCGTGACCGCTGGACCAATCACCCGGAACGTGGTCCGTGCTGTCAGGCACTTACTGAGTCATCTATCCGGTTATTCGGTAAAGACCTCGTTTGGTGATGTATTGCACGACTCCGTCCGGGACGAGGTACCAGATGGGCTTGCCCACCGCTACCCGGGCCCGGATGTCGCTGGAGGAGATGGCCATCGCCGGCACCTGGATCAGGCTGACCGAGTCCGCCGGCAGGTGGGCATCGGAGAGCGTGAAGCCAGGTCGGGTCACACCGATGAAGTGGGCCAGCCGGAACAGCCGGCCGATGTCCTTCCATTCCAGGATCCGGCTCAGCGCGTCCGCGCCGGTGATGAAGAAGAGCTCCGCCTCCTCGCCGTAAACCTGGCGGAGGTCTCGCAGGGTGTCGACGGTGTACGTCGGCCCACCCCGGTCGATGTCCACCCGGCTGACGTGGAACCGCGGGTTGGACGCGGTCGCGATCACCGTCATCAGGTACCGGTCCTCCGCCGGGCTCACACTGCTACTCTTCTGCCACGGCTGTCCCGTGGGGACGAAGACGACCTCGTCCAGCTCGTACCGGTAGCCCACCTCGCTCGCGGCTACCAGGTGTCCGTGGTGGATGGGATCGAAGGTTCCGCCCATCACGCCGATCCGCTTGCCGCTCACGCCCGGTCTCCTCCGGTTTGAGAACGGCTCGCCCGCTCCCGGGCGAGCAGCGCCCGGCGCAGGTCATCGGTGGCATCCACCACCGCGCGGCGCACCACCGGATGCAGATCCTCGCGGGCCAGGCAGTCGCGGGCGGCGGCCAGTGTCTCAGAGGAGACCGCGTAGCGGGGGTACGCGGCGGTGGCCACCGAGGCCAGCAGTTGCTGGGAGCGCCACGCCGCCGTGGCCGGGATCTCGGTGAAGTACCGCGCCACGTACCCGGCGGTCAGCTCTTCCTGCCCGCTGCGCCAGAAGCCCTCGGCCGCGGCCTGGAGGATCCGGTTGGACCGGACCCGGTCGGTGGTCACCAGCTGCCAGGCCCACTGCTTCGCCGCCGGGTCCGGCAAGGCCGCCCGGCACCGCACCGCCTCCTGCTCACCACGGGCGGTACGGTCCCGCGCCGCCTCCGCCTCGATCTGCGCCAGGTCGGCCGCGCCCAGCGCCGCCAACGCGGCAAGGATCGACCAGCGCAGGTCCGCGTCCACCGCCAACCCGGGTGGTATCCCCTCACCCGCGAGCCACCCGGCCAGCCACGGCGCCTCGGCCGGCCCGGCACACCTGATCAACCCACGCGCGGCGGCGAGCTGCCGCCCGCTGCCCGGCGCGGCGGACGCCAGCGCCCCCCGGCACGCCGCCGCCAGCGCGGCGCGGGCCGCCGGTCGCCGGTCCGGCGGGAGGTACCGTCCCACGACGGTCCCGGCGGCCGCCTCCACGATCGTCTCGAACACCGCCTCCTCAGTCTCGGCCGGCAGCGCGGCCGCGGCCACCGCCGCCAGCTCCTGGGCGGGTAGTTCGCCGTCCCGGCAGGCGTCCCAGGCCGCCGTCCACAGCAGGGCCCGCGCCAAGGGTGCCGCTACCCGGGGCAGGTCATCGGCGAGCGACGCCCACCCCGCAGTCTCCAACCGGGGCTTGGCGTAGGTCAGGTCGCCGTCGTTGACCAGCAGCAACCCCGCCGGTACGCCGGCCAGGTCGGGCACCTCGGTACGCCCGCTGTCGTGCTCCGGGTCCACCTCCAGCAGGGCCTGCTCATGGCGTACCAGGGACGGCCCTTCGGCGCGGTAGACGCCCACCGCGACCCGGTGCGGGCGGCCCTCGCCACCCGCTGGCGGCTGCTGGCGCAGGCGCACCGCGCTGTACCGCCCGTCGGGCCCGATCGTCGCCTCTGGCGCCAGCGTGTCCACACCGGAGGTCCGCAGCCAGCGCTCCGCCCAGCCCACCAGATCCCGGCCGGACGCCCGGGAGAGCGCGGCCAGCAGGTCGTGCAGGGTCGCATTACGGAACGCGTACGCCTGGAAGTAGTCCCGCAGTCCGGAGAGGAAGGCCTGGTCGCCGATCCAGGCGACCAGCTGCCGCAGCACGGCCGAGCCCTTGGCGTACGAGATGCCGTCGAAGTTGGTCAGGGCCGCGTCGGTATCCGTCACCTCGGCCCCGGCCACCGGGTGGGTAGACGGGCGCTGGTCGGCTACCAGCCCCCAGACTTTGCGCCCGGCCGCGTACCCGGCCCAGGCGTCGCGCCACCGGGTCGCCTCAGCCACCACCCGCCAGCCGAGGTAGTCGGCGAAGGACTCGTTCAGCCACAGGTCGTCCCACCAGCGCATGGTGACGAGGTTGCCGAACCACATGTGCGCCATCTCATGCGCGATCAGCACCGCGCGTCGCTGCCGGTCGGCGTCGGTGACCGCCGAGCGGAACACCAGCTCGTCGCGGATCAGTACGCAGCCGGGGAACTCCATCGCGCCCCAGCTGAACTCCGGGGCGAACACTTGGTCGTAGCCGTCGAACGGGTACCGGATACCGAACAGCTCGTGGTAACGATCCAGGCAGGCGGCGGTGACCGCGAACAGCTCCTCGGCCTCGGCGTCCAGGTGCTCCGCGAGGGAGGCGCGCGCGAACAGGCCGAGCGGTATCCCGTCGTGCTCGCGGTGTACGGCGTGGAACGGGCCCGCCGCCACCGTGATGAGGTAAGTCGGCAACGGCGGGGTGGGGGCGAACTGCCAGCGGCCGTCGCCGGTCTGCGTGGCCGCCCCGGTGGCACACACCCGCCACCGGGGGTCCGCGGCCACCCGCAGCGTCACCGGAGCCTTGAGGTCTGGCTGGTCGAAGCAGGCCATGAAGGCCGGCGCCTGGGCGATGGCCGGCTGGGCGTAGACGTAGACCGCCCCGTCGGCCGGGTCGACGAACCGGTGCATGCCTTCACTGGCGCGCGAGTACCGGTAGTCGGCCTCGACCACCAGCTCGTTCTCGGACGCCAGATCGGCGAGCGGTAACCGGCCGCCGGCCAGGGCGGACGGGTCCAACCAGGCCCCGTTGAGCCGGGCAGAGCGCAGGGTGGTGGGGCGCAGCTCCACGAACGTGGTGGCGCCCGGTCGGGTGGTGCGGAACCGCACCGTGGTGGTGGTGCGGAAGGTGTCGACCGCGCCGGCCGCCCCGGTGAGGTCCACGTCCAGCTCGTAGGAGTCGACCGTGAGCAGCGCCGCCCGGGCTCGCGCTTCGGACATGGTGAGACTGGGCACGCCGCCCATCCTGCCTGATCGACCGGGGTCTCCGCCGGGACCATTGCGACTCGCTCGCCGGTGGCCACCGGACCCCCGGCCGCCGGGCACGCACCCGGGTGACCGCGGGTCCGATCCGGCCGCGGCCGGGTGTCGGACCCGGCGGCTACGGTGCCGGCATGCTGATCGCCGACCTGCCGGCGCGGGAGCGGCCCCGGGAGCGCCTGGCCATCCTCGGCAGCTCCGCCCTGGCCGACCGCGAGCTGCTCGCCATCCTGCTCGGCACCGGCGCGCCAGGGGCGGGTGCGCACACCGTCGCCGAGCGGTTGCTGGCCAGATTCGGCTCGTTGGCCGCGCTCGCCCGGGCCCACCCGGCCGAGCTGGCCAGCGTCACCGGGGTCGGCCCGGCCAAGGCGGCCGTGCTGGTCGCCGCGTTCGAGCTGGGCCGCCGGCGGGGGGTCGGTGACACCACGCAGACGATCGCCGAGCCGGCCGACATCGTCACCGTGGCCGGCCCGGCGCTGCGCGGGCGTACCCGGGAGCGGCTGGTGGTGGTGACCTGCGACCGGGCGAACCGGGTGCTCGGTCATGACGTGCTCTCCGAGGGGTCGGCCGACCGGTCCCTGCTGCCCGTGCGGGAGGCGCTGGTGGCGGTGCTGCGGCGGGACGGCCAGGCGTTCGCCCTCGCGCACAACCACCCCAGCGGGGACACCACGCCGAGCCGGGACGACGTCGAGGCCACGGCCCGGGTGCGCCGGGCGGCGGTCGCGCTCGGTCTGCGGTTCATCGATCACGTGGTGGTGACCGACACCGCGTGGCAGCGGGTCCCCAGCCGCTGACCACCCGCGTCCGATGTGGCTGGCACCACCCGACACCACCCGGTGAGGGTCAGATCGCGTCGTCCGGGTGGATCTCGCGGTGGTCCTTCGGGGTGAGCAGGTGGACGCCGAGCACCCGGACGCCGGTTCGGGCACACGTCTCGTGGGTGGCGCGGAACCAGTCCCGCTCCTCATCGGTGATGGTCGCCGCGCCGGGGCGGGTGAGCGCCACCAGGATCGCCCCGCCCTCGTCCCCTTCGGCCAGCGCCGAGGCGAAGACGGAGACGAAGTTCTTGCAGTCCTCCACGTTGACGCCGACCGGCACATCCTCCACCGGACAGTGGACCATGACCCGGTTCTCGGCGTCACACAGCACGAACCGCACCCCACGTCTAGCGCGATCGGCCGGGTCCAGGGCGATCTCGAGATGCTCGCGGATGGCTTCCGGCGAATCCAGGACGGGAGTTTCGGCCATGGGCGGTCATCGTGCCATATCTCGTCGATACGCGCAGCCCCGTCTATGTTGCGCTGCGCAGTTTCAGCGCCACATTCGTGGATGAACTACCCCGAATCATCAGCCGACTCTGGCAAGCGCGTTCCGCCCCCCGGCCGCCGGCGCGCGCGTTTGGCGGCGAGTCGTTCGGCCGCGGTGGGGCGCGTGCTGGGCCGCTCCAGCCGCTCGTCCGTGCCGCGGATCGGAGACACATGATCCATGCCCGCGGCGACTCCCGGCCGCCACTCGAACTCGCGGTCGGCGATCCGGACCGTGCACCCAGGCTCCGCCCCGGCCGCGGCCAACGCGTCCTCCACCCCGAGCCGGGCCAGCCGATCGGCGAGGTAGCCGACCGCCTCATCATTGTCGAAATTGGTCTGGCGCACCCACCGCTCCGGTCGTGAACCGCGGACCTCGAACACGCCGTCCCCGATGGACTCCACGGTGAAGCCGGACTCGTCGATCGGCGCCGGTCGCAGCACGGTCCGGGTCGGCTCGACCACCGCCGCCCGTTCCGCCCGGGCCGCCTCCACCAGCTCCGCCATCGCGAAGGTCAATTCACGCAGCCCTTCCCCGGTGGCGGCGCTCACGTCGAACGTCCGTAGCCCGCGAGCAGCCAGGTCCGGGCGGACCAGGTCGGCCAGGTCCCGGCCGTCCGGCACGTCGACCTTGTTCAGTGCGACCAGCCGCGGACGGTCATCCAGCCCGCCGTACGCGGCCAACTCCACCTCGATCGCGTCGAGGTCGCTGATCGGGTCCCGACCCGGCTCCATGGTGGCGCAGTCGATCACGTGCACCAGCACCGCGCAGCGCTCCACGTGCCGCAGGAACTCCAGGCCCAGCCCTTTACCCCGGGCCGCGCCCGGGATCAGGCCGGGCACGTCGGCGACCGTGAACGTGGTGTCGCCAGCCCGCACCACGCCCAGATTCGGCACCAGCGTGGTGAACGGGTAGTCAGCGATCTTGGGACGGGCGGCCGACATCACCGAGATCAGTGAGGACTTGCCCGCCGAAGGGAAGCCGACCAGCCCGACATCCGCGACGCTCTTCAACTCCAGGACCACGTCGCGTTCCTCGCCAGGCTCACCGAGCTCGGCGAAGCCGGGGGCCTTCCGCCGGGCGTTGGCGAGCGCCGCGTTGCCGCGACCGCCCCGGCCGCCCCGGGCCACCGCGTACCTGGTGCCGGCGCCGACCAAGTCGGCGAGCACCTCGCCGTCCAGGGTCTGCACCACCGTGCCGTCCGGCACCCGGAGCACCAGATCGTCACCGGCCGCGCCGTCCCGGCGGGACCCGGCGCCGCCGCGGCCATTGGGCGCCCGCAGGTGCGGGCGGTAGTGGAAGTCGAGCAGCGTATGCACGCCCGGGTCGACCACCAGCACCACGTCGCCGCCGCGGCCGCCGTTACCGCCGTCCGGCCCACCGAGGGGCTTGAACTTCTCCCGGTGGATCGAGACACAGCCGTTGCCGCCGTCGCCGCCCTTGACGTGCAGGACGACCCGGTCAACGAACGTGGTCATTCCGCCATCCTCCCTCAGCGGTCGGGGGATGGGGTCGGGCGTCAGCCCTCGTCCGGTGCCGCCAGGACGCTGACAGTCCGGCGCCCCCGCCTGGTGCGGTACTGGACCGTACCGCGGGCCATCGCGAACAGCGTGTCGTCGCTGCCGCGGCCGACCAGCTCGCCCGGGTGGAACTTGGTGCCGCGCTGGCGGACCAGGATCTCACCGGCGTTGACGAGCTGCCCGCCGAAGCGCTTGACGCCCAGCCGCTGGGCGCGGGAGTCGCGCCCGTTACGGGAGCTGGACGCACCCTTCTTGTGAGCCATGCTGTCACTCCTCAGGTCGGCCGGCGCCACCCGCGCGCCCGGCCGGTCGTGGTCAACCGGTGATGCCGGTCACCTTGACGCGGGTCAACCGCTGCCGGTGCCCCTGGCGCTTGTGGTAGCCGGTCTTGCTCTTGAACTTGTGAATCCGGATCTTCGGACCCTTGCCGTGACCCACCAACTCACCGGCGACCGAGACGCGGGCGAGCTGCTCGGGGTCGGAGACCACCCGCTCACCGTCTACCAAGAGAACCGCGGGCAGGGTCACCGCATCGCCGGGCTCCCCGGCGAGCTTCTCGACCTCGATCACGTCACCCTCGGCGACCCGGTACTGCTTGCCGCCGGTCTTGACGATCGCGTACATGGCACGCGGCTCCTGTCGATGCTGAGGTGTCGGGAGGGCACGCACAAAGCGCGGCGCACGCCGGTGCGCCGTCGTCTAGGGTACGACATGCCGCCGGGTGCGCCCACACAGGGTCCGCCCGCACCGGCGACCCGCTAGCGGCCGGGCGGGCGGCGCCGACCACCGGTGGCCGCGGCTGCGGGTCGCGCGTGGGCGGCCGACCTTGACCGGTAGCGACCGCGCGTCAGCCCGCATCGCAGAGCGCCTGCACCTCGTCTACCGCGGCCTGCATGGCGCTGTCGTCCGGCGCCTCGCCGGCCATGAGGCTCGCCGGGTCCAGGCCGGCCACGAGCGCCTCCAGCTCGTCCGCCCAGGTGTCGAGCGCCCGGCTGAGCGCGTCGTCGGCGGCGTCGTCGGCACCCGCGCGGATCACGTCGGCCAGGTCGCTGGAGGCGTTCTGCGCATCGACCACCGCGGCCATGGCGCCGGCCTCGTCCTCCTCCGCCAGCGCGGCGCCGATCTGCCGACCGGCGGCGGCGAACCGCTCGGCCGCCTCGTTGCCCTCGGTCTCGACCCGGTTGCAGATCTCCTCGGTACTACCGCCGCCGTCCCCGCAGGCCGCCAGCGCGAAGAGTGCCGTGGCTACGGCGGCCGCCGCCGTGCGTCGCATCCCATGCTCCCTCAAGTCACCTGACCGGACACGGTCAGCGTACGCACACCGGGCCGCCGGCGCGGGCGGCGCGGTCAGCCAGCGCAGATGTCGTTGACCCGCTTGCCGCCGTCGGCGAACTCGCCGGCGGCCATCATCTCCGGCACGTTCATGACGTCCTCGTAGGTCTCGATCTGCGCGGCGATCTCCGCCAGGCCATCGGCCGCCTGCGCCAGCCCATCTGCCAGCTCAGCGTTGTCGGTCTCCTTGGCCCGCGCGCGCATCCCCTCGGCGGCGGACTCGAACAGCCCGCGGACCGCGGCGACCGCCTCCTCCTGGGCCTGCTCGCCCTCATCCGACCCCTCGGCCTCGGCCTGGCCGACCGTGCTGAGGTGTGAGCCGTAGTCGCGGCTCCAGTTGTTGATGATGTCGTTGTACTCCTCGCAGGCGGCGAGGGCGTTGTCGTCCAGCGACCCGGAATCGTCGGATCCGCCGCATCCGGCCAGCAGGGCGGCGCCCAGGGCGAGGGCGAGAACGGGGGTGGCGAGGTGGCGTCGCATGCGCGATCTCCTCCAAACACGGGTGGTGGGAACGCTCCCACATGCTACCGACGACCCCGCCGCCGGGGCATGGACGAGCAGCCATGGCGCGATGGTACGGACAGGCAGGAGCACATCGCCCATACGGTCGACACCACCACCCCGAACCGCCGGGACCCCTAAGGCAAGTGCGAGGGCCGACACCCACCGTGAGCGCGGCTAGCGGGTCGCACGCCGCCGCCCCCGGCGGAACCGGCGGAACACCCCGGTAACGGCGTCGTCCTCCTTCTCCTCGGACGCGGAGTTCCCCGCATTCACCGCGGCCGGGTCCACCGCGGGAAAGTCGGCGACCCCGGGCTCGGCCGTCAGCGGGTCATCGTCGGTCGCCTCCACCACCGCGGTGGCGGTGCCGACCGGCTGGTCGGCGGCTGACGGCGCGGCGGCGGGCGGCTCGTCAACCGGCTTGCGCGCGCGCTTGCGCCCGGTGCTCGCGGAGGCGACCTCCTTGACCTTCTCCGCTACGTCCGCGGCGCGCGGCCGGTCCGGCACCGGCTCGGTGTGCACGACCACCCCGCGCCCCTTGCACGTCTCGCAGGTCTCACTGAACGCCTCCAGCAGCCCGGCGCCGACCCGCTTGCGGGTCATCTGCACCAGTCCCAGCGAGGTGATCTCGGTGACCTGGTGCTTGGTGCGGTCCCGCCCGAGGCACTCGGTGAGGCGCCGCAGCACCAGCTCCCGGTTGGACTCCAGCACCATGTCGATGAAGTCGATCACGATGATGCCGCCGATGTCGCGCAGCCGGAGCTGGCGCACGATCTCCTCGGCCGCCTCCAGGTTGTTGCGGGTGACCGTCTCTTCCAGGTTGCCGCCGGTGCCGGTGTACTTGCCGGTGTTGACGTCGATGACGGTCATCGCCTCGGTGCGGTCGAAGACGAGGTGTCCACCGGAGGGCAGGTAGACCTTGCGGTCCAGGCCCTTCAGGATCTGCTCGTCGATCCGGTAGGTGGCGAACACGTCCGTGGTGCCGGTGTGGCGGCGCATCCGGGAGACCAGGTCCGGTGAGACGTGGGACAGGTAGGCCTCGACCGTCTCGTACGCGTCCTCGCCCTCGATCACCAGCTCCCGGAAGTCTTCGTTGAACAGGTCCCGCACGACCCGTACCACCAGGTCCGGCTCGGAGTAGAGCAGGGCCGGCGCGGTGCTGTTCGCGGCCTTGGCCTGGATGTCTTCCCACTGGGCCTGCAACCGCTTCACGTCCCGGGCCAGCTCCTCCGCGCTGGCGCTCTCCGCCGCGGTACGCACGATCACGCCTGCCCCTTCGGGCACGACCTGCTTGAGGATCTCCCGTAACCGGCGGCGCTCGGTGTCGGGCAGTTTCCGGCTGATCCCGGAGGCGTTGCCGAACGGGGTGTAGACCAGGTGCCGGCCAGACAGGGCGATGTTGCTGGTGAGCCGCGCGCCCTTGTGCCCGACCGGGTCCTTGGTGACCTGCACCAGCACGGAGTCGCCGGAGCTCAGGGCCTGTTCGATGGAGCGGGACTTGCCCTCCAGCCCGGAGGCCTCCCAGTTCACCTCGCCGGCGTACAGGACCGCGTTGCGGCCCCGGCCCACGTCCACGAACGCCGCCTCCATGCTGGGCAGGACGTTCTGCACCTTGCCCAGGTAGACGCTGCCGGCCATGGAGTTGTTGCCGCCCTTGCTGACGTAGTGCTCGACCAGCACGCCGTCTTCCAGGACCGCGATCTGGGTGCGGCCGCCGGGCCGGCCGTTGGTGCCGGTCTGGCGGATCACCATCACCCGGTCGACCGCCTCGCGCCGGGCCAGGAACTCGGCCTCGGAGAGCACCGGCGGCCGGGTGCGCCGCTGGTCACGGCCGCCACGGCGGCGCTGCCGCTTCGCCTCCAGCCGGGTGGAGCCGTTCACTCCGCGTACCTCGTCGCCGGGCGAGCGGTCGGCACCGTTGCGCGGCTCGCGCTCCTTGACCACGGTGGGTACGCCGTCGTCGGCCTCGACGTCGGCGGCCGTGGCCGAACCGCGCCGGCGACGCTTGCGCCGGCGACGGCGGACCGTGCCGCCCTCGGTCTGCAGCTCCTGCTCTTCCTCGGTGGCGGTCGCCTCCTCCGTCTGCGGGTCGGGCTCGGCCGCCGCCTCGGCCTCCTCAGCCGCGGCGCTCTCCTGGCCGCCCTTGCCGCGGCCGCGGCCACGCCGGCCGCGGCGGCGGGAGCGTTGCGACCCGGTCTGGTCGCCACCGGCCGCCTCCGGCTCCCCTTCGGGCGCCTCGGCCACCGGCCCCTCCACCGGCGCCTCGACCGCCACGTCCGGCGGGGCCTCCCCCACGACCTCCGCGGTAGGCTCCTCCGGTTCGACCCGGCGGGAACGACGGCGGCGGCGAGTACCGGCCTCGCCGGTGGTCTCTCCCTCGTCCACAGCCGGGGCCGGCTCGGGCTCCGGCGGCGGCATGAACAGCACCGCCGAACTGGGTCGGGACGCCCGCGCGGGCGGCGGGGACGGGTCTGCCGGTGATCCGTCCGCCGGTCGGTCAGCCGCGGACTCGAAGACCGGTGAACGGTTGGCGGAAGTTACCTCAGTGGCCGGCGGTGCGCCGGCCGGTTCGGATCCCGTGCGGGGTGGAGTGTCTGCTTGATCATTCGGGTGGTTGGCGGACGAGTCTGTCGCGCCAGTCGGCTCGCTGTCGAGCATCCGGGCAATCTCCAGTTCCGGCTCCCCCGGGCGCGGATGCCATCAGCACCGCAGCCACGCAGGTTCACCTCAGTTGTGTCCGGTCGCACTTCTCCCCAAATCAGGCAAAAAGCGACCGAAGTCGTCTTCCGATGAAACGTCGGGGCTGGTGCCTCCGCGAAGCTCAGCCGCTTCAAGAAGCTCAACCAACACTCTCCGCTGGCGTCCCGTCCCGGTCCACCGCAAGCGGGTCGAGAATCTCCCCCCGCGTTGTCAGCGGCCCCTGAGCCAGCCGGGTCACCCGCGGCGGCACCGGCGGTTCCAGACCCGCCACCACGCGGAGACCGGACAGTACGTCATCGGGTCGTACGGCTGGTGTCACCTGCCGCACCACACAATCGAGTATTGCACACGGTACGCCGGCGACCCCGGAAGGTTCCCCGAGCGTCGCACCGGTCACCGGCTCGGTCGACACGCGGATCGTCACCACCGCGGCGCGCGCGTCGAGGGTACGCCAACCCTGCTTGGTCAGCCGCTCCACCGGCACCTGGTCGGCGGCTTCGAACGCCGCCACCGCCCGGGCGAGCGGTTCGCGCTCCAAACCGGGCAGTTCAATCTGCCACCGGGACGCCTCCAGCCGGTCCGCGAGGCTGCCCGCGCCCGGCGGCACCGCCACCGCCTCCTGCACGTCCAGGCCGGGTGAGAGGACCTCGTCGAGTGCCCGGGCCAGCTCCGCCGGGGGCATCGGTGCCTGCAGCCCCAGCTCCAGGTACTCCGCCTCGCTCGCCACCCCGGTCGGCGCGGCGCTCGCGTACGAGATCCGCGGGTGCGGGGTGAAACCCTGGGAGTACGCCACCGGTACGCCGGCGCGGCGCAGGGCACGCTCGAACGCCCGGGCGAAGTCACGATGGGACGTGAACCGCATCCGCCCCCGCTTGGCGTACCGGAGGCGTACCCGCGCCACCACCGGCGCCTGGCCGCCGGGGGGTTGTTGTCGCCTGCTGATCAGAGACTCCCTACTCGCTGAGCCACCAGACCGCTCACACCGGAGTCAGCGGCAGCAGCTTGCGCCCGGTCGGTCCGATCTGGATCTCGGTGTCCATGCTCGGGCAGACCCCGCAGTCGAAGCACGGCGTCCACCGGCAGTCGTCCTGCTCCACCTCGGCCAGTGCGTCCTGCCAGTCCTGCCACAGCCACTCCGAGTCCAGGCCGGAGTCCAGATGGTCCCACGGCAGCACCTCGGTGACGTCCCGCTCCCGGGTGGTGTACCAGGCCAGGTCCACCCCGTACTCCGGCAGGACCGCCGCGGCCGCGTCCACCCACCGCTGGTAGGAGAAGTGCTCGCGCCAGCCGTCGAACCGGCCACCGGACTCCCAGACCCGGCGGATCACCGCGCCGACCCGGCGGTCACCGCGCGAGAGCAGCCCTTCGATCAGCGACGGTTCGCCATCGTGGTAGCGGTAGCCGATCGACCGGCCCAGCGAGCGGTCGGCGTTGATCGCCTGCTTGAGCAGGTGCAGCCGGTGGTCGACCACCTCCGGCGGGCACTGCGCGGCCCACTGGAACGGGGTGTGCGGCTTGGGCACGAACGCGCCGATCGAGACCGTGCACCGGACGTCCTTGGTCCCGGTGGCCTCCCGGCCGGCCCGGATCACCTCGTGGGCGAGCCGGGCGATCTGCAGCACGTCCTCGTCGGTCTCGGTGGGCAGCCCGCACATGAAGTACAGCTTCACCTGCCGCCACCCGCTGGTGTACGCGGTGACGACGGTGCGGATCAGGTCCTCCTCGGTGACCATCTTGTTGATCACGCGGCGGATGCGCTCCGAACCGCCCTCCGGCGCGAACGTGAGCCCGGTGCGGCGGCCGCCGCGCGACAGCTCCTGGGCGAGTTCGACGTTGAACGCGTCCACCCGGGTGGACGGCAGGGACAGCGACACGTTGCTGCCCTCGTACCGGTCGGCCAACCCCGAGCACATGTCCTTGATCTCGGAGTGGTCGGCGGACGACAACGACAGCAGCCCCACCTCGGAGAAGCCGGAGTTCGCCAGCCCCTCTTCGACCATCTTCCCGACCGTGGTGATCGAGCGTTCCCGCACCGGCCGGGTGATCATGCCGGCCTGGCAGAACCGGCAGCCCCGGGTGCAGCCGCGGAAGATCTCCACCGCGTACCGCTCGTGCACGGTCTCGGCCAGCGGCACCAGCGGTTGCTTCGGGTACGGCCACTGGTCCAGGTCCATGGTGGTGCGCTTGCGCACCCGGAACGGCACGCCGGGCCGGTTCGGCACCACCCGCTGGATCCGGCCGTCGGGCAGGTAGTCGACGTCGTAGAAGCGCGGTACGTACACCGACTCGGTGCGCGCCAGCCGCAGCAGCAGCTCCTCGCGCCCGCCCGGCCGGCCGGCGGCCTTCCACGCCTTGACGATGCCGGTGATCTCCAGCACCGCCTCCTCCCCGTCACCCAGCACGGCGGCGTCGAGGAAGTCGGCGATCGGCTCGGGGTTGAACGCGGCATGCCCGCCCGCGATCACCAGCGGGTGGGTGTCGTCGCGGTCCCGCGAGGCCAGCGGGATGCCGGCCAGGTCCAGCGCGGTGAGCAGGTTGGTGTAGCCGAGCTCGGTCGCGAACGAGACCCCGAGCAGGTCGAAGGCGCCCACCGGGCGGTGGGAGTCGACCGTGAACTGCGGGACCCCGTGCTCGCGCATCAGGGCCTCCAAGTCCGGCCACACCGCGTAAGTGCGCTCGGCGAGCGTGTCCGGCTGCTCGTTGAGCACCTCGTAGAGGATCTGTACCCCCTGGTTGGGCAGGCCCACCTCATAGGCGTCGGGGTACATCAGCGCCCACCGAACCGCGACCGAGTCCCAGTCCTTGACCTGGGCGCCCAGCTCGCCGCCGACGTACTGGATGGGCTTGCTCACCCGGGGCAGCAGCGGCTCCAGCCGCGGCCACACCGTCTCGACACTCATGCTCACATCCTCGCGGTTCGCCAACCCGGTCCAAGTTCTGGTCCAAGTAATCAGCCTAACCAGCGCCATCGGCGAGCGTCCGGTACGGGGGCGGCGGTGGTCCGGGATGGGGGCGGCGCGGTACACGCCCTACCGGACAGCGCTGGCCGGCTGCCCTGATGCCCGGTTTCCGACCCGGCGGCTCGGCACGCGGTAGGACGTAGGCTTGCTGCCGTGAGTACGACTCCGGCACTCTCCGAGCGGTTCGCCGCGTGGCGGTACGCGTGGCAGACCACCAACCCGCCCGAGGCCGGGGTGGTCGACGGCGTGACCCGGTGGTTGGTGGTGACCCGGGCAGGCGTACTGCCGATGACGCTGATCTCCGGCATCGTCGCGGTGCTGCTGGCCTGGGCGGCGCCGGTGGCGGTGGACTGGCTCAACGTCACCCTCGCGGTCGTCGGCATCGTCGTCGCCCACCTGGCGAACAACCTGATGAACGACCTGTCCGACACCGACGTCGGCGCGGACACCGCCGACTACCCCCGGGCCCTGTACGCGCCGCACCCGATCCTCTCTGGCCTGGTCACCCGCCGGCAGCTGCTGACCGGGATCGTGATCTGCCAGGTCGTCGACCTGGCCATCATGATCACCCTGATCGTGCGCGTGGACTGGTGGATCGCGTTCTTCGCGCTCGCCGGGCTGTTCCTCTCGTACGCCTACACCGCTCCCCCGCTGCGCCTGAAGCGGATCGGGCTGGGCGAGCTGGACGTGCTGCTGGTCTGGGGCCCGCTCATGGTCGGCGGGGTCTACTACGCCGGGGTCGGCGCGGTCTCCTGGCAGGTGCTCGCCACCGCCACGGTGTACGCGCTGCTGCCGACCACAGTGCTGATGGGCAAGCACATCGACAAGCTGCCCTACGACGCGCCGGCCGGCACCCGCACCCTGCCGGTGCTGCTCGGCGAGGCGGCGGCCAAGCGGCTCACGCAGGCGATGATGGTTGCCTACTACGCGGGCGTGGTGGCGCTCGTCGCCGCCCAGGCGATCGGCTGGCCGGCCCTGCTCACCCTGGGCGCGCTGCCGATGCTGGTGCGGTCGCTGCGGGAGTACGCCAAGCCGGCGCCCTCCGAGCCGCCCGAGGGGTACCCGGTCTGGCCGCTGTGGTGGGCGCCGATCGCGTTCCTGCACACCCGGCGGGCCGGGGGCCTG
>DATGPS010000037.1:0-23873 GCA_035304685.1 Natronosporangium sp. | reverse complement strand
GTGCCCGAGGAGTAGAGCACGTACAGCGGGTGGTCGAACGGCACCGGCGTGAACCGCAGCGGCTCGCCGGTGGGGGCGGCCAGGTCCCGCCAGGTCAGGTCCGCGCCCTGGGCGTCCGGGTCCAGATAGGGCAGCAGTACGGTGTGCCGTACCGATGGCAGCGCCGCGCGGATGCGGTCCACCTCGGCCCGCCGGTCCACCGGCTTGCCGCCGTAGCGGTAGCCGTCCACGGCCACCAGTACCACCGGCCGGATCTGCCCCCACCGGTCGGTGACGCTGCGGCTACCGAACTCCGGGGAGCAGGAGGAGAAGACCGCGCCCAGGCTGGCGGTGGCGAGCAGCAGCACCAGCGTCTCGGGCAGGTTCGGGGTGTACGCCGCGACCCGGTCGCCGCGCGAGACTCCGAGCCGGCGCAGGCCGGCCGCTACCCGGCGGACCTGCTCGCGCAGCTCGTCCCCGCTCAGGGTGACCGGCTCCCGGGTCTGCGAGCGGCCCAGCACCACCGGTTCGGACCCGGCCCGCCCCGGCACCCGCAGCACCTGCTCGGCGTAGTTGAGGGTGGCGCCGGTGAACCACCGCACGCCCGGCATCTGGTCACCGGTGAGCACCTGCCGCGGCGGATCGTGGCAGACCACGTCGAAGTAGTCCAGGATCGACGACCAGAACCCGGCCAGGTCAGCCACGGACCAGCGCCACAGCGCGTGGTAGTCCGGGAATGACCGGCCGCGCTCCCGCTCCAGCCACCCCAGGTAGTCCCCGATCCGGGTGGTGGCGCGGGCGTCGGCGGCGGGTCGCCACTGGACCACCGGCTCGCTGGCGCGCATACCGCCATCTTGCCGCACCTCGGCCGGGGCGGCGCGCGACCGCGCCAGCGGGCGTGGGTCCGCTGGCCGGAGAGCGGGCCTGGCGGGGGTGCGGGCAGCCGGTACCGTCACCGCATGCGACACCTGTGGAGTCTGCTCGCCGGAGTGGTGAGCGCGCCGGTGGTCTGGCTGCTGCTCGCCTCCGGACAGTACCGGGCGCAGGCGGTGGTCGCCGGCTGGAGCGCCGCCGGCCGGTTCGACCCGACCGACCTGGTCGGCCCGGTGATCCTGCTCGCGGTCGCCGGCATCGTGCTCGGTCTGCTCGGCACCCTGCGCTGGTCACCGGCGGGGCCGGTGGCGGCCGGGCTACTGTTCGTTACCCCGACGGTGCTGATGTTCGCCCACCCTTTCCAGACCCTGGAGGGCTTCTTCCGGCCCGCCGACGCCTCGCCGCGACGCGTCCTCGCCCAGGACCTGGCGCCCTGGCTGCCGGTGGAGAACGGCACCCTGCTGGTGCTCGGCGCGCTGCTGCTGATGGCGGTGTTCAGTAGCCAGCGGTGGCGCCGGTGGCCGGGCGCGCCGCGGCCGGCGGCGCCGGCCGCGACCCGGCCGGCCACCGACCACGAGCTGATCGCCGGGATCTCCGCGCTCGGCGGCGGGCGGCGCGAGCCCGCCACGACCCGCGAGCCCACCCCGATGACCGACGACGAGATCCTCGCCGCGGCGGCCGCGCTGGACGGGCTGCCGGCACCCGCGCGGACCGCCCCGGACCGGCCCGGCCAACCGGCGGGTGAGGCGCCCGGCGCCGACTCCGGCGCCGCGTCGAGCGGTGGGTCGACCGACAGCGACCCCGATTGACCGGTGCCCTTCCGACCGGAGACGGCTCGTGACCGGGCGGGGTGGATCTCCGCGCGTAACCTGAGTGCCGGGAGCGTAGTTTTCCGGCCCGGGGATACCGGGCGACCGTTTCGGGGTAGGAACGCGCCGGGGGCGGCGCGGCGGCGAAGCACCGGTCAGGGGGCGGTATGCGGCACATCGGGTCACTGCTCGTGGCACTGCTGCTGGCGCCGCTGGCGCTGCCGCTCGCCGGGCGCGGGTTGGTGGGGCTGGCGGAGGCGGCGGGCTCCGCGGAGGAGACCGGAGCGACCGACCAGCTCGGGATAGTGGCCTCCGCCTCGGCGGTGGGCCTGGCGGGGTTGATCATCGCCGTGCTCACCCTGGCGCGGCTCTCGCCCCTGGGGCCGACCCTGGCCGGACTCGGCTACCTGGCGGTGGGGGTCTGGGCCCTGCAGGACCCGGCCGGCTTCCTGGCCCAGGTCCGCCCGGACCGGATCGGGCTGACCGACGCCCAGGTCACCATGGCGGCGCAGCTCGGGCTGTTGCTGGCGGTACCGCTGCTGCTGAGCTGCTTCCTGCCGCACCGGTGGCGGCGGCAGCGCCCCGGCCAGGCGGGGGTCGAGGCCGCCCTGCGGGCCGAGCCGCCCACGCTGACCGACGCCACCACCCGCACCCTGGACGACCTCCCGCCCGTGGTGGTCCAGCCGGCGGAACCGCGACCCGGTACACCGGAAGAGGAGGAGACGACGGTGTCGCTGCGCCCGACCGGCACCCGAGCGTTCCGCAGATCACGTTGATCCGTCGACGGTGTCATTGATCCGACACCGCCGACGTGGGAAGATACCGGCCGACCGTGAGGCCGCACGAGCGTATGCTGGACAACCTCGGCGGTGCTGCCGCCTGCTGCTACCGGAGCGAACCGTGACAATGCCGTACTCCTCCGCCCCCTCCCCCTTCTCGCCTGCCGCGGCCCCGGAGCTGGTCTCCCCACCGTCGGGTGCGGCCAAACCACGGTTGACCTTCCTGGGTACCGGCTATCTCGGCGCTACATATGCGATCTGCTTCGCCGAACTCGGGTACGAGGTGCTCGGTGTAGATGTCGACGCCGACAAGATCGCGAAGCTCTCGGCCGGTGAGCCGCCCTTCCACGAGCCCGGCCTGGACGAGCTGCTGCGCGCGAACCTCGCCGCCGGCCGGCTGCGGTTCACCACCTCCTATCAGGAGGCAGCCGACTTCGGCGACGTGCACTTCATCTGCGTGGGCACCCCGCAGCGCGACGACGGCCTCAGCGCCGATCTGTCGTACGTGGAGCAGGCGGTGACCGCGCTGGCGGTGGCGCTGCCACGCAAGGCACTGATCGTGGGGAAGTCCACCGTGCCCGCCGGGACCGCCGCCTGGGTGCAGCAGTTGGTGGACAAGCACGCCAAGTCCGAGTACGAGGTCGAAGTCGCCTGGTCGCCAGAGTTCCTGCAGGAGGGCCACGCGGTGGAGGACGTGCTCCGCCCGAACCGGCTGGTCTTCGCGTACGAGAGCGCCTGGGCCGGCGGCATGCTCTACGCCGCCCACAAGGGAGTCTTCGACCTGGCCGCCGCCGAGGACCGCGAAGTACCGGTGGTGACCTGCAACTTCGCCACCGCCGAGCTGGTGAAGATGGCGGCCAACTCGTTCCTCGCCACCAAGATCTCGTTCATCAACGCGATGTCCGAGGTGTGCGAGGTGACCGGCGCGGATGTGACCCTGCTCGCCCGCGCCATCGGCTACGACCCCCGGATCGGCAACCGCTACCTGCAGGCGGGGGTCGGCTTCGGCGGCGGCTGCCTGCCCAAGGACATCCGCGCCTTCCAGGCCCGGGTGCAGGAGCTGGGCGCCGGGGAGTCGCTGCGGTTCCTGCACGAGGTCGACCTGATCAACCAGCGCCGCCGGACCCGGGTGCTGAAGCTCGCCGCGCAGCTGCTGGACCGGCCGTTCGGACCGGCCGGCCCGGACCTGTCGGGCACGCGGATCGGCGTGCTGGGCGCGACCTTCAAGCCCAACACCGACGATGTCCGCGACGCCCCCGCGCTGGCCGTGGCCACGCTGCTGCACAAAGCCGGCGCCGACGTCCACCTCTACGACCCGCAGGGCATGGAGAACGCCCGCACGGTCCTGCCGGACATCACCTACGAACCCACCATGGCCGCCGCGGTCGCCGACAGCGACCTGCTGTGCGTGCTGACCGAGTGGACGGAGTTCCGCAACGCCGACCCCACCGTTCTCGGCCACCTCGCACGAGCCAAAGTGGTCATCGACGGACGTAACTGCTTGGACCCGGCGTTGTGGATCGCGGCCGGCTGGGACTACCACGGCATGGGACGCGCCTGATCGGGCCGCCTGACCGACCGGAGGCGCGCCAGGTGGGTACCGGTCGCCCCACACTCGCTGGTCGGTCATGATGGAGGGTGGATCCTGCACCGCCCGGAGGCGCCATGGCTGATCAGCTGCCCGAGCCGGGCGCCGAGCCGCACGCCACCGAGCCCCGCCGGCGCGCGGGCACCGCCGCGCCGACCGCCCGGGTCCGGCAACGGGTCGGGCCGCCAGCCGCCCTCGCCGGCGTAGGCGTGGGTGGGCGGAGCCAGCCCCGCGCCGGCCGGCCACAGGTCGCGCCGCTGCCGCCGGAGACCTCCTCCCGCTTCGCCCAGACCATCATGCTCGGGCTCAGCGTGCTGCTGCTCGGCATCGCAGCGGTGGTCTTCGTCGGAGTCATCAGCGACCTGGAGCCCTGGAGCCAGCTCCTGATCCTGCTCGCGGTGGTGGCGTTGGCGCTGGCCGCCGCGCCGCCGGTGGCCCATCGGGGACTGACCGCCACCGCCGAGACGGTCGCCGTGGTCGGCCTGCTGGTCGTCAGCATCGCCGGCTACGCACTGTGGACGACCGGTGTGGTAGGCGCGCTGCCCGGTCCAGTCTACAGTGGATTGGTTGCCGCCGGCACCGCGGCCGTCGGGTACGGCTACCACCTCGCCACCCGCCTGGACGTACCCCGGTGGACCGCGTTGCTGGCGCTGCAACCGGCGCTGCCCCTGATCGCCTCGCCGCTGGTAGACGGTGCGGTCGGGTGGGCCCTGGTGTTCGCCGCCGTGGCCGCCCAGAACGGGGTCCTCGCGGCATCGGCCGGCGACCGGCCGCTGGGCTACTGCGCCTGGGTCCTGCACGGGCTCGCCACCGCGGTCGCGATCGGGTACGCCGCCGCCGGGGTGATCGGCGCCGCCACCGCCACCGCGGCGTTGACCGCAGGGCTCGCGCTGGTCGCGGCGGCTGCGGTGGCGGTGGCGGGCGGGGTCGCGCTGCGCCGGAGACCGTGGCCCGACCTCGCGGCCGGGTTGCTGACCGTAGCCGTGATCGTCTCGGTGAGCCGGGTGCTGGCCCTGGCGATGCCGGGCCGGGCCCTGCTGCCGGTGACCTTGGTCGCGGCGCTGACCGCGTTGGCCGTGACCGCGCTGCCCCGTCCGGCCCGCCGCGGCCCGCTGTGGGGGGTGGCGGCCGCCTTCGCCGTCCTCGGCGTGGTGGTAGCCGGGTTGTCGCTGCGCGCCGGGGTCGCCGCGGTGGTACTCCCCCCGTGGCCGGCAGGCCTGGCTGGGCACCGGGAAGGGCTGGTCGGTGCATACGCCCTCACCGGTGGCTGGCAGTTGGCGCCGACCGCGGCGCTACTCACCGCCGGGGCGGCCGTGGCGGTCCCGCGGGTGGCCCGGGTGGAGGCGGTGGTGGCCGGTGTGGCCCTGACCGCGCTCGCCGCCCCGGCCTCCCTCTCCCTGCCGCCGACCGCCACCCCGTGGCTGCTCACCCTCGCCACCGCCGCGGTGGCGGTGACCGGGCTGGGCGCGGCGAGCCGCCGGGCGGCCGGGGTACACCTGGCTGCCGCCACCGTGGTGGGGCTCGCCGCCGCCGGTACCGCGCTGGTCTCGCCGGCGCTCACCGCCGCCATCCTCACCGCGCTGACCCTGACCGGGGTCACGGTGGTCACCCTGCCCGCCCGGCACCGCGCGGGCCGGCCGGTGCGCGAGTGGGGCGCCGGCTTGGCCACGCTGCTGCTGCCCGGGGCGGCGGGCACCGGCGCGGTGGCGGTCGGCGCACAGACCTCGGGTGTGCTGGTGGCGGCCTTCGCCTCGCTCTGCGGCTCGGTGGGTTACGCGGCCGCCCGCCAGCTGCGCGACCGGTCCGTGCCGGTACCGACGGCGATCGGCAGCGTGGTGGCGGCGGTCGCGGTGGTGGGCCTGGCGATGCTCGCCGACGGCGTCACCGCGGTGGACCGGCTGATCGCGGTGGTGCTGCTGATCACCGCGGTGCTCGCGATCGCCGCGCCGCAGGTGGACGCGCGCCGGCGGCCCGGGCGGCGGCTCGACGGCGCCGACCTGGCCGCCGCGGCGCTCACCATGAGCGTGATCGCGACCCTGGCGCGGGTGGTGTGGCTGACCGCCCCGGTCTCGGGCCCGGACGGTGCGCTGGCCACCGCGGGCGCCCTGGTATGCGGGGTGGCGATCGCGGTCCGAGCCGTCCCGGCGCAGATGCGCCGGGGCCCGGTCGCCGGCCTGTGCGCGGTCGGTGCCCTGCTGGCGCTGATCGCCGGCGCCGCCGCGGTGACCACCGGAGCCCAGGCCCTCGCCATCGCCGGCCCGCTGTGGGGCGCGGACCTACCTCACCCGCGGCCACCCATGGCCACCGTGGCCGGGCTGACTTGGGCGGTGCCGTTCACACTCGGGCTGCTGGCGGTGGCCGCGGCGCTGGCGGTGCCGCGGCCGGCCGGGTCCCGGGCCAGCGCCGGCTTGGGGGTGCTCGCCACGGTCGCCATCCCGGCGGCGCTCGGCGCGCCGTGGTGGGCCGCGGCCGCGGTGAGCACGGCCGCGGGTGCGGGCTACGTGCTCTCGGCCGTGCTGCCGGTGACCACCGCCGGCCGGAGCGGGAGCCCGGTCGCGGTCCGGGCAGCGACCGCCCGGGCCACGGCGGGCGCGTTCCTGCTGCTCTACGCGGTGGGCGCGGCCCTGGTCCGCTCGTGGACCACGGCCGCAGTGCTCGCCGCGGTCGCCGCCACCGGCGCCGCGGTGACGGCCCTGGCGATGCGCCAGGCGGAGGCGCGCTCCGCGCCGGACGGCACCGGCGCGCTCCGGCTCACCCCGCTGGCGCGCCGGGCGCTGTGGGTAGGCGGCGCCGCGGTGACCGGGGTCGTGCTGGCGGTCGCCGCCGCCCTCACCGCGTTCGCCCACCACCTCGGCCGCGGACCGACCCTGCTCCTGCTCGCCGCCCTCGCCGGGGCCAGCCTGGGCCTGGCGAGCCTCGCCGCGCTGCCCGCCCGCTGGTACCGGTACCTGCCCTACGGCACGGCCGGAGTCACCGCCGCCGCCACCGCGGTGGCCCTGTTCGCCCTCCCCACCGCGCACCCGGCTGAGGTGTACGCGGCCGCCGCGGTACTGCTGGCGGTGCTGGCCGAGCTGCTGCGGGAAGCCCGCCGCCCGCCCGGCTACCGCAGCCTGGTCCGGCCGGCGGTGGGCGCCCTGCTCGCCGCGGCCGTGCCCTCGTTGATCGCCGTGCTGGCGCTCGGCCCGGCGCTCGTCACCGCCCTGGTCGGCCCGTACCAGGCGCTCGCCGCGCCGTGGCAGGGCCCGCCGCCGGAGCTGGTCGACTCCGGCGCGGTCCAGCCCAGCAGCGTGGTGGCCGCGCTCGTGCTCACCCTCGCCGCCGCGCTGGCCGCGGTGGGGTTCGGCGGGGCGGTCACCCGGCAGGCCGTCCCGCTGGTCGCCCCGGGCCTGGCGGTGACGCTGCTGCTCGCCCCGGGTGCGCTGGGGGCGCCCTGGCCCACCGCGACCGCGGCGGCGCTGCTGGTCTTCACCATCTCGGTGTTGGGGGTGGCGCTGACGCCGCCGCCGCCGGTGGACGCCACCACCCGGCCGTTACGGGCGAATCGGGCGGTGGTGCTCGGCATCGGGCTCGCCGCCGGCGGCGCCGGGCTGGCCGGTGCGCTGGCCGACCCGCAGCTGACCTGGGTCACCCTCGGCGGCGCGGTGGTGGTCGGTGGGTTCGCCGCGCTCGGCGGTCAGACCTGGCTGGCGCGCCGGCTGGGCTGGGTGGGCGCGGTCCTCGCCGCCGAGGCGTTCGCCCTGGTCACCGCGTACCTACTGGGCGCCTCCCGGCCGGAGGCGGCGTTCGCGCCGCTGGCCGTGGCCGCGGCGGCGCTGCTGGTGGTGCCGCGGCTGCCGCAGCTGCGGGGCCCGGGCCGGCAGCCGGTGACCCGGGCGGAGCTGGCGGTGGTGGAGTGGCTGGGCGGGTACGCCTCCGTGGCGCTCGCGCTCGGGCTGACGCTCGGGTCCCCGCCGCACCTGGCCGCGGTCCTGATCGGGGGCGGCGCCGTACTCGGCCTGGCCGGCCTGAACCCGGACCTGACCCACACCTGGCGGCGGGGCCTGTGGTGGAGCGCCGCGTTGAGCGAGGTCGCCGCCTGGTGGATCATCATGCGGCTGAACGAGGTCGCGGTCCTGGAGGCGTACACGCTGCCGTTCGCCGCGTTCGCGCTGCTGGTCGGCGCCCTGGAGGCGCGCTACCGGCCGGAGTTGGGTAGCTGGGTGACCTGGGGTCCGGGCCTGGTCGCCGCGCTCGGCCCGAGCTTGGTGGCGGTGGTGACCACCACCGCGCCCGAACCGGCGCGGCAGGCGTGGGTGCTGATCGGCGGGGTGGCGGCGCTGCTCACCGGCTCCCGGCTGAGCCAGCGGGCCCCGCTCATCATCGGCTCGGCGGTGACCGCGATTGCCGCGCTGCACCTGCTCAGCCTGGCCGGCCCGTGGCTGGTGCTGATCCCGCTCGGGCTGCTGCTGCTGGTGCTCGGCGCCAACCGGGAAAAGCGCGAACGGGATCTGGCCCGCCTGCGCGGCGCCTACCACCGGATGCGCTGACCGGTCCCGGCTTTGATCGCACCCGGGCTACCGATCGGTGATCGCGTCACGCGCCAGCCGCGGTTCATGATCCATGCGGGAGATCGCGGCGCAGGTTGGCGTCCTTGGTGGCGACCAGCTCCGCCAGCCGGCGCTGGTAGTCGACCATGGCCTCGCGCAGCCGCCGGTCCGTGGCGGCGAGGATCCGCACCGCCAGCAGGCCGGCGTTACGGGCGCCCCCGATCGACACGGTGGCCACCGGCACCCCGGCCGGCATCTGCACGATCGACAGCAGCGAGTCCAGCCCATCCAGGTGCGCCAGCGGCACCGGGACGCCGATCACCGGCAGCGGCGTGGCCGCGGCCACCATCCCCGGCAGGTGCGCGGCGCCGCCCGCGCCGGCGATGACCACCTTCAGCCCGCGGCCGGCCGCAGTGCTCGCGTACTCCAGCATCGCCGCCGGGGTCCGATGGGCGGAGACCACCCGGACCTCGTAGCCCACGCCGAACTCGTCCAGGGCCTCCGCGGCGCCGCGCATGGTGGGCCAGTCGGAGTCGCTGCCCATGATCAGACCCACATCGGTCACGTCGACCTCCCGTCGCGCAGCAGCGTGACCGCGCGCGCGGCCCGGGCGCGTACCTCACCCGGGTCCTCCCCGAGCGCGGTCACGTGGCCGATCTTGCGACCCGGCCGCAGGTCCTTGCCGTAGAGGTGGACCTTCACATCCGGCTCGGCGGCGAAGAGATAGTGCAGCCGCTCGTCCAGCGGCTGCTCGCCCGGCCGGATGGAGGGGGCCAGCACATTCGCCATCGCCACCGCCGGCGCGGTCATCCGGGTCTCGCCCAGCGGATAGTCCAGCACGGCCCGCAGGTGTTGCTCGAACTGGGAGGTCCGGGCACCCTCGATAGTCCAGTGCCCCGAGTTGTGCGGGCGCATCGCCAGCTCGTTGACCATGATCCCGTACTCGCTGTCGAAGAGCTCGACCGCGAGCATGCCCACCACGTCCAGCTCGGTCGCGATCCGGATCGCCAGCTCCTGGATCTCCAGGGCCTCGGACTCGGCGAGCCCCGGGGCGGGGGCGAGCACCTCCACGCAGACACCGTCCTGCTGCACCGTCTCCACCACCGGGTACACCGCCACCTGCCCGAACGGCGAACGGGCAAGCTGCACGGCGAGCTCCCGCCGTAGCGGCAACCGCTCCTCCACCAGCAGCTCCACCCCGGCCGCCTGGGCTTCGGCGATCCGCGCCGCCGCCTCGTCCCGGTTGCCGACCACCCACACCCCGCGCCCGTCGTACCCGCCGCGCACCGACTTGACCACCACCGGCCAGCTCGAACCGGCGGCCAACTCGCCGACGTCCGCGGTGGTGGTCACCGCGCGCCAGCGCGGCACCGGCAGCCCCAGCTCGGACAGGCGGACCCGCATCGCCAGCTTGTCCTGGGCGTAGCGCAGCGCCTCCGCGCTGGGATAGACCGTCTCGCCGGCCGCGGCCAGGGCCTGGATGTGCTCCCCGGGCACGTGCTCGTGGTCGAACGTGACCACGTCACACCCCTTGGCGAACCGGCGCAATGCCGCCAGATCGTCCGGCTGACCGAAGTGGACGTCGGCGGCGACCCGGGCGGCGCCGTCGTCGGGCCCGGTGGCGAGCACCCGCAACGACTGGCCCAGCGCGATCGCGGCCTGGTGGGTCATGCGGGCCAGCTGGCCGCCCCCCACCATGCCGACCACCGGCAGCCCGGTCCGCATGTCCACGGGGGGCCAGCTTATCGGTTGCGCGGGCCGCCGCCGGTGCCGGGCCCGGCCGCTCAGGCGAGCTGGCCGGCCAGCTCATCCGGGTCGGTCACCGGCCGGTCGCAGACGAACCCGCGGCAGACGTACGCGGTGGAGGCCCCGTCCCGCCGGGACCGGCCGGCGAGCAACGGCACCCCCGGACGGTCCGGCTCGCCGGCCACGATCACCGCGCCGGGCGGGGCGAGCCGCCGTGCGGTGCGTACCAGCGGGTCGCGCACCGGGTCGTCGGTGGCGATCACGATCTCGTACGGCCCGGACTCCAGCGCCTCGGCGACCGCGCAGGCGTACCCGGTGAACCGGGAGTGCCGGGGCAGCAGCGGCGTCACCGTGGCGAGCGCGCGCTCGGCGGCTTCCCGGTAGGAGGTGTCGCCGGTCAACGCGGCGTAGCTGGTCAACGCGGCCGCCATGGCGGACAGGCCGGACGGGGTGGCGTTGTCGGTCGGGTCGGCCGGCCGCGCCACCAGCTGCTCGGCGTCGTCCGCGGTGTCGTGGAAGCCGCCGTCGCCGCGGCCGAACCGGGCCAGGGCGGTGTCCAGCAGCGTGCCGGCCAGCTCCAGCCAGCGACCCTCGCCGGTGAGCTGGTGCATCGCGCAGAACGCCTCGGCCACCGCGCCGTAGTCCTCCAACACGCCGGCCGGCTCCCCGACCACGCCGCCGCGGGAGACCCGGCGTAGCCGCCCGTCCACCAGGTGCCGGGTCAGCAGCTCGGCGGCCCGGCGTACCACCTCGGTCAGCCGCTCTGACCGGCCGGCCAGTGCCGGGTCCGGCGCATCGGCGGTGAGCGTACGGATGAACGCCAGGTGCTCGGCGAGCGCGGTGACCGCCAACCCGTTCCAGGCCGCGACCACCTTGTCGTCCCGGGCCGGCTGCGGCCGCGCCGCCCGG
The DNA here is from genome assembly GCA_035304685.1 of Natronosporangium sp. Lineage (GTDB taxonomy): Bacteria > Actinomycetota > Actinomycetes > Mycobacteriales > Micromonosporaceae > Natronosporangium. The sequence goes on along the minus strand of DATGPS010000037.1, from coordinate 12,664 downwards.
GCGGCGGCGAGGCGCTCGCGCACCGACTCCCACCGGCGTACCAGCGCCGGATCGGCTTCGTCGATGTCCCGGGCGAGCCGCAGCACGCTGGTGCCCCGCTCGAAGTTGCCGGCCGGGGTGACCTCGAACAGGTCCGCTGCCCAGTCACCGTCGACCTCCCCGAGCACGTCCCGCAGCTGCTGCGGGGTCCAGACGTACGTGGCCCCCTCTACGCCCTCGGTGTCGGCGTCCAACGCCGAGGCGAACCCGCCCTCGGGCAGCAGCAGGTCGCGCAGGAGGAAGTCGGCGGTCTGGCGGGCCACCCGGCCGGCGAGGCCGCCGGCACCGCCGTCGCCGCCGATCTTCCGCCACAGGTGGGTGTAGACCCGCAGCAGCAGCGCGTTGTCGTAGAGCATCTTCTCGAAGTGCGGCACCGTCCAGGTGGCGTCCACGCTGTAGCGGGCGAAACCGCCGGCGAGCTGGTCGTAGATGCCGCCCCGGGCCATCTGCTCGCAGGTGTGGCGCACGATCTCCAGCGCATCGGGGTCGCCGGTCCGCTCGTGGTGGCGCAGCAGGAACAGCAGCACCATGTGCGGCGGGAACTTGGGCGCGTCGCCGAAGCCGCCGTTCCGCTGGTCGTGCTCGGTCTTGAGCTGCGCCGCCGCCGCATCGAGCAGCTCCGCCGACAGCGGCGCGGACCGCCCGACCGGCCCCCCTAGGGTGGCGAGTGCCTGCGCCACGGTGCTGCCCTGGCGTACCACCTCGTCCCGTTGCTCGCGCCAGGCCGTGGTGAGCGCGCTCAGCAACCGCAGGAACTGCACCTTCGGGTAGTAGGTGCCGCAGAAGAACGGCTCGCCGTCCGGGGTGGCGAAGACGGTCATCGGCCAGCCGCCCTGTCCGGTCATGGCCTGGGTCGCGGCCATGTAGACCGCGTCCACATCCGGCCGCTCCTCCCGGTCGACCTTGATCGACACGAAGTTCTCGTTGAGCAGCCGGGCCACATCCGGGTCCTCGAACGACTCGTGCGCCATCACGTGGCACCAGTGGCAGGCGCTGTAGCCGACGGAGATCAGCACCGGGACGTCGCGGCGTTTGGCCTCGGCGAACGCCTCCTCTCCCCATTCGTACCAATCCACCGGATTGGTGGCGTGCTGGAGCAGGTAGGGCGACATCGCGTTCGCCAGCCGGTTCACTCCTCTACCCTCTCACACCCGGCCGGGCCCACGACGATCCAGGACCACGAACGCGCGACGAGACGAGATCGCAGGTCTGTCGCGACGCCGGTCAAGCCGGCAGCGCCGCCGCCCGGGCGGTCACCGCACCAGTCCCCGGTCACCCTCCGGCCCGGCGCGGCGGCGATCTCCCCGGAGTCCGACCCCGGTCCGGGGTGGACCCGGTCGGGTAGGGTGCCGGCGTGGCGAAGCTCTGGCGGGGTGTGGCGTCCAAGCTCGACCGGTTGCGTCCCCGGCGGTCACCGGCCGGTCCGACGCCCGCGCAGCTCGCCCGCCGCCGCACCGTGGCCGCCCTGCGCAAGCGCCGGCTCAGCTACGCCCCGGATTTGGACGGGCAAGCCGACCCGGGTGAGATCGTGTGGACCTGGGTGGCGTACGAGGACCAGCCGCGTCGCGGCAAGGACCGGCCGGTGCTGGTGATCGGGCGGGAGAGCCGCACCCTGTTCGGGTTGATGCTCTCCAGCCAGGACGATCGGGACGGGCAACGGCACTGGCTCGCGCTCGGCACCGGCGACTGGGACCACGAGCGCCGGCCGAGCTGGGTACGCCTGGATCGCGTACTCACCATGCGGGAGGACAGCATCCGGCGGGAGGGCGCCATTCTCGACCGCGCCCGCTTCGACCGGGTCGCAGAGGTCCTGCGCGCCCACTACGGCTGGCAGTAGGGTCGCTCCCGCTTGGGGGGCTGAATGGTGATCAGCTAAGCGGTTGTACCACCAAAAATTGGCCATTCTGGACACCACCCCACCCCCCAAGGGGTCTTGCCTTGAGACGGTCGGCGCAGCGGACGATCGCCGGCAGGTGCGTCAGATCCGGCCGCTCACGAGCCGTACGCGTCCGGGGCGTACCCGGGCGGGGCGACCGGGGCTGGCGGGTCAGCGGTGCTCGCCTCGCCCCGGGCGGTCGCGGTCAGGGTACGCAGGGCCTCGCCGAGCTGCTCCGGCGGCACCGGTGGGGCGAGATGGTAGCCCTGCGCCGCGGTGCACCCGACGGCGCTCAGGTGGCGGCGCTGGTCAGGAGTCTCCACCCCTTCGGCGACCACCCGCAGCCCCAGTTCCCGCCCGAGCTCCACGGTGGCCCGCACGATCGCCGCCGCCTCGGCGGAGCAGTGCATCTCGGCCACGAACGAACCGTCCACCTTGACCTCGTCGAGGGGTACCCGGGTCAGGAACGCGAGCGAGGCGTGGCCGGTGCCGAAGTCGTCCACCGCGAGCCGCACCCCGAGCGCGCGCAGCCGGGCGAGCGCCTCTTCTATGCCGGGCAACTCGCTCGCCACCACGGTCTCGGTGATCTCCAGGATCAGCCGCCGCCCGGGCACCCGGTGCTTGCGGAGCAACGCACCCACCGCCCCGGGTAGCCGGGGATCGAGCAGGCTGCGGGCGGAGAGGTTCACGGCCACCGGGATCGCCGGGCCGCGGCGGGCCTGCGCCGCCGCCACCGCCAGCGCCCGGTCCACGACGTACTCGGTGAACCGCTCCAGCAGGTCGCTGTTCTCCACCACCCGGATGAACTCCGCCGGGGGGAGTTCCCCCCGCTGGGGATGTTCCCAGCGCACCAGCGCCTCTAGCCCGATCGGCGCGCCGGTGGTGAGGTCGACCACCGGCTGCAGCACCAGGCGCAGCTCGTCCTCGCGGTTCAGGGCGGTCCGCAAGGCGGCGAGCAGCGCGGGCCGGTCACCCCGGCCCGGGTCGGTCTCCGCCTCGTAGCACCCCACCGGACCGGTCCGCCGCTGCCGCGCCTCGCCCACCGCCACGTCCGCGCGCCGCAGCAACTCGGCCAGGTCGGCGGTGCCGGAGGCGGCGGCCACCACCCCGACCGTGACCCCGACCGAGACCGGTACGCCGCGGATGTCCGCCTCTTCGGCGAGCTGGGTGGCGAGCTCCTCGCCCCGCCACCGCACGGTGTCGTAGGTGATCCGCGGCCCGCCGCGCCGGCCGCTGGGCCGTGGCGGGTCGGTGACCAACAGCGCGAACTCGTCCCCGCCCAGCCGGGCGAGGAGCTCACCGGGGCGGGTCACGGCACGCAGCCGGTGCGCGATCACCTTCAGCACCTCGTCCCCGGCTTCGTGCCCGAGGGTGTCATTGATCTCCCGGAAGTGGTCCACGTCGACCAGCAGCAGCCCCACCCCGCTGGCGGCGCGGCTGAGCTGGACCGCGGTCTCCCCCCGGGTGAGGAGCGCGGCCCGGTTGAACAGGCCGGTGAGCGGGTCCCGCTGCGACTCCGCCGCCGAGCGGGTCAGCAGCCGGTGAACCTCCTGGTGGGTCACGGCATCCTGCACGGCCGCGGCGAGCGCGTCGGCGTACGCCTTGAGCGCGGCCTCCTCGCCGTGCCCGGGCCCGGCCAGCCGGGGGAAGTGCACCCGGAGCTGGCCTAACGTCCCGGTCCCGGCGGTCAACGGCACCGTGGTGACCGGGGCCGGGTGCCGCTCCAGCGGCCGGACGGCCGGCCGCGCGCGGCCGCCGGGGTCGCTGAACCCGGCCGACTCGGCCGGGTTACGGGCAGTTGCACCGGTGGTGGCGTCCATTGACGGGCGCCGGCCGTCCGGCGGCGGGTCAGCGCCGGCCAGCCATGGACCGCGGCGGTCCGGTGACCCGTGGGGAGGGATGCGGTGCACCGCCCCGGACTGGTCACCCATCCAGGCCCGGCCGCCACCGGCCGCGTCGGTGAGCTCCACCTCCACCCGGCCGACCGCGAAGACCTCCAGCGCCCCCCGGATGCCGGCGAGCGCCACCGCGGCCTCGTCCGGCTGGTTCAGCGACCGGGTAGCCCGCGCGAACGCGCCCCACATCCGGCGGCGCTCGCTGACCCGCAGCCGGTGGGCGTAGGTGCGGTGCAGCAGCCACCCGGCCAGCGGCAACACCAGCAACCACCGCCAGTCCGCGGACGCCACCGCCACGAGTGTCAGCCCGAGCGCGACGTTGCCGGCGAACATCAGCCCTTTCGCGGTCAGCGCCCGGCGTAGCAACCGCAGCGTGCTCATCCGGAACCGCAGCGCGCTGGAGACGCTGGCGAGGAGGGTCGCCACGAACAGGTAGGTGAGAGCGGCGAGCGCCAGCGCCGCCGCGGTGAGCGGGGTGAGCAGGCTGGCGTACGGGTCGGTCACCAGCGACCCGACCGTGGCGGCCGCCGCGGCCGCCGCCGCGAGGGCGGCGGCGGAGCGCACCGCACCGCTGGGCCCGCCCGTCCGGTCGGTGTAGAGCCGACGGACGCCCACGCCGAGCGCGGTCCCCACCGCGAACGTGAGGGGTAGCCAGCCGGCCGGGACCAGCACCAGGCCGACCACCACCGCCGCCTCACCCCAGACCAGCGCCAGCACGGCGGCGCCCACCCGCAGGTGGAGCACGGGTTGCTGAGCCAGGGCCACGGCTGCCACCGCGAGCACCAACCGCCACCATGGCGGCGGCTCCGGCGCGAGCAGCAGTCCCCCGAGTACGATCGCCATCGCCACCGCCAGGAACCCGTTCCTGGCGCGAGTCACGACGCTCCCTTCCACAAGGACCGGGGGAAGAGGCCACCGTAGCCTTGCCGGGCCCGTCACACGCCTAAGACCGCCACGACGCCGACCGACCCATCCCGAAGCGTAGGCTACGCGCCCCGGTTGGGGAAGGGTTGACGCATCTGACCGCGCCCGCGCCGCGCACCAGCGCCCGCTGCCTCGCCGGGCCTGCGGCGGCGCGCACGGTGCGCGTACCGCCGTCAGTCGGCCGGCGATGCCCCGGAGGGCGTGGTACGCGGCGGGGTCCGTGTCTCCGCCCCGGTCGCCTCCACCGACTCCCCCGGCTCTCCGGCCTCCGAAGCGGGGAAGCGCTCGGGCAGACGGCGGATCCGGGCGTTCATGTTCCGGATCAGCAGCACGGTGAACACCAGCAGCACCGCGACCAGGAACCCGCCGAGCGGGCCGGCCAGGCTACCCGACCGGGTGTCGCCGAAGTAGTTCTGTGCCAGGTCAAGCAGCTCCACACCGGTACGGTACCCCGGCGCCGACCAGTTCCCGCACCCCGGCGAACAGGTCGTCCTCCGGCTGCTCGGTCTCGCCCACCAGCGAGCGCGCCAACTGGTAGTCCTCGGTCGGCCACACCTTCTGCTGGATCTCCAGCGGCACCGCGAACCACATCCCGTCCGGGTCGACCTGGGTGGCGTGGGCCCGCAGCGCGTCATCGCGTACCGGGAAGTACTCGGCGCACTCCACTCGGGTGGTGATGCGCTCGGAGATGTCCGGCCGGTCGTCCCGCCGCGCCAGCCACTCGGTGTACGGCGACTCCTTGCCGGCGGCGAGCATCGCCTCATGCAGGGCGGTCATCCTGGCCCGCGAGAACGACATGTGGTAGTAGAGCTTGAGTGGCTGCCACGGCTCGCCGGCCTCGGGGTAGCGGTCCGGGTCACCGGCGGCGTCGAACGCCGCCACCGAGATCTTGTGGCACATGATGTGGTCGGGGTGGGGGTACCCGCCGTTCTCGTCGTAGGTGGTGACCACGTGCGGGCGGAACTCCCGCATCAACCTCACCAGCGGCTCGGCGGCTACGTCCACCTCTTGGCGCGCGAAGCAGCCCTCCGGTAGCGGTGGTGGCGGGTCACCCTCGGGCAGACCGGAGTCGACGAAGCCCAGCCACGCCTGCTCCACGCCCAGGATGGCCCGGGCCGCCTCCATCTCGGCGACGCGGATCTCGGTGATGCGCTCCCAGACCTCCGGCCGGTCGAGCTTCGGGTTCAGTACGCTGCCGCGCTCTCCGCCGGTGCAGGTGACGACGAGTACCGAGGCGCCCTCGGCGACGTACTTCGCCATGGTCGCGGCGCCCTTGCTGGACTCGTCATCCGGGTGCGCGTGCACCGCCATCAGACGCAACTGCTCACTCAAGGTTTCTCCCGGTCGTGGGACGGCCTGCTCCTAGGATGGGACTATTCTGCCCACACCAAGTGACAACCGCTTGCCGCGGAGGTTTGTTACCCGGTGACCGAGACGAACGCCACAGCGGCCCCGACGCCGCAGTTCCCGCCCGGCCGGTACGGCCGGCGGCGGCAGTCGGGCCGCCGCCGGTGGTGGCGGCGGGTCGTGGTCGCCGTGATGGTCGCCGGTGTGCTGCTGATCGGTGCGGGAGCGGCGATGGTGTTGGGCCAGCAGTACGGTCACGGCCGTCCCTACCACGCGACCGTGACGCGGTTCACCGACATCACCGATTCACAGGTCGTAGTGGAGTTCACGGTCGTGGTCCCGGAAGGAGAGACCGCGGTCTGCGCGGTGCGGGCACGCAACGCGGCCGGCGTCGAGGTGGGCCGCGAGGAGGTACGCGTGGACCCGCCGCTCGGGCAACGGCGGCCGCGGGTGACGCACACCCTGGCCACCACCGAGCGCCCGGTCACCGGTGAGGTGCAGCGCTGCTGGCCAGACCGGTAAGTACCTCGGCTGGTAACTTGGAGGTTTGGCCACCGAACACACCTTGTGGCAGGACGTGCAGGACCACGCTGTCAACGGAGGGGATTGTCCGTGTCCACCGACCGCGAGGCGCCCGTCTGGCTCTCCCAGGAGGGCTACGACCGCCTCCGAGCCGAGCTCGACGAGCTGATCGCCAACCGCCCGGTCATCGCCGCGGAGATCAACGCCCGCCGCGAAGAGGGGGACCTGCGGGAGAACAGCGGCTACCACGCCGCAAAGGAGGAGCAGGGTAAGCAGGAGGCGCGCATCCGGCATCTGGAGGACCTGCTGCGGCGTGCCCGGGTGGGCGATGGTCCGGCCACCGGGGTGGTGGCTCCGGGCACTGTGGTCACGATCCACTTCGACGACGACGCGGACGACACCGAGACGTTCCTGCTCGGGTCGCGGGAGATCGCCACCACCACCGACCTGACCGTCTACAGTCCTGAGTCCGCGCTCGGCCGCGCCATTCTCGGGGCCCGGCCGGGCCAGACGGTGACCTACACCGCTCCCAGCGGCGCCGACATCAAGGTCACCGTGACCGACGTGGCACCGTTCACGGGCTGAGCCGCGCGACCGGGGTAACGCCTCCACAGGCCGGCCGGGTACTCACCCGGCCGGCCTGTGTCACGGCCGCACCCGACCGACCGGGTCGGGGCGGGGCCCGGGCAGGGTCATGTCTGGCGCGTCCGGGACGGTGGTGCGCTCCACGGTCGCGCCCAGCCGGCGCAGGTCCCGCACCACGTCCGGGTAGCCCCGGTCGATGTGGTGCACGTGGCTGACCTCGCTCACCCCATCGGTACACAGGGCAGCCATGATCAGCCCGGCTCCGGCCCGGATGTCGGTCGCGCGCACCGGGGCGCTGGAGAGCCGCTCGCGGCCGCGGACCACCGCGTGGTGACCGTCGGTCTGGATGTACGCGCCCAGCCGCAGCATCTCATTCACGAACATGAACCGGCCGTCGAAGATGTTCTCGGTGACCATCGAGCTGCCCTCGCTCACCGAGGCGAGCGCGATCGCCATCGGCAGCAGGTCGGTGGCGAAGCCCGGATAGGGCAGGGTCACCACGTCGACCGCCCGGGGCCGCTGGTCCATGCGTACCCGCAGGGTGTCCGGCCCGGTCTCGACCAGGCAGCCGGCGGAGACCAGCTTGTCCAGCGCGATCTCGATGTACTGCGGGTCCACCCCGGTCACGGTCACGTCCCCGCGGGTCATCGCCGCGCCGAACGCCCACGTGCCGGCGACGATCCGGTCCCCGACGCACCGGTGGGTGACCGGCGTCAGCTCCGGCACCCCTTCGATCTCCAACCGGGAGGTACCGGCGCCGGAGATCCGCGCCCCCATGGCGGTGAGCATCGTGCACAGATCGACGATCTCCGGCTCCCGGGCCACATTGTCCAACTGCGTGCCACCCCGCGCCAGCACGGCGGCCATGAGGAGGTTCTCGGTCGCCCCGACGCTGGGGAAGTCGAGCCAGATGGTGGCACCGTGCAACCCGCGCGGAGCGGAGGCGATGACGAACCCGTGCTCCCCGGAGATCTCCGCGCCCATCCGGCTCAGCCCCGCGATGTGCATGTCCAGACCGCGGGACCCGATCGCGTCCCCGCCCGGGTGCGCCACCCGGGCGTATCCGCAGCGGGCCAGCAACGGCCCGAGCACGCAGATCGAAGCGCGTAACTGCCGGACCAGATCGTAGTCGGTCTCGGTGTCGGGCCGCTCCGGAGTCTCCACCGAGACCTGGTCTCCCTCGATCTCCACCACGCAGCCCAGCCGGCGGAGCACCTCGGCCATCACCGCGATGTCGGTGATCCTCGGCACATTGGTCACCACGGTCCGCCCCGGTGCCAGCAACGCCGCCGCCATCAGCTTCAACGCCGAGTTCTTGGCCCCCACCACGGTGACTTCGCCGCTCAGCCGGGCGCCACCGGTCACTCGGATCACGTCCACGCCGACAGATCCTAATGAGCGGCTACCCAGGTCCGCGGCGACGCGGCCCACACCAACCCAAAGGTGCGCCGGCCGGCGGTGTCACCCCAGCAGGGGACCCCGGCTGGCGCCATTCACCGCAACAGGGGAGCCCTCCTGATGCTCTACCCCTAGCAGGGGCGCCCGGCTGAAGATGGAGCATCCCACCGGGAGCCCAGCTGACGATGGGACTTGACTGGTGTGCGGCGCTCAGGTGGCGGGCGGGCGCTCCGGACGGCGGGCGGCGTACTGGTGCGGCTCACCACTGGAGAGGCCAAAGATCGTGCGGCAGATGAGCACCACTCCCCAGGGCACCGCCACCCACAGTGGCCAGAAGTAGAGCAGCTCCGCGCTCATGATCGAAGTCAGTGACCAGATGGTCACACAGATCATGACGACCGTGGCCCAGGGCCGCCACTGCTCCACGAGCCAGCGCCGCACCGCGTGCGGCTGCGGTGGCGGCGGCGCCGGCACCGGCTTGGGCAGGTCATCCACGAGGCGGTCAAGCTCACCGTAGGTGCGGGCACGGTACACCTGGGCGAGCCGCTCATCGTACTCATCGAGGTCGAGGCGGCCCTCGGCCACCGCCTGGCGTAGCCGCTCAGCGACCTCCTCGCGGTCCACGTCGGCAGCGCGCTCGTGCTCCCGCCGCGCCATGGCTACCAAGGATGCCACCAGCGCGCGACCGGTGCCAATATTTATGAACCGGTGACCCGGGGGTCGGGTACGCGCGCCGGCGGCGCGAGCACGGCGTCCCGGGTGAGGTATCCGAGCCGATCCCCGCCCGGACCGGTGACCAGCACCCGGTCCGTGCCCGCCACGAGCATCGCGGAGAGCGCGTCGTAGAGCGAGCCGGCCAGCGGCACCACCGGCTCCGGACCCGCCCGTTCCGGCGGCTCGGAGATCAACAGCTCCCGGCGGATCGGGGTGACCGCCAGCCGGCGCACCCCCCGGTCGGCGCCGACGAACTCCCGCACGAACTCGGTGCCCGGCTCCCCCAGCAGGCGGCCCGGCTCGGCGTACTGCTCCAGCACCCCGCCCTGGGAGAGCACCGCGATCCGGTCGCCCAGGCGTACCGCTTCGTCCAGGTCGTGGGTGACCAGCACGATGGTCTTGCGTACCTCGGCCTGTAGCCGCCGGAACTCCTCCTGTAGCCGGGTGCGGGTGATCGGGTCGACCGCCGAGAACGGCTCGTCCATCAACAGCAGCACTGGATCGGCGGCCAGGGCCCGGGCCACCCCGACCCGCTGCCGCTGGCCGCCGGAGAGTTCGTGTGGGTAGCGCCGGGCGTACCGGCCCGGTGGCAGCCCGACCAGCTCCAGCAGCTCGTCGGCGCGGGCCCGGATCCGCCGCCGGTCCCAACCCAGCAGCCGCGGCACGGTCCCGATGTTGGCCCGCACGGTCTGGTGCGGGAACAGGCCCACGTGCTGGATCACGTACCCGATCTGGCGGCGCAGCGCCACCGGGTCGGCGTGGGTGACGTCGACGCCGTCCAGCAGTACCCGCCCGGCGGTCGGCTCCACCAGCCGGTTGATCATCCGCAGGACGGTGGACTTGCCGCAGCCCGACGGGCCGATCAGGACCGCCAGCTCGCCGGCTTCCACGCGCAGGTCCAGCGAGGTCACCGCCACCGTGCCGTCCGGGAACTGCTTGCGCAGCGACTCCAGGGTGATCGCGGACGCGGCGGTCGATGCGCCACCCGCCGCGGTAACGTCCACTTCATGCCCTCCTATGCCACGGCCGGGCTCGCCCGGAGCGCGGACGCTCTCGCCCAGAGCAGTCCCGCTCCGGACAACTCATGGGTATCGTGGCGGTACCTCGAAAATAACTCCGACCGGATCCTGACCGCCCTGGTCGAGCACATCAGCCTCACCACCCAGGCGGTCCTGCTCGCCACCGCGATCGCCCTGCCGCTGGCGGTGCTGGCGTACTGGTTCCGTCCGCTCACCGGACCGATTCTGGCATCCGCCGGCGTGCTCTACACCGTCCCGGCCCTGGCGGTCTTCGCCTTCGTCACCCCATACCTGGGGTTACGCCCGATCACGGTGGTGATCCCGCTCGCGATCTACGCATTGCTGATGCTGATCCGCAACACGCTCACCGGACTGGTCCAGGTCCCGGAGGAGGTCCGGGACGCCGCGCGGGGCATGGGGTACGGGCGGCTGGCGCAGCTGCTGCGGATCGAACTCCCGCTGGCGATCCCCGGCATCCTCACCGGGCTGCGGCTGGCCACGGTCTCCACGGTGGCGATGACCACGATCGGGGTCCTGCCCGGCCACGGCGGCCTGGGTCGGCTGATCATCGAAGGCTTCCGGAACAACTTCTTCAAGGCTGAGATCCTCACCGGTACGGTGCTGTGTGTGGCCCTCGCCCTCGCACTGGACCTGCTGCTGCTCGGGCTGGGCCGGCTCGCCACCCCCTGGACCCGGTCGTCGGCCCGGCCGGTCGGGTCGCGCTCCCCCGAGACCGCGGAGATGGTCCCGTGAGCGACCCGCTGCGGCAGGCGGTGATCTGGCTCAACGACCCGCTGAACTGGACCAACCCGGGCGGCATCCTCGACCGGCTGGGCGAACACCTGCTGCTCTCCGCCGGGGCGGTGGCGCTCGGCTGCCTGGTCGCCTGGCCGGTCGGGATCTGGCTGGGGCACCGGGGTCGGGGCGGGCACGCGATCGTGATCTTCTCCAACCTCACGCTCGCCATCCCGGTGCTGGCCACCCTGACCATCCTGCCGCTGACCTTCGTCGGCTTCGGCCGCCCGGCGGTGATCGTGGCGCTCGCGATCTTCGCGGTGCCGCCGCTGCTCGCCACCGCGTACACCGGGGTGCGGCAGGTCGACCCGGAGGTCCGGGACGCCGCCGCGGGCATGGGCCTCTCCGGCGGGCAGCTGCTGCGGCGAGTCGAGCTACCGCTCGCCGTGCCGTACCTGGCCAGCGGTTTCCGCACCGCCGCGGTGCAGGTGGTCGCCACGGTCACCCTGGCGGTGTTCGTCAACGGCGGCGGTCTGGGCCAGATCATCGGGGCCGGGTTCGGTCTCGGCCTGGTCACCGGCGGCGGCCAGATCCTCGCCGGCGGCTTCCTGGTGGCGGCGCTGGCGATGCTGGTAGAGGGCGGGCTGGCGCTGGCCGAGCGGGTGCTGACCCCCAAGCCGCTACGCCGCCGGGTACGCCGGCGGGTCACCGCGGCGTCGATATGATCTTGTAATGTGACTCACGTCACGTCCCGTTGCCGGTGCCCGTCGAGGCGAGATTGGCTGGGCGTAGCGCGGGCGGCACCCCGTCCGCCAGACACGCGGCCGGCAGCAATGTCGCGCCGGGACACAGAAGGCGGACGGTTATGCGTGCAACAGAACGCACCACAGTGCTCTTCGGGCTCGCGCTGACGGGCCTGCTGGCGGTGACATCCGCGTGCGGTGAAGCCGGGCAGTCCGGCACGGAAGCTCCCGACACCGCCGCCGCGGGCGAGGGCTGTGCGCCGGTCGCCGGCGAGCAGCTGGTGGTACTCGAAGACGACCGGCAGTGGCAGACCGCGGAGAACATCCTCCCGGCGGTCCACGAGGACGCGGCCGATCCGGAGCTGATCGCGGCGCTGGACACGGTCTCCGCCGCCCTCGACACCCCGAAGCTGATCCAGCTCAACCAGGCGGTCGATGTGGACCGGCAGACGCCCCGGCAGGCGGCGGAGGCCTTCGCCGAGACCGAGGGCCTCACCGACGGCATCGCGGCCGGCCCGGGCGGCGAGGTGGTGATCGTGACCGCCGGGTTCAGCGAGAGCCAGACCCTCGGCGAGCTGTACCAGATCGCGCTGGCCGCGGCCGGGTACGACGCGGAGGTCCGCACGGTCGACAACCGCGAGCTGTACCAGCCCGAGCTGCAGAGCGGTGCGGTGCAGGTGGTGCCGGAGTACCTCGGGACCGTGACCGAGTACCTGAACGCCCAGGTGAACGGGGCCAACCCGGAGCCGCTGGCCTCCAGTGACGTGGCGGCGAGCCTGGCGGAGCTGCGCGCGCTCGGGGAGCAGGTGGACCTGGTCTTCGGCGAGCCGTCGGAAGCGGCCAACCAGAACGCGTTCGCGGTCACCG
>DATGPS010000036.1:0-13624 GCA_035304685.1 Natronosporangium sp. | reverse complement strand
GGCGACCGACCCGCTGCCGTGGGCCCTGGTCGACGCCGGCGGCGCGACCGTGGCCGAGGGCGTGACCACCCCCCGCGGGCTGGACGAGGCCTCCGGTGAGAACGTGCACACGCTGGACTTCTCCGATGTGACCACGCCGGGCACCGGTTACACCGTGGTCGCCGACGGGGAGGTCAGCTACCCGTTCGCCATCGGCGGTGACATCTACGACCAGCTCCGCTCGGACGCGCTGCAGTTCTTCTACATCCAGCGCAGCGGCATCGAGATCGACGGCGACCTGGTGGGCGAGGAGTACGCCCGCCCGGCCGGCCACGTGGGGGTGCCGCCCAACCAGGGCGACACCGACGTGCCGTGCCAGCCCGGGGTCTGCGACTACCGGCTGGACGTGCGGGGCGGCTGGTACGACGCGGGTGACCACGGCAAGTACGTGGTCAACGGCGGTATCGCCACCTGGCACCTGCTGAGCACGTTCGAGCGCACCAAGACCGCCGCGACGGCGGACCCGGACGCGCACGCCGACGGCAGCCTGCGGGTGCCGGAGCACGGCAACGCCGTACCCGACATCCTGGACGAGGCGCGCTGGGAGCTGGAGTTCCTGATGCGCATGCAGGTGCCCGAGGGCGAGCAGTTCGCCGGCATGGCACACCACAAGATCCACGACCGGAACTGGACCGGCCTGCCGCTGGCGCCGCACGACGACCCCGAGCTGCGGGAGCTGCACCCGGTCTCGACCGCGGCGACGCTGAACCTGGCGGCGGTGACCGCGCAGTGCGCGCGGCTCTTCGCCACCTATGACGAGGTGTTCGCCCAGCAGTGCCTGGACGCGGCCACCACCGCGTACGAGGCGGCGCAGGCCAACCCGGACCTGCTGGCCGACCCGCGGGACGGCGACGGCGGCGGCGCCTACAGCGACGGCGACGTCAGCGACGAGTTCTACTGGGCCGCCGCGGAGCTGTACCTGACCACCGGCGAGCAGTCCTACCTGGACGACCTGCGGGCCTCCCGGCACCACACCGGCGACCTGTTCACCCAGACCGGGTTCAACTGGCCGCAGACGGCCGAGTTGGGCCGGCTGGACCTGGCCACGGTGCCGAACGGGCTGCCGGCCGAGGAGCGGGCGCAGATCCAGCAGTCGGTGGTGGACGCCGCGGAGCGGTACCTGGCCACGGCCCAAGCCGAGGCGTACGGGCTGCCGCTGCCCGGCGGTGCGAACAACTACTTCTGGGGGTCGAACAGCAACATCATCAACAACGCGTTGGTGATGGCGGTCGCGTACGACCTCACCGGGGACGAGCGGTTCCGCGCCGGTGTGCTGTCGGGGATGGACTACATCTTCGGTCGCAACGCGCTGAACCACTCCTACGTCACCGGGTGGGGGACGAAGACGCCGCAGAACCAGCACAGCCGGCTCTTCGGCGCCCAGCTCGACCCGGCCTTCCCGCACCCGCCGGCGGGTTCGCTGGCCGGTGGCGCCAACGCCAGCCTGGACGACCCGTTCGCGGCCGCCCTGCTGGCGGGGTGCGCGCCGCAGTTCTGCTACGTCGACCACATCGAGTCGTACGCGACCAACGAGGTGGCGATCAACTGGAACTCGGCGCTGGCCTGGATCGCGTCGTTCCTGGCGGACCAGGGTGACGGCCAGCCGCCGGCCACGCTGTCGTGCGAGGTGACCTACCAGATCCACGGCGTCTGGCCGGATGGGTTCACCGCCCAGGTGACGCTCACCAACACCGGCGACGAGCCGATCGAGGACTGGGAGATGGCCTGGTCGTTCACTGGCGGCCAGGACATCAGTCACTACTGGAGCGCTGAGCTGACCGTGGACGGCGCCCGGGTGACGGCACAGCCGCTGAGCTGGAACCGGGTAATCGCACCGGACCACTCGGTGACCTTCGGGTTCAACGGTACGACCTGGCTGGTGAACCCGGCACCGGAACTGGTGACGGTGAACGGGGCGGTCTGCGGCTAACACCCGGACCCACCCCTAGCGGCGGCCCCGGTCCAGCGAACCTGGACCGGGGCCGCCCGCGCGTACCGTCACTCGTGGTGGTGATGGTGGGCGCCGCCGCCGGGTACGCCCGGGGCCTGGCCCGGCTCCACCACCACGAACTGGCCCATCATCCCCTGGTCCTCGTGGCTGAGCACGTGGCAGTGGTACATGTACGGCCAGTCCGGGTCGGTGTAGTCGGTGAACCGCAGCAGCAGCTGGACCCTACGCCCCGGTGGAGCAGGATCTTGGTCAGGATGGTGTCGCCCAGCAGGCCCACCGGGCTGAACATGGTCCCGCCGCGGTCGAGCTGGCCGCCGCCGTCGAACTTCTTGTCCTGCACGATCACCGGGATGTCGTCCACCCCGTACTCCGAGGGCAGGTCCAGCTCCCGGCTCTGCGCGTCGTCCAGGATGAACATCCCGGCCAGGCCGCGGTACACGTGCTCGGCGGTGGTGCCGTGCAGGTGCGGGTGGTACCAGGTGGTCGCTGCCGGCTGGTCCACCGTCCACTTCGGGCTCCAGGTCTCACCCGGTTCGATCGGCTAGTGCGGCCCTCGTCCATCGGCGCCGGGAGGTGGTGGCCGTGCCAGTGGGTGGTGGTGGTCTCGCCCACCTCGTTGGTCACGTTGATCCGTACCCGTTCGCCGCGTTCGGCGCGCAGCGTCGCCCCAGGTAGGAGCCGTTGTAGCCCCAGGTCTCCGCCGGGGTGTCCGCCACGCCGAAGTCGGTGGTGCCCTTCCCCGCCCGCAGGTCGACCACCCGGGTCCCGTCCTCGACCCGGCTCTCGGCGAGCGGCGGGATCGCCAACGGTCGCTCAAACGCGACCTGCCCGACGGTGTCGGTGACCGCCCGGGCCCACACCAGGCCCACCGCGCCGGCCAACCCCAACGGGATCATCAGTACGACGACGAGTCCGGCGATCAGCCACCGCCGCCAGGTTCTGCGGCCGCCCCGGGCGGCGCGGCCCGCGGCCGGTGGGTTCGCGGTCATCGGTGTCACCCCCTGTGCCGGTCCGGCGCTGCCGGCCCGGCCATCGTCCCCGTTCACGTCGACCACGCTAGGGGCGCGCCGCCCCGGGTGTCGTCGGCCAGACGCGGTCGGCGGCGTACCGCATCCGCGGTAGGCGGCCCGGAGGCCCGCTTCCGGGCACTCCCGCAGCGGCTAGGGTCGAGCTGTGTCCAACCGCTGGTGGACCGGGGTGCCGCTGGACGTCGCCCTCGGGGTGGCGGTGACCGGGGTCATGCTCGTCGCGTCGGCGCAGTCAGGCGATCAGCCGGCCTGGCCGATGGACGCCGTCGCCGTGGCGGCGGTCGCGGCGGTCGGAGCGACGGCGCGCAGGCCGCGGCGCTGGCGCGGCAGCACCGGCCGGAGGTGGTGCTGATGGACATCCGGATGCCGGTGCTGGACGGCCTCGCCGCCACCCGCCGGATCGTGGCGGACCCGCAGACCGGCCCGGCGGTGCGGGTCCTGGTGCTGACCACCTACGAGCAGGACGAGTACGTGTTCGAGGCGATCCGGGCCGGCGCCAGCGGGTTCTTGAGCAAAGAGGTCAGCCCGACCGGGCTGCGCGAGGGGATCCGCACGGTGGCGGCGGGTCAGTCGCTGCTCTCCCCCGGCGCCACCCGCGCGCTGATCGAGGCGTTCGTGGCGCACGGCCCCGGCCGGCCGGACCAGCACCGGCTGGACGTCCTCACCGACCGGGAGCGGGAGGTGCTACGGCTGGTCGGCAGCGGACTGTCCAACAGCGAGATCGCCCGGGTACTGTTCCTCAGCCCGGCGACCGTCAAGACCCACGTGAACCGGGCGATGGCCAAGTTGGATGCCCGGGACCGGGCCCAGCTCGTGATCGCCGCGTACGAGACCGGGCTGGTGCGCCCGGGTCACCCCGGAGTCTCCGCCGACGGGTGAACCGGTCAGTTCATGGTCGGGTCGGGCGGGTAGTGGGCGACCGCGGCGAGCATGCCGCCCTGGCGGCGCAGCACCATCGACCACAGGTCGTCCGGCCGGGACATGAACGGGTCTCCGGGCAGCGCCTCGAACGTGAACCACGACCCGGCCGCGATCTCCTCCTCCAGCTGGCCCGGTGACCAGCCGGCGTACCCGGCGAAGACCCGGACCCCGTCCACGGCCTCCCGCAGCTGCTCGGGCTCCTGCTCCAGGTCCACGGTGCCGAGGCTGCCGAAGAACCGCTGGAAGCCGGGCGGTTGCGCGCCGGTGCGCAGCCGGGCCACACAGATCGCCGAATCCGGCTGCACCGGACCACCCTCGAACAGCACCGCCGGGTCGCGGGCCAGGCTGCCCCACTCGCCCAGGACCTCCGCGACCGGCACCTCGGTGGCCCGGTTGATCACCACCCCCATGGCGCCGCCTGGCTCGTGCGCCACCAGCAGCACCACGCTGCGTTCGAAGCTGGGATCGCGCAGGGCGGGCGTGGCCACCAGCAACGACCCCAGCAGCGAGCCGGTAGGGCGATCGAACCGGAGCATGGGTTCGACCCCGGGGTCACCGGGGGTACCGGGCTCGCGCGACATGCCGGTCATGCCGGAACGATAACCTGCCAAACGCCACGGTCGCTACGCGCCGCGTCCACTCGATCCGGCCGGATCCGCTCCACGCCCGGCCGGCACCCCGGCCGGCGCCCGGCGACCGCCGTGCGGAAGCGACGCTCGACCACGAGGAGCCACCGTGAACCCATCCGCCGAACTCGCCGTGATCGGCGGGTCCGGGCTCTACGCCCTGCTGGACGACGCCACCGACCATGTGCTGCAGACGCCGTACGGACCGACCTCCGACCCGATCACGATCGCCGAGGTCGGCGGGCGCCGGACCGCGTTCCTGCCCCGGCACGGCCGCGCGCACCAGCACCCGCCGCACCGCATCCCCTACCGCGCCAACCTGTGGGCGCTCAAGGAGCTGGGGGTGACCCAGATCCTCGCCCCGTGCGCGGTGGGCAGCCTGCGGCCGGACCTGCCGGCCGGGTCGTTCGTGGTGCCGGACCAGCTCATCGACCGCACCTACGGGCGGGTCCAGACCTTCTTCGAGACGTTCGACACCGGCCCGAAACACGTGTCGTTCGCGGACCCGTACTGCCCGGCCGGGCGCGCCACGGTACTCGCCACCGCGGCCGCCCAGGATCTCGCCGTCACCGACGGCGGCACCATGGTGGTGATCGAAGGCCCGCGGTTCTCCACCCGCGCCGAGTCGCAGTGGTACGCCGCGGCCGGCGGCACGCTGGTGAACATGACCGGCCACCCGGAGGCGGTCCTCGCCCGGGAGCTGGCGATGTGCTACACCGCGATCGCGCTGGTGACCGACCTGGACGCGGGCGTGGAGGGAGAGCGCGGCGTGACCCAGGAGGAGGTGTTCCGGGTCTTCGCGGAGAACACCGAACGGATGCGGGGGCTGTTGCTCGCCGCCGTGGCCGCGCTGCCGGCCGAGCGGACCTGCCCGTGCCCGACCGCGGTACCCGCCTGACCGGTCAGCCGCGCACCGGGCGCCGTGGCTTGGAGAGCTTCTTCTCCGCGAACTGGGCCAGCGACTGCGAGACGTAGTCCTTACCCAACGCGATCACCAGCAGGATGCCGAACCCGGCGCCGCCACCGGCGTACGCCGCGTACAGGCCGGCCTGTGCCAGGAACACCTCCAGGCCGTCCGCGGCCGGCGTGGAGCCGCCCACGAACGGGCCCAGCAGCAGGCACAGCAGGCCACCCGCGAAGCCGCCGCCGGCCAGGTCGGTGGCGACGTCGCTGACGGCCCGCTGCCGGGTCCACAGCACCGCCGCCACGGCCATGGCGACCCCGATCGCCAGGAACGCCAGCAGCGCCACCAGCCGCTGGCCGTCCGCGTCCTCGATCGAGCCGATCCGCACCACCAGTCGGCCGACCACGTTGATCGCGAACACGATCCCGGCCAGCAGCTCGACCCGCAGCCACCGCTTGATCATCCGTCCTCCGCCTTTAGTCCGGCTTCTCGCCGCAGATGAACTCCGGCTGGGCATCGTAACGCCAGGTGAACTTCTCTCGCTTGATCTCCTGCCCGTCCCGGTAGAACACCCGCCAGACGTCCTGGGTGAACCCGGGGATGCCCACGGTGTCGATGCAGGAGGGCCCCGGCTCGATGTACTGGCGCTTGGGCTGGGTGACATCCCGCCGGTCGCTCCACTCGGCCGTGACCTCGTCCCACACCTTGGTGCCCCACAACGTCACAGTGATCCCGGCCTCGTCGTACGAGGTGTCGATCACCACCCCGTACTCGGTGTCGTTGCGGAACTTCATATCAAGAGAAGGATAGAAGATCGTAGCCTCAATCACCGCCGGGTAGCGGGAGTAGTAGTACGAGTGGGGCGTGTGCTCGACATCCTCCAGCCCGGCGTAGAACGCCGCGTTGAACAGCGTGGTGGTGAACTGCGACAACCCGCCGCCGACCGCCGGCTGCAGCCGGCCGTCCAGGATCACCGGCGCGTCCTGGAACCCCTGCTCGTAGCCGCGGGGGCCGCTGAACTCGTTCAACGAGAACACCTCGCCGGGCAGCACCAGCGCGCCGTCGACCATGTCCGCGAGCAGGGCGATGTTCTGGTTGCGGGGTTCGGCGAGCCCGCCGTCGTAGTAGGTGGTGAAGGTCGAGATCTGCTCCTTGACCCCGAGCTCGGCCAGGTCGTCGCTGGTCAGCTTGGCCGGGCGGGTGCGGGTGGTGGCGGTGACCGTACGCGGCTGCGGCTGCGACAGCACCGGCAGCAGGTCCGCGGCGAGCGCCTCGGTGTCCACCTGCTCGCCGTCCTTCTCCTCCACGATCTCCGGCCGGCCGCTGGCGAGGCTGAACCGGGCGTCGACCGGCTTGCGCTCGACCGGCTTCAACTGCTCCTTCAGCCCTTTACGCAGTGCCTTCGGATCCACCTCCGGCACGATCTCGCCGGTCGCGTCGGACTCCAGCGTGAGACTGGCAGCGATCACCTCCGGGGAGATCTCCAGCTCGGCGCCGCCGGGGAGGGTGGCGGTCACCGGGGCCGCGACCGCCGGGCGGGCCAGCTCCGCCACCAGCCGGTCCACGTCCTCGGCGGTGTGCACCGGGGTGATCTCGACCAGCGGCACCTCGATCACCGCTGGCTCCCGCCAGGTGCCGGTGACGACCAGCGGCGGCGGCCACGCGGCCGCTACCCGCTCCGCGGCGAGGTCCGGGTCGAGCCCCAGGCCCGGCTCGGGGTAGACCGGCACCGGCTCGGTACCTTCGAACCGCACCGCCGGCAGCGTCATCGCCTCGCCGGCCGCTTCCGCCGGCTCCTGCAACTGCTCCCGCAGCGCCTCGGTGTCCATGGTCACCACCGGGGGCACGTCCCGCGGTCCGAAGATGGCGCCGAACATCGCCGGCACCGGATGGGCCCGCT
Source organism: Natronosporangium sp. (assembly GCA_035304685.1). Lineage (GTDB taxonomy): Bacteria > Actinomycetota > Actinomycetes > Mycobacteriales > Micromonosporaceae > Natronosporangium. The sequence goes on along the minus strand of DATGPS010000036.1, from coordinate 6,255 downwards.
CGATCGCCCGGTCCACGGTGGCGGCCACGTCGACCGCGAGCCCCACCTCGGCGGGCACCACCTCCACCACGGTCTCGCCGACGCGTACCGAAAGCGGCGCGGCGACGGCGTCGGCCTCGCGGGCGAGGGCCTCCTCCAGCGTGGCGATGGCCTCCTCGCGGGTCATCGCGCTCAGGTCCACCCCGAGCACGGTCGTACCCCGGGGCACGTCGCCGGCGTACGCGAAGGTGCCACCCACCACCGTGCCGGTGGCGATCAGCGCGATCACCACCGCCACGACGATCAGCATCGTACGCGGGAGTCGAGGAAATTTCATGATCAAGAATGGTAAGGGGTGGCCGACCTGCTCGGCGTCAGGCACCACAATAGCCGGGCTCACCTCGAAACCCCCGCGCAGACTCCGTTGAGCAGGGACGCGGGCCTAGGCCGCGGCGCGATCCGGGGCTAACGTGTGATCAACCGGTGCGGGGGGTGGCCGCCCCGAGCACCGCCCCGATGGTCAGCGTGATCGTGCCCGCGAACAGCGTCAGCAGCGCCACCCAGTCGTTGCCCAGCAGCAGGCGGTCCCCCTCGGTCGTGCTGCCCAGCGCCGGCAGCATCACCGCGAACCACCCCACCGCCGGGAGCAGCACCCCCCACCGGGAGCCGGTGGCCCGGCGGGCGAACCACAGCAGCGCCACGTTCCCGGCGATCGCGAGCAGGATCGCCACCGGCAGCCGTACTACCAAGTCTCCGGCGACCAGCCGCAGCGGCACCAGCAGCAGCGTCCACACCGCCGCCACCACCCCGCCCAGCAGTGCCACCACCGCGCCGGCGAGGCGGAGCGACCAGTCCGCCAACCGCGACGGCCCCGGCTCCCCCGCCCCCGGCTGATCCGGCGCGGCGTCGCCGGCCGCCGGTTCTTGGACCGGCCCGCCCAGCACGTTGTCACCCGGCGTCCGCCCGCCCACCAGCGGCTCGTTCGGGTCGTCCGGCACCTGCGCGGGCGGAGTCACGTCAGACCCGCGAAGAGGTCGCTCTCCCACTGGTACGGCCCGTCCCCGGGGCCTCGCTGCCCGGCGGCGAGGACGTAGTACTCCACCCCGTCGTCGCCGTCCGGGCCGGCCATCGAGTGCAGCCACGAATCCGGCGGGATCTGGGTGGCGTGGGCGCGCAGCGCCGCCGCCTTGGCCGGACGGCTCGCCCGGGCGTCGATGCGGGCGGTCACCTCCGCGTCCGGGGTACCGAACGGCAGCTCGTCCACGTCGGTGACCCCCGCGAACGGGTTGTCCGCCGACCGGGCGAACCGCTCCATGCCGGCGGCGAGGACCGACTTCGGCACCGCGGTCCAGTACACCTTCGCCGGGCCGAACCCCTCGGCGGTGGCCAGCTCGGCGGCGCGCATCGCCACCCGGTGGGCCTGGATGTGGTCCGGGTGGCCGTAGAAGCCGTTCGGGTCGTAGGTCACCAGCACCCGGGGCCGGACCTCCCGCATGATCTCCACCAGGTAGCCGGCGGCCTGGTCCACGTCGGCCCGCCAGAAACAGCGCGGATGCTGGTTCGCCGGCGTACCCATCATGCCGGAGTCGCGGTAGCGACCGGCTCCGCCCAGGAACCGGTGGTCGTTCACGCCGAGCGCGGCGCAGGCGGCGGCGAGTTCGGTCAACCGGTAGCCGCCGAGCTGGTCGGCCTCGTTCGGGGCGAGCAGCGCCAGCTCCGGCACGTGGATCTCGCCCTCCTCGCCGAGGGTGCAGGTCACCAGCGTGACCGGCACTCCCGCGGCGGCGTAGTGCGCCATGGTGGCGCCGGTGCCGACGGCCTCGTCGTCCGGGTGGGCGTGGACAAACATGATGCCGTTCACCCGCGCCACTGTATGCCCCGCCGGCTCCCGCCGCCCCCACCGGGCGCCCCTGATAATGCTTGAGCCCCAGCAGGGGCGCCCTGCTGACGTTTCCGCCCCAACCGGGGAGCCCTGTTGCGGTTTCCGCCTCGACCGGGGCGCCCTGCTGACGCCTAGCACCCCAACAGGGGACCCCTCCTGAGGGAGCGGTCCCCCACCGGGGAGCCCTCCTGGGGCTTGAGCCCCAGCAGGGGCGCCCTACGGAGAAAGCGGTACCGCGGAAACCGTCGCGCGAAAACGTCCCGGCGGGCACCATGGCTACTGTGGAAGTGCCCCGACAGCCCGCGCCCCGGCAGGTCCGCGTCGCCGCCGACGGCAGCCGGGTCGTGTATCGTGCCGGCGCCGCACTCTGGGTTTACGAGCCGGGCGGCACCCCCCACGAGGTGATCCGGCTCGACCCGGACGTACCCGGTTACGCGATCGACGCCCGCGCCCGGATCGCGGTCTTCTCCCGCCAGGGCCGGCTGTACCGTGCCGACCTGAGCACCGGAGCGGTGACCGAGCTGCCCACCGCCGGGCCCGCGCGGGACGCCCGGCCCGACCCCACCGGCCAGCGGATCGGCTACCTCACCAACGGCGCCCTGCACGTGGTGGACCACGCCGGCACCGACACCCTGCTCGCCGGCGAACCCGACCCGGCCGAGGGCGGCCACCCGTACGTGACCTGGGGTCACCTGGAGCCGGCCGCCGCCCACTTCGGTCGGGACCGCAACTGGTGGTGGGCCCCGGACGGTAGCAGCGTGCTCGCCGCCCGGGTGGACGCCGCCCCCGCCCGGCCGCGGGTCTCCCTGCACCTGCTGGAGCTGGACGGCGGCTGGGTGGACGTGCACTGGGACCGGGAGACCTACCCGCACCTGGTCAGCGTCTGCTGGTCCGACCACGGCGACCCGCTGATCGCGGTGCTCCGCCGCCCGCAGCAGCACGGCCTGGTGCTCGCCGTGGACGCGCGGACCGGCGAGACCCAGGTCCACGCCGAGCTGGCCGACCCGCGCTGGGTGGAGCCGGTCCCCGGCACCCCCTGTCACCTGGCGGACGGGCGGGTGCTGGTCGGCGGCGAACTCGCCCACGACGGGTACGACGCGCGCTGCCTCTTCGCCGACGGCACCCTGCTCACCCCGCCCTCGCTGTACGTGCGGCGGGTCGTCGGCCGCTCGCCGGGCACCGGCGAGATCCTGGTCGAGGGCTCCGCCGGGGAGCCGAGCGAGCAGCACCTGTTCCGGGTGAGTACCGCGGTCGGCGCGGTCGGGATCGACGCCCGGCGGCTGACCACCGCGCCCGGCTGGCACCGCGCCGTGGTCGGCGGCGACACCCTGGTGATCGGGTCCGAGTCGCTGGAGCACCCCGGCCTGCGCTGGACCGTCTACCGGGGGGAGACTCCGGTGGCCCCGCTCGACCCGCCCGGCGCCGGCCGCGCCACCTCACCGCGGCCGCAGCTGGCCCGGGTCACCGACCGGCGGCTGCCCACCGGGGTGCTCTATCCCCGCGCCTACGTCTCCGGCCGGCGCCTGCCGGTGCTCGTGGACGCCGCCGGGCTGCGCCAGGGGGTACGGGCGGCCCGGGACGACTGGGCCGCCCGCCAGGAGTGGGCGGACGCCGGCTTCGCGGTGGTGGTGGTCGACCACCGGGGTACGCCGGGAGTGGCGCCCTCGTTCGAGAAGGTCATCCACCGCCGCCTCGCCGACCTGGTGCTGGCCGACCTCGCCGACGCGCTGGCCGCGCTCACCGGCAAGCACCCGGATCTGGACCTGGCGCGGGTGGCCGTGCGTGGCCGCGGTGTGGGTGGCTGGCTGGCGGCGCTGGCGGTGCTGCGGCGACCGGACCTGTTCCGGTGCGCGGTGGCCGAGGCGCCGGTGGTGGAGTGGGACCGGCCCGACCTGCCGCAGGGGCCGGTCTTCGCCGAGCGGTACCTGGGCTCCCGCGACGACGGCGCCGAGGTGTACCAGCACCACAGCCTGCTCCACGCGGCCGAGGCGGGCGCCGACCGGCCACTGCTGCTGGCGCCGGACCCGGCGACCGCCCCGGCGGTCGAGGCGCTCACCCAGACCCTCACCGCCGCCGGCCATCCGCCCACCGTGCTGCCGGCCTCGGCCACCGCCGCGCAGGTACGCCAGGCCACGCGCGACTTCCTGCGCGAACACCTGGGCTGACGGTGCACCTTGGCTGAAGGCCTGCACCTGGGTTGGCGGCCCGCTCCGCGCGGCGTACCGGGGCGGTCAGACCTGGGCGCTCACCACATCCCGCTCCTCGGCGAAGTGGCAGGCGCTCGGGTGCGGCGAGTGTGGCCGCTCCACCAGCGCCGGCTCCTCGTCGGCGCAGATCTGCTCGGCCTTCCAGCACCGGGTGCGGAACCGGCAACCCGAGGGCGGGTTCGCCGGCGAGGGTACGTCCCCCTCCAGCACGATCTCGTCCCGCTTGCCGCGCAGGGTCGGGTCCGGCACCGGCACCGCCGACAGCAGCGCCTGGGTGTACGGGTGGGTGGGGTGGTCGTAGATCTCCTCGTGGGTACCGGTCTCCACCACCTTGCCCAGGTACATCACGGCCACCCGGTCGGCGATGTGGCGTACCACCGACAGGTCGTGGGCGATGAAGATGTACGACAGGCCGAGCTCCCGCTGCAGATCCTGGAGCAGGTTGATGACCTGTGCCTGGATCGACACGTCGAGGGCGCTGACCGGCTCGTCGCAGATGATGATCTGCGGGTTGAGGGCGAGTGCCCGGGCGATGCCGATGCGCTGCCGCTGGCCACCGGAGAACTGGTGCGGGTAGCGGTTGATGTGGTCGGGGTTGAGGCCGACCATGTCGATCAGCTCCCGCACCCGCTGCCGGCGCCGGTGAGGCGGCAGCACGTCCGGGTGGATCGCGAACGGCTCGCCGATGATGTCCGCCACGGTCATGCGCGGGTTGAGCGAGGTGTACGGGTCCTGCATCACCAGTTGGATGTCGCGCCGGGCGCGGCGGACCTCCTCTGACGACAGTTGCGAGAGGTCCCGGCCCTGCACCACGATCCGGCCGGCGGTGGGCTTCTCCAGCCCGACCAGCAGCCGCGCCAATGTGGACTTGCCACAGCCGGACTCGCCCACCACGCCGAGGGTCTCCCCCCGGTGCAGGCGGATGTTCACCCGGTCCACCGCCTTGACCTCACCGACCCGCCGGCGGAACAGGATGCCGCTGGTGAGCGGGAAGTACTTGACCAGGTCCTCGGTCTCGATCATGATCTCGGCGGCAGGGTCACTCATCTCCGCGTACCTCCGGCCAGAAGTGGCAGGCGCTGGCGTGCCGGTGGGCCACGTCGTAACGCGGCGGGACCGGCGGTTTCCGGCACTTGTCCTGGGCGTACCCGCACCTGGGATGGAACGGGCACCCCGGTGGGATGGCGGTCAGGGTCGGGGGCAGGCCCTTGATGACCGCCAGTTGCTGGCCCTTGTGGTCCAGCCTCGGCACCGACTCCAACAGCGCCTTGGTGTACGGGTGGGCGGGCCGGGCGTAGATGTCGTACACCGGTGCCTCCTCCACCACCCGCCCGGCGTACATCACCGCGATCCGGTCGGCCACGTCGGCCACCACACCCATGTCGTGGGTGATCAGGATCAGGCCCATCTGGCGTTCCTGCTGCACCTCGGCGAGCAGGTGCATGATCTGCGCCTGGACGGTCACGTCCAGGGCGGTGGTGGGCTCGTCGGCGATCACGATCTCCGGATCCAGGGCCAGCGCCATCGCGATCATCACCCGCTGGCGCATGCCGCCGGAGAACTGGTGCGGGTAGTCGCGTACCCGCTGAGCCGCGGCCGGGATGCGGACCATGTCCAGCAGCTCCACCGCCCGGCGTAGCCCCTCCTGGCGGGACGTGCCCCGGTGGACCCGGAACAGCTCGGCCAGCTGGAACCCGACCGTGAACACTGGGTTGAGCGCGGAGAGCGCGTCCTGGAAGATCATCGCGATCTGGTTCGCCCGCACCCGGCGACGCTGATTCTCCGGCAGCTTCAGCAGGTCGACGCCGCGATAGCGCACCTCGCCGCCGGTGACGAAGCCGGGCGGGGAGTCCAGAATGCCCATGATCGCCTGGGCGGTGACGCTCTTGCCACAGCCGGACTCGCCCAGGATGGCCAGGGTCTCACCGGCATCCAGGTGGAAGCTGACGCCGTTCACCGCATGCGCCACGCCGGCGCGGGTGCGGAACTCCACCTGGAGGTCCACCACCTCCAGCGGTGGTGCGGAGGCGTCCGCCCCCGGCACGGCGCCGAACGCGTCGACGGCAATGTCGGTGGCCTTGCTGGCGCTGATGTCTGTGGCCATCTCCACCTCACCGCAGCCTCGGGTCGAGGGCGTCGCGCAGGGCGTCGCCGATCAGGATGAACGACAGCACCGTGCCGAACAGC
>DATGPS010000035.1:0-148660 GCA_035304685.1 Natronosporangium sp. | reverse complement strand
TGACAGCCCTCTGTCTCGCCCGTGGATAACCAGCTCACCTGCCCTCCTGAACAGGAACGATGCGACTTGTGACAGCGGGGCTCCAGGGCATGTCCACAGCGGCGCCACCGGGTGTGCGGGAGCAGCGCCGACGGTATGTGTTTTATATCACATCGATGCTTGGATGGGTCGGGGTGCATATTGGAGCATTGGTCCGATATGTCCGGCTGGCCGACCTGGACTAGCTGGCACGGAGTTTGGCAGGGTGTTGGTCGCCCAGAAGCCAAGACCAAGAACCTAAGGGGAGCAGTGTGGCCAGGTCCAAGGAGCGACGGTACGGCCGAACTTTGATCGTCAGCACCGCCGCGTTGGTTCTCGTCAGCGGTTGCGGTGTTCTTCCCGCGGATGACGACCAGGAGACCGTGCTGATCGGTGTCGACCTGCCGCTCACCGGCGACGCCTCCGCGCTCGGCTCCGTCTACCGCAACGCCCTGGAGCTGCGGGTGGAACAGGTGAATCAGCAGGGCCTGCTCCGCGACCGGCAGCTCTCCTTGGAGGTGACTGACAACCGGTCAGACTCCGACACCGCGAAAGCGAACATCCAGGAGCTAGCCTCCAACCCAGACGTCCGGGCGATCATCACCAGCGGGTGTGAGGAGTGCGCGGAGGAGATCGCGGAGATCGTCAACGGAGCCGGGGTGCCGACCATCGCGCTGGCCGCGTCTGCCACGTTCAGCGAGCCGGTGGAGGAACGGCAGTATCTGTTCAAGGTCGGACCCAACGCCGGCCACGACGCCTCCCTGCTCACCGCCGAGTTGCTCCGGGCGGAGGTAGGTACGGTCGCGCTCGCCGCCACCGACGACGCTTACGGTGCGGAGGGCCTCGCGCAGATGGAGGTCGCGCTGGCCGCGACCGACATCGAGATCGTCCTGACCGAGAAGCTGGTCGCCAGCGAAGACGGCCTGCGTAGCAGCGCCGAGCGGATCGCCGGTTACCTGCCGCAGAGCCCGGCCTTGCCGGAGCTGGGCCTGGTCTCGGACTTCTCGACCCAGGAGCCCGGCCCCGACGCCGTGGTGGTCTGGGCGTCCGACCCGGTCGCCAATGACTTCACGGAGGCGTTGCACGCCGCCGGCTACTCCGGCAACCTCTACCTGGACGCGGTCGCCGCGACCGACCCCTTCCTGACCGGCGCCTCGGGCGCGGCGTACACCAACGCGACCATGGTGTTCACCGAGACCCTGGTGATCGACGAGGTCATCGCCACCTCACCGGCGAAGGCGGCCCGGCAGACGTGGTTCCGGGACTACACCTCCCGGTTCGGCACCTACCACGCCTTCTCGTCGTTCGGCGCGGACGCGATCCAGCTGATCGTGGAGGCGATCAACCAGGCCGGTTTCACCGCTCGGGACACGCTGCGAGACGCGTTCGAGGGCGTCCGGTTCGACGGCCTCACCGGCCCGCTGCGGATGACCCCGCTGAACCACTCCGGACTCCGGTCGCAGGCGTTGACCACACTGGTGGTGCGCGGTGACCGTTGGCGGCTGGCCGGCTGACACCGACTGACCGCGGCGTTTCGCCGGAGCGAGGGCGTACCCGGTCCTAACCGGCTCGTGCCCGCCCGCCGTCCGACAGGTCAGGCGGGCGGGCACGAGCCGTAGTAGGGGTGTGCGCGCTCAGGACGCGCTCTGACGTCCACGGTGTCGCACAAGGCCGGCGCCTTGAGCGCGGCGGCGCTCCAAAACCTCTGGAGAGGACCCGGCTATCCGGAGGTCTCCCGCACCCACGGCAGCAGCAGCCGCTCGGCGGCGACGACCAGGTAGAACAGCGAGACGCTCATCGCCGCCAGCAATGCGATCGCGGCGAACGCGAGCGGGGTGTTCAGCTGTGGCTGTGAATTGACCACCACCGCGCCCAGCCCGGAGTTCGGGTTGGAGATCTCGGCCACCACCGCGCCGATCATCGCCAGCGGCATCGCCACCTTCATTCCGACGAAGACATGCGGCAGGGCCCAGGGGAACCGGACCTTGACAAACGCCTGTGCGCGGGAGGCAGAGAGCGAGCGGACCAGCTCGCCCAGGTCGGCAGGGGTGGAGGTCAGCCCGGCCATGGTCGAGACCACGATCGGGAAGAAGCAGATCAGCACCACCAGCAGGACCTTCGGCAGCTCTCCCCGCCCCAGCCACATGATCAACAGCGGGACCAGGGCTACCTTGGGAACCGCATTCAGCGCCACCACCAGTGGCAACACGGCCCGCTCCACGACCTGGGAGGCGGTCAGCAGGATCGCCACGATCAGCCCGCCGACGGCCGCCAGCGCAAACCCGAGCAGGGTCACCCACAGGGTCTCCCAGGCCCGGCGCATCAGGTAGTCCGGAAGCTGGATGAAGGCGTCCGCGATCTCCGCTGGGGATGGAAGGAACAGCGACTTGATGTCGAAGATCTCCTTCACCAGCGCCCACACGGTGAGCGCCACCACCATGCCGATGATGGGAAGGCCGGCAGCGGAGATCCAGGCCCGAAGGGCCGTCCGGAGAGTCGCCGACCGGCCCGGACGCGCCGGCGGCGTCTTCGTCACCGACCCGGAGGTGGATTCACCGTGCATGTCCGACGACGGGCCGGGCCGGTCACGCTCCTGTACGCCCGAGGGTCGGTTAGGGTTGCCCACGATCCAGCCACCTTCCTGCCCTGGTCGACGCTGGCGGTCAGCGGGCGTTCGTCCTAGCATGAACGACGCGAGTTCGCCGACCACCGTGGTGAGAGGTACGGGTAGGAGCTTACAAGGAGGCGGTCGACAGTCCAGCCGTACCAGTTGGGAGATCCGGGTGTGGACTGGTCGGCGTCGGGTCGCGGTCTACGCTCGACCTGGCCGGCCAAGGTGTGCCGGCTGGCGGGTGGTCTGTCGTGAGAAGACGGGCCGCTGGTACGGCCGAGGGAGCCATAGATGATTGACTTGCGGGGTGTCTCACAGACGTTCCTGACCCGGCGAGGTCAGGTGGAGGCGCTGCGAGGGATCGACCTGAAGGTCGCCGAGGGCGAGTTCGTCGCCGTGGTCGGCAGGTCCGGCTGCGGAAAGTCGACCCTGTTGCGGATCGTCAACGGGCTTCTCGCTCCTACCAGCGGTCAGGTGATCGTGGACGGCCTCCCGGTAACCGCACCGCGACGGGACGTGATGATGGTGTTCCAGCGGCCGGCGTTACTGCCATGGCGGTCGGTGCTGGACAATGTCCTGCTGCCGGCGGAGATCTTTGGCCTGCGTCGGGCGGACTATGAACCCCGGGCCAGGGAGCTACTGGAGATGGTCGGGCTGGAGGGCTTCCTCAGCCGGCGCCCGCACGAGCTCTCCGGCGGCATGCAGCAGCGGGTGGCGTTGTGCCGGTCGCTGCTGACCGAGCCCCGCGCGATGCTGATGGACGAGCCGTTCTCCGCGCTGGACGCCTTGACCCGCACCGAGTTGTCGGTTGAACTACAACGCATCCACATGGAGCACTCGACGACGATCCTGTTCGTCACCCACTCCATCGACGAGGCGGTGCTGCTCGCCGACCGGGTGGTGGTCCTCTCACCGCGGCCCGGCCGCATCCGCAAGATCCTGGACGTGGACATTCCCCGTCCGCGCACGCTGGGCCGTAACGCCCACCTCGAGGACGTCGCACGGATCAGCGCGGAGCTGCACGAACTGCTGTTGGACGACGAGGTGCCGGCGGCGGTGTAGACGCCTACCCGGCTGCGGGCACAGATGATCTAGATCACCTCGAGCAAATCGCCGTCAACGCGCCACCTCGACCGAGCCCCACCGCCGCCGGTATGTGAGCCCACCGAACACCGTGGTCAGCCGCGTTCGCGAAGCGGGGATTGGCACTCTCCAATGTGTTATTTCACCTCAGCGGCGGACCGAGCCCGGTCCGATCGAATCTGCTTGCCCGTTGACCGTCCAGTGTCCGACAGCTATGTTACGGAGCGGGTATTCGCCGCTAGGTCGGTGAATGGACCCCCTAACAGACCGACAGCCATGGTTCCGAGGCCGACGGTAGGTGCCAAACGCCTTTCTAGGTTCACCCCTCTCTAAGGAGATTCTGCATGAACACCCCTCTGCTGAACAGGTTTCGGCTGTCCCGACGCGCGTTCCATCTGGGCGCCACGGCGGCGGTGGTCGGGGCCGCGACGACCGCCTGTGGCGGCGGCGAAGAGGAGACACCGGGGGGCAACGGTCAGCCTGACAAGGTGACGGCCCTGACCGGCTTCGCGTCCTTCGGACGTGACGCGTACTTCTGGGTAGCCAAGGAGAAGGGGTTCTTCTCCGAGGAGAACATCGACTTCACCGTCGAGCCGGGTCCCGGTACGGCGTTGAACATCGCCGAGGTGGTGGCCGGCTCGGCCGACTTCTGCGTGGGCGACATGACCGGGTCGCTGATCGTCTACTCGGAAGGGGCGGAGGGGGCCGAGGACTTCGTCATGGTGGGCGCGATCCACCAACTCGCGCCGATCAGCGTCGTGTTCCGGGCCGACGCCGGGATCAACACGCCGGCGGACCTGGAGGGCAAGGTGATCGGTGACTCTCCCGGGTCCGTCGGGCAGTTGCTGTTCCCGGCGTACGCCGCGGTGGTGGGGATCGACCCGGAGAGCGTCGAGTTCTTCCAGGCCGATCCGCCGCAGCTCCCGCCCCTGCTCGCCAGCGGTGAAGTGGACGCCATCAACCAGTTCATCTTCGGGCTCCCGACGGTGGAGAACGCGGTCGGGGAACCGGTGGACTACTTCATCTACGGCGACGAGATGCCGGAGCTGTACGGGAACGTGATCATGACTCGGCGGGAACTGGCCGAGAACAACCCGGACCTGGTGCGGCGGTTCAACCGGGCGCTGCTGCGGGGCCTGGAGTACACGCTGGACAACCCGGAAGAGGCCGGCGAGATCATGCACGCCGACGTGCCGGAGGTGACCCCGGAGAGCGTGGCGGCGGAGGTGCGGCTCATGGAGCCCTACGCCCGGCAGCCCGGGGTCCAGCTCGGGTCCATCGACGAGGTCCGCGTGTCGCAGGCGATCGCGCTGGTCGAGTCCGTGGGTGGCATCCGCCCGGGCATCCAGGCGGATGAGTTCATCCGGTTCGACCTTACGCCGGGCGTCAGCGAAGAGGAGTAGCCTTCCGGCCGGTGTCCGCCCGGTCCCGGTCCGTGCGGGGACGGGGCGGGCACCGGCCCGCGCCGGGGCGACCGCCTGTGGTGGGCGATAACCACACACCAGCACCGCGCTCACCGATGACCTGCGTGGGGCGTTCCCGTTCGACCCGCCCCCGAGCGCTAACATGTGACGGTGCCCAGCCTGCTCCCGCTGACCGACGAGGTCCGCAGCTACTCGGTCCGTCACTCCACTCCCCTCGATGCGATCGCCAACGAGCTGATCGAGGAGACCCGCGCGCTACTGCCCGACCGTGCCACGATGCAGCTCGCGCCCGAGCACGCCGGCCTACTGACCCTGCTGACCAGGCTGCTCGGAGTACGCCACGCGGTCGAGGTTGGCACGTTCACCGGCATGTCGTCGCTGGCGATCGCCCGCGGGATGGCCGATGGTGGCCGGCTGACCTGCTTCGACATCTCCGATGAGTACACCTCGGTAGCGAGGCGGTACTGGGAGCGGGCGGGGGTCGCCGACCGGATCGATCTGCGGATCGGTCCGGCCGCGGAGCGGCTGCGGGAGCTGCCGGCCGAACCGTATCTTGACCTCGCCTTCATCGACGCCGACAAGGGTGGCTACTCGACCTACTGGGCTGAGCTCGTGCCGCGCGTGCGGCCAGGAGGACTGCTGGTAGTCGACAATGTGCTCTGGCACGGCACGGTGGTCGATCCGCCCGCGAGTGATCCGAACGCTCAGGTGCTGGCCCAGTTCAACACCGAGGTCGCCGCCGACGACCGGGTCGACCTGGTGATGCTGCCGATCGGCGACGGTCTGACTCTGGCCCGCCGCCGTTAGGAGGGATGCTGGATGGATCTCGGTCTAACGGGAAAGGTCGCGCTGGTAACCGGCGGTAGCAAGGGGATCGGCAGAGGCATCGCGGAAGCTCTGGTGAGCGAGGGGTGCCATGTCGCGATCTGTGCGCGTGGCGAGAGTGAGTTGGCGCAGGCCACCGCGGAGCTCGGCAAGCAGGCGGTGGCCGGTGCGCGGGTGCTCGGCGTGCCCGCTGACCTGACCGTCGAGGCCGACCGGCAGGCGCTGGTGGAGAGGGTGTTGCGCGAGCTCGGCGCGGTCGACATCCTAGTGAACAATGCCGCGGCGGTCGGCGCGGCTCACACCATCGACGGCGCGGTGGCGGAGTGGCGAAAGACCTTTGAACTGAACGTATTCGCCGCTGTCCACATGGTGCAGCTGGTGCTGCCGGGCATGCGGGAGCGGGCGTGGGGCCGGATCATCAACATCTCCTCTGAGAACGGCACCCAGCCGTACCCGGACATGATCGCCTACAGCGCCTCCAAGGGCGCCCTGGACAACTTCTCCAAGGCGCTGTCCAAGCAGTGCGCGCCAGAGGGCATCCTGGTGAACACGGTGAGCCCGGCGTTCATCGACACCCCTGCGGTGGACGGTGCGATGGAGCGGATCGCCGGCGCCTCCGGGATCTCCAAGCAGGAGGCGGTGCGGCGGTTCCTCGCTGAACGGCGTCCCAACCTGGTGCTGGCCCGCCCGGGCCGGATCGAAGAGGTGGGGCCGCTGGTGGCCCTGCTCGCGTCGGATAAGGCGTCGTTCATCAACGGCGCCAACCTGCGCATCGACGGAGGCTCGGTCGCGTCGGTGTGAGGCTCCGCGGCGCGTTCGCCACCGCACGTCACGGTGTACGATCCGCCGCTGACTGTGGCGCGTGCCTGGCCCACCACTGCTGGCCGGCCGCCGGCAGGGTATCGATCGGATCGTAGTAGGGGTAACGCCGGGAGCGCACGTCACCAGCCAGGTCACGGTCCAGGGGCGTGCGGTAGTTCTTGGTCCAGTAGGAGATCCCGCGCTCGCGGTCGTACGCGGTGACCATATGCACCCACCGCTTACCGACCAGCGGCACGTCACAGACGAGCCGGGGGGTCGCGTACCCGGGTAGCCAACCCATGATGTCGTGCTGCAACTGCTGGGCGCGCCACACCGGCAGCCGCCAGTGTTCGGCGTTCGGGATCAGGTCGCACAGGTAGAAGTAGTACGGCAGGATGTTCGCCTCGCCCTGCAGGGTGAAGCAGAGGTCCAGCAGGTCGTCGGCGGTGTCGTTGATGCCGCGCAGCAGCACGCCCTGGTTGCGTACGTCCCGTACGCCCGCGGTCAGGACTGCCCGGGCGGCCTGCGCCACCAGCGGTGTCACCGAGTTGGCGTGGTTGATGTGCGTGTGCAGGGCGAGATTGACGCCTCGACGGCGGGCCGTGGCCGCGACCCGGGCCAGCCCCTCGGTCACCTCGGGTTGCAACCAGTGCTGCGGCAGCCCCATGAGCGCCTTGGTCGCGAGCCGGATGTCGCGTACCGAATCGATCTCCAGCAGGCTGGAGAGATAGGACTCCAAGCGCCGCCACGGGAGATTGGCCACGTCTCCGCCCGAGACCACCACGTCCCGGACCTCGGGATGGGCCCGAAGATAGGCGATGTGCGCCTGGTAGCGCTGCTCCGGTCGCTGGGCCAGGCGCAGCTTGCGCACGGCCGGGGTGGAGTTGCCGACCAGGTCCATGCGCGTGCAGTGACCGCAGTACTGCGGGCAGGTCGCGAGGAGCTCGGCCAGGACCTTGGTGGGGTAGCGGTGGGTCAGCCCTTCGGCCACCCACATGTCGTGTTCGTGCAGGGAATCCCGGGTGGCGTACGGGTGGGAGGGCCAGTCGGTGCGGCGGTCAGAGGCGACCGGGAGCATGTAGCGGCGGACCGGGTCGGCGTAGAAGCTCTCGGTGTCCGGCACGGCGTGCGGCACCATCGTGTTCAGCATCTGCGGCGGGAGCAGCATCGACATGGTGGCTGTGGCGCGCTGGTCGGCCGCCAGGTCGGCGTAGAACCGGTCGTCGAGCAGGTCGCCCAGGACCGCGTGAAGCTGGCGGAGGTTCTTCACGCAGTGGGCACGTTGCCACTGCGCCGAGTGCCACTGGGCGGGGGTGACATCGCGCCAGCCGGGCAGCCGGGTCCAGTCCGGCTCGACCAGCGCCCGCCGCCGGCGGCCGCGCGTCTCGCTGGGGCCGGGTGCGCTGGCGCTGGGGTCGGGTGCGCGGGAGGGAGCCGGCCGGACCGGTCCGATGGTCACGTGGGTCACGATGCCTCCGGTACGACGAGTCACTCGGCGACTGTCCGAAGAATCTTGTGCAATATCCGTACTACACCGAAGATACTACGGCCATATAGGCTGTAGACATGAATTCATCCGTCGGTCTGCACCGGGTGAAGGAGCCGGTGGGGCGCCGGGTGCTGCCGCAGGCGGCCTGGCGGCTGGATCCCGACCCCCGGATCGGCCCGGACGAGGTACGCGTGGCGGTGTCGCGGCTCAACCTCGACGCGGCGAGCCTCCGGCAGCTCACCGAGGCCCACGGCGGGGACGGCGCGGCCGTGCGGGCGGCGGTGCGCCGGATCATCGATGAACGGGGCAAAATGCATAATCCGGTCACCGGGTCGGGTGGGATGCTCATCGGCGTGGTGGCTGAGGTCGGGCCGGCCTCACCCCTGGGCCTGCGCCCCGGCGACCGGGTGGCGACGCTCGTCTCCCTCACCCTCACGCCGCTGGCGGTGACCGACGGGTTGGCGCGGTGGGACGGCCGCACCGAGCAGGTCCCCTGCGCCGGTCATGCCATCCTGTTCGCCCGCTCGGCCGCCGCGGTGATCCCCGAGGACCTGCCCGACGAGCTCGCCCTGGCGGTGCTCGACGTCTGCGGCGCGCCGGCCCTGACCGCCCGGGTGCTCCAGCATCGGCGCGCGATCCTGAACCCAGGCCAACCAATCAGCGTCGAGCATGATTCCGGGTTCAGGGCCGGTGCAGGTGGGGCGGGCAGGGTGGCGGTGCTCGGCGCGGCCGGGAAGTCCGGGGCGCTCTCGCTGGCCGCGGCCCGGGCCGCCGGCGCCACGACCACGGTGGGCGTGGTGCCCGACCAGGCGGAGCGGGAACGGCTGGTCGCCTCCGGCCTCGCCGACACCGTGGTGCAGGCAGACGCCCGGGACGCGGTCGCAGTCGCCGAGGCGGTCCGGGACGCGCTCGGCGGTGACGGTGCCGACCTCACGGTGGTCTGCGTGGACGTACCCGGCTGCGAGCACGGGGCGGTGCTCGCCACCGCCGACGGCGGCACCGTGATCTTCTTCTCCATGGCCACCTCCTTCACCGCCGCCGCGCTCGGCGCCGAAGGGCTCACCGCCGACGTCACCATGCTCATCGGCAACGGCTACCTTCCCGGCCACGCCGCCTTCGCGCTGGACCTGGTCCGCCGGGACCCGGGGCTGCGGAGTCTGCTGGCCGACCGGGTCCGCCGACCCGGCCACGCCGGTCGCACCGGCCACCCGAGCGGGGCCGCGCCGCCGCAGTCACCTACCCCGGCCGCGGGGACGCTGCGAGACTGACAGTCATGACTCGAGTGCTCTACCGTGGCGGGCGCATCCACAGCCCGACCGACCCCCACGCCACCGCGCTGCTGACGACCGACGGGGTCGTCACCTGGCTCGGTCCGGACGCCGACGCTCCGCCCGCCGACCGGACCGTGCCGCTCGACGGGTGCCTGGTCACCCCGGCGTTCGTGGACGCACACGTCCACCTCACCCAGACCGGCCTCGCCGCTACCGGGCTGGATCTGTCATCCGCCCGGTCCGCTGAGGACCTGTTGGGGGCGGTGGCCGCCGCCGCTCGCGACCTCCCTTCGGATGCGGTGGTGCTCGGTCACGGGTGGGACGAGTCCACCTGGGCCGATCCCTCCCTACCGGACGCTGCCGCGCTGGACCGGGCCGCCGGCGGGCGGATGGTCTACCTATCCCAGGCATCCATGCACTCGGCCTTGTGCTCGGCCGCGCTCGCCTCGACCGGTACCGGACACCCCGGTTACCACCCGTCCGGCTGGCTCCGGCAGGAGGCCCACCACGTGGTACGCGCGCGGGCGTTCGCCTCGGTCGGCCCGGCGCAGCGCCGCGCCGCGCAGCGGGCGGCGCTGCGCCGCGCCGCCTCACTCGGGATCGCCGCGGTGCACGAGTGCGCCGGTCCCGGCACCTCCTCCGAGGACGATCTGCTCGGCCTGCTCACCCTCGCCGGTGACCAGGCACCGGAGGTGTACGGGTACTGGGGGGAGCTGATGGGCGCACGCAAGGCCAAAGAGCTGGGGGCGGCCGGCGCCGCCGGTGACCTCTGTGCCGACGGCGCGCTCGGCGCCCGCACCGCCCACCTGCGCGAGCCGTACCGCGACGCGCCCGCGGCCCCGGGCGCCGAGCCGGCGCACGGCCACGCGTACCTCACCTCCGAGCAGGTACGCGACCACGTGCTGGACTGCTACGAGGTGGGGGTGCAGGCCGGTTTCCACGCCATCGGCGACGCCGCGATCGCCACCGTGCTGGCCGGGTTCGCGGCCGCCGCGGAGAAGCTCGGGCGGGAGCGGTTGCGCGCCGCCCGGCCCCGGGTCGAGCACCTGGAGCTGCTCGACAGCGGCATGATCGCCGCGCTGGTCACGTACGGCATCGTCGCCAGTGTGCAGCCAGCCTTCGACCGGCTCTGGGGTGGGGAGCACCGGATGTACGCGCAGCGGCTCGGCGCCGACCGGGCGCTCGCCGCCAACCCGTTCGGCGCCATGCACGCGGTCGGGGTGAGCCTGGCGTTCGGCTCGGACTCCCCGGTGACCCCGATGGACCCCTGGGGAAGCGTCCGGGCTGCGATGTGGCACCACAACCCGGCGTACCGGATGAGCGCCCGGGCCGCCTTCGCCGCGCACACCAGAGGTGGCTGGCGGGCGGCCGGCCAGGAGCAGCACGGGGCCCTGGTGCCGGGGGCCCCGGCCACATTCGCGGTCTGGCACACCCCGGCCGGCCTGGACGGGACGCTGCCGGTGCTGCTCGCCGCTGACCCGCAGGCGCGCGGCCCGCACGACCCCACCCCATTGCCGGTCTGCCGCCGCACCGTCCTGCGTGGGCAGACCATCTTCGACGCGGAGCAGCCGTGACTGGCAAGCTCGACCTGGACCCCGCGCTGGTGCGGCGGGCTCGCCGGCTGGCCCGGGAAGCCGGTCGGCCGGTGGTGGAGCTGGCGCGTAACCACACCACGGTGTCGGTGGAGCGGGCGGTGTTGCGCCTGGCCGGATTAGGCGGGGCCGACGAGGACGGGACTCCCTGGGTGAACCGGTTGGTGGATGCGGTGGCCACCGATGTGGATCTGGGCCACGGGGTGGCGCTGCCGGTCTTCGACGCGCTGGTCCGGCACGGCGGCGACCAGCACCCGGCCGCCGCGCTGCTGACACTGGCGCAGAAGGCCGCCGCCGGGTCGGTGCGGTTCACGCTGCCCACCGGCCCGGCCGCCACCGCGGCCCGCCGCGCCGCCCGCCGCGCCGTGGCCGCCGGTATCCGCCGGATCGACCGGCGCCGGGCGGAGCGGGACCGGTTGGTGGCGCGGTTCGGTGACCCGCGGGATCGGCCGTGGCTATACCTGATCGTGGCCACCGGCGACATCTACGAGGACATCCCGCAGGCCCGGGCGGCCGCGCGCGCCGGCGCCGACGTGATCGCGGTGATCCGCTCCACCGGCCAGTCGTTGCTGGACTATGTGCCGGAAGGGGCGACCCGGGAGGGGTACGCCGGGACCTACGCCACCCAGCAGAACTTCGCGCTGATGCGGGCGGCGCTGGACGAGACCTCCCGGGAGCTGGGTCGCTACATCCGGCTGACCAACTACGCCTCCGGGCTCTGCATGCCGGAGATCGCGGTGCTGGCCGGGCTGGAGCGGCTGGACATGATGCTGAACGACTCCATGTACGGCATCCTGTTCCGCGACATCAACCCGGTGCGTACCTTCGTGGACCAGCGGTTCGCTCGGCAGGTGCACGCGCGCGCCGGTATCATCATCAACACCGGCGAGGACAACTACCTCACCACCGCGGACGCGGTGGACGAGGCGCACACGGTGACCGTCTCGCAGCTGCTGAACGAGTACTTCGCCCACGAGGCCGGACTGAGCGACGCCCAGCTCGGGCTGGGCCACGCGTTCGAGATCGACCCGGATCGGCCGGAGTCGTTCCGGTTGGAGTTGGCGCACGCGCTGCTGGCCCGGGAACTGTTCCCACTCGCCCCGTTGAAGTGGATGCCGCCGACCCGGCACATGACCGGGGATGTCTTCCACGGCAACCTGCTGGACGGCTTCTTCAACCTGGCCGGCGTCCTCACCGGCCAGGACATCCTGCTGGTGGGCATGATGACCGAGGCGGTAGTGACCCCGTGGCTCTCCGATCGGGACATCGCGCTGCGCAACGTCGGGTACGTGCGGCGGGCGGCCGGCAACTTGCGGGAGGATTTCGTGCCCGCCCCGGGCGGGTTCATCCAGCGCCGGGCCCAGCAGGTGCTCGCCGAGGCGGTGGCGCTGCTGGAGCGGATCGTGGAGCGGGGCCTGCTGACCGCGATCGCCGAAGGCACGTTCGGGATCATGAAACGCCCACCCGACCGCGGCAAGGGCCTCGACGGCGTGTTCCGCCACGCCGACGACTACTACAACCCTGCCACCGAGATTCTGGAAGCCAGAGGCGGATCTGTGCGATATTCTCGCAAGAATCCGCTTGAAGCTACCTAGGAGGCGGGGCTATGCTGCGCAGCTTCCGGTTCGCGAACCACAAGTCTTTCCGCGACGAGGCGGAGCTGCTACTCCTGCCCGCGTACGACAAGAGCAGGCCGGCGGTGCCGGTGGCGGCGGTCTTCGGCGCCAACGCATCGGGTAAGTCCAACCTGCTGGACGCGCTGCGCTGGCTCCAGTCGGCGGTACGCGAGTCGTACGCCCATTGGGAACCAGGGTCGGGCGTGCCTCGGGTGCCCTTCCGGCTCGACCCGGAAGCCGGCGCGCGGCCGTCGTTCTTCTGCGTGGAGATCGTGGTCGGCGGCGCGCGATATACCTACGGTCTGGAGGTCAATGACGAGCGTGTCGTCAGCGAGTGGCTCTACGCGTATCCCCACAATCGTCGGCGGATCATCTTCGAGCGGGAAGTCGACGCCGTCCGACTCGGTTCCACGATCCCCGATCACCGCACCCGTGCCGATCAACTCGCCCGAGTGACCCGTGACAACACGCTGTTTCTGAGCGCCGCGGTGCTCAATGACTTTGATGCGGCGCGACCGGTGTACGACTGGTTCCGCACCGGGCTGCGACTCGTCAACGGTGGCCATGTCGCGGGGAAGGAATTGCTCCGCCGGCTGAGCGACAAGCGCCTTCGCCAGCCGGTGGTGGAACTGATCAGCGCGGCCGACCTAGGAATCACCGACATCACGGCTCAGGACGAAGAGCAGCAGGTCGCCGCTTTCTGGGCCACACTCAATGAGCTGTTGAGTAATCGGCAGTCTTGGCCGGCGGATGTATCAGACAATGCGCTCAGGCGGCTGGTATGGAAGCAGCTCATCGAGAAATCCGGCGAAAGCGACTTGCTCGGCCTCTCCGATGAGGAGGTCGAGCGTCGAACCGCTCCACGACCCGCGAGACTGCTGTTCCATCACGGACGGGGCCGGGTTCCGCTCGGGCTCGAGGACCAGTCCGCGGGAACGAAGAGTTGGATCGGTTTGATCTCAGCGGCGCTCGACGCCATCGAGACCGGCAGCCTGATGGCCATCGATGAAGTAGACGCCAGTCTGCATCCGCATCTGACCGCGCGGCTGATCAATCTCTTCCGGGATACCGAGACCAACTCGAGTGGGGCGCAACTGTTGTTCACCACGCACGACCCGACGTTGTTGGACGAGGAGACGCTGGCACGGGACGAAATCTGGTTCGTGGAGAAGGACCCCGACTGCGGCGCCACCCGCCTGTATCCGCTCACCGACTTCCGGCCGCGCAAGCGGGAGGACCGGGAAGGCCGCTATCTGGCCGGTAGCTATGGGGCTATTCCGCTGGTCTCCGACCGCCAGTTCCGGGATGCGATCCAGGCGGCCAGGAGCCACGATGCCGCGGCGTGACAACAGCGGTCGCCGCCGGTTGCCGACCCAGAGCCGGCGGACCATTCTCGTCTACTGTGGAGCAGTTCGCACTGAGCCGGACTATCTCGACGGCCTCCGGCGGAAGTTTCGTACCAGTGGCGTGACGGTCAAAGTCCGGCAGGACGGCACTGCGCCCGATGCGCTGGTGCGAGCCGCCGCGGCGTACGAACGCCGACATCCGGGCGTCTTCGACGAGGTGTGGTGCGTGGTCGACGTTGACGAGTTTGACCTCGACGCCGCCCTCGTTGAGGCACGGCGTCGCCGGGTACACCTCGCCGTCTCCAACCCTTGCTTCGAACTGTGGCTGCTGTTGCACTACGCCGAGTGCCGTGCGTACTGTGCTGGCTATCCCGACGTGGTGCGCCGTCTCAAGAAGCACCTGCCGGCGTACGACAAGACCAGGCTGGACTTCCGCCATTATGCCGCCGGAGTCGCCGACGCGGTAAAGCGCGCCAAGGACCTGGATCCGAGCGGCACGGCCTACCACCGCAACCCGTCAACCAGCATGTGGCAGTTGTCGAGAAGATTCAGGAACCCGTATGAACACGACGCCAGAGCCGAGGGTGATCCGGCCGTACGGGGACACCAGCGACGACGGGATGGTGCAGCTGAGCTTCACCCTGCCGTTGCCGCACGACCGGCGAGCCGAAGCCGCGGCCCGGCAGCTCGCGGTGAAGATGGGGATCGACCCCCCGCTGGTGGCGCACGCCCGGGCGATCGGGGAGGCGCACACCTTCTTCGTCATCTACGGCCCGGTGTCCCACCGGGTCGATCTGGCCACGGTGGAGGTGCCGGAGCGGGAGTTCCCACTGTTGAGTCCCCGGGAGGTCAACGCGACGGTCCGCCGGACCCTGCGGCGCAGACTCTCCGTGGTGGGCGCTTGCGTGGGCACGGACGCGCATACCGTCGGCATCGACGCCATCCTCAACCTCAAGGGCGTGGCCGGGGAGAAGGGGCTGGAGTACTACCGGGAGCTGAAGGTCGCCAACCTGGGCGCCCAGGTGCCGGTGCCCGACCTGGTCCGGGCCGCGCAGGCCGAGCACGCCGACGCGATCCTGGTGTCCCAGGTGGTCACCCAGCGCGACGCCCACCTGCGCAACACCCGGGAGGTCGCCGCCGCGGTGCGGGCGGCGTTCCCGCGACGCCGGCCGCTGCTGGTGGTGGGCGGCCCCCGGTTCGACGAGCGGATGGCCGAGGACCTGGGAGTGGACCGCGTGTTCGGGCCGGGGACCACCCCCAGGGAGGTGGCGAGCTACCTCGTGCACGCGGTCGCCGAGCGGCTCCCGTCCGGCCACGAGCCGACCAGGCGAGGGCCGTCCCGGCCGGCGGGGTCGCCGTGAGCGATCCGCGACTGGGCACCACCGTCACCCACCGGCGCTACGTCCCGTACTCCCGGGTCCACTACGGCGGCAACCTGGTGGACGGCGCGTACGCGCTGGCGTTGTTCGGCGACGTCGCGACCGAGCTGTGCATCCGCACCGACGGCGACGAGGGGATGCTCGCCGGCTACTCCGACGTGCGGTTCACCGCCCCGATCCGGGCCGGTGACGTGGTGGAGGTGACCGGCACCGTCACCCGGGTCGGTAACCGCAGCCGCACCGTCGAGCTGAGCTGCGCGGTGGTGTGCCGGGCCCGGCCCGAGCGCTCGCCCTCCGCGGCCGAGGTGCTCGACCCGCCGGTAGTGGCGGTGGTCGCCACCGCCACCGTGGTCGTCCCCTAACGCGGTTCCCGGTTGGGCGGTTACGCCGGACCGCGGGGCTCGATGCTCTCTACCAGGGCGGACCCGGGCGGCCGGCGATGACGCGCCGGGGGCACTTGACAGGGGCCGGGGTGGACCGCGTACCGTCGTTGCTTCAGGTGGCGGCTGGTGCTCACGTGCCCAGGGGGGTTGGGCACGGTCAGTAGAGAACGGCTCGCCGAGGGCCGCCAGTCCTCGGTGGGGCGGTACGAAGGCCGTGCCGGACACCAGCCGCGCCCCCTCCCGGTCGGGGTCACTGGTAGCCCGTTGGTCGCGTCAGGCACGCTTGGGCAGTGACCACGGACGTGACAGAGTCACCGGTGCGGGTGGCGGCGCAGCCGGAGCAATCCAGCCCGGCCCGGCCGCTGCCCGTACCGGTGGCGGTAGGCCTCGCGGTCGGCAGTGGAGTGGCGCTGCTCCTGGCTTTCCCGCCCTATTCATGGTGGTGGTTGGCGCCGGCGGCGGTGGCGATGCTCGCGGTGGCCGTACACCGGCGCCGGCTGCGCACCGGCGCGGCGCTGGGCGCCGTCACCGGGCTGGTGTTCTTTCCGCCGCTGCTGAGCTGGTCGAACCTTGAGGTGGGGTACGCCCCCTGGCTGCTGCTCGCCGGGCTGGAGGCCGCCTACTTTGCGTTGCTGGGGGCCGCCGCGGCGTACCTCAGCCCGGTGATCGACCGGTGGCGCTGGAGCTGGCCGCTGCTCACCGCGGTGGCCTGGGTCGGCCAGGAGGCGCTGCGCTCCCGGACCCCGTTCGGCGGGTTCCCCTGGGGCCGGCTCGCCTTCAGCCAGGAGGAGTCGCTACTGCTGCCGCTGGCCGCGCTCGGTGGAGCACCGCTGGTGACCTTCGCGGTGGCCCTGACCGGAGGGCTGGCCGCCGCGGCCGCCTGGGCCGCGGCCGGCCGGTGGCGGCTGCGGCCCGCCGGCCGCGCCGGGGCCGCCGGTGGGCTATTCGTCGCGGCCGGGCTGGTGCTGGTCAGCGGGTACGCCGTGCCGCTGCCGCAACCAGCCGGCCCGCCGGTGACGGTGGCGTTCGTGCAGGGCAACGTGCCCCGGCTCGGGCTGGACTTCAACGCGCAGCGCCGGGCGGTGCTGGACAACCATGTCCAGGCCACGCGGGCGCTCGCGCGGGAGGTGGCCGCCGGTCGCCAACCCCAGCCCGACTTCGTGGTCTGGCCGGAGAACTCCAGCGACATCGACCCGCTGCGGAACGCGGATGCGCGTGAGCAGATCCAGGCGGCGGCCGCGGCGGTGGGGGCCCCGATCGTGGTCGGCGCCGGCATCCGTGAGCCGGACGGCGCGTACAACGTGGCCCTGGTCTGGGATCCGGTCACCGGCCCGGGGGAGGTCTACCGCAAGCGCCACCCGGTGCCGTTCGCCGAGTACCTGCCGCTGCGGCCACTGGTGTTGCCGGCGGCCCGGGCGCTGGTTCCCGGCCACGAAAGTATCGCGCTGCTGGGCGACTCGGAGGGCTGGGGCGCCGGGCAGGAGCCGGGTGTGCTGACCGTGGGGCCCGCGGTGATCGGCACCGTGATCTGCTTCGAGGTGGCCTACGACGGCCTGGTGCGCGACACCGTCACCGGCGGCGGAGAGCTGCTGAGCGTGCAGACCAACAACGCGACCTTTAACGAGGCCGAGGCCCGCCAGCAGTTGGCGATGGTACGGCTGCGGGCGGTCGAGCACGGCCGACCCGCATTGATGGTCTCCACCGTGGGCATCTCCGGCTTCGTCGACGTCGATGGCCAGGTTTCCGACGCCACGGGGTTCTTCACCCAGGATGTCCGCGTGCGTACCCTGGCACTAGCACAGACCCGCACGCTCGCGACGGTGACCGGGGTCTGGCCCGAGCTGGTCTTGGCCGGCGCCGGAGCCGCGGCACTGGTGGTCGCCGTCCTCGTGCGACGCCGGACGAGAGGGTCAGGATGACAACAGGCAGTACGGGCGCCCGCGGCGCCGACGACGACCGGGCCGAGACAGCCGAGCGGGTGCTGGTCGTCATCCCCACCTACAACGAGGCGGAGAACCTCACCGTGATCGTCGACCGGGTACGGCGGGCGGTGCCGGCGGCGGAGATCCTGGTGGTCGACGACGCCAGTCCGGACGGCACCGGCGCGATCGCCGACCGGCTCGCCTCCGCCGACTCGCAGGTCCACGTGCTGCACCGGCCCGGCAAGCGCGGCCTAGGCGCGGCGTACGTGGCCGGATTCAGGTGGGCCCGGGAGCGGGGCTTCGACGTGGTGGTGGAGATGGACGCCGACGGCTCCCACGCCCCGGAGCAGCTGCCCTCCCTGCTGGCGGCGCTGCGCAGCGCCGACGTGGTGCTCGGCTCGCGGTGGATACCCGGCGGCAAGGTGGAGAACTGGCCGTTGCGGCGGATGCTGCTCTCGCGCGGCGCCAACCTCTACACCCGGCTGGTGCTGGGGATGCCGGTCCGCGACGCCACCGGCGGATTCCGGGCCTACCGGATGCCCGTGCTTGACAAGATCGACATCGACTCGGTGGCGTCCCAGGGTTACTGTTTTCAGGTCGACCTCGCCTGGCGCGCCCACCGGGAGGGCCTGCGGGTGGTGGAGGTACCGATCACGTTCACCGACCGCCAGCGCGGGGCCAGCAAGATGAGTTCCAGCATCGTGCGGGAGGCGTTGTGGCGGGTCACCAGGTGGGGGGTCCAGGCCCGCGGGCAGGCGCTGCGGCGGGCGGCGGCACGCCTGGTGCGACCCGGGCGCGGATGAGACCACCGGGAGGATTTGCCCGATGGGGGCCACTCGCCACGCTAGCCGTGGTCGTGGCTGAGATCGTGGTCTTCGTGGCCGTGGGCCGGCTGATCGGCGCCGGCTTGGCGGTGCTGCTGGTGGTGCTGGTGAGCATCGCCGGCCTGCTGCTGCTGCGCCGGGAAGGGCTGCGTGCCTGGCGCGGCTTCCGCGAGGCCATGCTCGCGGGCCGCCCGCCCGGGCCACACGTGACCGACGGCGTGGTGGGGCTCAGCGGCGCGTCCCTGCTGGCCGTGCCCGGACTGGTGACCGGGGTCGCCGGCGCGCTGCTGCTCACCCCACCGGTGCGCCAGCTCGTGCGCAGCCAGGTGCAGGCGCGCATGGAGCGGCGGATGTCCACCGATCAAGCGGGTGAGGTGTTCGGACCCCGCCGGGTGCGGGTCCAGCCGGCCGAGCCGGGGGAGGCGTCACCCGGCGACGTGCTGGAAGGCGAGATTATCGACCGGGGTCCCGGGTCCTGACCCGGGCTGCCGGGCCCGGGCCGGTCACCGGCCGGCCCGGGCGGCGTAGTTGCAGCGACGGTCAACCGTGCCAGGCCGGGGGTCAGGCCTGGCCGCGGCGGGCGCGGATCTCCGCCAGCCGTTCGTTCAAGATCTCGTCGAGTTCTGCCAGGGAGCGCCGCTCCAGCAGCATGTCCCAGTGGGTACGCGGCGGCTTTACCTTCTTGGTTTCCGGTTGCGTGCCGTCGACCAACTGGGCGACGCTGCCGTCGAACTTGCACTCCCAGGTCAGCGGTACCTCGGCATCGACCGCGAACGGGACCTCGAACTGGTGTCCCCTCGCACACCGGTATTCGCGCGTCTGCCGGGGTGCCAGCTCCGTGTTCCGGTCCGACTCGTAGCTGACGGCCCCCAACCGACTACCGCGCAGCATGCGCTCGCCCATGATCTGCGTTCTCCTCCGGTCCTGTGCTCGCCTTGGTGCGTCTCCGGCTCGCTGTGGTCTGCGGCGTGCGGTCGCCGCGGTCGCCTATGGTGCAACGGCGCGGCGAGGCCCGCCGTTCCCGGCCGGCGCACGCAGTCGCTACGAGCCTAGCTCGACTGCGCTCACGTCAGCATCTACCGTTCAGCCGTCCTGGGCGTCGAGGCGGGCGAACTGCTCCGGGCTGAGCGTGAGTCCGGCGGCCCGCGCCGAGTCCGTGATGGTCTCCGGCCGGCTGGCGCCCGGGATCGGGATCACCACCGGTGACTTGGCGAGCATCCAGGCCAGGCAGACCTGTTGCGGGCTCACCCCCAGCTCGTCGGCGACCCGCTGGAAGCGCGCGTGGGTGGTGCCGAGGCCGGCGGCGCTACCGATGCCGCCGAGCGGGCTCCACGGCAGGAATGCCAGCCCGAGCGTGGTGCACAGCTCCAGCTCCGGCTCGCTGCTGCGAAACGCCGGGGAGAACTGGTTCTGTACCGAGACCAACCGCTCACCGAGGATCTCGCGGGCGGTACGGATCTGGTCCGGGTTCGCGTTGGAGATCCCCGCCATGCGGATCCTTCCCTCGTCGTAGAGCTCCCGGAGGGTGCCGATCGACTCCTCGTAGGGCACGGCAGGGTCGGGGCGGTGGAACTGGTAGAGCCCGATCGCCTCGACCCCGAGCCGCTTCAACGACGCCTCGCAGGCGCGGCGCAGGTGCGCCGGTGAGCCGTTCCGCTGCCACGTGCCGTCGCCGGGCCGCACGTGCCCGCCCTTGGTCGCCACCAGTACCGCCGAGGCGTCCCCACCCCAGCTCGCCAGGGCCTTGGCGATCAGTGACTCGTTGTGGCCCACCTCGCCGGCGTACCAGTGGTACGCGTCCGCGGTGTCGATCAGGGTGACGCCCGCGTCCAGTGCGGCGTGGATCGTGGCGATCGAGCGGCGCTCGTCCGGGCGGCCCTCGATGCTCATCGGCATACCGCCGAGCCCGATCGCGCTCACCTGCTGGTCTCCGATACGGCGTGTCTGCATGCCCCCAACGTACCCGCCGGAGCGGTTCGTCCGGTTAGCCGCGCGGCTCACGGCGGCAGGTGCGGGTCTCGCAGGTCTGGCGGCTCAGAGGGTGTCGGCGACGGGCACGGCCCGGACCGCGATCTCCTCCCCGGCCAGGTGGCGGCGCACCCACAGGTCCGCGGCGACGGCCTGGTCGTCCGAGCCGGCCAGCAGGGCGGCGGTCAGCGCGTACGCCAGGCGCAGCGCCAATCCGCGGGCGCCGGCCACCACCGCGGTCGCGGTCGGGTCGGCGACCACGCGGGCGAGGGCGTCCCGCAGCTCGGCCGCTGCCGCGCGCAGCGGGCCGGCGAGCGCTGGCGCCCGGTCCGCGGCCGCCGCCAGCCGGCCCAGCACCGCTCGCGCGGCGTCCTCGCGTACTACCGCGCGCAGGACGTCCAGGGCCAGCACGTTCGTGGTGCCTTCCCAGATCGGCAGCACCTGGGCGTCCCGCAGCAGCCGCGGCAGGCCGGTGTCCTCTATGTAGCCCGCACCGCCGAAGCACTCGACCAGTTCGCTGGCGGCGGCCACCGCGAGCCGGGCGGTGGCCAGCTTGGCCAGCGGGGCGACGATCCGCAGCTCGGTGGCGGCCTCCAGGTCACCGTCTACCTCGACCCTTCCCAGCAGCGCGAACGCGTGCCCGGCCAGGGCGAACGCGCCGACCGTGTCCACCGCCAGGATGCCGAGGGTGGCGCGGTGCAGCGGGGCGGCGGCGAGCGGGCCACCGGCGACCTCCCGCGCCGAGGCGAACGCCCGGGCGTACGCCAGCCCGCGGCGCATTCCGGCGGCCGCGGCCGCCGCGTTGTGCAGGCGCGCGACGCGGACCAGGGTCATCATCCGCCCCAGCCCGGGCTGCCGAGGGTCACCGAGCGGCACCGCGTGCGCGTCCTGGAGCCCGACCTCGGCGGTGGGCAGGGCCCGGGTGCCGAGCTTGTCCTTGAGCCGGTGGATGCGTACCCCCGCCTGGTCTCGCGGCACCAGGAACGGCGCCAGCACCCGGCTGCCGTCCCCGGCGCCCTCCGGTCGGGCCAGCACAACCGCGATCGGCGCGTCCACCGCGGAGCAGAACCACTTCTCCCCGGTCAGCCGCCAGCCGCCGGCGGTGTGGCGGGCGGTGGTGGCGGCGCGGGACAGGTCGGAGCCGCCGCTGGACTCGGTCATCCACTGGCCGCTGGTGATCGCGGTGGCCGGATCGGTAGCGAGCAGGCCGGGCAGCCAGGCGTCCCGCACCGCCGGGTCCACGTCCGGATGCTGCAGCAGCGCGGCGGCGCCGTCGGACATCGCGACCGGGCAGGAGTAGGTCGCCGATTCCGGGCCGAAGATGTGCAGCAGCGCGTGCTGGACCACGCGGGTAGCCGCGCCCCACCGGGTACGCGCCTGGGGCAGGTGGGGCAGGGCCACCAGCGCGTGCCGGGCCGCCGCTTCCCGCAGGGTCTGCCACCCGGGCGAGGTCTCCACCCGGTCTACCCGCGCGCCCCACGGGTCGTAGCGCACCAGCGTCGGCGGGTGCGCCTCGGCGTCGAAGTGCGCCCGCCGCAGCGGCCCCACCACGTCGGCGGCGAGCGCCCGCAGCCGGGCCGTGGCCGAACCACTGTCGGCGTCACCCTCGTCCGGCAGGTACCGGCGCAGCCAGGCGCGCAGCATCGGGTCGCCGGCGTAGGGGTCGGCCGGCTCGGGCACGGCCTGCACGAACCTGGTCATGCCTCACTCCGTCGCTGGTCCTCCGCCCTGACGGTATCGGTCAGCGGCTTCCCGTCCGGGCTCCTTCGCCGTACCGGCCGGGTCGGGTCGAGATGGCGGGGGAGGTCCGGCTCGTCCGCGCGTAGCGGGGCCAGCTCGCGAGTGATCGCCGCGATGATCCGGTCGGTGGCACGCCGGGCGTCCCGCGGATCGCCGGCCCGCAGGCCGGAGAGGTCCACCGGTGCGCCGAACCGGACCCGCACCGTGGGGCGGCGCCAGGCCGTGCGCGGCAGGGCCCGCAGCAGCCCGCGCGGGGCCGCGTACGGCACGACCTCATGGGCGCCCCACTGCGCCACCGGCACCACCGTGGCGCCGGTGGTGAGCGCCAGCCGGGCCACGCCGGTCTGGCCGCGCTCGGGCCACAGCCGCGGGTCCAACCCGATCCGCCCCTCCGGGTAGACCACCAGCACCGAGCCGGCGGCGAGCGCTTCGGCCGCATCGGCCAGCGCCTCGGTGACCTGTGCGGTGCGCCGGTGCACGGGGAGGTGGCCCCAGCGTCGCATCAGTGGTCCGACCAGCGGCGCCCGGAACAGCTCCCCCATGGCGAGGAACCGGGGAGCGATCCGCCGGGTCCGGCAGGCCGCGGTCAGCGCGATCGGATCGAACGGGCTGATGTGGTTGGCGGCCAGGATCAGCGGACCGCGTGCCCGGGCACCGGGCCCGGCCGCCGGCACGTCCCCGGTGACCCGCAGCCGCACCAGCGACGCCACCAGTAACCAGGCGGCCACCTGGGCCGCGCGCCACGACCGCGGCGGGCGCCACGCCCCGCTGCGGGCGGGTCCGGAGGGCGGCCGCCCGGCCGCAGCCTCGGGTGGTGGAGGAGTCGGCGGTGGTGTGCGGGCCTCCGGTGCCGGGCGGGCCCGCGGTGTTCGGCGTGTGGTAGGCCGGCGTGGGGTTGGCCTGCGGACCTCAGGTGGCATCGCGTAGCTCGGCGAGGCGGGCCTCCACCTCGGCGAGCTCGTTACGCAGCCGCTCCGCCTGTTCCGCGGCCTCGGCCAGTTCGGCGGCGACGATCGCCTCCACCGCCTCCTGTACGCCGGGCACGTCCAACATGCCCACCATCTTCAGCGCGTCGGCCGGACGGATCACGTACGGCTTGGCCAGGGTCTTGCTGCCCTGGTGGGCGGCGACCGTCCACTCCCCGTCCTCGTACGCCAGGGTGACGGTCAGGGCCGGTGGGGGCTTGGGCTTACCGGCGCGGGCCTTCCGGCCGGCCCGCTTCGCCGGCCGGGGGGATGGCTCCGCGGACCCGGTCGTGGTGGCCGCCCCCGGGTCGCCGGTGGCCGGTTTCCCGGCGGCCGGTTCCCTCGTGGCCGCGGCGCCAGCGGTGGGGCTGGTGGACGGTGCGGCGGTGGGCGCGCTCGCGCCTACCGCCGGGCCGGCAGCGGGCGGCGCCGATGCCGGAGCCGCGGACCCGTTGGCCTTGCGGGTGGCCCGGCCGCGTGGGGGGAGGGTCAGGTCGGCGGGGGCGAACGGCAGCTCGTCGCGGCCGAACCGGACCACCAGCCACTCCTCGGACTCGGCCGGGTCGGTGAGCCGGACGACCTGCCCGACCTCGCCGGCGATCTGGCCGGCCGACTCGGTGAACATCACCTTCGGCTTGCGGCCAGTGTCCAGGCTGGCGCGAATCGCATCGATGTCTGATGTAGACAGGCCGCCCGGAGCTGCGGCGCGTCTGGTGTTCATGGCTTCCTCCGTACACTCGTTCCCCCGTTCCTACCAGGAGCCTCTGACGCGGTCGAGCGACACCCCGGCTCATGCCGCGCCCCCGATCCCATCGCGGCGCCCGGGCCGGATTTCATGATCGGTGCGCAGCCGGTGCCCGATGCCATGATCAATAGACGTCGTGGGCGGTCCGCGGGCCTGGGCAGCGGGCAGCGGAAAGGGCTGGCCCGCGGGTCGATACGATCGTACGGTTGAGCGGCGGCCGGCTCCGGCCCCGCCGAACACCCGAGAGCACAGCACCCGAGTTCCGAGGAGAGCATCGTGTCCGCACCGCGTACTCGCCCCGCCGTGGCCGACCCCGTCGTCGTCCCGGCCGGGACGACGTGCGCCGACGCGGTGGCCGCGGCCGGCTTGCCGACGACCGGCCCGAAGGCCGTGGTGGTGGTCCGCGACCCCGAGGGCAACCTGCGTGACCTGTCCTGGGCGCCGGCGACCGAGGTACGGGTGGAGCCGGTCACCATCGACTCCCCGGACGGGCTGAACGTGCTGCGCCACTCCACCGCCCACGTGCTGGCCCAGGCGGTGCAGGACCTGTTCCCCGAGGCCAAGCTGGGCATCGGGCCGCCGATCGACCACGGGTTCTACTACGACTTCGACGTGGCGCGGCCGTTCCAGCCGGAGGACCTGGACAAGCTCACCGCCCGGATGCAGGAGATCATCAAGTCCGGGCAGCACTTCCGCCGGCGCCGCTTCGAGTCGGTGAAACAGGCACAGGCCGAGCTCGCCGACGAGCCGTACAAACTGGAGCTGGTCCAGGCCAAGGGGGAGGGGTTCGACGCCAGCGAGGTGATGGAGGTCGGCGGCGGCGAGCTGACCATCTACGACAACGTCGACCCGGAGACCGGCGAGGTGCGCTGGTCTGACCTGTGCCGGGGGCCGCACCTGCCCTCCACCAAGTTGATCGACCCCCGCGCGATCAAGCTCATGCGCACCGCCGCGGCGTACTGGCGGGGCAGTGAGGCCAACCCCCAGCTCCAGCGGGTGTACGGCACGGCCTGGCCCACCCGCGACGCCCTCAAGGCGTACCTGCGGATGCTGGAGGAGGCGGCCCGCCGCGACCACCGCAAGCTCGGCGCGGAGCTGGACCTGTTCAGCTTCCCCGAGGAGATCGGTTCGGGGTTGC
This sequence comes from Natronosporangium sp., assembly GCA_035304685.1. Lineage (GTDB taxonomy): Bacteria > Actinomycetota > Actinomycetes > Mycobacteriales > Micromonosporaceae > Natronosporangium. The sequence goes on along the minus strand of DATGPS010000035.1, from coordinate 123,520 downwards.
CGGTGTTCCACCCCAAGGGCGGCATCATCCGCCGGGAGCTGGAGAGCTACTCCCGCCAGCGGCACGAGCAGGCCGGGTACGAGTTCGTCAACACGCCGCACATCGCCAAGGGGCGGCTGTTCGAGATCTCCGGGCACCTGGGCTGGTTCAAGGAGAACATGTACCCGCCGATGCACATGGAGGGGGCGGAGTACTACCTCAAGCCGATGAACTGCCCCATGCACAACCTGATCTTCCGGTCGCGGGGCCGGTCGTACCGGGAGTTGCCGCTGCGGCTGTTCGAGTTCGGCACCGTCTACCGGTACGAGAAGTCGGGTGTGGTGCACGGGCTGACCCGGGTGCGCGGGCTGACCCAGGACGACGCGCACATCTACTGCACCAAGGAGCAGATGACCGGCGAGCTGCGCGAGCTGCTCACCTTCGTGCTGGACCTGCTGCGCGACTACGGGCTGGAGGATTTCTATCTCGAGCTGTCCACCCGGGACGATTCAAAGGAGAAGTTCGTCGGCTCACCCGAGGAGTGGGAGGAGGCCACCGAGGTCCTCCGGTCGGTGGCCGAGGCCTCCGGACTGGAGCTGGTGCCGGACCCGGGCGGAGCGGCCTTCTACGGCCCGAAGATCTCGGTGCAGGCCCGAGACGCGATCGGCCGGACCTGGCAGATGTCGACCATCCAGGTCGACTTCCAGTTGCCGCGGCTGTTCGAGCTGGAGTACCAGGCCGCCGACGGCAGCCGGCAGCGACCGGTCATGATCCACCGAGCGCTCTTCGGCTCGATCGAGCGGTTCTTCGGCATCCTCACCGAGCACTACGCCGGTGCGTTCCCGGCCTGGCTGGCGCCGGTACAGGTGGTGGGGATCCCGGTCCGCGACGTGCACGTGTCCTACCTGGAAGACTTCATCGGCCGGCTGCGGTCGCAGCGGGTCCGGGCCGAGGTGGACCGCTCCGCCGAGCGGATGCAGAAGAAGATCCGCACCGCCCAGCAGCAGAAGATTCCGTTCATGGTGATCGCCGGGGACGACGACGCGGCCGCGGGCACCGTCTCGTTCCGGTACCGGGACGGGTCGCTTCGCAACGGCGTACCGCAGGAGGAGGCGGTGGCGCACGTGCTCGAAGTGATCAACTCGCGGACCAACACCGGCCCTTCGGCGGCGTGACCGTCCCGCGCCGCTCGCCGGCGGGCTTTCACCCGCCCGCGGTGCGGCGGTCGCGGGGATGGGCGGCCGTGAGCGCGGTCGGTACCCTGTCGGTGGCGGCCACCCTCGCCGTGATCGACCGAACGTCTGTCCGGGTTGGACTCTGTCCGGGTGGGAGAAGGGACATGCGGTTCGAGATCCTCGGCCCGATGCGCCTCTCCGGTCCCCACGGCGAGATCGGGCTCGCCGCCCGCCGGCTGCGGATCCTGCTCGCGATGCTGTTGTTGCACGCGGACCAGGTGGTCCCGGCGGAGCGGCTGGTGGACGCCATCTGGGGCGACCGTCCGCCCCGGGACGCGCGTAACCAGCTGCAGGCGTGCGTGTCCCGACTGCGCAAGCTGCTCGCCGGGGACGCGGGTGCGGGCGGCGCCATCGTGACCGATCCGGCCGGCTACCGGCTCCGGATGGGCTCGCACCGGCTCGACCTGCGGGAGTTTCGGCGGGCGACGGCCGAGGCCCGCGCGCACGCGACCGCGGGCCGGCACCGCCAGGCCGGGGAGTGCTACCGCGCCGGGCTGGGCCTGTGGCGCGGGCCGGCGTTGGGCGGGATCGACAGTGAGCCGGTCCGGCGCGCCGCCCGGGCCCTGGATGAGGAGCGGGTACTGGCGTGGGAGGAGTGCCTCGAGGCGGAGCTGGCCGCCGGCGCCGGCCCGGAGCTGGTAGCGGAGCTGACCGAGCTGGTGCGTGAGCACCCGTACCGCGAAGGCCTGCACGGTGCGCTGATGCGGGCGCTGTACCGGGCCGGCCGGCACGCCGACGCGCTCGCCGTCTACCGCAACCTACGGCGGACGCTACGCGAGGAGCTCGGCACCGAGCCCGGCGCCGAGCTGCGGCGGCTGCACCGGTCGATCCTCGGTCACGACCCGGAGCTGGACGCGCCGCCGGCCGAGCCGGCCACCGCTCCGCCCACCCCGCGGGAGCTGCCGCCTGAACCGGGCAGTTTCGTGGGCCGGGCGGCGGAGATCACCCGGCTGCGGGAGGCCCTGCTGTCCCCGAGCCGACCCCCGTGCCGCCGCCCGGTGGTGGTCGTGCTCTATGGGCCAGGCGGGGTCGGCAAGTCAGCGCTAGCGGTGCGGGTGGGGCATGAGCTGGCCGAGCACTTCCCCGATGGACAGCTCTACGTGGACCTGCTGGGTTCGACCCCGCGGATGCGGCCGCTCCCGCCGGCGGAGGTCCTGGGCCGGTTGCTGCGCAGCCTCGGTGTCCGCCCGCCGGACATCCCCTCTGGTGAGTTGCCGGCGACCGCGTTGTTCCGCAGCCTCACCGCGGATCGGCGGCTGCTGTTGATCCTCGACAACGCCGCCAGCCGGGACCAGGTGGCCGCGTTGATTCCGAACGCCCCCGGCTGCGCGGTCCTGGTGACCAGCCGCCGGTCGTTGCCCACCCTCGACGCGGACGAGCGCCTGCGACTGGACCGGCTGACCGACCCGGAGGGAGTCGCGCTGCTGATCAGGCTGACCCGCGGGCGTGAGGTCACTCAGGAGGCGGCGCGCCGCATCGTCTCGTTCAGCGGCGGACTGCCCCTGGCGGTCCGGATCGCCGCCGGCCGGCTGGTGAGTCGACCGGACCTGCCGGCACATGAGTACGCCGCGCGGCTGGCCGACGGCTCCCGTCGACTGGACGAACTGGAGCTGGACGACCTGGCCGTACGCGCCTGCATCCGCACCGGCTACGACGCGCTCTCCTGCGGCGGTGAGCCGCTGGCCGAGCTGGCGGCGCGCGCCTTTCGGGCGCTCGGCCTGCTGCACGTACCCGACGTCCAGCCGGGGGTGGTCGCCGCGATGCTCGGCGAGCCGGACCCGGAACGGGTGCGGGCGGCGCTGGACCGGCTGGTCGACGCCCAGCTCCTAGAGTCGACCGGCAACGGCCGCTACCGGTTGCACGACCTGGTCCGCCTGGTCGCGGCCGAATGCGCCGCCGAGGAGGAGCCGCCGGCCGAGCGCGACCGCATCCTCCGCTACGCGATCGCGTACTACACCGCCGGTCTGCACCGGGCGGAGCGGACGCTTCAGCAGAACCGCTGCTGGATGCTGGGCGACCCGCCGCTACCCGCGCAGGCCTCGGTTCCGGCCTTTGTCGAGCCGTCGCAGGCGCGGGTCTGGGTCGACGAGGAACGGCGCAACATGGCCGAGGCGCTGCGGCAAGCTGTGACCGCCGGAGGCGAGGCCGGCCGGTTGGCGCTGTGGCTCGCCGACGGCCTCTGGAGCCGGCTGGACGCGCGGTGTGACTGGCAGCTCGCCCATCGGATGACCAAGCTCATGTGCGACGTAGCGGAGGGCCGGGCGGACCCGGAGCTGAACGCGTGCGCGTGGCTGCTGCACGGCCGCAGCGAGGCGTCTCTCGGCAACTACGCCCAGGCGATCGCCTGCCTGGAGCGGGCGACGGTGGCGTGGCGGGAGCTGGAGAACCCGATCGGCGTGGCGCTGGCGCTGAACGGGCTCGGCATCGTGGAGGCCCGCCGCGGGCGCCCGGAAGAGTCACTCACCCGCTACTCCCAGGCGCTGGGATTCGTCCTCCGTACACCCGCCGAGGTCCGGCTCACCCCGCCGGTGGTGGGCCTGACCGCCCGCATCCTCGGCAACATGGGCCCGTCGTTCGCCGTACTCGGCCGGCTGGACGAGGCGGCCGAGGTATCCAAACGCAGCATGAGCCTGTGTCCGGTGGGGAGTCGGACCACGCTCGGCGTCGCCATGATCAATCTCGCCGCGGTGCACTGCCTGAGTGGCCGGTGGGAGGAGGCGGTGCGGTGCGCGGACCAGGGCGTGGCGCTCCACGAGGACTTCGGTGACCGGATGCGGGTCTGCGAGTCGTTGATCATCAGGTCGGAGGCGAAGCGGCGGTTGGGTCGGCTGGTGGAGGCCGAACTCGACGCCGAGCTGGCGTCGTCCATCGCCGAGGTCTGGGGCCACCGGTCCGCCGCCGCGGCCGCGCAGAGCCAGCACTCCCGGATCCTGCGGGACCTGGGTGAGTACGTCAAGGCTGCCCGGGCGCGGGCCCGGGCGGACCGGGCGTACGCCGCTCTCGCCGGCAGCTACCAGGACCCGATCATCGAGCTGTTGGTGGGTTCGGCCAGCCGGGAGCCGGTGCGAGCGCCGGGCGGGGTGTTGGCGGCGTCGACCCGGGACGACCCGGCCGGCGGCTGAGTACTCACCATCGCCGCCTGGCGACTACCGCCCACGTACCTGAACCCTGCCCGGGGTGCCTCTCTCCACTCTGGGTACGCGCAGATCCGCGCTGCGCGACCGGGCAGGTTCGCGGGGGCGTCGATGGCCCGGTTTAGCCGCTGCCCGGCCGCCCCTGGGGTCGGTGGCCGGGCACACCTCCACCGTTTGACCGACCCAAGTTCGTCACTTTGTGCTCAGTCGTTGAATACGGACAGAAGACCCAAAAGGTCCCTATCCCCAGAGTGTTTCTATCCCGCCGTTGTCACTACCTACCCGCGCGCCCCATCTGCGACCGTCGACTCAGCAGACGCCGCCACACCGTCCAGTCGTCGAGGGGGAGAGTGCCATGCGCAACGAGAAGTGGTTGTGACCCGGCGTCAAAGCGCCGATTCGTCGTAGGCTAGCCAGCGATCGATGTCGTAGGGGCGGCGGAAGGCGCTTGGCGGTGGCCGAGGCGAGGGACAAGACCGGCCAGCGGCTCCGGCTGCTGGTCGGTCTTATCGTGTCGCTCGGCATAGCCGTGCTCGCGGCCGCCACCGCGGCGGTGACGGGCGGCCTGCGCGGCGGCGGGCCTACTCCACACTGGACCGCGGTCGCGGTGCTGGTGGCGCTCGTCGCCGTGGGCGACCTCCTGCTGGTCGTGGTCCGGATCAGGTCGACCCGGCACGGCATGGCGTGGGCGGACGCGGCCGTACTCGCCGGCCTGGCGACCATGCCGGTGCCGTGGGTGGTGCTCGCGACCGTGGCCGGGGTGACGGTGGCCGAGGCGCTCCGGCGCCGGCCACCGCTGAAGTTCAGCTTCAGCGTGGCCAAGGAGGCGGTGAACGCGTCCGCGGGCGGCCTGGTCCTGCTCGGACTCGGATACACCGGTACCGCGGACTGGGGCGGGATCGGCACGCTCACCCTGGCCTTTCTGGTGATGACGGTCGTCGATCACCTGCTGACCGTACCAGTGATCGCGATCGCTTCCCGGACAAACGTGGCCGACCGCCTCCGGATGAACTGGGACATCCGGCTGGTCGCCAACGCCGTCCGACTGTTGGTCGCGCTCGCCGCCATCCTCGCGCTGCGGCTGGAGCCGTCGTTGATCTACGCGATCCCGCTGCCGGTGATCGTGGCGTACGTCTGGCAGGAGCGCTGGGTGCGGGCCCGGGAGGAACGCGCGGCCTGGCAGAACCTGGCCCGGGCGACCGGCGCCTTCACCGGGGTGGATCTGGACGTGGTGCTGCGCGAGGCGGTACTCAAGGGCGCCACCCTGTTCTCCGCCGACGAACTCGAGGTGGAGCTGTGGCGGGGTGAGCACCGCCGGCTGGTCCGCGGCGCGGACGAGATCACCTTCGACGGCGACCCGGCCGACGCGGTCGCCGCCGGCGACAGCGTGTACGCGGTGCCGTTGCGCGGTTACCAGGGACAGCCGGACATCGGCGTGCTGCGGCTGCGGTTCCGCGACCAGATCACGATCTCCGAGCGGGAAGAGGCGATGCTCTCCGCGTACGCCGCCGCCCTGGACACCGCCCTGCGCAACGCCGCCGCGTACCAGCAACTGGGAGAGGCGACCGCGGCCCACGCCCACGCGGCCGCCCACGATGCCCTGACCGGCCTGGCCAACCGCCGCGAGCTGGAGCGCAACCTCACCGAGGCGTTGACCCGGTCCGCCGGCGAGGAGTGCCACATCGCCCTGTTGCTCATCGACCTGCGGCACTTCAAGGAGGTCAACGACGCGCTCGGGCACCTGGCCGGGGACCGGGTGCTCGGCCAGGTCGCCACCCGGTTGTCCGCCGCGGCCGGACCGGCGGACCTGGTGAGCCGGTTCGGCGGCGACGAGTTCGCGGTGCTGCTGCGCGGGGCCCGGCGGCTACCGCAGGTGGAGACCCGGGCGCTGAAGCTGCTGGCCGCGCTCGGTGAGCCGCTGGAGGTGGACGGGCTGCCGATCGTGGTGGAGGCCAACGGCGGCCTCGCGCTCGCGATGGACCCGCAGGATGAGCCGGACTACGGTGCTGAGCTGCCGCTGCCGGCGGCGACGCCGGCCGGTGCGGACCCGGTGGCGCGTGGACCCCAAGCGCCGCCGGCGTTCCGGGCCGACCCGCGGGCCTGGATGGGGGAGTTGATGCGACGCGCCGACGTCGCGATGTACCAGGCCAAACGCGCCCGCCGGCCGCTCATGCGGTACACCGTGGCCACCGACCCGGCCGACCGGGACCGGCTCACCCTCGCCGGTCAGTTGCCGCGGGCGGTCTCCGGCCGGGAGTTCGTCCTCCACTACCAGCCGATCGTGGACCTGAACAGCGGCGAGGTGGTGGGCGCCGAGGCGCTGGCGCGGTGGCGGCACCCGACCCGGGGTCAGCTGGACCCCCGCTGGTTCCTCGACCTGCTGGAGCGGTCCGCGCAGCTACCGGTGTTCACCGCCGCGGTGCTGGACGACGCGCTCTCGGCCGCGGACTACTGGCGGGCGGCCGGCTACGACCTCGAGGTGTCGGTGAACATCTCCGCACGCAGCCTGCTCGACACCAGCCTGCCGGCGACCGTGCGGGCGGCGCTCGACCGGCACGACACCGCGCCGGACCGCCTCTGCCTGGAGCTCACCGAGACGCTCGCGCTCAGCCAGCTCGACACCGTGGACCAGGTGCTGACCCGCCTCTACGACCTGGGGGTACGGCTGGCGCTGGACGACTTCGGCACGGGTTTCTCCTCGATCGGCGTACTCTCCCGGATCCCGGTGCACGAGATCAAGATCGACCGCAGCTTCGTGGGCAGCCTGCGTACCGCCGGCACCGCTGGGGCTCCCCGGTCCGGTCCGGACGCGGAGGCGGCGGCGCAGGCCCGGGCGGTGGTGCGCTCCACCGTGCAGCTCGCCCGGGCACTGGATCTGACGGTGGTGGGCGAGGGGGTCGAGTCCGAGGTGCAGCGCGCCCTGCTGTGGGACCTCGGGTGTGCGCTGGGCCAGGGGCACCTGTTCGGCCGCGCGGTGGCCGCCGACGAGCTGCTGCGGATGCTCACCGCGGGGATCGCCGGCCGTCCGGGAGCGCTGGCCACCGCACTGCCGGAGGACACCTCGGTGGTCCGGCTGCCCCGCCGTCGCCGCGAGACCGGGTAGGCCGCCGCGGCCCGAGCCGATATCGGCCCGGGCCGGCCCCGGCCCGTTCGCCACCGGCGCCTACACCCCGGTAGCATCGCGGTGACCAGGGCAGGAGGCGGCGGTGGGTGACGCGCTGGAGCGGCTGTGGACGCCGCACCGGATGGCATACGTCAGTGGTCAGGACCGGCCCCCGCAGGGGTACGACGAGCCGTCGGGCTGTCCCCTCTGCCGGGCGACCGCGGTCAGCGGCGAGGAGAGCCTGGTGGTCGCCGGCGGCGTCCGGGTGTTCGCGGTCCTCAACCGCTATCCGTACAACCCCGGCCACCTGATGATCTGCCCGTACCGGCACGTGGCTGACTACACCGACCTGGACGCGGCCGAGGTCGCGGAGGTAGGGGCGTTCACCCAGACCGCGATGCGGGTCATCCGCCAGGTCAGCGGGGCCCACGGGTTCAACATCGGGCTCAACCAGGGCCCGGTCGCCGGGGCGGGGATCGCGGCCCACCTGCACCAGCACGTGGTGCCACGGTGGGGTGGTGACACCAACTTCATGCCGGTGATCGCCGGCACCAAGGTCCTGCCGCAGCTGCTCACCGAGACCCGGGACCTGCTCGCCAAGGCGTGGCCGGCGGCCTGACCGCCTCCGGTCGGCCTACCCCTGGTCGGCCAACCCCTGGTGGTCTGTTCCTAGTCGGGCAGCTCGTCCTCGGGGACCTCGTACATGGCGGCCTCCTCCGCGCTCAGGCCCCCGCCGGCCTCACCCTCATCCGTGGCCACCAGATCCTTCTCGGTGTCGGGCGGCACCCCGGCGTCCGGCTCCACCAGCCGGCCCACCGGCTCCCCGCCTCGCGGCACCTTGTCCCAGGCGGCCGACGGGCCGGCCGCCGGCTTGGGTTCCGGTTCGGTTCCCAGCACCTCGGCGTCCTCGCGGGCCTGCGCCTCGGTCTGCTCCGTGACCACCTCGTCGGCGAGCTCGGTGTTCCCGGCCGTGTACTGCGGCCGCCGCGGTACGTCCGGCCGCTCCCGCTCCAGCCGGTCGTCGAGCGGCTCACCCTCGCGCGCCTCGCTCGCGGTCACGCCGAAGTCGTCCACCGCCTGCGGCCGGTCGGCCGGCAGCGGCGGTGGGGAGTCTTCGAACCGGGGGCGGTCGGCCTCGTCGTACGCGGTCGAGGTGTCCACCGCGTAGTCGGGTATGCCCTCTTCTTCGGGGTCTTCGGGTGGCGGCGGTTGGGTTGTCTCGTCCACCCATTCGGGGTACCCGCCGTGGGCGGGCGTCACACGCGCAGGAATGATCCGATGAGCTCGGGGGTACGGAGGGTGGCGACACTGGAGGAGGTCGCCATGGCTGTAGGCGGGAACGGCGTACCCACCCGCCCGGTACGCGAGCAGTCTGTCGCCGAGCTGGTGACGAACGCCAGCGAGCAGATGTCCCGGCTGGTACGGGATGAGCTGCAGCTCGCCCGCATCGAACTGGTCGAGAAGGGACGCCGCGCCGGGATGGGCGCCGGCCTGTTCGGTGTCGCGGGGCTGGTCGCGCTCTACGGCGTGGGTGCGCTCATCCTCGCCGCGATCTTCGGACTGGACGCCGCGCTGCCGCTGTGGCTGTCGGCGCTGATCATCGGGGTCGCGCTGCTGCTGATCGCGGGAGTGATGGCGTTGATCGGTCGCCAGCAGGTGAGGCGGGCGATGCCGCCCGTGCCGGCGGCGGCGAGTCGCAGCATGCGCAAGGACATGGACGTGGTCGCCACCGCGGTGCGGGAACGGGGGCGGTCATGACGGCGAAGTCGGTACGTCAGACCGAGGAGCTGCGGGCGGAGATCAACTACACCCGCGCCCAGCTGGGCGAGACCATGCAGGAGCTGGCTGGCCGGATGGACGTACCCTCCCGCATGCGTGACGTCTACCGGAAGGCGACCACGCGGGCCAAGGACTCACCCGCCCCGTGGGTGTTGATGGCCGGCGCGGGGGCGGCGGTCGCGGCGGCGGTGACGCTGATGGTGGTCCGGAGGCGGTCGGAGTGAACAAGACCAAGGTCGCGTACAAGCCGGTCGGGATCCTCCTCGGCATGGCCGCCGGGGCCCTCGCGGGCATGGTCTTCCAGCGGCTGTGGCGGCTCTCCGGGCGCGGCGATCCGCCCAGTTCCACCGATGAGGACCGGGGCTGGGGCGAGATCATCGCCGCGGCCGCGTTGCAGGGGGCGATCTTCGCGGTGGTCAAGGCGGCGGCCGACCGCAGCGGCGCGCAGGTGGTCCGCCGGTTGACCGGCACCTGGCCGGACTGAACCGCGCAAGGACCGGGGTCCGCCGGGCGAATGAAGACCCACCGGGCGGGCCCCGGCCCTCGCGCACTCCGGGTTAGGCGTTGGCCGCCTCCTTCTTCACCTCGTCGGCGAGGTGTGGCGGCATCGGTTCGTAGCGGACGAACTGGCGGGTGAAGGTGCCGGCGCCGGAGGTCATGGCCCGCAGCTCGATCGCGTACCGCAACAGCTCCCGGGCCGGTACCTCGGCCTTGACCAGGGTCTTGTCCGGATGGTCCGGGTCCGGCTCGGTACCCTGCACCCGACCCCGGCGCCCGGAGAGGTCGCCCATGATCGTGCCCACGTAGGCCTCCGGCACCCGGATCGTCACCTCGTCCACCGGCTCCAGCAGCGCCATCTGCCCGTTCTCCGCCGCCGCCTTCAACGCCAGGCTGCCGGCGGTCTGGAACGCCGCATCCGAGGAGTCCACGCTGTGCGCCTTGCCGTCATAGACCACCACCCGGATGTCCACCACCGGGTAGCCGGCGATCAGCCCCTTCTCCATCTGCGCCCGGACACCCTTGTCGACCGACGGGATGTAGTTGGTGGGCACCGCGCCGCCCACCACCTCGGAGGCGAACTCATAGCCGCTACCCTGCGGCAGCGGCTCCACCCGGATGTCACAGATCCCGTACTGGCCGTGGCCGCCGGACTGCTTCACGTGCCGGCCGCGACCGGTGGCGGTCGCCGTGAACGTCTCCCGCAGCGGCACCCGCACCGGCACCGTCTCCACCTCGGCGCCACCGGTGCGCAGCCGGTCGAGTATCACGTCGGCGTGCGCCTCGCCCATGCACCACAGCACCTGCTGCCGGGTCTCGGCGTTGCGCTCCAGCCGCATGGTCGGGTCCGCGGCCACCAGCCGGCCGAGGTTCTTGGCGAGCGCGTCCTCATCCGAGCGCGACTTCGCCTCGATCGCCACCGGCAACAAGGGCTCCGGCATGGTCCACGGGGTGACGAGGAGCGGGTCGTCCTTGGCCGAGATGGTGTCGCCGGTCTCGGCCGCCGCCGACTTGGTGATCGCGCAGATGTCGCCGGCGCCGCAGCTGGGCACCTCCCGCTGGTTGGCGCCGAGCGGCGAGTAGACGTGAGTGACGCGCTCATCCGCCTCGTGGTCGGCCCGGCCCCGGTCGGCCAGCCCGAACCCGGCGATGTGCACGGTGCTGTCCGGCACCAGCGTGCCGGAGAAGACCCGCACCAGCGACACCCGGCCCACGTACGGGTCGATGGCGGTCTTGACCACCTGGGCCACCAGCGGGCCCGCGGGGTCGGCGGTGAGTTCCCGCGGGCTGCCGTCGCGGGCCGTCACCGGTGGCAGCGGCCGCGATAGCGGGCTGGGGAAGACCCGGATCAGCGCCTCCAGCAGCACGTCGAGGCCGACTCGAGTCTCCGCGCAGACCGGCAGCACGGGATGGAACGACCCCTGCGCCATCGCCTTCGCCAGGCCCTCGGTGAGGACCGACTCCGCCAGCTCCTCCCCACCGAGGTAGCGCTCCATCAGCGCCTCGTCCTCGCCCTCGGAGATGATGCCTTCGATCAGCTCGTTGCGGGCGGCTTCGATCCGGCTCAGCTGGTCGGCGTCGGCGTCCCGCACGGCCGCCGGTTCCCCCTCGGGGTAGTGGTAGACCCGCTGGCTGAGCAGCCCGATCAGCGTGTCGACCGACTCGCCGTCGCCGGGCACCGGCTGATAGAGCGGCAGTACGTTGTCGCCGAACGCGCGGCGGCACGCGGCCACCGCCTCCGCCACGTCGGCGCGCGGATGGTCCAGCCGGGAGATCGCCACCGCCCGCGGCATGCCCGCCGCGGCGCACTCCTCCCACAGCGCCGCGGTCGCCTCGTCCACCCCGTCCGGGGCGCCCACCACGAACAGCACCGCGTCGGCCGCCCGCAGCCCTGCCCGCACCTCGCCGAGGAAGTCGGCGTACCCGGGGGTGTCCAGCAAATTGATCTTGGTGCCCTGGTGCATCAACGCCGCGGCGGAGAGGCTGACCGAGCGCTGCTGCCGGATCGCGGCCGGGTCATGATCGGTGACCGTGGTGCCCTCGGTCACCGAGCCGGCCCGGTTGATCGTGCCGGTCGCGGCGAGCAGCGCCTCCACCAGAGTCGTCTTGCCAGCGCCGGAGTGCCCCACGAGCACCACATTGCGGACCCTGCCGGGTTGTTCCACCACCGGCGCCGGGCCGGTGACTCCCTTCTCCTGGCCTTTCTGCGCCATCGAAGCGCACCTCCCTCGCGCTGTGTCCAGCTGGCCACCGTGCCGGTGCCCGCGCCGGAGCCCGATAACCGACCTACTCCGATCCCACACCCGTCCGCCGCCCGGCACAAGTCCAACGGCCAGCCGCCGCGCCGGTGGCGGCACCGCGGGTCGGGCCGACTATCGTGAGAGCGCCATGGCGAAGATCTTCAGTGGTGCGGTCCGCGTCTCCGGCGCCCGGGTGGTCGACCCGATCGGGCGCGCCCTGCTGCGGCTGGGCATCTCCCCCGACCTGGTCACCGTGCTGGGCACCCTGGGCGTGGTGGCGGGCGCCGTCGCCTTCGGGGCCCGCGGGAAGTTTCTGGCGGCGGCGCTGGTGGTGGCCGTGTTCGCGGTGGTCGACTTCGTCGACGGGGCGATGGCCCGCGCGCGTGGCTACAGCACCCGGTTCGGGGCGTTCCTCGACTCCACCATGGATCGGATCGCCGACGGCGCGGTGCTCGGCGCGGTGGCGTACTGGTACGCCGGCGTGGGCGAGACGCCCACCCTGGTGGTGACCCTGGTGTGCCTGGTCGCCTCACAGGTCATCTCGTATGTGAAGGCCCGGGCGCAGAGCCTCGGCATCGACTGCGACGTGGGGATCGCGGAGCGGGCGGAGCGGCTGCTGGTGATCGGGATCGGCGCGCTGGTGACCGGCCTGGGGGTGGGCTGGGCCCTGCCCGCCGCGCTGTGGCTGCTGGCGGTGTTGTCGGTGATCACCGTGATCCAGCGGATCATGCACGTGCGCCGCGCGGACATACGCGCCAGGGAGGCCGGCGAGTGAGCGGTCGGGGGGTGGAGCTGGCGTACGCGGCGGGGTGGCGGCTGGTACGGGCCGTGCCCGAGCGGGTCGGCGCCGCTGCCTTCCGGGCCGCAGCCGACGCGGCCTACCTGCGCGGCGGTCCGGCGGTGCGCCGGCTGCGGGCGAATCTGCGCCGGGTGGTCGGCCCGCAGCCGCCGGACGCGGAGCTGGACCGGCTGGTACGCGCGGGTCTGCGCTCGTACGCCCGGTACTGGCTGGAGGCGTTCCGGCTGCCCGCGTTCACGCCCGCGCAGATCCGCCAAAGGTTCCGCCTGGCCGGGGAGGAGCTGCTCGCCAAGGCGATGGCCGACGGCGTCGGAGCGGTGGTGGCCCTACCGCACGCGGGCAACTGGGACCTGGCCGGCGCCTGGGCCGTAGGCAACGGGTGGCGGCTGACCACGGTCGCGGAGCGGCTGCGTCCGGAGGGCCTCTACGAGCGGTTCGTCGCGTTCCGTCGCGGCCTCGGGATGCGGATCATCCCGTTGCGCGGCGGGGAACGGCCACCATTGGTGTTGCTGGACGAGAGCCTGCGCGACAACCACCTGGTGGCGCTGCTCGCCGATCGGGACCTGTCGGCGCGCGGGATCGAGGTCGACTTCTTCGGTGGGCGTACCCGGATGCCGGCCGGCCCGGCGCTGCTGGCCCTGCGCACCGGGGCACCGCTATTCGTCGTAGATATGTGGTACGAGCCGGACGCGGCCTGCGGCCGCCTGCGCGGTCCGCTGCCGGTGCCGGAGGAGGGCACGCTGGACCAGCGGGTGCGGGTGCTGACCCAGCGCATCGCCGACCACCTGGCCGCCGGGATCGCGGCGCACCCGACCGACTGGCACATGCTGCAACGGCTGTGGCTGGACGACGGTGATGGCGACCCGGCCGCCCCGAAGCGGCCGCGAGCCTGAGACGGGGCGGTCGGCGTGCGGATCGGCATCGTATGCCCGTACTCGCTGGACGTACCCGGCGGGGTGCAGAACCACGTCCAGGATCTGGCCGAGACGCTGATCGACCTCGGGCACACCGTCAGCGTGCTGGCCCCGGCGGATGAAGAGTCGGTCCTGCCCCCCTACGTGGTCCCGGCCGGGCGGTCGGTGCCGGTGCGCTACAACGGCTCGGTGGCCCGGCTGACGTTCGGGCCGCTCTCGGCCGCCCGGGTACGCCGGTGGCTGCGCTCCGGCCGGTTCGACGTGCTCCACGTGCACGAGCCGCTCTCCCCGAGCCTCTCCATGCTGGCGGTCTTCGCCGCCCGGGGCCCGGTAGTGGCGACCTTCCACACCGCCATGACCCGTTCCCGCGCCATGGCGGCCGCCCAGGGGGCGCTGCAGCTCGTGCTGGAACGGATCACCGCCCGGATCGCGGTGAGCAACCTGGCCCGGCGGGTGCAGGTGGAGCACCTCGGCGGTGGGGCGGTGGAGATCCCGAACGGCGTGGCGGTCCGGCGGTACGCTCAGGCCGACCCGCTGCCGGGCTGGCCGGGGGATTGCCGCCCCGGTGCCGGGGGCACGGTGGGGTTCCTGGGCCGGTTCACCGAGCCCCGCAAAGGCTTCCCGGTGCTGCGGGAGGCGTTCCTGGCGTTGGCGCGCCGCCGGCCGGGGCTGCGGTTGCTGGTGGCCGGGCCCGGTGAGGTGGATGAGGCGGTCCGGTCGGTGCCGGCGGACCTGCGGGACCGGATGGTCTTCCTGGGTGCGGTCTCCGAAGCGGACAAGCCTCGCATGTTGCGCAGCGTCCACCTCTACGTCGCCCCGAACACCCACGGCGAATCGTTCGGGATGATCCTCACCGAGGCGATGGCCGCCGGTACGCCGGTGGTCGCCAGCGACCTGGACGCCTTCCGCCGGGTGCTGGACGGAGCCGGCGCGCTGGTCCCGCCCGGTGATCCACAGGCCCTCGCCGCGGAGATCGAGCGCCTGCTGGACGACCCGGGTGCCCGGGCCGAGATGGCGACCCGGGCCACCCAGGTGGTCAGCGCCTTCGACTGGCCGGTGGTGGCCGCCCGGGTCCTGGAGGTCTACGCCAGCGCGATCGAGGCGGAGAATCCGGCGGCCGCGCTGGTCACGCCCGAGCGCGGCCCGGCCGGGGTGGTGGTGGACGAGGGAATCGGCGACGCGCCGGTGCTCTGACCGGTACCGGCCGCGCACAAGCCGCGCCGTTATGACCGGTACCGGCGGCGCGGTTTGTCCGCGGCCTTTACCATGCCGGCATGGAGTGGTGGGTATGGGTGGGCCTGGCCGTACTGCTGCTCACCGCGTACCTCACCTGGCTGGCGGCCCGGGTGGGCCGGCTGCACCGCCGGGCCGCCTCCGCCGGCGCCGCCCTGGATGCCTGCCTGGTGCGCCGCGCCGCCGCCGCCACTCTGCTCGCCGACGAGTTGTCGACCACCGCGCCCCAGGCCGCCGCCCAGGTGCGGGCGGCGGCGCGGACCGCGCTGGCGGCCACCCCCGCCGAGCGGGAGGCGGCCGAGAACGACCTGACCCAGGTGCTACGCCAGCTCGCCGACGGCCCGGCCAGGCCGGCACCGGGCTGGCCGGCGGTGGTGACCGCGAGTCGCCGGGTGGGCCTGGCGCGGCAGGTCCACACCGACCAGGTCCGCGACGCCCTGGCGGTGCGGCGGCGGGTGCTGGTGCGCCTGCTGCGGCTGGCCCGCCGCCATCCGGAGCCGTCGTACTTCGACGTGGGCGACCCGGTGTTGGACGATCACGCCGACTGGACCGAGCCCTCCCGGCGCTAGACCGGCGTGGCTGCGCCGGGCATGACTGGCACTGTGGAGCCCGCGCGGGGCCGCGTACCATGAAGAGGTTGCCGAGAAGGAGGCGAGGCAGCGTGTCTGAGGTAGTCGGCACCGCCCGGGTCAAGCGGGGCATGGCCGAGATGCTCAAGGGCGGTGTGATCATGGATGTGGTCACCGCCGAGCAGGCCAAGATCGCCGAGGATGCGGGTGCGGTCGCGGTCATGGCGCTGGAGCGGGTGCCGGCCGACATCCGCGCGCAGGGCGGCGTCGCCCGCATGAGCGACCCCGATCTGATCGACGCGATCATGAGCGCGGTCTCCATCCCGGTGATGGCCAAGGTCCGGATCGGCCACTTCGTGGAGGCCCAGATCCTGCAGGCGCTCGGCGTGGACTACATCGACGAGTCCGAGGTGCTGACCCCGGCCGATTACGAGCACCACATCGACAAGTGGGCCTTCACGGTGCCGTTCGTCTGCGGCGCGACCAATCTGGGTGAGGCGCTCCGGCGCATCAGTGAGGGCGCGGCGATGATCCGTTCCAAGGGCGAGGCCGGCACCGGCGACGTCTCCAACGCCACCACCCATATGCGGCGGATCCGCTCGGAGATCGCCCGGCTCTCCGCGCTGCCCCCCGACGAGCTGTACGCCGCGGCCAAGGAGCTGCAGGCCCCCTTCGAGCTGGTCAAGGAGGTGGCCACCACCGGGTCCCTGCCGGTGGTGCTGTTCACCGCCGGCGGCATCGCCACCCCGGCCGACGCGGCGATGATGATGCAGCTCGGCGCGGACGGGGTGTTCGTGGGCTCGGGCATCTTCAAGTCCGGCAACCCGGCGCAGCGGGCCGCCGCGATCGTCAAGGCCGTGACCTTCCACGACGACCCGGACGTGCTGGCGAAGGTCTCTCGCGGTCTGGGCGAGCCGATGGTGGGCATCAACGTGGCGGAGGTGCCCGCGCCGCACCGGCTCGCTGAGCGCGGCTGGTGACCGGCGTCCCCGCCGGGGGCCGGCCGGTGGTCGGGGTCCTCGCCCTGCAGGGGGATGTCCGCGAGCACCTGGCGGCGCTGACCCGCTGCGGCGTCCGCGCGTCGGCGGTCCGCCGCCCCGACGAGTTGGCTCGGGTCGACGCGCTGGTGGTGCCCGGTGGTGAGTCGACCACGATCGGCAAGCTGGCGGCGGAGTTCGGCCTGCTGGAGGCGGTCCGCGATCGAGTCAGGGCCGGCCTGCCCACCTACGGGTCCTGCGCCGGGATGATCATGCTCGCGGATCGCGTGCGGGGCGGCCGGCCCGACCAGCCGACCTTCGGTGGCATCGACATGACCGTGCGCCGCAATGCCTTCGGGCGCCAGGTCGACTCCTTCGAGGCCGCGGTGGAGCTGACCGGGATCGGTTCGGTGCCGGCGGTGTTCATCCGGGCGCCGTGCGTCGAGGAGGTCGGCGAGGGCGTGCAGGTGCTGGGGCGGGCCGCCGGTAAAATTGTCGCAGTACGCCAGGAAAACCTGCTCGCCACCGCTTTCCACCCTGAGTTGACCGGAGACCTCCGGATTCACCAGTGGTTCGTGGATCTTGTGCGGTCGGCGGTCACAGTGACGGAGGAGTAATGGCCGGCCACTCCAAGTGGGCGACGACCAAGCACCGCAAGGCTGCCGTCGACGCCAAACGCGGCAAGCTGTTCGCCCGACTGATCAAGAACGTCGAGGTCGCGGCGCGCGTCGGGGGTCCCGACCCGGCCGGCAACCCCACCCTGTTCGACGCCATCCAGAAGGCCAAGAAGAACTCCGTGCCCAACGACAACATCGAGCGGGCGATCAAGCGGGCCTCGGGGCAGGAGGACGGCGCCGCCAACTGGGAGACGATCATCTACGAGGGGTACGGGCCGGCGGGGGTGGCCCTGCTGATCGAGTGCCTCACCGACAACCGCAACCGGGCCGCCTCCGAGGTGCGGACCGCCCTGACCCGCAACGGCGGATCGCTCGCGGACGCCGGCAGCGTCGCCTACCTGTTCAACCGCAAGGGCGTGGTGATCGTCCCCAAGGAGGGCGACCTGACCGAGGATGACGTGCTCACCGCGGTGTTGGACGCCGGGGCCGAGGAGGTCAACGACCTGGGTGAGGCGTTCGAGGTGATCAGCGAACCCGGGGACGTGGTGGCGGTGCGCACCGCGCTGCAACGCGCCGGCATCGACTACGAGTCGGCGGAGACGTCGTTCGTGCCCTCGGTGAACGTGCCGCTGGAGGCCGAGGATGCCCGCAAGGTGTTCCAGTTGATCGAGGCGCTGGAGGACTGCGACGACGTCCAGAACGTCTACGCCAACTTCGACGTCTCCGACGAGGTGATGGCCGCGGTCGGATGACCCGGACTGACTGGTTCGCCCCTATTATGGCTTATGGGCGAACCCCACCCGGGTCTGGGCGATGTTGAGCGCGCTGCCGGCGACCGGCTGACCCGGCCGGCGTGACGATGGACCGGCGTGCGCTCGACCGGGTCACCGCATTCACCGACGCCGCGGTGGCGATCGCCTTGACGCTGCTGGTCCTGCCGCTGGTCGATATCGCGCATGGCGGCTCCGGCCCGGTCAGCGCCCTGCTGCGCGAGCACGACGACGACGTGCTCGCGTTCCTCCTGTCGTTCTTCGTCGTCATGGCGTTCTGGCGCGGCCACCGGCGGCTGTTCGAGCCGCTGGTCCGCCTCGACGAGACGCTGCTCAGCCTCGACGTGCTGTGGCTGCTCGGGGTCGTGTTCCTGCCGGTCCCCACCGCGGTGCTGACGTTCGAAGGGGACAGCCAGCGCGCCGCCACCGTGCTCTACCTGTCTAATCTGCTGTTCGTAGCGTTGATGGGGGTGGGCATGGTCGGCTGGATCTCGCGGCATCCCGCGCTGCTCGACCCCGAGCGCGCCGCGACGATGCGCCCTCACCTGCGCCGCAGCGCGATCCTGTGCGGGATGATCGGCGTCGTCACCCTGCTCGCCGTCCCGCTCGGCCCAGCCGCCCTGCCGTTGCTCGCGGCGCTTCCGGTCGGGCAGGCGATCGGCCGGCGGTTCGACCGGCCGGGCCGGCGGGATCTGCCCGGGTAGCGCCCGCCACCGTGGAGAGGCCCGCGCGACCGGCTACCCGGCGCGCGAAGGGTTGCCGGGTTCGAGGGCGATCCGGGGCAGTACCCGGGTGATCGGGCGAGGTAACCACCAGGCGGCCCGGCCGAGCAGCTGCATCACCGCCGGCAGGATCAGGCACCGGATGACCACCGCGTCGATGAAGATCGCCACCGACAGCCCGAGCCCGAACTGCTTGAGCATCCGGTCCGGGCTGACCAGGAACGCGCCGAACACCACGATCATGATGGCCGCGGCGGCGGTCACGACCCGGCCGGTGGTGGCGAGCCCTTCGCGGATCGCGCCGGCCGGGTCGTGCCGCCGCTCCCACTCCTCGTGCATCCGGGAGAGCAGGAAGATCTCGTAGTCCATCGAGAGCCCGAAGATGATCGCGAAGATCATCACCGGGACGAACGCCTCGATCGGCCCGGGTTCGATGCCGATCAGGTCGCCGAGCATCCCTTCCTGGAACACCAGCGTGAGGACGCCGAGTGAGGCGCCGATGCTGAGCAGGTTGAGCACCGCCGCCTTGAGCGGGATCAGCAGCGACCGGAACACGATCAGCAACAGCAGCGCGGAGAGGCCGACCACGACCGCGACGAACACCGGCATCCGCTCGGCGATCTCGTCCGCGAAGTCGACCGCGGCTGCGGTCGGGCCGCCGACCAGGAAGGTGGCGCCGGTCTCGCGGGCCAGCGGCGGCAGCACGTCGTCGCGCAGCCGGTTCACCAGATCGGTGGTCGCCTCGGCCTGCGGCGCGGACTCCGGCATGACGATCACCGTGGCGACCTCACCGTCCGGCGGCCCGGCCGGGAACGCGGCGGCGACGTCCGGGGTGTCCGCGAGCGCCGCCGGCAATCGCGTGGCCGCCGCCGGGTTGCCATCGGCGACCACCACCAGCGGGCCGTTGAAACCCGGGCCGAACCCCTCGGCGAGCAGCTCGTACGCCTGCCGGTTGGTGGTCGACTCGGGGTCGTTGCCGGCGTCGGCGAAGCCGAGCCGCATGTCCAGCGCCGGTACGGCGAGCGCGAGCAGCGCGGCGGCCGGCAGCAGGGCGGCCGGCCACGGCCACCGCTGGACCACCCCGGCCCACCGCCGCCAGCCGGACCCGTCCCGCGCGCGACCGCGCTCGGCCCGGCGGCGCACCCGGCGCTCGATCCGCCGGCCGGCGATGGCGAGCAGCGCCGGCAGCAGGGTCAGCGCGCCGAGCATGGTCATCAGCACGGTCACCGCCACCGCGATCGCCACTCCCTGCAACGCGCCGAGGCCGAGTACGACCAGCCCGAGCAGCGCGACGATCACCGTGGTACCGGCGAAGAACACCGACCGGCCGGCGGTATCCAGCGCGACCCGGGTCGCCTGCGCGCGGTCGGCGCCGGCGACCAGCTCGCCGCGGAAGCGGGCGAAGATCAGCAGCGCGTAGTCGATCCCGACGCCGAGTCCCACCAGCGTCATCACGTACGGGGTGAAGTCGGCCACCGTCGCCACGTGCGAGGCGAGCACCACCAGCCCGAGCGAGCTGCCGACCGCGAAGATCGCGATCACCAGCGGCAGGCTGGCGGCGAGCAGCGAGCCGAACATCAGCACCAGGATCACCAGCGCCGCGAGCAGGCCGATCGCCTCCGCCGGCGGCCCTTCGTCCTGGTTGGCGACGCGTACCGCCTCACCGCCCAGCTCCACCCGTAACCCGTCGCCGCCAGCCGCCTGGGCGGTGTCGACCAGCCGCTGGAGGTCGCTGTCCGGGATGTCCACCGCCTGGCCGTCGAGCGTGACGGTCGCGTACCCGATGGTGCCGTCCGGTGCGATCGCCGCCTCATCGGTGAACGGGCTGCTGGCCGTCTGGACGCCGGGCAGGCTCTCCACTTCGGCGAGCATCGCCTCCACCCGCTGGCGCTGCGCGGTCAGCCCGGCCGGCGCCTGCACGACGACCTGGACGCTGTCGTTCGCCTGCTCCGGGGACTGCGCGCTGAGCGTGTCGAGCGCGGCCTGTGACTCCGTGCCGGGGAGCGAGAAGTCGTTGTAGTAGTCGTCGCCGACCGCCTGCGATCCGACGGTGACCGCGACGAGGATCGCGACCCAGCCCACCAACGCCCACCAGCGCCGGCGGTACCCCCAGCTCGCGAGGCGCTCAAACAGGCTGGTACGAGGCACCCGTGCGATGCTACGGAATGCGACTGCTGCATGACAATGCGTATGCGGAAAAATGGTGGCCCAGGCGCTTTCCGGACGAGGAGTCAAAGACCACTGTCAACCATCGGCGCCGCGCTACGCTCGGGCGGTGCGGTTGATCGAGGCGCAGCGGCTCTGGGACGCCGAGCCCGGCTGGCTGAACACCGCGAGCTACGGTCTCCCGCCGCGACCCGCCTGGGACGCGCTGCAGCGGGCGCTCGCCGACTGGCGGGCCGGGCGCGGCGCATGGGAGGAGTGGACGCAGGCCACCGACGCCAGCCGCCGGGCTTTCGCCCGACTGATCGGGGTGCCGGCCGCCGGCGTGTCGGTCGGTGCCACGGTCTCGCAGCTATTGGCACCGGTGGCTGCGGCGTTGCCGGACCGGGCCCGGGTGCTGGCGCCAGAGATCGAGTTCACCTCGAACCTCTACCCGTGGTTGGCGCAGGGCGGCCGGGGGTCACGCTACGGACGGTCGCGGTGGAGAAGCTCGCCGACGCGGTGGACCGGGGTACCGATCTGGTGGCGTTCAGCCTGGTGCAGTCCGCGGACGGGTCGGTCGCGGCGTACCAGGATGTGGTCGAGGCGGCCCGCGCGCACGGCGCGTGGGTGGTGGTGGACGCGACCCAGGCGTGTGGGTGGTTGCCCTTCGAGGCCGGCCTGGCGGATGTGGTGGTCGCCGGCGCGTACAAGTGGTTGATGGCACCGCGCGGGTCGGCCTTCGCCTACCTGAGCCCGGCGATACAGGAGCGGATGGTCCCGCACGCGGCGAACTGGTACGCCGCCGAGGACCCGTACTCCTCTTACTACGGACCGCCGATGCGGCTGGCGCCGGACGCCCGCCGGTTCGATCTCTCCCCAGCCTGGTTCTCTTATGTGGGGACCGCGCCCGCACTGGAGCTGGTGGAGCAGATCGGGGTGGCGGCCATTCACGACCACGACGTGGCGCTGGCCAACCGCTTCCTGGCCGGCCTGGGCCAGCCACCTGGCCGCAGCGCGATCGTCACCGTGGACGTGCCGGGCGCTGAGGAGAAGCTGCGGAGGGCCGGGGTACGCGCGGCCGTGCGCGCCGGCAAGGTCCGGGCTTCCTTCCATGTGTACTCCACCGAGTCCGACGTCGACCTGGCGCTGGAAGCGCTGGTCGGGTGAGGCTCCCTACATTTCGAAACGAGACCGTTCCGTTTCGGAATTGCGGGCCGTAGCCTGGCGGCATGGCAGATCCGGTAGGCACCCGATCCGATTTGGACCAATCCGGTTTGGGCCAGGGACATCCGCGACGGTGGCTGATCCTGGGCGTGCTGGTGGTCAGCCTGCTCGTGGTGGTGCTCGACAACACCGTCCTGAATGTCGCCCTGCGGGTGCTCGCCGACCCGGTCGAAGCGCTCGGTGCCCAGCAGGTGGAGCTGGAGTGGGCGGTCCACTCGTACACGCTCATCTTCGCCGGCCTGCTCTTCACCTTCGGAGTACTGGGGGACCGGTTCGGCCGCCGGCGGTGGCTGCAGGTGGGGTTGGCGCTGTTCGGCCGGGCCACGCTCGTCCGAGCCGGCGATGGAGTCGCCGGCGCTGGTGCCGGGCCGTGACCGTAGAGTGAGACGGGATGACCACGGTGGCTCCAGGTACCCGGTCGCCCGGCCGCCCCCGCAGCGCCCGCGCCGATCAGGCGATCATCGAGGCGGTGCTGGGGTTGCTGGCCGAGGGCACGCTGGAGACCGTCACGATCGAGGCGGTCGCCGCCCGAGCCCGGGTCGGCAAAGCCACCATCTACCGCCGGTGGCCAGGCAAGGAGGCGCTCGTCATCGACGCCCTGCGGTCACTGAAGGGGCCGCCGCCGGTGCCGGCCGGCCGGTCGGTGCGGGAAGATCTGGTCGCGTTGCTGCGGTACGGCCGGCGGGAGCAGGACGAGCGGATCGCCCGGGTGATGTCCAGCCTGGTGCCGGAGGTCCGGCGCAGCTCCGAGCACCGGCGGATCCACCAGAGCCTGGTGGAGCCGCACCGGGAGGCGATGCGGCAGGTGCTGCGGCGCGGGGTCGAGAGCGGGGAACTGCGGGCGGACCTGGACATCGAAGTCGCGGTCACGCTCCTCAACGGCCCGCGTCTGCTGCAGAAGATGCTGCGCTGGCACCCGGGTCTGGACGACGACACGCTGCCGGAGCGGGTGGTCGACACCGTGCTCGCGGGCCTGCGTGCCCGTTGACGGGCACGCGCCGGCAGGCACACTCGGAGAAACCGGTCGCGGCCGGAGGCGGATGGGGTCACACTTCCGGGCATGGGTGCCGTGGAGGTAGTCCAAGTCGACCCGCAGGACCAGCGAATGGTCGACCAGTGGCTGGCGGTGCGGCAGGCTGCCCAGGAGGCGGACGCCCCGCACCTGCCATCGGTCGCGCCGGCTCCGCACATCGTCGGCCTGCTGCGTCACCGTAGCGACCGGCGGGTGGAGCAGTGGGTCGCTCGGCGCGACGGGGAGGTGGTAGCCGCCGCGGAGCTGCAGTTCCACCTGCGGGACAACCGCCACCTGGTGGAGGTGGATCTGGTGGTGTCCCCGCAGTGGCGCCGGCAGGGCATCGGCACCGCGCTGGTCCGCCACGTGGAGCGGCGCGCCGTCGCCCAGGGCCGGGACACGCTCGTGGCCTATGTGGTGGACCCGATCGCCGGCGGTCCACCCCGGCCCCGCCACGGGCAACGGTTCGCCGCGTCGCACGGCTACGTCCGGGTGCTGGACGAGGTCCACCGGGTGGCCGACCTCACCGCCGTGCCCGAGGCCGATCTGGACCGGCTGCTGGCCGGCGCCTGGCGGCGCGCCGCAGGGTACGAGCTGGTCCAGTGGGCCGGTCGCATGCCGGAGGAGATCGTCGACGGCGTCGCCTACCTCGACAGCCGGATGCTCGTGGACTCGCCCACCGGCGAGCTGGATCTGGAGCAGGCCGTGGTCGACGCGGACCGGATGCGCGAGGTCGAGGCGTACTCCCGGGCCACCGGCATGCTGGAGCTGGGCACCGCGGTGCGGCACCGGGGCGAGGTGGCCGGGTACACCGCGATCGAGGTGATCCCCGGGGACGAGGAGCACTGCTGGCAGGGAAACACCATCGTGGACCCGAGGCACCGGGGTCGCCGCCTCGGCACCGTCCTCAAGGTGGAGAACCACCGGTTGCTGCGCTCCTACCGGCCCCGGATGCGGTTCGTGCACACCTGGAACGCCGAGGTCAACCAGCACATGATCGCGATCAACGAAGCGCTCGGTTACCGGGCGGTGGACCGCTGGATCGCCTATCAGAAGAAGCTCTCGCCCTGACCACCGGGCACCGGGGTGTCGCCGGCCGGTCCGGTGGACGGACCGCGTAGCCTCGTACACACGTGCAGGTGCCCCGGTGTCGCGCGCGGGTCGTCCCGCGTGGGCGGTCCCGGATGGGCGGTCGCGTGTGGGCAGCCGCGCGCGACTGCGGGCGGCCGTGGATGGCTCGGCGGAGGGAGACAGGTGCGGGTGCTGGGCGTGGATCCCGGGCTCACCCGGTGCGGCATCGGCGTCGTGGAGGGCGTGCCGGGACGGCCGTGCACGCTGGTCGGGTTCGAGGCGGTCACCACCGACCCCGGCGACGAGCTCGCCGATCGGCTGCTGCGGCTCGATCAGCGACTCACCGAACTGATCGCGCAGCACCGGCCGGACAGCGTCGCGGTGGAGCGGGTGTTCAGCCAGCACAACGTGCGGACCGTGATGGGCACCGCCCAGGCCGGCGCGGTGGCGGTGCTGGCCGCGGCCCGGGCCGGGCTACCGGTGCGGCTCTACACTCCCAGCGAGGTGAAGGCGGCGGTCACCGGCTCCGGTCAGGCCGACAAGGCGCAAATCACCGCGATGGTCACCCGGCTGCTGCGGCTGCGTGAACGGCCCCGCCCGGCGGACGCCGCCGACGCCCTGGCGCTCGCCATCTGCCACGTGTGGCGTGGCGGCACCCGGGACCGGATCGAGCGGGCCGTCGCCGGGGCCCGGCCCGGGCCGCGCCGGGGCGCCGCAGGCGGGACGGAGGGGAGAGCATGATCGCCAGTCTGCGAGGGGTGGTCACCGAGGTGGGCGGCGACGGCGCCGTGGTGGAGGTCGCCGGGGTCGGGTTGCGCCTGAACTGCGCGCCCGCCACACTCGCCGAGCTGCGGGTGGGCCAGCCCGCCCGGCTGTCGACCAGCCTGGTGGTGCGGGAGGACTCGCTGACCCTGTACGGGTTCGCCGACGACGCCGCCCGGGACCTGTTCGAGCTGTTGCAGACCGCGAGCGGGGTGGGGCCCCGGCTCGCCCAGGCGGTGCTCGCGGTCCACCCCCCGGACGTGGTGCGCAAGGCGATCGCCAACGGCGAGATCGCGGTGCTCACGCAGGTGCCCGGCATCGGCCGCAAGGGCGCGGAGCGGATCGTGCTGGAGCTGCGGGACCGGATCGGCCCGGTCGCGACCGCGGGTCCCGCCGCGCCCGCGACCCCCGGCGACGCCTGGCGCGAACCGGTACGCGCCGGCCTGGTCGGCCTGGGCTGGTCCGCCGCCCAGGCGGACCGGGCGGTGGCGGAGGTGGCCGAGCAGGTGGCGCAGGCCGGTGGCGAGACCCCGCCCGTGCCAGCCCTGCTCAAGCAGGCGATCCGGCTGCTTGGTAGCGCTCGATGACCAGTGGTGAGTACGACGACTCGATGGCGCTGGTCTCCGCCCAAGCCGCCGAGGGGGAGCAGGACGCGGAGGCGAGCGTACGGCCGCGGCGGCTGTCCGAGTTCGTCGCCCAGCACCGGGTCCGCGAACAGCTCCAGCTGCTGTTGACCTCGGCGCTGCGCCGGGGCACCCCGCCGGACCACATCCTGCTGTGCGGAGCGCCGGGCCTGGGAAAGACCACGCTCGCCATGATCGTCGCGGCCGAGCTGGGCGCGGGCCTGCGGATCACCAGCGGCCCGGCGATCGAGCGTTCCGGGGACCTGGCGGCGGTCCTGACCAGCTTGAGCGCCGGAGATGTGCTCTTCATCGATGAGATTCACCGGATCGCGCGTCCGGCCGAGGAGCTCCTCTACAGCGCGATGGAGGACTTCCGGGTGGACGTGGTGGTGGGCAAGGGCCCGGGCGCCACCGCGATTCCGCTGGACGTGGAGCCGTTCACGCTGGTGGGGGCGACTACCCGGGCCGGGCTGTTGACCGGGCCGATGCGGGACCGGTTCGGCTTCGTCGCGCAGCTGGAGTTCTACGACGCGGCCGAGCTGAAACAGTTGCTGCTCCGCTCCGCGCGGATCATGGAGATCCCGGTCACCGAGGCCGGGGTGGAGGAGATCGCCGGCCGGTCCCGCGGCACTCCCCGGGTGGCGAACCGGCTGCTGCGCCGGGTCCGCGACTACGCCGAGGTCCGGGCCGACGGTGTGGTCACCCGGGAGGTGGCCCAGGCCGCGCTCGCCGTCTACGACGTCGACGAGCTCGGGCTGGACCGGCTCGACCGGGCGGTGCTCACCGCGCTGATCAACTCCTTCGGGGGAGGCCCGGTGGGGTTGTCCACGATCGCGGTGGCGGTCGGGGAGCAGCCCGACACCGTGGCGGAGGTCTGCGAACCGTACCTGGTCCGGGCCGGGTTACTGGCGCGTACCCCGCGCGGGCGGGTAGCGACCGAGGCCGCCTGGCGACACCTGGGGCAGACACCCCCCAGTGCTATCTTTGGCTCGGGCACCGAGGACGTGCCCACCCTGTTCGGAGGCCAGCCCTAGGTCGGCACCGGGCGGCCGGCCCGCGGACAGCCTGTTACCAGGCCGGATGTCCAGCCATAGGCCTGGATGTCCACCGCCGGGTGTGACCGACTAGACTCGCTGCGACCCGGGCGGAACCCGACCGGGTGACAACTTACCTCAGCCGGCGTTGCCCGCCGCCGCGTCGGCCAACCGGAGGGTCGTGGACGTGTTCCTGGCGCAAGACCAGACCGCCGAGGGCGGCAGCCCATGGTTCCTGCTGTTGATGATCGTGGGCATGTTCGCCATCTTCTATTTCCTGCTGATCCGGCCCCAGCGCAAGCGGCGCGACCAGCAGGCGCAACTGCAGGCCGGGCTCGCGGTCGGCGATGAGGTGGTGACCATCGGGGGTCTCTACGGCACGGTCGCGGAGTTGGACGACCAGACCGTGATCCTGGAGACCGCCGAGGGGGTGTACGCGCGGTACGCGCGCGGAGCCATCGCCCAGAAGGTCAGTTCGGCCGCGGACGACAGCGAGGTACACGACGCCGAGGCTGAGGCCGAGGCCGACGTCAATGCCGCCGCGGACTCGGAGCCGGTCACCGAAGCACGCGAATCCAAGGACTGATCACCGGTGGCGAAGACCCCCCCTTCCACGGGTCATCCCGGGCGCCAACTCCTCGTCCTAGGGATCTCCACGCTGGTGCTGTTCGCCCTGATGTTCTTCTCCGGTACCTCCGGGATGAGCTGGCAGGAGCGGATGCAGCCCCGGCTGGGCCTCGATCTGGTCGGGGGGACGCGCGTGGCGTTGCTCGCGGTGACCCCGGACGGCAGCAACCCGGACGAGAGCGCACTGGAGGTCGCCCGGGAGATCATCGAGAGTCGGGTGAACGCCCTCGGCGTGGAAGAGGCCGAGGTGGTCACCGAGGGCGGAAACCAGATCGTGGTCTCGGTGGCGGGTCAGGGGGAGGACTCGCTGCGTTCCGTCGGCGACCCGGCCGAGCTCCGATTCCGCAAGGTGCTCGAGCAGACCGCGGGGGACGGCCTGCCGCCGGAGCCGCCCTCGGACCCGGAAGAGGACGCGCGCCTGCACCGCTCCCTGGGGGACCGCGGCGGCTCGCCCGCCGCGCCCGACTCCGCGGAGGAGTCCGGCGAGGACGAGCCGGCCGCCGATGACCAGCCGGCGGCCGAGGACGAACCCGCCGCCCAGGAGGAGCCGGCGCCGGAGGACCCCGCGGCCGAGGACGGGGCGGGCGACTCCGCCGGTGAGTACGGCACCGTGGACGAGCTACGGCAGGCCGTCCGGGACAAGATCAGCGACGAGGCCATGGCCGCCGCCGTCGCCCTGCTCGACCCGGAGCAGTCCGAGCGGTCGGTGGAGGAGCTGTACGACGAGGTCCGACCGTTCAGTGACCTGACCGGGCCTGAGGTCTCGGTGCTGCCGGCCAAGCTGCAGTTCTACGTGCCCTCGATCTCCTGTGACCAGCTCAACGCCCGGCCGGCCGGTTCCATCCTGGACCCGGATGAGCTCGTGGTCGCCTGCGACGCCAACGGCCAGAAGAACCTACTGGACGCCTCCAGCGTGCTCGGGACCGACGTCCGCGACGCCAACGCGACCCTGCAGGCCGGAGCCGCCTCTTGGGAGGTGGCACTGCAGTTCACCGGGGACGGCCAGAGCCGCTGGACGGACCTCACCCGGGAGGCGGTGCAGAACGACGCCGCGGTGCCGTTCGACCGCTCCCAGCTCCAGATGAATGTGGTCATCGACGAGGAGACCGGCGAGTGGCGGTTCGACCCCGACGCGGAGGAGTCGAACAACCGGTACGGCTCGGCCGAGGCGGAGCCGGCGGCCGAGGACCCGCCGATCCGCTGCGGACCCACCGGGGACGACGGTAACTGTCTGGTGGCCGCGGTGCTCGACAACCGGGTGGTCACCGCGCCGCAGATCCAGCAGGTGATCCAGGGCGACGCCCGGATCACCGGCAACTTCACCTCGGAAGAGGCGCAGCTGCTCGCCAGCCAGCTTCGGTACGGCGCGCTGCCGTTGACCTTCGAGCCGCAGGAGGAGCAGACCGTCTCCGCCACGCTCGGGGTCGAGTACCTGCGTGCCGGTCTGATCGCCGCGGCGATCGGGATGAGCCTGGTGATGCTCTACAGCTTCATCTACTACCGCCTGCTCGGGGTCGTGATCTTCGGCAGCCTGGTGGTCTCGTCGATCCTCACCTACGCCGCGCTGGTGGTGCTCGGCCGCGGCATCGGGTTCACGCTCACCCTGGCGGGCATCTCCGGGTTCATCGTGGCGGTGGGTATCGCCGCGGACTCGTTCGTGATCTACTTTGAACGGCTCAAGGACGAGATCCGGGAGGGGCGCACGCCCCGCAGCGCGGTGCCGCGCGCGTGGGTCCGGGCCCGCCGGACGATCATCTCCGCCAACGCGGTCACCCTGCTCGCCGCCGTCACGCTCTACCTGCTCTCGGCCGGTCAGGTCAAGGGCTTCGCGTTCGCGCTGGGGCTGGCGACGGTACTCGACCTGCTGGTGGTGTTCACGTTCCGGCACCCGATCATGACCCTGCTGGCGCGCACCCGCGCGTTCCTCTCACCACGGGTCAGTGGTCTGGGCAAGGCACTGGAGCTGGACCGCGCCCAGATGGCCGCGATGGGCGTACGGACACGGGAGGCGTAGGCAATGACCAGCACTGCCACACCCGGCGGGACCGGTTCGCAGGCCCCGGGCACGCGTACCACCCCGCGCCGGTCCCTGGTCGCCCGGCTCTACCTCGGCGAGGCCGGAGTCAACATCGCCCACTGGCGGCGGCGGTGGTTCCTGATCGCCGGCCTGATCGTGCTGGTGGCGGTGTTGAGCATCGCCATCCGTGGCTTCAGCTTCGGGATGGAGTTCGTCGGCGGCAACGCCTTCACCGTGCCCGCCGGGGTCGGGTCGCTGGTAGAGGTGGAGCAGGCGGTGGCCGACGCCGGAGCCACGGTGGTCTCCGGGCAGGAGATCGGCGGCGGTTCGCCGGCCTACATGATCCGGACCGAGGCGATCACCTCCGAGGAGGCGCTGGCGATCAAGAACCAGGTCGCGGCCCAGTTCGGGATCGACCCGGCGGACATCAGCGACGACCGGATCAGCGAGGCGTGGGGCGGCCACGTCACCCGGCAGGCGCTGGTCGGCCTCGCCGTCTTCATGGCGTTGGTGATCGTCTACCTGAGTGTCCGGTTCGAGCTGCGGGCCGCGGTGGCCGCGGTCAGCGGCCTGGTGATGGACCTGGTGGCGGTAGCCGGCGTCTACTCCCTGGTCGGGTTCGAGGTGACGCCGGCCACGGTGATCGGCTTCCTCACCATCATGGGCTTCGGCCTCTACGACGTGGTGGTCGTCTTCGACAAGGTCCAGGAGAACACCAAGGACATCACCGCGAGTACCGACCGTACGTTCGAAGAGGCCGCCAACCTCGCCGTGAACCAGGTCATGATGCGCTCGATCAACACCTCGGTGGTGGCGCTGCTGCCGGTCGGCGGGCTGCTGTTCATCGGCGCCGGCATGCTGGGGGCCGGCACCCTCAAGGACCTGGGGCTGGTGCTGTTCGTCGGCATGTCCCTGTCGTTCTACTCCTCGCTGTTCTTCTCCACGCCGCTGCTGGTGGAGTTCAAGACCCGGCAGCCGCGCTACCACGCCCACACCCAGCGGGTGCTGGCGAAGCGGGCCGCCCAGGCGCAGCGGGCGGAGAAACCGTTTCGGCGGACGGAGCAGAAGCCGCAGCCGGCGGGCGGTGCGCCGTCCGCGGCCACCCTCACCATCGACCCGAGCCTGGTGGATCTCGCCGGCGCGGCACCGAAGGTGGGGGCGCGCCCGGCCCAGTCGCGACGCTCCGGCCGCAAGCGGCACGGCGGTGGCAAGCGCCGGTAGCGGCCGGGTGCCGCCGGCGTGGCGCACCGGTAAGAATGGACACACCGGCGCGGGAGAGGTTCCTCCGGGCACGATGAACGGCGAACGGAAGGTCTGATGGCGCAGGTCGAGGAGCGGGCGGTCTCGGGCGACAGCGGCGAGACGGTGGCGGCGTTGGTCGCCAGCCGGGTGCTGGACGTGCCGGATTTCCCCCGTAGCGGGATCCTGTTCAAGGACCTCAGCCCTCTCTTCGCCGACGGGCCGGTGTTCCGCGAGGCGATCGACGCGATGGTCCGGGCACACGACGGCTCCCGGATCGACGTGGTCGCGGGCATCGAGGCGCGCGGCTTCGTCCTCGCCTCCGCGGTGGCGTACGCGGCGGGGGTGGGCGTGGTCCCGGTGCGCAAGGCCGGCAAGCTGCCCCGGGCCACCTACTCCGCCACCTACGCGCTGGAGTACGGCGAGGCTACGCTGGAGGTGCACCGGGACGCGTTCGCACCGGGCGCCCGGGTGCTGGTGGTCGACGACGTGCTCGCCACCGGCGGGACCGCGCAGGCGACGCTGGAGTTGGTGGAGCGGTCGGGCGCCGTCGTGGTCGGCGTGACCTTCCTGCTGGAGCTGGCGTTCCTACGGGGCCGGGAAAAACTGTCTGACCGTCCCGTCCACGCACTGCTGACCGTTTAACCGCGCTCCCACCAGGTCCGGGACCGGTGCGGCGAGGTCCTGGACAGGTACGATGGCACCAGCCACGGCGAGAGAGGCCGGGGCCAGCCGATAGTGGAGGAGCGGCCGGTGTCCCACGATGTCGCGCCCGCCGGCACGGCCACCCCGGCGCGTGCCGAGCCCGCGGCGGCGGAACAGTCCACCACCACACCCGCGGCCGGCGGGAACGGGGCGCCCCAGCACAACCAGAGCACCTTCGCGCTCGCCGCGGCGCCCACCGGGCGCCGGGTGCGAGCTCGCCTGGCCAGGTTCAACACTCCGTGGCAGACCACGCGCATCAGCGAGGTCTTGGAGCCGGTGATCGCCGAACACAAGCTCAGCCACCCCAAGGCCGACGTGGCCCTGCTGCAGCGCGCGTTCGACGTCGCCTCCCGCTGGCACTCCGGCCAGTTCCGCAAGTCCGGTGACCCGTACATCACCCACCCGCTCGCCGTGGCCTGGATCCTCGCCGGGCTCGGGATGGACACCACCACGCTGGTGGCGGCGCTGCTGCACGACACGATCGAGGACACCGACTACACCCTGGAGCAGATGCGCGCCGACTTCGGCGAGGAGGTCGCGCGGCTGGTCGACGGCGTCACCAAGCTGGACGCGGTCAAGCTCGGTGACGCGGCCAAGGCGGAGACCATTCGCAAGATGGTCGTGGCCATGGCCAAGGATCCGCGGGTGCTGGTCATCAAGCTGGCGGACCGGCTGCACAACATGCGTACCCTGACCTTCCTGCCCCGGCATAAGCAGGAGCAGAAGGCCAAGGAGGTGCTGGAGATCCTGGCCCCGCTGGCGCACCGGCTGGGGATGAACACGCTGAAGTGGGAGCTGGAGGATCTGGCGTTCGGCACGCTGTTCCCGAAGCGGTTCCAGGAGATCAACCGCCTGATCACCGAGCATCAGCCGCAGCGGGAGACGCTGCTGCGGCAGGTCACCGAGAAGGTGAAGGCGGACCTGAAGGCTGCCAAGATCAAGGCGGAGGTGACCGGCCGGCCCAAGCACCTCTACTCGATCTATCAGAAGATGATCGTGCGGGGTCGGGACTTCAACGACATCTACGACCTGGCCGGGGTGCGGATCCTGGTCGATTCGGTGCGGGACTGCTACGCGGTGCTGGGTGTGATCCACGCCAACTGGCAGCCGGTGCCGGGTCGGTTCAAGGACTACATCGCGATGCCGAAGTTCAACATGTACCAGTCGCTGCACACCACCGTGATCGGGCCGTCGGGCAAGCCGGTGGAGATGCAGATCCGCACCCACGCGATGCACCGCACCGCTGAGTACGGCATCGCCGCGCACTGGAAGTACAAGGAGGCCAAGCACGCCGCGGTGGCGGGGCCGCCGGCCCACAACATCGACGACATGACCTGGCTGCGGCAGCTGCTGGACTGGCAGCGGGAGGCCTCCGACGCCAGTGAGTTCCTCGACACCCTGCGCTATGACCTGAGCAGCCAGGAGGTGTTCGTCTTCACCCCCAAGGGTGAGGTGATCCCGCTGCCTGCCGGGTCGACGCCGGTGGACTTCGCGTACGCGGTGCACACCGAGGTCGGTCACCGGTGTATCGGTGCCCGGGTGAACCAGAAACTCGTGCCGCTGGAGTCGCAGCTCTCCAACGGCGACGTGGTGGAGATCTTCACCTCCAAATCGGACACTGCCGGACCGACGCAGGACTGGCTCGGCTTTGTCAAGAGCCCACGGGCGCGCACCAAGATCCGGCAGTACTTCAACAAGGAACGCCGTGAGGAGGCGATCGAGGCCGGCAAGGAGGCGCTGACCCGGGCGATGCGCAAGCACGGGCTGCCGCTGCAGCGCCTGCTCACCCACGACAAGCTGCTCGCGATCGCTCGGGATCTGCACCTGGCCGACGTGAGCGCGCTATACGCCGCGGTGGGGGAGAAACAGATCTCGGCCGCCTCGGTGGTCCAGCGCCTGGTCGCCGGGTACGGCGGGGAAGAGGGTGCGGTCGAGGATATCGCCGAGACCCACGTCCCCACCCGCCCGCGGCGGCCGCGCAGCGGCGCTCACGACCCGGGGGTGGTGGTCTCCGGGGTCTCCGACGTGTGGATCAAGCTGGCCAAGTGCTGCACGCCGATGCCTGGGGACACGGTCTTCGGCTTCGTCACCCGCACCGGTGGCGTGAGCGTGCACCGCGACGACTGCACCAACGCCGTGGAGCTGAAGAAGCAGTCCGAGCGGATCGTCGAGGTGACCTGGAAGCCCACCAGCGCCTCCACCTTCCTCGCCGCCATCCAGGTGGAGGCGCTGGACCGGCACAAGCTGCTCGCCGACGTCACCCAGGCCCTCTCGGACGAGAAGGTGAACATCCTCTCCGCCACGGTCGCCACCACCCGGGACCGGGTGGCGATCAGCCGGTTCACCTTCGAGATGGCCGACCCCAAGCACCTCGGCCACCTGCTCGCTGCGGTCAAGAAGGTCGACGGCGTCTTCGACGCCTACCGGGTCACCTCCGGCGCCTGACCCCCAGCACGCCCAACACCGGGCCCGCCCACGCCGGGCACGCCCAACGCCGGGCATTACCGCACCCGGGCATTACCGCACCCGGGCATACCCGCACCGGGGTGTCGCGTGGGACCGCACTCAGCTCGGGTCGCTGACCCGCATGTCCTCGATGATGATCTCCTCGTTGGGGTAGCCCTCGTCCATCTCGCCGTTGTGCCCGGCGGCGGCGACCTGGTCGATGATGTCCATGCCCTCGGTAACCGTGCCGACCACGGTGTACTCCGCTGGCAGCACCGTGTCTTCGAACACGAAGAAGAACTGGCTGCCGGTGCTGGAAGGCGCTTGGGTCTTGGCCATCGCCACGACGCCGCGGGGGTAGGGCGGATCCTCGCCGGCCGGCAGGTTCTCCTCGGCGAACCGGTAGGTGGGTCCACCCTGGCTGGTACCGGTCGGGTCGCCGCACTGGAGCACGTGGATGTTCCCGTCCACCAGCCGGTGGCAGGCGCTACCGTCGTAGAAGTCCACCTCGGCGAGGTGGGTGAAGCTCGCCGCGGTGCACGGGACCAGCGACCGGTCCATCTCGAACTCCACCACCCCGAGGTTGGTCTCCAAAGTGACGGTGGAGATGCCCTCCCGGGGCTCGCCCGGTGGCGGGGTGCCGACGTCGGTGAGCGCGTTGAAGGCCGGGTTCGTGGAGGGATCCTCCGGTATCCACGTGCATTCGTCGGAGGCGGCCGGGTCCGGCGACGGCGTAGCCGCCGGGGTGGCGGCCGCGCTCGGCTCCACTTCGTCGTCGCCGAGGGCGGCCACCACGGCCCAGGCCGTGCCGGCCGCCACCAGCAGCGCGGCGGCGACGGCTCCGACGATCAGGTTCCGCTGCCGGCGCTTGCGGGCGGCGGCTTGTCGCTCGGCCATCTCCCGGGCCAGACGCGCCCGGGCGGCAGCACGTTGCTGGCGCTCCCTGGTGGACGTCACAGCGGTCTTCTCCTTCGGGGGTAGCGGCCCCGGACGGCGAGGTCGCGGGGCCGGTCGTCGGGCGATCGTGGGGGGCGATCGTCGGGCGGGTCGGCTAGGAGTCTTCGGCACCCCCGGCCGCCGGGTTCACCACGGTCAGCGACCGGAGCTGGACCTCCTCCACCGGCGGGCCCGGCAGGTCACCGTCGGTACCGGCTTCGCCGATCGCGGCCACCAGCTCCAGGCCCTTGGTCACGGTGCCCAGGATCGGCCAGACCGGCCCGTCCGGGTCGTAGTCTTCATAGAAGATCATGAACTGGCTGTTGTTCGCGCCGGCCACGTCGGCGAACACCACCGTGCCCGCCGGGTAGAGCGGCTCGGCGGCGTCCTCGGGCGCGTCGGTCTCGTCCGTCTCCGGCTGCGGGGAACCGGTCGGTGCGGCGGTGGCCCCCGGCGAGCCGGTGGGCTCGGGCGTGGGCTCGGCCGGCGGGACGGGCAGGTTCTGGCCGTAGAAGATGTACGCCGGGCCGCCCTCCCCGGTGCCGCTGGGGTCACCGCAGCGCAGGGCCCCCTCCGCGGTCAGCTCGTGGCAGGTCGTGCCGTCGTAGAAGCCTTCCGCGGCGAGGTACTCCACGGTGGCCGTCCCGCACGGGTCGCCGGCGACGTTGACCGCGATCTCGACTTCGCCGGAGCCGGCGTCCCCGGCGTCCAGGTCCAGCGTGACCCGGCGGAACCCTTCGGTGGGCGGGTTCGGGTCGGGCGTGCCGACATCCACCAGGTGCTCGCCCTCGTGCTCCTGCCAGAAACAGCGGTCGGCCAGCGGCCGCTCCGGCGGGGCGGGCTCGAACACGCCCATCTGCCAGGCGGTCCCCACACCGAGCAGCGCCGCGATCGCGGCGGCGCCGAGACCGGACCGCACTCGCCGCCGGCGGCGCTGCTGCTGGGCGCGCCGCGCCAGTTTGCGCTCATACCGGTCCCGCTCCAGCTTGCGCTGGCGGGTCTTGCTCGATGCCACGGGCGTCGCCTCCGCAGGTGATGTGGTCCAGGCCGCGCCACACCGCGCCCGGCTGAGTGTACGGGTTCACCCTGAGAATAGGGTGGACCAGGGGTCCAACGCCGGGCAGGATCGGCATCGGCGCTGGACGATACTATCCGCTCGAGTGTGAAGGTGGGGTCTCGTGCTGGTAGCCGGGTTTCCGGCGGACGCGTTCGGCACTAACTGCTATGTGCTCGCCCCCGCGGCGGGTGAGCAGTGCCTGATCGTCGATCCCGGCATCGGGGTGCTCGGTCAGCTCGACGAAATGCTGGCGCGGTATCACCTACACCCCGCGGCGGTGCTGCTCACCCACGGCCACCTGGACCACACCTTCTCCGTGGCGCCGGTCTGCGGTGCCCGCGGAGTCACCGCGTACATCCACCCCGATGACCGGGAGCTGCTCGCCGACCCGGCGAAGGGCCTCTCCACTGACCTGGCGAGCCTGTTCGGCGGGCGACTGCCCTACAGCGAGCCGGAGGACGTGGCGCCCCTGACCGACGGCGCCACCTTGAAGCTGGCCGGGCTGGAGCTGACGGTCGCGCACGCGCCCGGCCACACCCGGGGTTCGGTGCTCTTCCGGTTGTCTGCCGGGGGTTCGCCACCCGCGCGGGAGGGTCTGGCCGTACCGTCGATGGTGGAGACGCCGTGGGAGAGCGGCGAGCTGTGCTTCTCCGGTGACGTGCTCTTCGCCGGGTCGATCGGGCGTACCGACCTGCCCGGTGGCAGCATGCCGCAGATGCTGGCCAGCTTGCGGGAGAAGATCCTGCCGCTGGCGGATCAGACCGTGGTCCTGCCCGGCCACGGGCCGATCACCAGCATCGGCCGGGAGCGCGCCGACAATCCGTACCTGCGCCAGGTGGCGGCCGGCGCGGCCGGCGCCGGCCCGGGTCCGACCCGAGGATGGTAGGAGAGATGACCAGACCGAGGCCACTGTCCGGCTTCCCGGAGTGGCTACCGCCGCAGCGGATCATCGAGCAGCAGATCGTCGAGCGGATCCGGCGGACCTTCGAACTGCACGGCTTCAGCCCGCTGCAGACCCGGGCGGTCGAACCGCTGGATCAGCTGCTGCGCAAAGGTGAGACCTCCAAGGAGGTCTATGTGCTGCGGCGGCTGCAGGCCGATGCGCAGGACTCCTCCGACGCGGCGCTGGGTCTGCACTTCGACCTGACCGTACCCTTCGCCCGGTATGTGCTTGAACACGCGGGCAAGCTGCAGTTCCCGTTCCGGCGGTACCAGATCCAGCCGGCCTGGCGGGGAGAGCGGCCGCAGGAAGGGCGCTACCGGGAGTTCTGGCAGGCCGACATCGACGTGGTCGACCGGGGTTCGCTGGCGCTGCACCACGACGTGGAGGTGGCGCTGACCGCCGCGGACGCCCTCTCCGGCCTGCCGATCCCGCCGGTGACCATCCGCACCAACAATCGCAAGATCTGCGAGGGCTTCTACCGGGGTATCGGGATCACCGATCCGGCGGCGGCGCTGCGCGCCGTGGACAAGCTCGACAAGATCGGCCCGGACGGGGTGGCCGCCCTGCTGACGGAGACCGCCGGCGCCACCGACGCCCAGGCCAAGGCGTGCCTGGCGCTGGGTGAGATCCGCACCGGCGACGCCTCGTTCGTGGCGCGGGTACAGGCCCTGGGCGTGAGCGACCCGCTGCTGGATGAGGGCCTGGCCGAGCTGGTCAGCGTGGTGGAGGCCGCCGCCGAGCACACGCCCGGGGTGGTGGTGGCCGACCTGAGCATCGCCCGTGGCCTGGACTACTACACCGGCACCGTCTACGAGACCGTGCTGCACGGCTACGAGCACCTGGGGTCGATCTGCTCCGGCGGCCGGTACGACACCCTCGCCACCGCAGGTGACGACCGGTACCCGGGGGTGGGGATCTCCATCGGCGTGACCCGCATCCTAGGTGCGCTGTTCGGCCGCGGTGCGCTGACGGTGTCCCGTCCCGTGCCGACCTGCGTGCTGGTGGCCGTGCCGGCGGAGGAGTCCCGGCCGGCCTGCGACCGGGTCGCCACCGCGCTGCGCCGCCGCGGCATCGCCACCGAGGTCTCGCCCACCGCCGCCAAGTACGGCAAGCAGATCCGGTACGCCGACCGGCGCGGGATCCCGTACGTCTGGTTCCCCGGTAGCGGGGGGGAAGGTCACGAGGTCAAGGACATCCGCTCCGGCGACCAGGTCCCGGCGGACCCGGCCACCTGGACCCCGCCCGACTCCGACCTCTGGCCGACCATCGCGCCGGCCGGGTGAGGGCACCGTCCGACCCGCGATGACCCCCGGACGGTCCGCGCGGCGGACCGTCCGGCCCGCGCGGCGGCGGTCGCTCGGGCGGCCGGGCGGCACTGGACTGGCACACTAGCGAGGTGTCGATGTTCAGTCCGGGTCAGCGTCTCTCGGACCGGTTCACGCTGGTGGAGCGGATCGGTGCCGGCGGCATGTCGGAGGTGTGGCGGGCAACCGACGAGCTGCTCGGCCGGGACGTGGCGGTCAAGGTACTGCTCTCTCCGCTGCTCGCCGATCCGCCGATGCGGGCGGCGACGTGGCGGGAGGCGCGCGCCGCCGCCCGCATCAACCACCCGGGCGTGACCCAGGTCCACGACTACGGCGAGGTGCCGCTGCCCACCGGTGAGACCGCCGGATACCTGGTGATGGAGCTGGTCCAGGGGCAGACCTTGGCACAGCGGCTGGCGCGTGGGCCGCTGCCGTGGCAAGAGGTGGTGCGGATCGGTGCCCAGGTGGCCGCCGCCCTCGCGGCCGCGCACAAGCTGGGCGTGGTACACCGCGACATCAAGCCCGGCAACGTCATGCTCACCGACGACGGCGTGAAGGTGCTGGACTTCGGCATCGCCGCGGTTGCCGGGCGCGTGGGTGAGGACCCGGGCCGGCTGCTCGGCACGCCCCGGTACGCGGCGCCGGAGCGGTTCGACGGTGGCCCGACCCAGCCGGCCAGCGACGTCTACTCGCTCGGGGTGCTGCTCTACGAAGCGCTCGCCGGCCCGGCCGCCGTACCGTCCGCCGACCTGTCCGGGGCGGCAGCCGCCGCCGCCACACCTCCACCTCCGCTCGAGGTGCCGGGGCTGCCCGAGCCGGTCGCCCGCCTGTGCCAGCAGTGCCGCGCCCCGGACCCGGCACACCGGCCCCCGGCCGCACAGGTCGCCGCGGTGCTGGCCGAGGCCACCGGCGCGGCCGTCTCCGCCGCCCCCACGGTGCCGCTGGCAGCGGCGGGATCGGCTGCGCCCACCCCGCCGGGCACCCGGCTGACCGAGCCGCAGCGTGCCTCTGGCGACCCGCCCACCCTGGTTGACGTGCCCGCCACCCGGGTAGACCCGGTGCCACCGGCGCCCCGCCGCCGCGGCCGGCGGCTCGCGACCGCAGCGGGCGCGGTCGCGCTGCTGGTGCTGGTACTCGTGGTGGCGGCGGCGCTTCGCCCGGACGGATCAGGCCCCGGCACGGCGCCCGACCCGGTCGACGTCGGCGCCGCCCCGGGCTCTGCTGACCCCGGTGGCGGGTCCGGCGCCGGGACGACCGGCCCGCCGCTGCACCCCGTCCGCGGGCCGGAGACGGTGCTCGCCGAGCTGGAGCGGACCCTGACGGAGCTGGAGGAGCAGGGCATCCTCGACCCGGACACCGCCGCCGACCTGCGCGACGACCTCGCCGACGTGCGCAAGGCCTTGACCGAGCCACCGGGCCGGCGCGGGCGGGAGTTGCGCGAAGGGGCCGAGGACCTGCGGGAGGAGATCGAGGAGCTGCGCGAGGACGGGGCCTTGGATCAGGCAGCCGCGGACCACCTGCTCGGCCTGCTGACCCCGTTACTGGGGGCCTGACGGCCCGGCGCCCAGCCACTGGCCGAGTCGGGTGAATGCGCGGTCCTGCATCCCCAGGTCGAACCGGTGCGGGCCGGGGTAGAACTCGCCGATGTACGCGTGCGGCGCACCGGCCCGGGCGTACCGTTCCGCCAGTCGTTGGTGGGCGGCGTACATGCCGGCGCGGGGGAACAGGGCATCGTCGAGCAGGTACTGCACCAGCAGCGGCGATGGCGCCCGGCTGGCGGCCAGGTCGGGCCAGTCGCCGCGGGCGGCCAGGCCCGGCGGGAAGAGCATCCAGGTGTGGTCGGCGACGTGGCGGTCGAGCAGCGCCGGGTAGGTGGACATCGCGCCGACCACCACGGTGGCGCCGATGCGGGGCGAGGTCGCGTGCAGTAGCGCCGACCGGCAGCCGCCACCGGAGAGGCCGACGCAGCCGAGCGGGCCGGGCCGTACCTCCGGCCGGGCGGCGAGGTACGCCGCGGCGACCCGGTCCTCGTACGCCACGATGCCGGCGAGGCTGACGCCCAGCAAGGTACAGTAC
The DNA here is from genome assembly GCA_035304685.1 of Natronosporangium sp. Lineage (GTDB taxonomy): Bacteria > Actinomycetota > Actinomycetes > Mycobacteriales > Micromonosporaceae > Natronosporangium. Next base: position 83,731 of record DATGPS010000035.1, on the reverse strand, counting down.
TTCGCGACCACGTGCTCGTGGCGCGCCGCCAGCCGGTTGTACCCGCGGACGTCGTCCGGGTCGGCGGGGTCCTCGGAGGCCAGCCAGCGCTCCGCAGGCGCCCCCGAGTCGGGATCGAAGGGGAACCGGCGGCTGCCCCACAGGAAGACATCCGGTACCAGCACCGCGAAGCCGCGCCGGGCCAGCTCATTGGCGAAGGCCCGGCCGCCGTACATCGCCTCCCGCAGCGACGCCACCTCGCCGACCATCCCGCCCGGTCCGTCGGAGATCTTCTCCAGACCGTGGTACTTGTACGCGTCGTGGCCATGCAGGGCCAGCACACCGGGCAGCGCTCCGGTGGCACCGGCCGGCCGGAGGAACCGGGCGCGGGTCCGCGGGCCGTACCCGACCCACCAGGAGACCTCCTCGCCGTCCACCCCGTCACGCGACCACCGGGCGTCCACCCGGGCGTCGAGCGGGTCACCGTCGGTGTCGAAACCGATCAGGCGCCGCACCGCCGCTGGATCGAGCTCCCCGCCGGGTCGTTCCACCTGCGCCGCGGCGAAGTCGACCAGATCGCGGTAGGGACCGAGATGGGCGGGTCCGGTGGTCATCGTCCGGTCCTACCACACGGGCCGGGCGGCCGGCGGGGAGCTGCCCGCGGCCCGGCGGCCGCGGGCGGCTTGAGAGAATGCCCCTGACGTCTGTACCGCGAAGGAGACCCCGTGATCCGTACCCACCAGGCCGGCACCCTGCGCGCGACGCACGCCGGCCAGACTGTGACCCTGGCCGGATGGGTGGCCCGGCGACGCGACCACGGCGGGGTGACCTTCATCGATCTGCGCGACGCCTCCGGCGTGGTGCAGGTGGTGCTGCGGGAGTCCCCGGCCGCGCACGCGCTGCGCAGCGAGTACTGCGTGCGGGTCGCGGGCGAGGTGCGCCGCCGTCCGGCCGGCAACGAGAACCCGGAGCTGCCCACCGGTGAGGTGGAGGTGGTGGCCGACGACCTGACCGTCCTCTCCGAGAGCGCCGCCCTGCCGTTGCCGGTGGACGAACACCTCACCGTCGGGGAGGACGTCCGGCTGCGCTACCGCTACCTGGATCTGCGCCGGCCCGGGCCGGCGCGCGCCCTGCGACTGCGTTCGCGGGCCAACCAGATCGCCCGCCGGGTGCTGGAGCAGCACGACTTCGTCGAGGTCGAGACGCCGACTCTGACCCGCTCCACCCCGGAGGGCGCGCGTGACTTCCTGGTGCCGGTACGCCTGCAGCCGGGTACCTGGTACGCGCTGCCGCAGTCCCCGCAGCTGTTCAAGCAGCTGCTGATGGTGGCCGGGATGGAGCGCTACTACCAGATCGCGCGCTGCTACCGGGATGAAGACTTCCGGGCCGACCGGCAGCCGGAGTTCACCCAGCTCGACCTCGAGATGTCGTTCGTGGACACCGACGACGTGATCGCTCTCTCCGAGGAGATCGTGGGCGCGCTCTGGCGGGAACTGGCCGGGTATGAGATCCCCACCCCGATCCGCCGGATCCCCTGGCACGAGGCGATGGACCGGTACGGGTCGGACAAGCCGGACCTCCGGTATGGACTGGAGCTGACCGAGCTCACCGATTACCTGCGCGGCACCGAGTTCCGGGTGTTCGCCTCCGCCATCGACGCCGGCGGGTACGTCGGGGCGGTGGTGATGCCCGGCGGCGCCGGGCAGACCCGCAAGGAGCTGGACGGCTGGCAGGACTGGGCCCGGGCCCGGGGCGCCAAGGGGCTCGCCTACGTGCTGCTGGACGCCGAGACCGGAGCCGCACGCGGGCCGGTGGCGAAGAACCTCTCCCCGGGCCACCTCGACGGGCTGGCCGACGCGGTCGGTGCCAAGCCCGGTGACGCGATCTTCTTCGCCGCGTCCACCGACCGCCGGGAGGCGCAAGAACTGCTCGGCGCGGCCCGGGTGGAGATCGCCGATCGGGTGGGCTTGGTAGACCCGGACGCTTGGGCGTTCTGCTGGGTGGTGGATGCGCCGATGTTCGAGCCGGGCGACGAGGGTGGGTGGACCCCGCTGCACCACCCGTTCACGGCCCCCACCGACGAGTGGGTCGACCGGTTCGAGCAGGCCCCGGGGGAGGCGCTCGCCCACGCGTACGACCTGGTCTGCAACGGCAACGAGATCGGTGGTGGCTCGCTGCGTATCCACCGCGCGGACGTGCAGCGGCGGGTGTTCGAGCTGCTGGGCATCACCGCGGAGGACGCGGCGGAGAAGTTCGGGTTCCTACTGGAGGCGTTCCGGTACGGCCCGCCGCCGCACGGCGGGATCGCCTTCGGCTGGGACCGGATCTGCGCGCTGCTGGCCGGCGCCGACTCGATCCGCGAGGTGATCGCGTTTCCGAAGACCCGCGGTGGTCTGGACCCGCTCACCGGTGCGCCTACCCCGATCACGCCCACGCAGCGGGCCGAGGCCGGCGTCGACGCCACCCCGCCCCCCAAGGACAACCAGGGCACAGGTTCATGATCGCGCTGTGGCAGGGGCGCGACTTTGGCGTCGTTGACGCAACCTTCGCGTAGTCGCGGCCTCGGCCCGCGCGGAGGGCGCAGTTTCGGCGAAATTGCGATAAGCCGGTAACGGCGCGCGGCGGATAGCGTCAGCGGTACCGAACCTGGTGCGGAACCTACGACCCAGCTCATGGCCGATCGGCGACAGCGTGGGACCACTAGCCTGGTCGGCGCTGGGTTTGCTTCGGATGAGGTACTCACCGCATCGTCGACTCTGCATAAGTAGCGGTAGGCATGTCGAGGAGCATGCCGCGTCAGACGGGGGCAGCGGGGGGCGGCGGTCGGGATTATCGGGCGTCCAGCCAGTTCATCGTGTGCACGTAGCGAAGGGACAAGATGGCACACAAGACGGAGGCTGAGATTCGTAGCTCGCTCGAGCCGGTCATCCAGGACTTGGCGGGCCGCCGGCGCGCCCACGACACGCTCGAGGGGAGCCTCGAGACGGTGGCGCGGGAGGTCAGTAACCTCGCCGGCCGCATGGAGCAGCGGTTCGCCCAGGTGGACCGCCGTTTCGATGAGGTAGACCGCCGCTTCGACGAGGTGGACCAGCGGTTCGCCCAGGTGGACCGCCGGTTCGCCCAGGTGGACCGCCGTTTCGATGAGGTGGATCGCCGCTTTGCCGGGGTGGACGAGCGGTTCGACCGGCTGGAGGCACGCATGGACTCGTTCGAGGCGAATGTCAAGACGGAGTTCGGCCTGGTCCACGACAGCATCCGGAAGATGGACGCCCGGATCGAGCGCCTGGTCGGCTACATCGTCCAGGACGAACTGAGGCCGGAGGGGCAGACCAGCGTGACCTGACGCAGGGTGGTACCGGTGGCGGGCGGGCCGGCGGCCCGGCCCGCCCGCCACCGCCTCCGCGGGCATCCGGATTCGCGATCGGGTGGTGCGGTGTGCATCCGGCCACGGTGCTCGAAGCCGCTGCCCCACCCGGGATATGGTTCTCCGGATGGAGCCCGACGCACTGTTCAGCGTCGCGCCCCGGGCACAAGCCGGAGGCGGGGGCGCAGGTGCATTCGAAGAGCCACCGCCGGACGCGCCGCTGCCGGTCCGGATGCGTCCGGCCAGCCTGGACGAACTGGTCGGCCAGGATCACCTGCTGGCCCCGGGCTCGCCGCTGCGGCGCCTGGTGGCCGGTGACAGCCCGCAGTCGGTGATCCTGTGGGGGCCGCCCGGCAGTGGCAAGACCACCATCGCCCACCTGGTCGCCCGGTCCAGCGAACGGATCTTCGTGGCGATGTCGGCCCTGAACGCCGGGGTGAAGGACGTCCGGGAGGTGATCGAGCACGCCCGCCGGCGCCGCCGGGCCGGTGCCGCGGCCACCGTGCTCTTCATCGACGAGGTGCACCGGTTCAGCAAGACGCAGCAGGATTCGCTGCTCGCCGCGGTAGAGGACCGGACGATCACGCTGCTCGCCGCCACCACCGAGAACCCGTACTTCTCGGTGATCTCGCCGCTGCTGTCCCGTTGCGTACTGCTGACCCTGCGCCCGTTGAGTGACGAGGATGTGCGCGGCCTGATCCGGCGCGCGCTGCGCGACGAGCGCGGCCTGGCGGGGGAGGTGAAGCTGGCCCCGGCGGCCGAGGACCACCTGGTCCGGCTCTCCGGCGGGGACGTCCGCAAGGCGCTCACCGCCCTGGAGGCAGCGGCCGGCGCCGCCCGCGCCGCGGGTCACCGGGAGGTGGACCTGCCCACCGCTGAGCAAGCGGTGGATGTCGCCGCGGTGCGCTACGACCGGGCCGGGGACGCCCACTACGACGTGGTGAGCGCCTTCATCAAGAGCATGCGCGGCTCCGACGTGGACGCCGCCCTGCACTGGCTGGCCCGGATGCTGGTCGCGGGGGAGGACCCCCGGTTCATCGCCCGGCGGATGGTGATCTTCGCGAGTGAGGACGTGGGCATGGCCGACCCGAGCGCGCTCGTCACGGCCACGGCCGCGGCGCAGGCGGTGGAGTACGTCGGGTTGCCGGAGGCGCAGCTCAACCTCGCGCAGGCGGTGGTCCACCTCGCCACCGCGCCCAAGTCCAACGCGGTCACCACCGCGATCGGGGCGGCGATGGCTGAGGTACGCGCGGGCGCGGGTGGACCGGTGCCGCGCCACCTGCGGGACGCGCACTACCCGGGCGCCCGCGGGCTCGGTCACGGGGTTGGTTACCAGTACCCGCACGATGCGGAGTCGGGCATCGTCGCCGCCCAGTACCCCCCCGATGACCTGGTGGGCCGGGACTACTACCGTCCGACCAGGCGCGGTGCCGAGCGGGAGCTGGCCGAGCGGGTGCCCCGACTACGCCGGGCGATCCGCGGATCCGCGTCCGCCCCATCCGGAGAGGGAGAGCAGCCGTGACGCCCGACGATCATCAGGACGATGCCGAGCGTTCCGGGATGCGTGGCCGGCTGCGCCGGTGGGGGCGGGCCGGCCGGGAGAAGGACCGGGACGAGACCAGCGAAGAGGAGCTGGGGTGGCTGGCCGACCTCCGCAGCGCCAAGGAGGAAGCGGCCGACATCGGGCCCGGGGACAGCCTCGGTCCGCCCCGCTCGACGCGACCGCCCGCCGGGCCGCTGGCGGACCGGACCGACCCGCCGCCGCGGGGACCGGCCGGCCGCAGCCACGGTGGTACCCGTTCCGGCGGTCCCCCGCCGCCCCCGCCGCGTACGCCAGCGGCGGACCGACCGGCCGGGCTGAGCGCCCCGGCCGGCGAACCTTCCCGGGCCGCACCGCCGCCGGCCGGGCCGGCCCGGCTTGACCGGCCGGAGCGCCGGGGCGCGGAGGAGCCGGGGCCGCCGTCGACGCCGCCACGGTCCCGCCGGGCCCGCCACGCCCCCGATCTGCCGGCGACCGAGCGGCCCGCCTCGGGCGGGCCGCCGGGCTCGCCGGGCGTACCTCGCTCGCCGGCGCCGCCCCGCTCGCCGGCGCCGCAGTCTCCAGCGCCGCCCCGCTCGCCGGCGCCCCAGTCACCGGTGCCGCCGCGCTCGCCGAGGCCGCGCTCGGCTGCGGCTGCGGGACCGACCGCGCCCCCGCACTCCCCGGTCGACCCGCGCTCGCCCGCGCCCCGGTCGCCGGCGCCGCGGCCGCCGGAGCCCGGTCCGCCACCGGCCCCCGGGAGCGACTCACCACCGGCGCGGCGGCGTCGCTCCCGGCACGCCGCACCCGAAGAGCCGCCGGCCTCCCGCGCCGGCCGGCACGCCGCCGGTGAGCCGGATCCGGCCGAGCCGGGCGGCGAGGCCCGCTCCCCGGGTGACCAGACGGCCCGGCGGCCCCGCCGCGCCGAGCCGAGCTCCCCGCCTGGTCCGGCGGTGCCCCGTCCCGCTGAGCCGGGCTCCCCGCCCGGTCCGGCGGTCCCCCGCCGCGCCACCACCAAGGTGACCCGGGACATGGTCCGGCCGCCGGCCCGCCCGGCCGGGGACCGGGAAGCCCCGCGCCGGCCGGGCACACCCTTCGACCGGCCACCGGACGAGCCGGTTGGTCGGCGGCCGGAGCCGGCAGGCGGTCGCCGGCAGCAGCCGGTCGAGCCGCCGCCGCATCCACAGGGCGGGCCCGCCGGCCGGAGCGTCCGGGCCGGACAGGCGCCGCCGCGGGCGGACGACACCGCGCCCATCCCCACCGACCGCCCGCGTACCCCGGCCGGTCCGGCCGTGCCTGGCGAGCGGGGGGCGCGCTCCGGCGACGCCGATCGGGACCGGGCGCGCGCCCCGGAACGGCCGCCGGCCGGTGGGCCCCGCCCTCCGGGCGCCGACAGCGGCCCGGTCACGGCGCTCATCCCCGGCCTCGGCGCCCGCACCGCCGCGCCGGTCTCCGGCTCGGCTGCCCCGTCCGAGCCCGGTGTGCGCCCGGCCCCGCCCCGAGAGCCGGCCACCACCGCGGCATCGCCGCCGGCCCAGCCCGGCGCCCCACCGCCGGGCGCCCCGGCGCCCGGGGCCCGCCCAGGCGGTGCCCAGCCGGCCCCGGCCGCATCGCCCGGTGCCCAGCCGCGCCCCAAGCCGTCTCCCCACCCCCGCCCGGAGCCGGCTCGCCCGCCGCACGCGGCGGCGTCAGCGCCCGCCGGCCGGCCCCCGCGCCCGGCGCTCCCGCCGGACGCGGCCCGGCCCGAGCCGCCGGACCTCGCCGGCGGTCGACCCACCGGTGACGGGGCCGTCAGCTTCCGCGGTGCCCGCTCGGAGTTGCGCCGGCAGTTGCGCGAGCAGCGGCGGGTCCGAGCCATGGCGCTGGGCGTGGTCGTGGCGATGCTGCTCGGCGCGCCCATGCTGTACTTCGGGATCCTGTTCGCCACCCGCGACCCGGTCCTGCACTCGCTGGACCGGCTAGGGGTGCCGAGCTGGGCGGCGCAGTCGCCCGAGGACCGGATCATCAGCGGGAGCCGGTGGTGCTTCATCGACTGCCGGCTACGGGAGCGGACCCTCATCTCCGAGCGTGACCCGGCTGAGACCACCGAGGTCTACCAGGCCGCCCTGCGCGCGGCCGGGTGGGTCCGGTGGGATGTCCCGGGCTGCCCGCTGGTGGAGGTGGACGGCGACTACAGTTGCTGGACCCGCGACGAGTACACGCTCGACCTGTGGGTGCGCCCCCCCGACTGCGCGTACGATCCGCTGAACCTGCGCCCGGAGGTGGGCGGCTCGGCCGAGGAGGAGGAGGACGATACGGCCGCAGCCGGCGATGCGGATGCCGACGGTGAGGGCGACGACGGCGAGGACGCGACCGGACCGCAGGAGTGCCGGGGATCGGTGGTCGAGATCAAGATGCAGAACCGGGTGGCCGACGGGCGGGGACTCCCCGCCGGGCCGGTCGACCTACCCGGCGGTGACCCCGGCGCGGGCACGGCTTCGCCGAGCCCGCCGGCCACCCCGTCGCCGGCCACCTCACCGCCGGGCGAGTGACCACGTGGTGCGCCGCCGCCGGCCCGGCGGAGGGCCGGATGCCGGCGCGCCCGGTATTGCGACGGCGACACCCTAACCGGGGCGAACCGTCCTGGCGTCACAAACGGTAAGGTCAGCACGTTACCGAGATACTCAGCACGGACCAGGAGGACGCGCCTTGACTGGTGGCGAGATCGCCGCGCTCATCGCGGCCGGAGCGTTCGGGATGCTGGTGCTGGTGCTGAGCGTGCCGTTGCTCCGGTTGCGGCACACGGTCGACGCCGCCACCCAGGCGCTCAAGGATCTGAACGACCGCACCGCACCCATCCTCGCTAAGGCCGACCTGACCATGAACAACGTCAACACCGCGCTGGGGCAGGTGCAGACCTCGCTGGACGGGGTGAACGCCCAGCTGGAGCGGGTGGACACGATCACCGGGCACGCCCAGACGGTCACCGCCAGCGTCGCCAGCGTGGCCACCGTGGTCGCCGCGGCCACCTCCAATCCGCTGGTCAAGGTGGCGGCGTTCGGGTACGGGGTACGCCGCGCCGCGGCGCGCCGGGCCCGGCAGGAGGAGGAGGGACAGATCCGGCGGGAGCTGCGGGAGCGGCGCCGGGTCCGTCGACGCCGCCGCGCCGGAGTCTGAGCCCCTTGCCCCGGGGGTGCGCGGACGCCGGCCGCCGGCGGGGTGAGAGGCTCAGAGACGACACCCCACGGGCGTGGAGCTGACGAGGGTAAGGATGGAACCATGAAACGTCTACTGTGGCTCGGAGCCGGACTGGCGATCGGTGCCCTGGTGGTGCGCGCGGTCAGCCGGCGGGCACAGTCCTACACGCCGCGCGGGATCGCGGCCGCGATGCGCAACTCCGGCCGGAACGCGCTCGACTCGGTCCGCGACTTCGTGGATGATGTACGGGAGGGCATGCGCGAACGCGAGTTCGAGCTACAGGCTGCCCTGGCCGAGGGCCGCGCGCTCACCGATGAGTCCGTCGAGGCGGAGCACGACGTCGACCGGTTCGTCGACGATCCGGCGGACCGGGGGGACGACCGGGGGCAGACCCAGGTGCGCGGCCGGCGTTACCCGACGGAGGACACCACCCCATGAGGACGAGTGAGATCAAGCGACGGTTTCTCGCGCACTTCGAGGCGAACGGGCACACCGTGGTACCTAGCGCCTCGCTGATCTCGCCCGATCCGTCCTTGCTGTTCACGGTCGCCGGCATGGTGCCGTTCATCCCGTACCTGACCGGGCAGCAACCCGCCCCGTTCCCGTGCGCCGCCTCGGTGCAGAAGTGCCTGCGTACCCAGGACATCGAAGAGGTCGGCAAGACCACCCGGCACGGCACGTTCTTCCAGATGAACGGCAACTTCTCCTTCGGTGACTACTTCAAGGAGCGGGCCATCGCGCTGGCCTGGGAACTGGTCACCAAACCCACCGACGCCGGCGGCTACGGCTTCGACCCCGACCGGGTGTGGGTGACCGTCTATCAGGAGGACCACGAGGCCGCGAGCCTGTGGCGGAGCATCGCGGGCCTGCCCGAGGAGCGGATCCAGCGCCGCGGCCTGAAGGACAACTACTGGCACACCGGCCAGCCCGGACCGGCCGGGCCCTGCAGTGAGATCTACATCGACCGCGGCCCGCAGTACGGCCCCGACGGCGGCCCGGTCGTGGACGAGGACCGGTTCCTGGAGATCTGGAACTTGGTCTTCATGCAGGAGGAGATCACCGACGTCCGGGCCAAGGACCAGTTCCGGATCGTCGGCGACCTGCCGGCCAAGAACATCGACACCGGCATGGGCCTGGAACGGGTCTCGGTGCTGCTGCAAGGGGTCGACAACTTCTATGAGATCGACGAGACCCGACCGATCCTGGCGAAGGCCGCGGAGCTGACCGGCACCACGTACGGCCGGAACGCCACCCACCGGGCGGACGAGGCGCACCCCGACGACATCCGCCTGCGGGTCATCGCCGACCACGTCCGCAGCGGCCTGATGCTGATCGGCGACGGGGTCACCCCGGGCAATGAGGGTCGCGGTTACGTGCTGCGCCGGATCCTGCGCCGGGTGGTACGCGCGATGCGCCTGCTCGGCTTCGAGGAGCCATCCTTCCCTCACCTGTTCCCGGTGGCCCGCGACTGCATGGCACCGTCCTATCCCGAGCTCATCACCGAGTACGACCGGATCGCGCAGTACGCCTACGGCGAGGAGGAGGCGTTCCTCGGCACGCTCAAGGCCGGGACCACCATCCTGGACACCGCGATCGCGCAGACCCGGGCGGCCGGGCGGACCCACATCTCCGGTGACCAGGCGTTCCAGCTGCACGACACCTACGGCTTCCCGATCGATCTCACCCTGGAGATCGCGGCCGAGCAGGGCCTGAGCGTGGATGAAGAGGGTTTCCGCCGGCTGATGGCCGAGCAGCGGGCCCGGGCAAAGGCGGACGCGCAGGCGCGTAAGACCGGCCACGCCGACCTCTCGTCCTACCGGGGGGTGCTGGAGCAGGGCGGCGAGGTGGAGTTCACCGGCTACCACGAGGCGGAGCGGGAGTCGCGGGTGCGTGCCCTGCTCGCTCCGGACGGCTCGCCGCTCCCGGCGGCCGGCGAAGGCACCGAGCTGGAGCTGGTCCTCGACGCTACCCCGTTCTACGCCGAAGGCGGTGGTCAGCAGCCGGACACCGGCGTCATCCGCGTGGGCAGCGGTGAGGTCGAAGTCTACGATGTACAGTCGCCGATCCCCGGCCTGATCGTCCACCGGGCCCGGGTGGTACGCGGCGAGGTGCGCGCCGGTGAGACCGGGTACGCCCAGATCGATCTGACCCGGCGGCGGGCAATCTCGCGGTCCCACACCGCCACTCACCTGGTACACCAGACCATGCGCAACTTCCTGGGGGAGGCGGCGACCCAGGCCGGTTCGCTGAACGCGCCCGGACGGCTGCGGTTCGACTTCAACACCCCCGGCGCGGTGCCGCAGTCGGTGCTGCGGGACGTGGAGCAGCAGATCAATGAGGTGCTGCTGCGCGACCTGGAGGTGCGCGACTTCATCACCTCGCAGGCGGAGGCCCGGCGACTGGGCGCGATCGCCCTGTTCGGGGAGAAGTACGGCGACCAGGTGCGGGTGGTGGAGGTCGGCGACTACGCCCGGGAGCTGTGCGGCGGTACCCACGCCGCCCGCTCCAGCCAGCTCGGCCTGGTCAAGATCCTGCAAGAGTCCTCGATCGGGGCGGGGGTCCGCCGGGTGGAGGCGTTGGTGGGCCTGGACGCCTTCTCTCACCTCGCCCGCGAGCACGCGCTCGTCTCCCGGCTGGCGGAGCTGTTCCGGGTCCCGCCCGACCAGGTGGCCGACCGGGTCGAGCAGACCGTTGCCGCCCTGCGCGCGGCCGAGAAGGAGCTGGAGCAGCTACGGGCCCAGCTGGTGCTCGGCGGAGCCGCGTCGCTGGCGGCCGGCGCGGTGGACATCCGCGGCACCGCCTTCGTGGGTACCGAGGCGCCGGAGGGCGCGGCGAGCGCGGACGCGCGCACACTCGCCCAGGAGATCCGCGGCAAGCTCGACCCGGCCCGCCCGGGGGTGGTGGCGGTGACGCTCCGCTCCGGCGGCAAGGCGTCGCTGGTGGTGGCGGTGAACCGGACCGCGACCGAGCGCGGTGTCTCCGCGGCGGAGCTGGTCAAGGGCGCGCTCTCCGGCCGCGGTGGCGGCAGCGCGGAGCTGGCGCAGGGCGGGGGCGTACCCGCCGCCCAGGCGCCGGAGCTGCTCACCGCGGTCCGCCAGGCGCTGCCCTGAGGCAGCGGTCCTGGTCACCGGCGCTGGCCCCGATGGGGGGCGGTGGACGCAGATGGGTGGAGTAGCGGGACCGGCTCGAGGTAACGCTCCCCGCGACCGCCGGGGGTGCCGGCGGTGAAGCGGGGTGTGCGGTTCGGCATCGACGTGGGGGAGGCCCGGGTCGGGGTAGCCGTGTGTGACCCGGACGGCCTGGTCGCCACGCCGTTGACCACCCTGGCCCGGGACCGGTCCCCAGCCCCGGGCGCGGTCCCGTCCGACCTGGCGGAGCTGGCCCGACTGGTCGCCGAGTATGGCACGGTGGAGGTGGTGGTCGGGCTTCCCCGCACGCTCGCCGGCGCGGAGGGGCAGCAGGCGGCGCGGGCCCGGGAGTACGCCGACCAGTTGGCGCCGGTGATCGCACCGGTGCCGGTAACCATGACCGACGAGCGGATGTCAACCGTCGTGGCGACCCGTAGGCTGTCCGAGCGAGGCGTACGGGGGCGGCGTCAGCGTAAGGTGATCGATCAGGTGGCCGCTGCGGAGATTCTGCAGGGCTGGCTGGACGCGCGACGGAGACAGACGTGACGATGAGCGAGCTGGGTCTGACGTTCGACGAACCGCCCACCAAGGGCCGGCACCGCCACCGGCGATCGCGCGACCGCAAGCAGCGACGTGGCCGCGGTGGCCGGTCCGTTCTCGCGCTCCTGGTAGTGCTACTGGTGCTCGGGGGCATCGCGTACGGCGGTTGGTGGGGGGTGAACTGGCTCCAGCAGTACGCCGCCGCCGAGGATTACCCCGGTGAGGGCACCGGCTCGGTGGTGGTGGAGATCACCGCCGGGCAGCGGCTGGACGAGATCGGCCAGACGCTCTTCGAGGCCGACGTGGTGGCGAGCCAGCGCGCCTTCGTGGAGGCGGCCAACCGCAACCCGCTCGCGGTGAACATCCAGCCCGGCTTCTACGAGCTGCGGTTGCAGATGCGGGCCGACCTGGCGGTGGAGATGCTGCTCGACCTGGACAACCGGGTGGTGGAGCGGGTGACCATCCCGGAGGGCCTGACCAGCTTCCGCACCTTCGACCTGCTCGCGGACGAGCTGGGAATCGCGGTGGAGGATTTCGAGGCGGCGGCGGCCGACCCGATCGCCCTCGGCGTGCCGGAGTTCTGGTTCAACCGCAACGACGGCAAGGAGGTGACGGAGCCCTCGATCGAGGGTTTCCTGTTCCCGTCCACCTACGAGTTCCCGCCCGAGCCCACCGCGGAGCAGGTGTTGAAGGCCATGGTGGCGCAGTTCCTGACCGTGGCCGAGCAGATCGGCTTCGTCGAGACGGTGGAGAACGAGCGGGGTGGCATCGCCCCGTATGAGGCACTGATCGTCGCCTCGCTGGCGCAGGCCGAGGCGGGCGTACCGGAGGACATGGGCAAGATCGCCCGGGTGGCCTACAACCGCGTCTACGGTTCGTTCCCCGAGCTGGGCTGCGCCGGTTGCCTGCAGTTCGACGTGACGGTCAACTACTGGTTCGAGCTCAACGGCCTGCCCACCAAGTCGTCCGCGGAGATGACCACGCAGGACCTGACCGACCCCTCCAACCCGTACAACCGCAACGCGGAAGGTCTGGTCCCCACTCCGATCAACAATCCCGGTCAGGAGGCGCTGGAGGCGGCGATGGACCCGCCCGACGGGGACTGGATCTACTTCGTCGCGATCGACCACGAGGGGAACAGCGCGTTCGCCGAGACCTTCGAGGAGCACTGCCTCAACGGCCAGAAGGCGGTCGAGGCCGGCATTCTTGAGGTTCCGTGCTGATGCCCCGGGCGGCGGTGCTGGGTAAGCCGATCGCGCACTCGCGATCCCCGGTGATCCATCGGGCCGGGTACGCCGCGGCCGGGCTGACCGGGTGGTCGTACACCGCGATCGAGTGCGCGGAGGCGGAGCTCCCCGGACTGGTGGCGGGGCTGGGGCCGGAGTGGGCCGGGCTGTCGCTGACCATGCCGTTGAAGGAGGTCGCGCTGTCGGTGGCCGACGAGGTGGCGCCGCTGGCAGCGACGCTGGGAGCGGCCAACACCCTGGTGCGCCGGCCTGAGGGCGGCTGGCGGGCCGAGAACACCGACGCCCCGGGTATCGCCCATGCCCTGGGCCAGGTGTCACCGGACGCGACCATGGTGATACTCGGCGCGGGTGGCACCGCCCGGGCGGCGCTGGGCGCGGCGGCCCAGTTGAAGGTCGCGCGAGTGGGTGTGGTGGCGCGCCGGCCGGCGGCGATCGCCGCGCTGGACCCGGTCGCGGCCGCGCTCGGCGTCCGCCTCTCCCACCACCCGTGGTCGGCCGCCGTGGCCACGCTCGGCCGCGCCGACGTGGTCGTCTCCACCGTCCCCAGCGGGGTGGCCGATCCGCTCGCCGGCCAGGTCGCGTGGCCGGCCGGGGCGGTGCTGCTGGATGCGCTCTACCACCCGTGGCCCACTCCGCTCGCCGCGGCTGCGGCGAGCGCGGGCGTGCGGGTGGTCTCCGGGCTGGAGTTGCTGCTAGCCCAGGCGGTCGGCCAATTCGAGCTGTTCACCGGGGTGACGGCGCCGGTGGAGGCGATGCGCCGCGCGTTGACCACGTCCGGCTAGCGGGTAGGGCCTGGGCGCCGCCCACCCGCAGCGACGCGCGTGACAGACTGAGCGGCGTGATGCGGTGGCTGACAGCGGGTGAGTCGCATGGCCCGGCCTTGGTTGCGATCTTGGAGGGAGTGCCCGCCGGGGTCGAGGTGACCAGCGCCGACCTGGCACGGGAGTTGGCCCGCCGCCGCCTGGGCTACGGCCGCGGCGCGCGGATGTCCTTCGAGCAGGACGAGGTCGAGATCATCGGTGGGGTCCGGCACGGCCGGACCTTGGGCAGTCCGGTAGCGGTGCGGGTAGGCAACACCGAGTGGCCGAAGTGGCAGCAGGTGATGGCCGCTGATCCGGTGGACCCGGCCGCGCTGGCCGGGCTGGCCCGCAACGCCCCGCTGACCCGGCCCCGGCCCGGCCACGCCGACCTGGCCGGGATGCAGAAGTACGGCTGGTGGGATGCCCGGCCGGTGCTGGAGCGGGCCAGCGCCCGCGAGACCGCCGCCCGGGTCGCGCTCGGCACCGTCGCCCGGGCACTGCTGCACCAGGGGCTGGGCGTGCAGATCGTCTCGCACGTGATCGCGCTGGGGCCGGTAGCGGTCAAGCCCGGGCTGGTGCCGCGCCCCGAGGACGCCGAGCGCATCGACGCCGACCCGCTGCGCTGCCTGGATCCGGAGGCGAGCGCGGCGATGGTGGCCGAGGTGGACGCGGCCAAGAAGGACGCGGACACCCTCGGCGGGGTGGTGGAGGTGCTCGCCTACGGCGTACCCCCGGGGCTGGGTAGCCACGTCCACTGGGACCGCAAGCTGGACGCCCGGCTCGCCGCCGCGCTGATGTCCATCCAGGCGATCAAGGGGGTGGAGATCGGTGACGGGTTCACCCAGGCGCGTTCCCGCGGCTCGGCCGCGCACGACGAGATCATGCCGACTCCGGACGGGGTACGGCGGGTGACCGACCGGGCCGGCGGGCTGGAGGGCGGCATCACCAACGGCGAGCCGCTGCGGGTACGCGCGGCGATGAAGCCCATCTCGTCGCTGACCCGGCCGCTGGCCACGGTGGACGTGACGACCGGGGAGCCGGCCACCGCGATCAACCAGCGGTCGGACGTATGCGCGGTGCCGGCCGCCGGGGTGGTGGCCGAGGCGATGGTGGCGCTGGTGCTCGCGCAGGCCGCCACCGAGAAGTTCGGCGGGGACTCGCTCGGGGAGCTGCGGCGTAACCTCGCCGGTTACCTCGACCACCTGGTGATCCGATGAGTCGCCCGGTCTGCGTGCTGGTGGGGCCGCCCGGGTCGGGCAAGACCAGCACCGGGCAGGTGCTGGCGAAGCTGCTCGGGGTCGGGTTCCGGGATACCGACGCGGACATCGAGGCGGCCGCCGGTAAGCCGATCCCGGACATCTTCATCGAGGACGGCGAGCCGCACTTCCGGGCGCTGGAGCGCGAGGCCGTCGCCACCGCGCTAGCCACCTGCGACGGCGTGCTCGCGCTCGGGGGCGGGGCGGTGCTGGCCGAGTCGACCCGGGAAGCGCTGGCCGGGCACACGGTGGTGTTCCTGTCGGTGGAGCTGCCGGACGCGATCAAGCGGATCGGGCTGGGGGAGGGGCGGCCGCTGCTGGCGATCAACCCGCGCGCTACCCTGCGCCACCAGCTCGCCCAGCGCCGGCCGCTCTACCAGCAGGTGGCCACGCACACCGTGGCCACCGACGGGCGTACCCCGGAAGAGGTCGCAGCCGAGATCGTCAACTGGCTGGGCCGGTAGCGAGCCGCCGGCCCGGGCGGAGAAGCCCGGC
Source organism: Natronosporangium sp. (assembly GCA_035304685.1). GTDB lineage: Bacteria > Actinomycetota > Actinomycetes > Mycobacteriales > Micromonosporaceae > Natronosporangium. Next base: position 68,226 of record DATGPS010000035.1, on the reverse strand, counting down.
TGCGGACCGCGACGGCCAGTAGGATGTGGTCCGTTCCACAGGAAGGTGGGGAGGCGATGGCGGCGGGCACTGCCCGGCACCGGATCCCGGTGGGCGGGCCGCACCCGTATGAGGTCGTGGTCGGTCGCGACCTGCTCGATGAGCTGCCGCTTATGGTCGGCGGGGCGGCCCGGGCCGCGGTCTTGCACGCGCCGCCGATGAAGGAGTACGCCGGGCGCGTGGCTGACCGGTTGGCCGCAGCCGGGGTGGTGCCCCACCCGCTGGAGATCCCCGACGCCGAGGCCGGCAAGACGGTGGCGGTGGCGGCCGGCTGCTGGGACGCGCTCGCCGCCGCCGGCTTCACCCGGACCGACGTGGTGGTGGGGGTGGGCGGCGGCGCCGCCACGGACCTGGCCGGGTTCGTGGCCGCTGCCTGGCTGCGCGGCGTCCGGTGGGTGGCGGTACCGACCAGCCTGCTCGGCGTGGTCGATGCGGCGGTCGGGGGCAAGACCGGCGTCAACATCACCGCCGGTAAGAACCTGGTCGGCGCGTTCCACCCGCCGGTCGGGGTGGTCGCCGACCTGACCACCCTGGAGACGCTGCCCGGGGTGGACCTGACCGCCGGCCTGGCCGAGGTGGTCAAGTGCGGGTTCATCGCCGACCCGGTGATCCTGGATCTGATCGAATCCGACCCGGCGGCTGCGGCCGATCCGGCCTCACCGGTACTGCGGGAACTGGTCGAGCGGGCGGTCCGGGTCAAGGCCGAGGTGGTCACCGAGGACCTGCGCGAGTCCGACCTGCGGGAGATCCTCAACTACGGCCACACCTTGGCGCACGCGATCGAACAGGTGGAGGAGTACCGCTGGCGGCACGGCCACGCGGTCGCGGTGGGCCTGGTGTACGCGGCGACGCTGGCGCGCCGGGCCGGGCGGCTGGATGAGCCGACCGCCCGCCGGCACCGCGACGTGCTGGCGGCGCTCGGGCTGCCGACCGCGTACCGTGCCGGCGCCTGGCCCGAGCTGCGGGCGGCGATGCGGGTGGACAAGAAGGCCCGCGGCGCCACGCTACGGTTCGTCGTGCTGGACGGGCTGGCCCGGCCCGCGCGCCTGGTGGACCCGCCGGAGGAGCTGCTCGCCCGGGCGTACGAGGAGATCGCCGGATGAGGGTGTACGTGCTGAACGGGCCGAACCTGGGCCGGCTGGGGACCCGGCAGACCGATGTCTACGGGGTCACCTCCTACCCCGAGCTCGCTGCGATGTGCGAGGCGGTCGGCGAGGAGCTGGGGCTGGACGTGGTGGTCCGCCAGACCGACGCCGAGCATGAGCTGCTCGGTTGGCTGCACCAGGCGGCGGACGAGGCCGCCGCGGTGGTGCTCAACCCGGGCGCCTGGTCGCACTACTCCTACGCCGTACGGGACGCCTGCGCCATGCTGCGCGGCCCGCTGGTCGAGGTGCACATCTCCAACATCCACGCCCGGGAGGAGTTCCGGCACCACTCGGTGATCTCCGCGGTCGCCACCGGAGTGATCTGTGGCCTCGGTGTGGACGGCTACCGGCTGGCCCTGCACCACCTCGCCGCCCGGCGTAAGCCGTGACGCGGGCGAACCCGGTCACCGGGGTGCCCGGGCCGGCCGGGACCACCATCGCCCGCCGGCGCGGAGGCGTCAGTCGATCAGGCCGGCGACGCGGTCGGGTAGACTCCATCGGGTTTGTTATCCACCGGGCCACCGTGGTCCGGTCCCCGTCAGGAGAGATGTCGCACCGCTCATGACCACCACGAACGATCTGAAGAACGGCATGGTTCTCAAGCTCGACGGCGAGTTGTGGACCGTCGTGGAGTTCCTGCATGTCAAGCCGGGCAAGGGTGGCGCGTTCGTGCGGACCACGCTGAAGAATGTGCTCTCCGGCAAGGTTGTGGACCGGACCTTCAACGCCGGCACCAAGGTCGACACGGCGACCGTGGACAAGCGCTCGATGCAGTACCTCTACGCCGACGGTGAGGACTTCGTCTTCATGGATCTGGAGACCTACGACCAGGTCCACGTCCCGCGCGCCACCGTCGGCGACGCGGCGGACTTCCTCCTGCCCGAGGCCGAGGTGGTGGTCGCCACCCACGAGGGCGAGCCGCTGTACGTGGAGCTGCCCGCCAGCGTGGTGCTGGAGGTCACCTACACCGAGCCGGGTCTGCAGGGCGACCGCTCCAGTGCCGGCACCAAGCCGGCGACGGTGGAGACCGGCGCGACTGTGCAGGTGCCGCTCTTCGTGACCACCGGCGAGAAGATCAAGGTCGACACGCGCGACGGCCGATATCTCGGCCGCGCCTGAACCGCCATGGCGGAAGGCCCGAAGCTGAGAATGCCCGCTCGCCGCAAGGCGCGCAAACGGGCACTGGACGTCCTATACGAGGCTGAGCTGCGCGGACTCTCGCCCACCGAGGTCCTCCCGGCCTACGTGGCGCGGCTGGAGGAGCCCCGCCCCGCCCACCTGGAGTACGCGATCTCCCTGGTCAACGGGGTAGCGGCGCATCAGGAACGGATCGACGAGCTGATCAGCAGCTACGCCGAGGGGTGGAGACTGGAGCGGATGCCCGCGGTGGACCGCAACCTCGCCCGGATCGCCGTCTACGAGCTGTTCTGGGTCGACGAGGTGGACCCGCCGGTGGCGATTACCGAGGCGGTGGAGCTGGCCCGGCAGCTCTCCACCGACGACTCACCCCGGTTCCTCAACGGGCTACTGGGCCGGATCGCCGATTTGAAGGCCGGACCCGCTGGGGGTCGGTCAATCACCTGAGCCGAACCGGCGGGCTACCTTCGACCCGCTGATGGTGGTCTCGACGAGCCGGTGCAACGTCTTGATCACGGCGTCGAGGTCACGCTCGCCGATCAGGTCCTCGTACATCGCGTCGAAGCGCCGGTCACATTCGCTGATCCGCGCGGCGAGCTCCCGGCCGGCCTGGGTCAGGTACAGGTGCACGACCCGCCGGTCGAGCCGACCGCCCTCGCGTTCCACCAGGCCCCGCCGCACCAGGGTGTCCACCAGCCGGCTGGGGCTGCCGGTCTCGCAGACGACGTAGCGGCTGAGGCCGGCGAGCGTGAGGCCTTCGTGCTCGGCGAGTACCGAGATGATCTCGGCCTGTGCGGGGGTGAGGCCGAGTGGGCGAAGAAGCTGGGCCAGCAGGCGGTTGCCCTCACGTTGGGCGGCCAGGATGAGGTAGCGCAGTTCGGCGAGGCGGTCTCCCGCCGCCGGAGTGCTGCGGTGGTCGCGATGGGTGTCCGGTACCGCGGTGTCATCCAGCCGTCTGGTTGCCATCCCTTTCGCCCTTCCGTGGGCACGGTTGCAGAAGCGTCGGTTGAGGGCGCTGCTACGAAATCAATGATACAACATCGATATCCATCCGGTTTCCTGAATGTGAACGCCTGGTGAGCGTTCTGCCCGGGGCGCCCTGACCCGGATCCACCGGTCGTCCAGACTTCCGCAGTCAATCTTGTCAAAACGTTGACACGACATCTGTGATGCAACATCATTGAGACAACATCGATGTTGCGACACCGATGTCGTGGCATCGGTTAGACGGGGGATCGCACGAGCTGCGCTACTGGCCTGCCAGAACCGAGAAGGAGGACATGGTGACCGTCCTTAGTCCCGCGCACAGCACTCTCTCCGACCACCGGAGAGCCCACGTCTACGACGAAGTGATCGGGGAGGCGGAAGACGCGATCGCCGCCGTCGCCCGAGGCGAGGTCGTCGTGGTCGTCGACGACGAGGACCGCGAGAACGAGGGGGATCTGGTGGTCGCGGCCGAGTACGCCGACGCCCACGTGGTCAACTTCATGATCACCTATGGGCGGGGGCTGGTCTGCATGCCCATCACCGCTCAGCGCGCGCGGGAGCTGGAACTGGCACCCATGGTCGCCCACAACGGAGATCACTTCGGCACGGCGTTCACGGTCAGCGTGGACGCCACGGCCGGGCATGGAGTCACCACCGGCATCTCCGCGTACGACCGTGCCCGCACCATCCAGACGGTGCTCACCGGGACGGCCGAGGACCTCAACCGTCCCGGCCACATCTTCCCGTTGATCGCCCGGGACGGCGGGGTGCTGGAGCGACCTGGCCACACCGAGGCCGCCGTCGACCTGGCGAGGTTCGCCGGGCTCACGCCGGCGGGCGTCATCGTCGAGATCATCAATGGCGATGGGACCATGGCCCGGCTGCCGCAGTTAGTCAGGTTCGGCCGGGCCCACGGTCTGGTGCTCACCAGCATCGAGAAGCTGCGCCAGTACGCGGCCGCCCGTTCCTGGGAGCGGTCATGAGCCTCATCGACCGGTGGTGCCTCAACGGCACGACCGCGGTCAGCCGACCGCTAGTGGTGCGGCGACTCACCCGGGTCGAGGGGCTGGCGAACCTTCCGCAACACGGGCCGTTCGTGCTGGTATCCAACCACCTCAGCTTCGCCGACCACTTCGTCTACGACACCCTGCTGTTCGCCGTGCGGGGCGAGCAGGGGGCGTTTCTGACCAAGGCCGAGAGCTTCGTCGGTGTGCGAGGACGCTGGTTCCGCGCGGTAGGGGCCATCCCCGTCGACCGGGACGCACCCGCCAAGTCGTCGCTGATCGCGGCCGACCGGGTGCTCTCCGCCGGCCGGGTGCTCATCGTCTATCCGGAGGGCACGCGCAATCCACGACCACCGATCCTTGACTTCAAGGACGGGGGATTCCGGTTCGCCGTACGCACCGGCGTACCGGTCGTGCCCGCCGCTCTCTGGGGAACCCAGGACGTCCTCCCTGTCGGCGGCCGGATGCCCCGGTCAGGTCAGATCCGGGTGGCGATCGGGGCTCCGCTGCGGCCCGATCCCGGGTTGCCGCGCCCGGCGCGGATCCGCGACCTCACCGCCCGTTCCCAGGCGGCCGTGGCCGACCTCTACGAACGGGCGAGGGACGGCTCGGGAAGCTCCGCCGGGGCCGCGGAGGAGGTCACCCGGCTCGCGGAGCAGGTGACTGACGGCTCGTTGGCCGCCGACCGCCCGACGGTGAAGCGTCTGCGCAGGCAGGCGGCGTTGCTGATCGACATCGCGTTGGCGATCGACCCCGCCTGTCTGCCGGCGCAGGTGGCGGCCACGAGACTGCTCGGGCTCCGGGCGCTGGACGGGAGCCTACCCACCAACATCGTGCGGCTGTTCCGGATCCGCGCTGGTGCCCAGCGAGCCCTGCGGCGAGACCCCGGCCACGGCATGGCCAACTACCTGCTTGGCCGCTGGCACCTGGCCACCCCGTCCATCCTGGGTGGACGGAGGTCTCTCGCCGTGCACCACCTGGCCGCGGCGGTAGCGGCCGACCGCGGTGACCACCGATTCGCGATCGCCTACGCCGAGGCGTTGGTGGCAGATGGCCGGGCCGAGCAGGCAGTGGCTCTGCTCGACCTGGTCGCTACCGGAACCGCCGGCACCCCGCGTGAGCAGGCCCGGCGCGAACGTGCCGCTCGGCTGGCCCACCACATCAGGAGCACCTCATGCGCAGATTGATATCGTTCGCAATTCACCGGCCGAAGTCGGTACTGGCCGGATGGCTGATGCTGGTCGCCCTGGCGGCTCCGTTCGCGCTCCAGCTCGGCGGAGCCCTCAAGGCGGGAGGTTTCTCCGATCCTCGCGGCGAGGCCACCCTGGCGCAGGAGACGCTCGAGCAGGCGTTCGGCGACGCCCCGAACTCGCTCCTGATTGTCCTGCACGACCCGGCCGGTGCGGTCACCGGCGAGGTGCCGGCGGCGCGTGCCACCGCCGAACGGTACGCGGAGGTGGTCGCGGTCGTGGACCACCGGACCGAGCCGGCATGGCTGTCATCAGACGGGCACACCACGTTCCTCCGGGTCGACTTCGGCACCGACAACACCACCGTCCAGAACCTGGTGCCCGACCTGGAAGGGGCGGTCCGGCAGGCGACGGCCGACCACGTCGACGTCCAGGTGACCGGGGCACCGGCCCTCGACTACGCGCTGAACACCCAGACGAAGAAGGACGTCACGCGGGCCGAGATGATCGCCTTCCCGGTGCTCTTCGTCGTCCTGCTGCTCGTCTTCCGCTCCGTCGCATCCATGCTGGTGCCGCTGGTGATCGCCGGCGTGACCCTGGCACTGGCGCAGGCGGTCGGGTACGGCATCGCTCAGATGACCGATCTCAACAGCCTGTTCACCAGTGTCTCGTCGATGATCGGGTTGGCGGTCGCGGTCGACTACTCGCTCTTCATCGTCAAGCGGTTCCGCGAGGAGCTCGCCGCCGGCCGGGACGTGCGCGAGGCGGTCGAACGCAGCATGGCCACCGCCGGCCACGCGGTCTGGTTCAGCGGTCTGGCCGTGATCGTCGCCCTATCCGCGCTGTTCATTCCGCGGGCCATGTCTTTCACCAGCATCGCCCTTGGCGGGGTGACGGTCACCGTGGTGGCGGTGGTGCTGACCATGACCCTGTTGCCGGCGGTGCTCCGGCTGCTCGGTCACCGGATCAACTGGGGGCGCCTGCCAGGGCGGCTGAGGGGGCGGGTCGAGCCTGCCGCCCCCGCCCCGGCGACGGCCACGCGGTTCGTCCGCCGCCCGGGCCTCGTCCTGGCTGTGTTGACGGTCGGATTCGTCGCCCTGGCCCTGCCCGCGACGCAGCTCAACCCCCAGGTACCGGTCGCCAGTGCGGACATCCTCCCCGCTGATGACAATGCGCGGGTCGGCATCGAGCGGATCCAGAGTGAGATCGGCCTGCAGGATCTCTTCCCGGTCCAGGTCGTGCTCAGCGCCGACGCCGATCGGTCGGCCGAGCTCCTGGCCAGCGTCCAGGCGGTCACCGACCGGGTGGCAGAGGCGACTCCGGTCGCCGAGGTGATGGCGGTCACCACCCTCGGGCTCCCCGCCGACCAGCTGCCTCAGCTCGCCGGCGGCGGATCGGTAGACCTGCCGGAGGAGGCGCGCGCAGCCGTCGACCGGCTGTGGACCCAGGCCGGGGATACGGTCGTGGCAAGGGTGCTGGCGACCGTAGCGGCCGACCCCGACTCTCAGGAAGCCCACCGTCTGGTGGAGGACCTGCGGACCGAGCTCGGTGCGGTGGTGAGCTCCGGGGTCACGGTCCGGGTGGCCGGCGCCACCGCCACCGGCGTCGACTTCGACAACCTGGTGCTGCGGTCGGTGCCACAGGTGGTGGGCTGGGTCGCGCTGTTGAGCCTGCTCATCCTCGTGGTCGCGTTCCGCTCATTGCTCTTGCCGTTGTTGGCGCTGGCGTTCAACGCCGCGGTGGTGAGTGCGAGCCTGGGTTTCCTGGCCCTGGTCTCCGGCGCGGAACGCACCATCAACAGCGTGACTCCGCTGATGCTCTTCGCGGTCATGTTCGGCCTGAGCATGGACTACATGGTGATCATGATCTCCCGGATGCGGGAGATGTACCTGGGACGGGCCGGACACCGGGAGGCGGTGCTCGGTGGCCTCGCCCGAACCGCAGGAATGATCAACGGCGCCGCCGCGATCATGGTGGCGGTGTTCCTCTCCTTCACCAGCGCGGAGATCAGCATCGTCCGGGAGTTGGGGATCTGCCTCGCCGTCGCGGTGATCCTCGACGCCGTGATCGTCCGCCGGTTGGTGATGCCCAGTGTGCTCCTGCTCATCGGCGAGCGGGTGTGGGGTCGCCGACACTCCCGGCGCGCGTCCGCGTCGCCGTCGTCCGCCCATGTGCCGCAACCCGTCTCCTGAGGAGGGCTGATGTTTCCACCGGTTCGTAGATACGGCGACGTCATGGTCGTCTTCGAGGGACGGCACCGGGTGGCCTGGCAGCCGCTCACCGCCGGCCGCGCCACGCCCGTGGCGTTGTGGCCGGACGAGGCCGAACGGCAGGAGGTGGGTCGCCACATCGCCGTGGGCTCGCCGCTGCTGGTGGTCCTCGACCGGGATGAGCCTTGGATTCCCCTGCTGCCCGAGGAACTCCCGCAGCCGGGAAGTCCCATGCGGCGCCTGGTTCACGAGCCCGCCGGCGACCTGCCCGGCCTGCGGGTGCCGTGGCTCGACTGGCTGCCGGGCGATCTGCGCGTACGCGGACTGCGGTTCTTCCGCGCCAGCGCGCAGCGGGCCGGGCGGGTACCGGCTCCGCTGGAGCCGGATCTGGTCGTCGACCAGGCGCCGGAGAGCCAGGTGCGGTTCGCCTGGCGGGTTCGCCCCCGGGGACTGGCGGAGCACCTGCTCCGCGCGGTGGTGGACTACTGCTTCGGCCCGCGCCCGCCGGCCGGGGACGACTCCCACGCCCGATCTGTGCGATCAGCCCGGGTCGGGCACGGCGCCCGACCGGACGACACACCGGCGCGGACGGTGATCGGGGTGGCGTCATGACCGGACCGGGGACCGGGCTGCTCGACCGCGTCGTCGCCGTGACCGGCGCCGGCCGCGGGCTCGGACTGCAGATCGTCCGCGAACTGCTCGCGCAGGGAGCCCAGGTGGTGGCGAACTACCGCTCCTGGTCGGAGGATCTGGAGCAGCTGCGGAAAGAGGCCGCTGGGCGCGTGCACCTGGTGCGCGGCGACATCGGGGAGGAATCCGGTGCGGTCGCGCTCGCCCAACGCGCCCGGGAGCTCGGCGGGCTCGACGCGTTGGTCTGCAACGCGGCCGTCACCAGGGACCGGTTGCTCGTGCACATGCCGGTGGAGGACTGGGACGAGGTGCAGCGGGTGGGCCTGCGAGGCGCCTTCCTCTGCACCAAGCACGCCGTCAAGATCATGATCCGGCAGCGTCGCGGCCGGATCGTCTACATCTCGTCGGTGGTTGCGCGCACGGGTAATGCTGGACAGGCCAACTACGCTGCCGCCAAGGCCGGACTGCAAGGCTTGGCGTACAGCGTGGCGCAGGAGTACGGGTCGTACAACATCCGGACGGTCGTGGTCTCACCCGGGCTGCTCGACGCCGGCCTCGGCGTCGGGTTGCCGCCGGCTATCCGCCGGCGGGTGGCCGACCGGTCGCTCGGCGGTGTCGGCCAGGTGGACGAGGTGGCAGCCACCGTCGCATTCCTCGCCGGTCCCGCCGCCACGTTCGTCAACGCCACGACGGTGCACATCGATGGGGGAGCGCGCTACCCATGAACGAACAGACCGGTAACCGTACTGTCGCCGCCTCGCCAGCGCGGGTGCGCCAGATCCTGCTGGACGCGGCGGCCGTGCCAGAGTGGAATCCGGCCATCCGCTCGCTCGCCGGGCCGGACCGGGCGCGGCTCGGTGAGCACTACCCGGTGGTAGTCCGGGGCGGGCTGCGTGGAGAGATCACCTGGACCCGGATCGAGGCCTGGCGGGTGGAGATGCGGATCGCCGTGCCCGGATTCACCGAGGACGGGTGGTGGCGGCTCACCCCGCAGGACGGCGGCACTCTGGTTGCGCACGGTTTCTCTCACCGGGGCCCGCTCGCAGTAGTACTCACACGTGCCTTCCGCGGCGTCGTGGAACTGCGGCTCGCGCGGCTGGCCGGACGGGTCGGTCGAGCAGCGGCGTGAACGGTCGCGGCCGGGGTTCACCTCCGGCGGCGAAGAGGCGGGCGTACGCGCCGGCTCTTCGCCGCCGGCCCCGGACATGGTCCAACCCACGGACGGAACCGGCCGGGGTTGGTGGAGACGTACCGGTCGGTGGTCAGGACTCGAAGAGTGCGCGCGGGTCGTCGACGAGCATGCCGGCGTCGGTGAGCCGGTCGATCAGGTCAGCCGGGGCCTCGTCATAGACGATCGCGAGCGACTGCAGGTCGGAGGCGCGGATCGACAGCACCCGGCCGTTGTAGTCACCCCGCTGGTGCTGGATCGCACGGGCGTAGCGGGCGACGTGGGTGAAGTCATCCTTGTCGTAGTCGTACAGCTTCTCCAGGTCGAGGACGATCTTGCCGGCGAACTCGAACTGGATCGGCGTGCCCTCCGGCAGTAGCTCCGAGATCGGCACCCGGTAGAACTCTGCGATCTCGGCCAGCCGGTTGACGGTCACGGCGCGGTCGCCCCGCTCGTAGGAGCCGACGACGACCGCCTTCCAGCGACCCTCGGACTTCTCCTCCACGCCCTGCAGGGACAGCCCCTGCTGCTGGCGGATGGCGCGCAGGCGGGCGCCCAACTGCTTGGCGAACTCAGAAGGCATAACCGACACTCCCAGTGACTGACCGAGGGGATTGCCCCGGGTTTTGGCTACGCAGAGTGACGCTACGCCGGAGTCACACCATTGGTCAAGTGTGACTTTACACGCCATCCATGTGCGTTCAGTAATCGTGGCCAACCGGTGTCCGGCTGGTAGGCTCTAGCCGCCAGACATCCTTTAACGACCCGTCCGGTGAGGCGGGGAAGGAGGTCCCCTGTGGCCCACCCAGGCCAGCCTGGGATGGCGCCGCCGGCGCCGGCCGCCCACGGGCCGGCATCCGCGGCTGCCCACCCACCCGGCAAGATCATTCTCTCGGCTGCCGAGATGCACCGGGTGATCGACCGGATCGCCCATCAGATCCTGGAGAAGACCCACGGCGCGGGCGATACCGTGCTGCTGGGCATCCCCACCCGCGGCGCCCCGCTGGCGCACCGGATCGCCCAGCGGATCCGGGCCTTCGAGGGCGTCGAGGTCCCCACCGGCACCCTCGACGTCACCCTCTACCGGGACGACCTGCGCTCACAGGCGCCGCGCCCGCTCGGACCGACCCAGCTGCCCCGGGGTGGGGTAGACGGGCTGCGGGTGATCCTCGTGGACGACGTGCTGTTCCGGGGGCGCACGGTCCGCGCCGCCCTGGACGCCCTGCGCGACCTCGGTCGCCCGTCCGTGGTCCAACTCGCCGTGCTGGTGGACCGGGGCCACCGGGAACTGCCGGTGCGCGCCGACTACGTCGGCAAGAACTTGCCCACGGCCTTGTCTGAACAGGTGCGGGTGCTGCTCGCGGAGACCGACGGCACCGACGCCGTCATGCTCATGCGGAAGGAGCCGGAGGAGTCATGATCACCCACCTGCTCTCCGCCTCGGACCTGGACCCGGCCACCGCCACCACCATCCTGGACACCGCCGCCGAGCTGGCCAACGTCACCGGGCGCGAGGTGAAGAAGCTGCCCACCCTGCGAGGGCGGACCGTGATCAACCTCTTCTACGAGGACTCCACCCGCACCCGGTTCTCGTTCGAGGTCGCGGCGAAGCGGCTCTCCGCCGACGTGATCAACTTCACCACCCGGGGTTCCAGCGTCGCCAAGGGGGAGAGCCTCAAGGACACCGCACTCACCCTGCAGGCGATGGGCGCCGACGCGGTGGTGGTCCGGCACTCGGCGTCCGGAGCCCCGCACCGGCTCGCCCGCTGGCTGGAGGGGTCGGTGGTGAACGCCGGCGACGGCATCAACGAGCACCCGACCCAGGCGCTGCTGGACGCGTACACCATCCGGGCCCGGCTGGGCCGGCTGGCCGGGGTGAAGGTGGCGATCGTCGGTGACATCCTGCACAGCCGGGTGGCGCACTCCAACGCCGTGCTGCTGCACGCGCTCGGCGCCCAGGTGACCCTGGTGGGGCCGCCCACGCTGATGCCGGTCGGCGTCGGCGCCTGGCCCGCCGAGGTCTCCTACGACCTGGACGCGGTGCTGCCGGAGGTGGACGTCGTGATGATGCTGCGGGTGCAGCGGGAACGGATGGCCGACTCGTACTTCCCCACCGAGCGGGAGTACGCCCGGGCCTACGGGCTGGACTGCCAGCGGGCGGCGCGGTTGGCTGACCACGCGATCGTGATGGCGCCCGGTCCCATCATCCGGGGCATGGAGATCGCGTCGGAGGTCGCCGACGCGGTCAGGTCTACCATCGTGGAGCAGGTGGCGAACGGGGTCGCGGTCCGGATGGCCGTGCTCTACCTCCTGCTCGGGGGCAAGCAGTGAGGGGACAGCGGATGAGCGACGGACCGGGGGGCACGGTGAGCGGGGCACGGTACCTGATCCGGGGTGCCCGAGTGGTCGGCGGTGACCCGGCCGACCTGCTGGTACGCGACGGCGTGGTGGCCGAGGTCGGTCGCGGCTTGTCCGCGGCCGGGGCCCAGGTGGTGGACGCGGACGGGCTGGTGGCCCTACCCGGCCTGGTGGACCTGCACACCCACCTGCGCCAGCCGGGACGGGAGGATGCCGAGACGGTGGAGACCGGCTCCCGGGCGGCGGCCCTGGGCGGTTACACCGCGGTCTGCGCGATGGCGAACACCGAACCGGTGGCCGACACCGCCGGCGTGGTGGAGCAGGTGTTCCGGCTCGGCCAGCAGGCCGGACTGGTGGACGTGCAGCCGATCGGGGCGGTCACCGCGGGGTTGGCCGGGCAGCGGCTGGCCGAGCTGGCGGCGATGGCCGACTCCGCGGCCCGGGTGCGGATCTTCTCCGACGACGGCCACTGCGTCGCCGACGCCCGCCTGATGCGCCGGGCCCTGGAGTACGTGAAGGCCTTTGACGGGGTGATCGCCCAGCACGCCGAGGAGCCCCGGCTGACCGAGGGCGCCCAGATGCACGAGGGTGAGCTCGCCACCCGGCTGGGCCTCACCGGCTGGCCGGCGGTGGCGGAGGAGGCGATCATCGCGCGGGACGTGCTGCTCGCCGCGCACGTGGACTCCCGGGTGCACATCTGCCACGTCTCCACGGCCGGCAGTGTGGAGATCCTGCGCGCCGCCAAGGCCCGGGGCATCCGGGTCACCGCCGAGGTCACCCCACACCACCTGTTGCTCACCGAGGAACGGGTGATCGGCTACGACCCGGTGTTCAAAGTCAACCCGCCTCTGCGGACCGCCGCCGACACCGCCGCGCTGCGCGCCGCGGTCGCCGACGGCACCATCGACGCGATCGCCACCGACCACGCGCCCCATACGGTCGAGCACAAGGAGTGCGAGTGGGCGTACGCGCGGCCGGGCATGCTCGGCCTGGAGACCGCGCTGTCGGTGGCGTTGGCGGTCCTCGGCGGACCCGGGGCAGAGGCCGGCGGGGAGGTCGCGGAAGCGGACGGCTCCGGTCCCGGCGGCTACCCGCGAGAGACCTGGCAGCTGCTGGCCGAGCGGATGAGCCGGGCCCCGGCCCGGATCGCCGGGCTGGCCGAGCACGGCCACGACCCGGCCCCGGGGGCGCCGGCCAACCTCACCCTGGTCGACCCGGCTGCGCAGTGGACGGTGGCGCCGAGCGAACTGGCCAGCCGCAGCCGCAACACCCCGTACGCGGGGATGACGCTGCCCGGCCGGGTGGTAGCGACGTTCCTGCGGGGTGAGCCGACCGTGCTGGACGGGAAGGCCCTGCGGTGAGCCGGGAAGCGATCCTGGTGCTGGAGGACGGACGGACCTTCCGCGGCGAGGCGTTCGGCGCGGTGGGGGAGACGTTCGGCGAGGCGGTGTTCGCCACCGGGATGACCGGCTACCAGGAGACCCTGACCGATCCGTCCTACCACCGGCACGTGGTGGTGCAGACCGCGCCGCACATCGGCAACACCGGTGTGAACCCCGAGGACGACGAGTCGGCGAAGATCCACGTCGCCGGCTACGTGGTACGCGACCCGTCGCGTACCGCCGCCAACTGGCGCGCCAGCGGCGAACTGGCCGAACGGCTCGCCGCCGAGGGCGTGGTCGGGATCGCCGGGGTGGACACCCGGGCGCTCACCCGGCACCTGCGGGAGCGGGGCGTGATGCGGGCCGGGATCTCCAGCGTGGAGACTGATCCGGCGGCGCTGCGGCAGCGGGTGCTGGCCAGCCCGCCCATGCTGGGGGCGGATCTGTCGGTTGAGGTGAGCACGCCGGAGCCGTACACGGTGGCGGCCGAGGGCGAGCACCGGTACACGGTGGCCGCCCTGGACCTGGGCATCAAGCGCAACGTGACCCGGCGGCTGGCCACCCGCGGGGTGACCACCCACGTGCTGCCCGCCGGCTCCAGCCTGGACGACCTGCTCGCGGTCTCGCCGGACGCGGTGTTCTTCTCTCCCGGTCCGGGCGACCCCGCCACCGCGGACCACGCGGTGGAGCTGGCCCGGCAGGTGATGCGGCGCGGCACGCCGCTGTTCGGCATCTGCTTCGGCAGCCAGATTTTGGGCCGGGCGCTCGGCTTCGACACGTACAAGCTGGGCTACGGCCACCGGGGCATCAACCAGCCGGTGCTCGACCGGGTCACCGGCCGGGTGGAGGTCACCGCCCACAACCACGGCTTCGCGGTGGACGCGCCGCTGGACCAGGTGGTGACCACCGACTTCGGCGAGGTGGAGGTCTCCCACGTCTGCCTCAACGACCAGGTGGTGGAGGGGCTGCGCTGCCGGGACGTACCCGCGTTCACGGTCCAGTACCACCCGGAGGGCGCGGCCGGTCCACACGACGCCGACCACCTGTTCGACCGGTTCGTGGCGATGGTAGAGGGGGTGAGGCCGCGTGCCTAAGCGGGAGGACCTGCGCCACGTCCTGGTGATCGGCTCCGGGCCGATCGTGATCGGGCAGGCGTGCGAGTTCGACTACTCCGGCACCCAGGCGTGCCGGGTGCTGCGCGCCGAAGGGCTGCGGGTGAGCCTGGTCAACTCCAACCCGGCCACGATCATGACCGACCCCGAGTTCGCCGACGCCACGTACGTGGAGCCGATCACGCCGGAGTACGTGGAGAAGGTGATCGCCGCCGAGCGGCCCGACGCGCTACTGCCCACCCTGGGCGGGCAGACCGCGCTGAACACCGCGGTCGCCCTCTACGACGCCGGGGTGCTGGACAAGTACGGCGTGGAGCTGATCGGCGCCAACATCGACGCCATCCGCCACGGCGAGGACCGGCAACTGTTCAAGGAGATCGTGGCCGCGGCCGGTGGCGAGACTCCCCGCTCCCGGGTGTGCCACTCCCTGGCGGAGGTCCGCGAGACCGTGGCCGAGCTCGGTCTGCCGGTGGTGATCCGCCCGTCGTACACCATGGGTGGGCTCGGTTCCGGCCTGGCCCGCACCGAGGAGGACCTGGAGCGGCTCGCCGCCGCCGGGCTGGCCGCCTCCCCGGTCCACTCGGTGCTGGTCGAGGAGAGCGTGCTCGGCTGGAAAGAGTACGAGCTGGAGCTGATGCGCGACCGGCGCGACAACGTGGTGGTCGTGTGCTCGATCGAGAACCTCGACCCGATGGGGGTGCACACCGGCGACAGCGTCACGGTGGCGCCGGCGATGACGCTCACCGACCGGGAGTACCAGGCCATGCGCAGCCTGGGCATCGCGGTGCTGCGGGAGGTCGGGGTGGACACCGGCGGCTGCAACATCCAGTTCGCGCTCCACCTGACCACCGGGCGGCTGGTGGTGATCGATATGAACCCGCGGGTCTCCCGCTCCTCGGCGCTGGCCTCCAAGGCCACCGGGTTCCCGATCGCCAAGATCGCGGCGAAGCTCGCGATCGGCTACACCCTGGATGAGATCCCGAACGACATCACCCGCCAGACTCCGGCTGCGTTCGAGCCGGCACTGGACTACGTGGTGGTGAAGATTCCGCGGTTCGCGTTCGAGAAGTTTCCCGGCGCCGACCCGGAGCTGACCACCACCATGAAGTCGGTGGGCGAGGCGATGTCGCTGGGCCGCAACTTCACCGAGGCGCTGAACAAGGCCATGCGCTCCACCGAGACCGCGGCGGCCGGGTTCTGGACCCGGCCGGACCCGCCGGACGCCACGGTGGAGTCCACCCTGGCGGCGTTGCGTACCCCGCACGACGGCCGGCTCTACACCGTGGAGCTGGCGCTGCGGCTGGGCGCCACGGTCGCCCAGGTCTGCGAGGCGAGCGGCATCGACCCCTGGTTCGTGGACCAGATCGCCTCCCTGGTGGAGCTGCGGGAGGCGATCGTCACCGCCCCGGTGCTGGACGAGTCGCTGCTGCGACGGGCCAAGCGGGCCGGGCTGTCGGACCGGCAGCTCGCCGCCCTGCGTCCGGAGCTGGCCGGCGAGGACGGGGTCCGTACGCTGCGGCACCGCCTCGGGTTGCGCCCGGTCTACAAGACCGTGGACACCTGCGCCGCGGAGTTCGCGGCCCAGACGCCCTACCACTACTCCTCCTACGACGAGGAGACCGAGGTGGCGCCCTCGGCCCGGCCGAAGGTGCTGATCCTGGGCTCCGGCCCGAACCGCATCGGCCAGGGCATCGAGTTCGACTACTCCTGCGTGCACGCGGTGCAGGCGCTCTCCCGCTCCCCCGAGGGTTACGAGACCGTCATGGTCAACTGCAACCCGGAGACCGTCTCCACCGACTACGACACCTCCGACCGGCTCTACTTTGAGCCGCTTACGTTCGAGGACGTGCTGGAGGTCTGGCACGCCGAGCACACCTCCGGGTTGGCCGCGGGCGGGCCGGGCGTGGTCGGGGTGATCGTGCAGCTCGGCGGGCAGACCCCGCTGGGGCTGGCACAGCGGCTCAAGGACGCCGGGGTGCCGATCGTGGGCACCCCGCCGGAGTCGATCCACCTGGCCGAGGACCGGGGCGCCTTCAGCCGGCTGCTGGACGCCACCGGGCTGGTGGCGCCGGCGCACGGCACCGCCACCTCCTACGACGAGGCGAAGCGGATCGCCGAGGAGATCGGCTACCCGGTGCTGGTGCGGCCGTCCTACGTGCTCGGCGGGCGGGGGATGGAGATCGTCTACGACGACGCCACCCTGCGCGACTACATCGGCCGCGCCACCGACATCTCGCCGGAGCACCCGGTGCTGGTGGACCGCTTCCTCGACGACGCGGTCGAGATCGATGTGGACGCGCTCGCCGACGCCGAGGGGGAGGTGTTCCTCGGCGGGGTGATGGAGCACATCGAGGAGGCTGGTATCCACTCCGGCGACTCGGCCTGCACCCTGCCGCCGATCACCCTGGCCACCTCGCACCTGACCCAGGTGCGGCGCTACACCGAGGCGATCGCCCGCGCGGTGGGCGTGCGGGGCCTGCTCAACGTCCAGTACGCGCTGAAGGACGACACCCTCTACGTGCTGGAGGCGAACCCGCGCGCCTCCCGTACGGTGCCGTTCGTCTCCAAGGCGACCGGCGTGCCGCTCGCCAAGGCGGCGGCCCGGATCATGCTCGGGGCCACCATCGCGGACCTGCGCGCCGAAGGTCTGCTGCCGGGCGAGGGGGACGGCGGGGCGGTCCTGGCCGGGGGGCCGGTGGCGGTGAAGGAGGCGGTGCTGCCGTTCAAGCGGTTCCGCACCCGCGCCGGCCGCGGCGTGGACTCGCTGCTCGGTCCGGAGATGAAGTCCACCGGCGAGGTGATGGGGATCGACACCGCCTTCGGCCACGCGTTCGCCAAGTCGCAGGCGGCGGCGTACGGATCGCTGCCGGTGGCGGGAAAGGTTTTGGTCACTGTGGCGAACCGGGACAAGCGAAGCATGATCTTCCCGGTGAAGCGGCTGGCCGACCTCGGTTTCGAGATCATCGCTACCGTGGGCACCGGGGAGGTGCTGCGCCGGCACGGGATCGACTGCGAACTGGTACCCAAGCACTTCGAGGGCGACGGCGACGACGCGGTCTCGATCATCGCGAACGGCGAGGTAGCGCTGGTGATCAATACTCCGCAGGGGTCCGGGCCCCACGCCCGCCAGGACGGGTACGAGATCCGCAGCGCGGCGGTGGCCGCGGACATCCCGTGCGCCACCACGGTGCCGGGCGCGGCCGCGGCGGTGATGGGTATCGAGGCATTGCTGCGGGGTGACATGACCGTCCGCCCGCTGCAGCAGCTGCACGCGACCCTGCGCCACGGGTGACCGGGCGCCGGTACGTGGGCGCGGCGGAGCCGGCGGTGGTTCGCTACCCGCCAGACCCACGTGGCGCGGGCCTCAGCCCACGCAGCCGGGGGAGATGATCTCGCGGACCAGCCACTGCCCGTCCGACCACTCCAGGACCACCGTGCAGGTGGTGAAGGTCAGCGCCGGCAGGGTGTCCACGGTGGCGCCCGCGGCGTCCAGCTCGACCCGGTGGGTGCGGTCGATGGTGGCGTCGTAAACCGGCTGGTCCGCCGACCAGAGGCTCGCCGCGGTCACTCCGCGCACGACGTACGCCCCCCCGCGAAAGCCGCCACCGGCGGCGTGGGCGGCCTCGATCCGGGTCATCGCCGCCTGGCAGTCCCCGCACTCCGGGCTGGTGGCCGCGGAGACCGGGGCGAGGTCACCGGTCTGCGCGGCGTAGCTGAGGGTGCTGAACCAGTACTGGAGGAACGCGAGGCCGCCGGCTTCGGTGTGCTCGCCGGCCTCGGGCGGCGCCTCCGGCGCGGCCACCGGCGCGACGGTGGCGTCCGGAGTGGGGGTGGGCTCGGCGAGTGGCGGTGGCGCCGCGGGGTTCCGCATCACGATCACCACCGCGATCACCGCCGCCAGCGCGACCGCCACCCCGCCCGCCAGCCACCACCGCAGCTGCCGGGCCGGCGTACGCGCCGGCGCGCCGGCCCGGGCCTGGCTCGCGGGCCGCTCCGGCTGCGGGCCGGCGACGGCCGGGGCCGGCGCCAGCTCCGCCGCGAGCTGCCACAACCAGCCGGCGACCGTGCTCGCCGCCGGCCGGGCGCTGCGCTCACCGTGCACGCAGGCGTGGATCACCTGTAGCAGCCGCGGATCCACCCCGACCGGCTCCCGGCCGGGGTCGCCGGTGAGCATCTCCCGCAGTAGCACCCCGAGCGCGTGCACGTCGCTGGACGCGGTCGGGAGCGCGCCGTCGATCGCCCACGGGGCGCTGTAGGGCGAGGGCGGCGAACCGGCGCCCGTGCCCAGCACGGTGCTGATCGCGACGTCGGTGAGCCGCACCGGCGGGTCGGCCTGGCCGGCCGCCGCGCCCGGCGCCGGCCGGGGACCCGGGGCGGTCACGATCACGTTCGTGGGTTTGAGGTCGCCGTGCACCACCCCGGCGCGGTGCACCGCGGCCAGCGCGTCGGCGATCCCGGCGGCGAGGCGCGCGGCCCGGGCCGGCGGCAGCGGGCCGGTGTCGGCCAGCAGCCGGGCCAGGTCGGGGCCGGGGATCAGTTCGCTGATGAGACCGACCTCGCCCGCGTCGACCACGACATCGAGCAACCGGGCGATCCCCGGGTGCCACAGGGCGGAGAGGGTGCCACGGGCGACCCGCAACTCGTCGGCGACCCGCGGGTCGGCGGCGAGCCGGGAGTGCAGGACCTTGACCGCCACCGGTTGCCCGGTGCCCAGGTCGACCCCGCGCCACAGCCGCCCGGTCGGGCCATCGGCTACCGGTTCATTCAGCCGGTACCGCCGGGCGAGTGTCCAGCCCATGACGTGTCGGTCCCCCCAACGGATCCGCGCGCCGCACCCACTGCCCACGAGGTTGCGGGCGCTGTAGGTTCGGATAAGTTTGCCGTCTACCCAGCGCAAACGACACCCTACATCGACCGCTCGCTGGGTATGCGGGTCCATACCGTGCGTTCCGAGCCTGCCTCCTGGGGGATCGCTGATGTCAATCTCCGTGTCCCGGCACCGACGTTCCCGCCGCGGCCTCACGGTCGCGGTTTCGAGTGTGTTGGGGATCACACTGGTCGCGATCGCGGCGGTGGCGGTGGTGCGTTGGTCGGATTCGGGCTGCGCGGAGCCGGCCGTGACCCTGGTGGTCTCCGCCTCACCCTCCCACACCGAGGTGCTGTCCCGGGCGGCCGACGAGTGGCACCAGACCGGCCCCGCGGTCGGGGAGCGGTGCGCCAAGGTCGTGGTCGAGCCGATCCCGTCCAGCTTCGCCGCGGCTACGCTGTCGCCGGGCTGGGACGAGGAGCAGGACGGGTCCCGCCCGGACGTGTGGGCCCCGGAGTCGTCCACCTGGCTGGCGGTGGCCGGGGCCCGGCCGGACGCCGCCGACCTGCTGCCGGCCGCCCCGCCCAGCCTGGCCTCCTCGCCGGTGGTGCTGGCCATGCAGCGGCCGATGGCGGAGGCGCTCGGCTGGCCGGAGACCGAGCTGGCCTGGGCCGACCTGCTGGAGTCCTTCACCCGCGGCCGCACCTGGGAGCAGTTCGGCCATCCGGAGTGGGGGCCGCTGCGGCTGGGCTTCCCCGACCCGGCGCGTACCGCCGCCGGCCAGGCCGGGGTGCTGACCGTGCTGGACCGGGACGACGACGACGTCTTCAGCGATGAGGAGCTGCTCGCGGCGCTGGAGTTCGCTCAGCTCGTGACCGCCTACGTGGACGACACCAGCTCGCTGCTGCGGGCGTACGCGCAGGCCGGTGGGGCGGCCACCGGCGACCCCGACGCCGCGGGTGACGATGCCGACGGCGCGGGTGACGGCGCCGCGGGTGAGCCGGAGGCCGGCGACGGGGTCGCGGTCGACTTACCCGCGGCATTCCCGGTGCTGGAGCACGAACTCGCCGCGTACGCCGCCCGGCAGGAGCCGGACCGGCCCGCCGGTAGCGGGGTCGAGCTGGTCCCGGTCTACCTGCAGGAGGGGGTGGTGTACGCCGATTACCCGTTCGTGCTGCTGGACGCGCCGTGGGTCAGCGCGGAGAAGCGGGAGGTCGCCGCGCAGTTCCAGGCGTACCTGGAAGGGCCGGAGGGCCGGCGGGCCTTCGCCGAGGCGGGGTACCGCGACCCGCAGCACTCCACCGCCGGGGTCGAACTGCTGGCCCCCCGGCACGGGTTCGCGGCCGAGGTGCCGGCCCCGCAGCGTGTCCCGTCCGCGGCGGGGCTGGGGGAGATGCTGCGGGTCTGGCCGGTGGTCACGCGGCCGAACAACGTGCTGATCGTGCTGGACACCTCCGGCTCCATGGCCGACACCGTGCCGGACACCGACCAGACCCGGCTGGAGCTGCTCCAGGGTGCGGCGCTGGAGGGGGTCGCCATGCTCAACAACCAGACGAACGTGGGGCTGTGGGAGTTCTCCTCCGACCTGACTCCCACCACCCCGTACCGGGAGCTGGTCCCGATCGGCGAGCTCAGCGGCGAGCAGCGCCGGGCGGCGATGGCCGAGGCGATCCAGGGGCTCAGCGCCGCCGGCGCCACCGCGCTCTACGACACCGTGCACGACGCCTACCAGACCATGCGGGAACAGTGGCGACCCGACGCGCTGAACATGCTGATGGTGATCACGGACGGCAAGGACGAGATCGCGAGCGGGCGGACCCTGCCGCAACTGCTGGAAGAGCTGGCGGAGGCGGTGGAGCCGGACCGCCCGCTGCCGATCATCGCGCTGGCTGTCGGGCCGGAGGCCGACGCGGACGCGTTGCGGCAGATCACCGAGGTCACCGGCGGGCGTACGATCGTCGCCCGGGACGAGGTCTCCGCGATCCAGCAGGTGGTACTCGCCTTCGCCGGCCGGCTGCCGTGACCCGCGTGGTCGCCGCCGGCGGTGGTCTACGCGGGCCCGCGTAGGGTCTCGGGCGTGAGCGTCGAGCCAAAGATCGAGCTGCATGTGCACCTGGAGGGGGCGATCCGCCCCGCGACCCTGTTGGAGATCGCCCGCCGCAACGACGCCCCGCTGCCCGCGAAGACCGAGTCCGAGCTGGCCACGCTGTATGACTTCACTGATTTCGCCCACTTCATCCGGGTCTGGCGCCTGGTCACCGGTTGCCTGCGTACCGCCGACGACTTCCGGCAGATCGTGGTCGACTACGCGGCCGAGGCCGCCGGGCACGGCGCGGTCTACCTGGAGGGCATCTTCTCCCCGGCCGAGCCGGCCAGTCAGGGGGTGAGCTGGGCGGAGGTCTTCACCGGCTACACCGAGGGCGCGCAGGAGGCGTACGACCTCCACGGCGTCACCGTCCGCCTCACCCCGGACCTGTACCGCACCCTCGACCCCACCGTGGCGGCCGAGGCGGCCCGATGGGCGGTCCGCTACGCCGACCGGGGTGTGGTGGGGCTGGGCCTGGGCGGGCTGGAGGCGGCCGCGCCGGCGGCGACCTACGCCGAGGCGTTCGCCATCGCCCGTGACGGCGGCCTGGCACTGGTGCCGCACGCCGGGGAGGTGGCCGGTGCGGAGTCGGTACGCGAGATCCTCGCGTGGGACCCCGCGCGGATCCGGCACGGTATCCGGGCGGTGGAGGACCCGGCGGTGCTCGCCGAGATCGTCGACCGGAGGCTGGTGCTGGACGTCTGCCTCACCTCCAACCTGCGCACCCGGGTGGTGGGCGACCTCGCCGAGCACCCGCTGCCGCGGCTGCGCGCCGCCGGCGTACCGTGCACGGTCAACACCGATGATCCGGCCATGTTCGGCACCGATCTGAGCCGGGAGTACGCGCTCGCCGGCTCGCTCGGGGTGAGCGCCGCCGATGCGTACGCGGCCGGCCTGGCCGGGGCGCTGTGCGACCGCGCCACCCGGGAACGGCTGGTCGAGATCGGACGGCGCCATTACGGGGCGACCCTCGCCGCCGGCGGGCCCGGCCCGGGATCGCCGGCCTGAGCCCTCCGGCGCCCCGCTGCCGGGGCGACGCCTTCCACGGCCGCTGGCGCGGCGGCCGGCTCCCCGGCGGCGCCGGGCGGCTCGGGTGCGGCGGGCAGGTGGCGATCCGGTACGGTGCTGGCGATGCTGTTCGAGCGGGTGGTGCGGCCCGTCCTGTTTCGCATCGGCGGTGGGGATCCCGAGGCGGCTCACGAGTGGGCCCTACGACGGCTGGCCGCGCTGGCGCGCCGGCCGGCCGTGCTGGCGCTGCTGCGCAACTGGTACGCCGTGACCGCGCCGGTCACCGTGTGCGGGATCGAGTTCCCCAACCCGGTCGGGCTCGCCGCCGGCATGGACAAGGACGGCGTGGCCCTACCGGCCTGGCCCGCGCTGGGGTTCGGGTTCGTGGAGGTGGGCACGGTCACCCGGCACCCGCAGCCGGGCAACGACCGGCCCCGGCTGTTCCGAGTGCCGGCGCGGCAGGCGATCGTCAACCGGATGGGCTTCAACAACGCCGGCGCGGCCGCCCTCGCCGACCGGTTGCGCCGCACCGGGCGGCCGGCGGTCCCGCTCGGCATCTCCCTGGGCAAGTCGAAGCGCACGCCGCTGGCCGAGGCGGTCGAGGACTACCTCGCCTCCTACCGGATGCTGCGCGAGTACGGGGACTACTTCGTGGTCAACGTCTCCTCGCCCAACACCCCCGGCCTGCGGTCGCTGCAGGACCGCGAGCACCTGGCCGCGCTGCTTGACGCGCTGGTCGGCGAGGGCCGGCCGCCCCGGCCGATCCTGGTGAAGATCGCCCCGGATCTGACCGAGAGCGCGATCGCGGAGCTGCTGGGGGTCTGCCTCGACCGGGGCGCGGCCGGGGTCATCGCCACCAACACCACTGTGGACCACGACGAGGGGCAGGCCGGTGGCTTGTCCGGGCGGCCGCTGGCGGAGCGGGCCCGCCAGGTGGTGGCGTTCGTCCACCGCGAGACCGCGGGCACGCTGCCGGTGATCGGGGTCGGCGGGATCATGACCGCCGACGACGCGGCCCGCATGCGCGACGCCGGCGCCAGCCTGGTACAGCTCTACACCGGCTTCGTCTACCACGGCCCCGCGCTGGTCCGCGCCGCCGCCAGGAGACTGAGCAGGTGACCCCGGAGGAGATCCTCGCCCTCGACCGGGCGCACGTGTGGCACCCGTATTCGCCCATGCCCGGCACCGTCGACCCGTACGTGGTGACCGGGGCGGAAGGGGTGCGGCTGCGGCTGGCCGACGGCCGGGAGTTGGTGGACGGCATGTCGAGCTGGTGGGCCGCGATCCACGGCTACCGCCACCCGGTGCTGGACGCGGCCGTGCGCGACCAGCTCGCCCGGATGAGCCACGTGATGTTCGGCGGGCTCACCCACGAGCCGGCCGTGCGGCTGGCCCGGCACCTGGTGGAGATCACCCCGCCCGGGTTGGCGCACGTGTTCCTCGCCGACTCCGGCTCGGTCAGCGTCGAGGTCGCGATCAAGATGTGCCTGCAGTATCACCGCTCCCGCGGCCGGCCGGGGAAGCGGCGGCTGCTGACCTGGCGCGGCGGCTACCACGGCGACACCTTCCACCCGATGAGCGTGTGCGACCCCGACGGCGGGATGCACGCGCTGTGGCGCGGGGTCCTGCCCGAGCAGGTCTTCGCCGACCAGCCCCCGGGCGGGTTCGACACGCCGCCCGACCCGGCGTACCTGGCACACCTGGCCGAGCTGGTCGGCCGGCACGCGGACGAGCTGGCCGCGGTGATCGTCGAGCCGGTGGTACAGGGCGCCGGCGGGATGCGCTTCCACCACCCCGGGTACCTGACCGCGCTGCGGGAGCTGGCGGACGCCCACGACGTGCTGTTGATCTTCGATGAGATCGCCACCGGGTTCGGCCGCACCGGGGAGCTGTTCGCCGCCGACCACGCCGGCGTCAGCCCCGACGTGATGTGTGTGGGCAAGGCGCTCACCGGCGGCTACCTCACCGCCGCGGCGGCGCTGTGCACTCCGCGGGTGGCGGAGGGCATCTCCGCCGGCGAGGTGCCGGTGCTGGCGCACGGGCCCACGTTCATGGGCAACCCGCTCGCCTGTGCGGTCGCCGACGCCTCGATCAGCCTGCTGCGACAGCGGGACTGGCGCGCGGAGGTGACCCGGATCGAGGCCGGGTTGCGGGCCGGCCTGGCGCCGCTGGCCGGCCACCCCGGCGTGGCGGAGGTGCGGGTGCTCGGCGCGATCGGGGTGGTGCAGCTCACCCGCCCGGTGGACGTGCCCGCGGCCACCGCCGCCGCGGTGGCGCGGGGGGCGTGGCTGCGCCCGTTCCGGGACCTGATCTACACCATGCCGCCGTACCTGGTGACCGACGCGGAGCTGGCTACCATAACCGCGGCCATGACCGCTGCGGTGGCGGCCACGACCCAGGGCGCCCAGACAGCCTGGGCCCAGGACCGGGGAGGGTGAGATGGAGCGCTTCGGGGTGCGGCTGCGGGCCGCGGTCGAGCAGCGGGGGCAGTTGTGCGTGGGAGTGGATCCGCATCCCTCCCTGCTGCGCCGGTGGGGGCTCTCCGATGACCCGGACGGGCTCGCCGCGTTCACCCGAACGGTGGTGGAGGCGCTGGCCGATCGGGTAGCAATTTTTAAACCCCAGGCTGCTTTCTTCGAGCGGTTCGGTTCTCGTGGCATCGCCGTTTTGGAGTCTCTTATCCGGGACCTCCGGGCCGCCGGCGCGCTCGTCCTCCTCGATGTGAAGCGCGGCGACATCGCCTCCACCATGGAGGCGTACGCCGATGCGTACCTGCATCCGGACAGCCCGCTCAGCGTCGACGCGGTCACCCTCAACCCGTACCTGGGGGTGGCGGCGCTGGCCCCGGCCGTGGCCCGCGCCCGGGCCCACGGCCGCGGCGCGTTCGTGCTGGCGCTGACCAGCAACCCCGAGGCGGCGGCGATCCAGCGCGCCGTAGGTCCCGGCGGACGCTCGGTCGCGCAGTCGGTCGTGGACGAGATTGCGCAGCTCAACCAGGGTGACACGGAGGTCACGGAGGGTCCGGCGGCGGGCAGCTTCGGGGTCGTGATCGGCGCCACCGTGGGCGCCGAGGGGTTGGATCTGTCCCGGTTGGGCGGCCCGGTGCTCGTCCCCGGACTCGGCGCGCAGGGGGCGAGCGCGGCCGACCTGCGGACCGGATTCCGGGTCGACCGCGGCGCGCTCCTGCCCTCGTACTCCCGCCAGGTGCTCTCCGCCGGGCCGGAGGTGGCGGACCTGCGCGCGGCCGTGGAGCGGGTCGCGGCGGAGTGCCGGCACGCGCTGATGAGCCCGGCATGAGGGGACGAGTGTGATGTCCGGCACGTATCTGCCCTAGATGCGATCGCGTGGCGATGTTGCTGAATTCGTCGCGGCCGGCTAGTTTCCCCAGCGCCGGACCGATGCACCGGTAGTTACCGGCTGCATCAGACGTCACATGCGCGCCGGAGGTCGGCGCGACTGAGAATCCCAAGGAGTACTGGTGCCCCTCCCATCACTGAGTCCCGAGGAGCGAGCCGCCGCCCTGGCGAAGGCGGCCCAGGTCCGCAAGGCTCGGGCCGAGCTCAAGGAGAAGCTCAAGAACGGCCAGGTCACGCTCTCCGAGCTGCTGGACAAGGCGGAGAACGACGACGTGGTCGGCAAGCTGAAGGTGGCCACCGTGCTGCAGGCGCTGCCGGGTATCGGTAAGGTGAAGGCCACGCAGACCATGGAGAAGCTGAAGATCGCTGACAGCCGTCGGCTGCGCGGTCTCGGCGAACAACAGCGCAAGGCACTGCTTAGCGAGTTCGCCGGGTGAGGCCGCTAGTAGAAACCCAACAGAGCGGGTAGAAACGAGCAGTGACCGTTCATAGGCAGGACGGCCCGCGCCCGGCCAGTCGACTCACGGTGCTCTCCGGCCCTTCCGGGGTCGGCAAGGACAGCGTGATCGAGATGGTCCGGGCGCGGTCGCCGTGGGTGTGGCTCTCCGTCTCGGTGACCACTCGCCCCAAGCGCCCGAACGAGATCGACGGGGTGCACTACTACTTCGTCGACCAGGCAGAGTTCGACCGGCTGGTGCGCGAAGACCAGCTGCTGGAGTGGGCCGAGTTCGCCGGGAACCGGTACGGGACCCCCCGCGGCCCGGTCGAGGCGCGCCTGCGCGAAGGCGAGCCGGTGCTGTTGAAGATCGACCTGCAGGGAGCCCGCCAGGTCCGCCGCGCCATGCCCGATGCCCAGCTGGTCTTTCTCGCCCCACCGAGCTGGTCGGAGCTGGAACGGCGGCTGGTGGGGCGGGGCACGGACGACCCGGAGACCATCCGGCGCCGGCTGGAGCATGCCCGGGAGGAGCTGGCCGCCGAGTCGGAGTTTGACCTCACGATCATCAACGACTCCGTCGTCCGGGCCGCCGATGAACTGGTAGGATTGCTCGGCTCGCCCGCCCTGCTGTGATCCGCGGCGACACCGCGGTCCGGGTCGGGCGATGGGGGACTAGAAGAGCGAGAGGTAGATCGTGGCTGGAACCGTCGCCCAACCCGAGGGCATCACCAACCCGCCGATCGACGAGCTGCTGGAGAAGACCTCGTCCAAGTACGCGTTGGTGATCTTCGCGGCCAAGCGGGCGCGGCAGATCAACGCTTACTACAGCCAGCTCGGCGAGGGCCTGCTGGAGTACGTCGGCCCGCTGGTGGAGACCACGCCGCAGGAGAAGGCGCTGTCGATCGCCCTGCGTGAGATCAACTCCGGCCTGCTGTCGGCCGAGTCCACCGACGGCTAGGCGCGGTCGGCGTGGCCCGCGTGGTCCTCGGCGTGGCCGGGGGGATCGCCGCGTACAAGGCCGCTGAGTTGCTCCGGCTCTTCACCGAGGCCGGACACCGCGTGACCGTGGTGCCCACCGCCGCGGCGTTGCGCTTCGTCGGCGCCGCCACCTGGGAGGCGTTGTCGGGTCACCCGGTCGCCAGCGACGTCTGGTCCCAGGCGCACGAGGTGCCGCACGTGCGCATCGGCCAGCAGGCCGACCTGGTGGTGGTCGCCCCGGCCACCGCCGACCTGCTCGCGCGGGCCGCGGTCGGGATCGCCGATGACCTGCTCACTAACACCCTGCTCACCGCCCGGTGCCCGGTGCTGTACGCGCCGGCGATGCACACCGAGATGTGGGAGCACCCGGCCACGGTGGCGAACGTGGCCACCCTGCGCGCGCGCGGCGCCGTGGTGCTGGAGCCGGCCACCGGGCGGTTGACCGGCCCCGACACCGGCAAGGGGCGGCTGCCAGACCCGGCGCAGATCGCCGCGGTCGCGACCAGGCTGCTCCCCGGCGGGGCGGCCGGGGACGCGCAACCCGCGGCCGGGGTGGACCTCGCCGGCCGGCGGGTGGTGGTCACCGCCGGCGGCACCCGCGAGCCGCTCGACCCGGTCCGGTTCCTCGGCAACCGCTCCTCCGGGCGGCAGGGCTACGCGTTCGCCCAGACCGCGATCGCGCGCGGGGCCGCGGTGACGCTGATCGCCGCCAACGTGGACCTGCCCGCCCCGGTCGGCGCGGAGCTGGTGCCGGTGGAGACCACCGACGAGCTGTACCGCGCCACCCTGGCCGCCGCCGCGGGCGCGGACGCGGTGGTGATGGCCGCGGCACCGGCGGACTTCCGGCCGGAGGCGTACGCATCCGAAAAGATCAAGAAGGACGACGGGCCGCCCAGCCTGCGACTGGTGCCCACGGTCGATGTCGCCGCCGCGCTCGGCGCCGCCCGGGCCGCCGGCGAGCTTCCGGCCGGTCAGGTGCTGGTGGTGTTCGCCGCGGAGACGGTGACCGGCCCGGAGGCGATCGAGAACGCCCGCGCCAAGCTCACCCGCAAGGGCGCCCACCTGGTCGTGCTCAACCAGGTCGGCCCGGACCCGGCCTCCGGCCGGCTGCGTGGGTTCGGGCAGGAGACCAACGCCGCCACCGTACTGGGCGCGGACGGCGCCACCACGGTGTTCCCGGAGCGCTCCAAGGAGGCGCTGGCCGACGCGGTGTGGGACCTGGTGAAGCCGCTGTTGCCACCCGACCCGGTGGCGCCGCCGGGGGGAGCCGTCGCCGCGGAGCCGTCCGGGTAGCGGTCGGGTCGCGCCAGAAAACCCGCCAGCGTCGCGTTTCGCCTATACCACCGCATATAAGATGGATGGTGGGGCGCGTCTGGAGGGCGGCGGATGCAGCCGATAGGCTCAGGCGTAACGCGCGCGAGACCCGGGGAGACCGCTCGTAGGTGACCCTCGACGGCGAGGTTGTCGCCGGACCGCCGAGACGCTCACCCGTCGCACGCCGACACCGACGTCCCCTATCAGCTAAGGAGCGCCGTGACTCGTCGTCTGTTCACCTCCGAGTCAGTCACCGAAGGCCACCCTGACAAGATCGCGGACCAGATCAGTGACGGCGTTCTCGACGCGCTGCTCGCACAGGATCCGCGCAGTCGCGTGGCCGTCGAGACGCTGATCACCACCGGTCAGGTCCACGTCGCCGGCGAGGTCACCACTCAGGCGTACGCGGACATCGCCGAGATCGTCCGGCGCACCATCCTGAGCATCGGCTACGACTCCTCCAAGAAGGGCTTTGACGGTGCCTCCTGCGGCGTGAGCGTCTCGATCGGCTCCCAGTCGCCGGACATCGCTCAGGGCGTCGACCATGCCCTGGAAGAGCGGGAGGGCGCGGGTGACGCCCTGGACGCGCAGGGCGCCGGCGACCAGGGCATGATGTTCGGCTTCGCCTGCACCGAGACCCCCGAGCTGATGCCGCTGCCGATCGCGCTGGCGCACCGGCTGGCGCAGCGGCTCGCCACCGTGCGCAAGGACGGCCTCGTGCCCTACCTGCGCCCCGACGGCAAGACCCAGGTGACCGTGGAGTACGAGGGGCAGCGGCCGGTCCGGCTGGACACGGTGGTGGTCTCCACTCAGCACGCCGGCGACATCTCCCTGGAAGAACTGCTCACCCCCGACATCCGCGAGCATGTGATCGCACCCGAGGTGGAGGGCCTGGGGCTGGACACCGCCGGCTACCGGTTGCTGGTCAACCCCACTGGACGGTTCGAGGTGGGCGGTCCGATGGGTGACGCCGGGCTCACCGGCCGGAAGATCATCGTGGACACCTACGGCGGGTACGCCCGGCACGGCGGGGGCGCGTTCTCCGGGAAGGATCCGTCGAAGGTGGACCGCTCCGCCGCCTACGCGATGCGCTGGGTGGCCAAGAACGTCGTCGCCGCAGGGTTGGCCGAGCGGTGCGAGGTGCAGGTCGCGTACGCGATCGGGAAGGCCCAACCGGTGAGCCTGATGGTGGACACGTTCGGCACCGAGGCCGTCCCCACCGACCGGATCGAGAAGGCGATTTCCCAGGTCTTCGACCTGCGCCCGGCCGCGATCATCCGGGACCTGGAGCTGCTACGGCCGATCTACCAGCAGACCGCGGCGTACGGCCACTTCGGCCGGGAACTGCCCGACTTCACCTGGGAGCGCACCGACCGGGTGGCCGATCTCAAGTCGGCCGCCGGTCTCTGAAAGGCGTCGTAGCCATGGTCCACACCAGTCCTGGGACGTGGTCGCCGCCGGAAGCCGCGGCGAAACCGTCCCCGGGCTGGTGTTGATTGTGGCGCGCAGTGGCGACACGCCGGCCATCGCGACGGCGCCAGCCAGCGGCCGACGCGCCGGTGGCGCGGGTCTGCGTGGACATACCCCTACCCCACCTGGACCGGCCCTTCGACTACCTGGTGCCCGCCGGCGCCGCTGAGGCGGCCCGGCCCGGCGTCCGGGTCCGGGTCCGGTTCGCCGGTCAACTGGTGGATGGTTGGCTGCTGGAGCGGGTGGCTGAGTCCGACCACCGCGGCGCCCTGGCGTACCTGGAACGCGTGGTCTCCCCGGAGCCGGTGCTGGACCCGGAGGTGCTGGCCCTGGCCCGGGCGGTCGCCGCCCGGTACGCCGGCAGCCTCGCGGACGTGCTGCGGCTCGCGGTA
This sequence comes from Natronosporangium sp., assembly GCA_035304685.1. Classification (GTDB taxonomy): domain Bacteria; phylum Actinomycetota; class Actinomycetes; order Mycobacteriales; family Micromonosporaceae; genus Natronosporangium. The sequence continues at coordinate 38,017 of DATGPS010000035.1, read as the reverse complement.
CCGCCCCGCCACGCCCGGGTGGAGGCGGAACCCGCCCCCGGCCCCACCTCCCCGATCATGACCCCGACGCCCGGTGCCGACCATGCCCCCGGCGTCATCGCGGGGACCGGGCAGGCGAGGGACGGGCAGGGGGCGGACGGGTGGGGGGCGTACCCGGCCGGGCCCGCGATGCTGCGGGCTCTCACCGATGGGCGGGCCCCGCGGGCGGTGTGGACCGCCACCCCGGGCGAGGACTGGCCCGCCCGGTTAGCCGAAGCGGCCGCCGCCACCCTCCGGGGCGGGCGCGGGGCTCTGCTACTGGTGGCGGACGCCCGCGACCTGGAACGGTTGGACGCCGCCCTGGCCGACCGGCTCGGCCCCGGCCGGCACGTGGCGCTCTCCGCCGCGCTGGGGCCCGCCGAACGGTACCGCCGGTTCCTGCGCGCCAGCCGCGGACACGTCGCCGTGGTCGCCGGTACCCGGGCGGCCATGCTCGCTCCGGTGTCCCGGCTCGGCCTGGTGGCGATCTGGGACGACGGCGACGACCTGTACGCCGAGCCGCGCGCCCCGTACCCGCACGCCCGGGAGGTGCTACTCACCCGGGCCCAGCTCACCGGCGCGGCGGTGCTGGTCGGCGGGTACACCCGCACCGCCGAGGCGCAGCAGCTGCTGGAGAGCGGCTGGGCCCGGGCGGTCACCGCGGACCGGGTGACGCTGCGGGCCCGCGCCCCGGTCGTCACCCCCACCGGCGACGACCCGCAGCTCGCCCGCGACCCGGCGGCCGCCGCCGCGCGGCTGCCCAGCCACGCCTGGCGCGCGGCCCGGGAGGCGCTCGCGGCCGGCGCGCCGGTCCTGGTCCAGGTGCCCCGCCGCGGCTACCTGCCGGCCGTGGCCTGCGCCCGCTGCCGCACCCCGGCCCGCTGCCCGCACTGCGCCGGGCCGCTGGCGCTGCCCGCCGCCCGTGCCGTGCCCACCTGCCGCTGGTGCGGGCGGCCGTGGGCCGCGTACGCCTGCCCCGAGTGCGGTGGCCGCCGGCTGCGGGCCGCGGTCATCGGCGCCGGTCGCACCGCCGAGGAGCTGGGCCGCGCCTTCCCCGGCACGCCGGTGCGCACCTCCGGCGGCAGCTCCGTGCTCGCCGGCGTCCCGGCGCGGCCCGCGCTGGTGGTAGCCACCCCCGGAGCGGAGCCGGTGGCCGAAGGCGGGTACGGCGCGGTGCTGTTGCTGGACACCTGGGCACTGCTGACCCGCGCCGACCTGCGCGCCGGGGAAGAGGCCCTGCGGCGGTGGCTCGCGGCGGCCGCGCTGGCGCGGCCCCGGGCGACCGTGGTGGTGGTGGCCGACGGCGGGCTGCCCACCGTGCAGGCGCTGCTGCGGTTCGATCCGGGCTGGTACGCCGAGCGTGAGCTGGCCGGGCGCCGGGAACTCCGGTTCCCGCCCGCGGTCCGGCTCGCCACCGTCACCGGAACCCCGCAGGCCGTGGCCGACCTGCTCGACAGCGCCCGGCTGCCGGAGAGCACCGAGGTACTCGGCCCGGTCCCGGTGCCCGGCGACGGACCGCTCGGCCCTCCGGCTAGGACCGGGGACGGGGGCCAGCGCCCGGAGACCGCCCAGGACTCCGCCGGCGGTCAGGATCCGGTTACCGACCAGGAGCGGGTGTTGTTGCGCGTACCCCGGCGGGACGGCGCGGCGCTGGCCGCGGCCCTGCACACCGCCGCCGGGGTTCGCAGCGCCCGCAAGGCCCGCGATCCGGTGCGGATCCAGGTTGATCCGCACCACTTGCGGTAACCGTAGACTGGGAGCCGACCGCGAGCGACGCTGTGATCGAGGGAGAATCTTGACCGTCCAACCCATTCGCCTGTTCGGTGACCCGGTGCTGCGCACGCCGGCCGAGCCGGTCACGGATTTCGACAAGGAGCTGCGCACGCTCGTCACCGACCTCACCGACACGCTGCGGGAGCAGGAGGGCAGCGGCCTGGCCGCGCCGCAGCTCGGGGTGGGCCTGCGGGTGTTCGTGTTCGATGTCGACGGCGTCCGGGGCCACCTGGTGAACCCGGTCGTGGAGTTCCCGGACGAGGAGGAGCAGGACGGCCCGGAGGGATGTCTCTCCATCCCCGGGGTCTACGTGGACACCAAGCGGCGCATGAACGTGGTCGCCAAGGGCTTCAACCAGCACGGTGACCCGGTGCAGTTGGTCGGCACCGGCACCATGGCCCGCTGCGTCCAGCACGAGCACGACCACCTGGAGGGTGTGCTCTTCATCGACCGCCTCGACCCGGAGCGCCGCAAGGAAGCGATGCGCCTGATCCGGCAGGCGGAGTGGTACGACCCCGCCGCCCCGCCGAAGGTGAAGGTGAGCCCGCACCCCAGCCCGCTCGGCCTGGGCGGGTGAGCATGCGCCTGGTGTTCGCCGGCACGCCGGCGGTGGCGCTGCCCACGCTGGACGCGATCGCCGCCTCCAGTCACGAGCTGGTCGCGGTGGTCACCCGCCCGGACGCGGTGGCCGGCCGGGGGCACCGGCTGGTGCGTTCGCCGGTCGGGCGGTGGGCAGATGAGCGTGGCGTGGAGGTGTTGACCCCGGCCCGGCCGGGCGAACCCGAGTTCCTCGACCGGCTCCGGGCGCTCGCGCCCGACTGCGTGCCGGTGGTGGCCTACGGCGCGCTGGTGCCGCCGGCCGCGCTGGAGATCCCCACCTACGGCTGGGTGAACCTGCACTTCTCGCTGCTGCCGGCGTGGCGCGGGGCGGCGCCGGTACAGCACGCGATCCTGCGCGGCGACGAGCTGACCGGCGCCAGCGTGTTCCAACTGGAGGAGGGGCTGGACACCGGCCCGGTCTACGGCACCGTCACCGAGCCGATCGGCCCGCACGACACCGCCGGTGACCTGCTTGACCGGCTGGCCCGCACCGGGGCGCACCTGCTGGTGCGGGTGCTGGACGGGATCGCGCAGGGCACCGCCCGGGCCGTGCCGCAGCCGGCCGACGGGGTCTCCCTGGCGCCGAAGATCACCGTGGCGGACGCGCGGGTGCGCTGGTCAGAGCCGGCGCTGGCGGTGGACCGGCGGGTGCGCGCCTGTACCCCCGCGCCCGGGGCGTGGACCACCTTCCGCGGGGAGCGGGTCAAGCTGGGGCCGGTGCAGGTGACCGAGGAGCCGCCGCTGGCGCCGGGAGAGATCCGGCTGGACCAGCGCCGGGTCCTCGTCGGCACCGCCACCACCCCGGTGGCGTTGGGGCAGGTCCAGCCCGCCGGGCGCAAGCAGATGGCGGCCGAGGACTGGATGCGCGGGGTGCGCCCCGCAGCCGGGGAGCGGTTCGGGTGACCCCACCCGGGCGGCGGCAGCGTGACCGTGACCGGGGGCGGGACCGCGGCCGGGGCCGCGACCGGGAGCGGGGTCGCGACCGGGAGCGTCGCGACCGGGATCGGGGGCGCGAGCACCGGTGGGCACCCGGCGAGGCCGCGCGGTACGCCGCCTACCAGGCGGTGGCCGCCGTCCACCGCGACGACGCGTACGCCAACCTGGTGCTGCCGGCGATCCTGGCCCGCGCCGACCTCTCCGACCGGGACGCCGCCCTCGCCACCGAGCTCACGTACGGCACCCTGCGCCGGCAGGGAACCCTCGACGAGATCATCGCCGCCGCCGCCGATCGGCCGGTGGACCGGATCGACCCACCGGCACGCGACGCGCTGCGGCTCGGCGCCTACCAGTTGCTCTACACCCGGGTACCGGCGCACGCCGCCGTCTCCGCCACGGTGGGGTTGGTGAAGGTGGTGGCGCCGGGCGCGACCGGCTTCGCCAACGCGGTGCTGCGGAGAGTCTCGGCCGAGCCGCTGGACGCGTGGCTCGCCCGGCTCGCGCCGGCCTACGAGACCGACCCGGTGGGCAACCTGGCGCTCACCTACAGCCACCCGCCCTGGATCGTGCGGGCGTTCTCGGAGAGCCTCGGTGGAGACCTGCCGGAGGTGGCGCGGCTGCTGGCCGAGAACAACGAACCCGCACCGGTGCACCTGTGCGCCCGGCCGGGCCGGATCGACCCGGTGGAGCTCGCCGACGAGGTGGGCGGCGCGCCCGGGGCGTTCTCGCCGTTCGCCGTTTACCTGCCCGGCGGGCACCCCGGTGACCTGCCCGCGGTGGCGGCCGGCCGGGCCCACGTCCAGGACGAGGGGTCGCAGCTGGTGACCCTGGCGCTCACCGAAGTGCCGATCTCGGAGGGGCCGGCCGAGCAGTGGCTGGACCTGTGCGCCGGGCCGGGCGGCAAGGCCGCCCTGCTCGGCAGCCTCGCCGCCCGGCACGGCGCCACCGTCACCGCGGTGGAGGTCGCCCCGCACCGCGCCGCCCTGGTGGCGCGGGCGGTGGAGGGGCTGCCGGTCACGGTGCGGCAGGAGGACGGGCGTACGGTCGGCCAGGGCGACCTGCCGGCGAACACGTTCGCCCGGGTGCTGGTGGACGCCCCGTGCACCGGGCTCGGTGCCCTGCGCCGCCGCCCGGAGGCCCGGTGGCGCCGGCAACCCTCCGACCTGCCCGCTCTCACCCGCCGGCAACGCGAACTGCTGGTCGCGGCGATCGCGGCCGCCCGCCCCGGTGGGGTGGTGGCGTACGCGACCTGCTCGCCCCACCTGGCGGAGACCGCCGTGACCGTGGCGGAGGCCCGGCGTCGCAGCCCGCACCCGACGGCGCTGGTGGACGCCCGCGAGTACCTGCCGGCGGGCATGCCCGGCCTGGGCGAGGGCCCCACCGTCCAGCTCTGGCCCCACCGCCACGGCACCGACGCGATGTTCCTCGCCCTGATACGCCGCACCGGCTAACGCCGGCAGGCGGTCGGGGTCAGCTCCGACCGGGTTCCAGCCGGTTCATCGCTAGCCGGGCCGCCGTGGTGAGCGCCGCCACCTGGAGCGTCAGCAACAGGATCGCGCGCCACCACGCCTCGGCGGTGTGGACCCAGAGCGGATCGTTGTAGATGGGCTGGACCATCCGCAGCAGGTCCACGGTGGCCGCGCCGGCGGCGAACCCCCAGCGGGTAGGCGACAGCCAGGAGACCTGCTCCAGCACGGCTTGTCCGCTGAGTTCGAAGAGTCCACCGGAGAGCACCAGCATCGCCATCACCACCACCACCAGCACCGGGGTGGTCTGGGCCACGGAGCGGGCGAGCGCGCTGATGCACAGTCCGAGCATGGTGGCGCTGGTGGTCACCATCGCCACCGGCACGATGATCTCCAGCATGGGGGAGCCGAGGACCAGCGCCGCATCCGGGCCGCCACGGCCCAGCAGGGAGAGCCAGACGAAGACCGTCACCTGGATCACGTTGATGATGCCCAGCACCACGAATTTTCCGGCCAGGTACGCACCGGGGGAGAGGCCCACCGCGCGTTCGCGCTTGTAGATCGTCGACTCGTTGACGATCTCCCGGATGGCCGAGGAGATCCCGATGAACGCCGCGCCCACTACCAGCACCACGAGGATGCGCATCGCTTCCAGCCGTTCGTCGCCGCTGACGCCCGCGGTCTGGGCCAGCCCGGTGCCGCCCGGTACCGCGTGCGAGAGCAGCGCCAGCACCATGGGCAGCCCCAGCAGGAACAGTGCGTACCCGCGGTCGGCGATGGTGACGGCGAACATGCGCAGGCTGAGGGTGGTGAACTGCCGCAACGGCGCCACCGGGTCGCGGGCCCGGCTGCCGAGCGGAGTCCGGCCGTGGCGTAGCACCTTGGCCAGCGGCGCGGGGGGCGGCACCCCGCCGGCGGAGAACCCGCCCTCCGGCGGATGGTCCGGGCCTTCCGCCGGCCGCGCCGGGGCGCCGGTCACGCCGCCCGCCGCCTGGGCCGCGGCGCCGCCGTTGGCCTGCGGTGCGCCCGTGACCTCTGCCGGCCGGGGCGCCGCCAGCGCCGAGACGATCGGCTCCACCACATACCGGCGGTACAGAGGGGACTCCCGGTAGCGGCGGGTCCAGTACTCCGGCTGCCGGGTCACCTTGGCGAACACGTCCGCGTAGTCCTCGGCTTCGAAGAAGCGCAGCAGCTCTTCCGGGGGGCCGAAGTAGCCGGTGGTGCCGCCCGGGCACAACACCAGCACCCGGTCGCAGTAGTCCAGGTGGAGCACGCTGTGGGTGATACAGAGTACGGTGCGGCCCCGGTCGGCGAGGGCGCGCAGCTCCCGCATGACGTCGCGGTCCAGCGCCGGGTCCAGCCCGGAGGTCGGTTCGTCCAGGCACAACATGGACGGCTCGGTCAGCAGCTCCAGCGCGACCGAGGTGCGCTTGCGCTGCCCGCCGGAGAGCCGGTCGATCCGCTGCTTGGCCGAGTGGGTCAGCCCGAGGGTCTGCATCACCTCCTCTACCCGGGCGTGCCGCTCGGAGCGGGATACGTCGTCGGCGAACCGCAGGGAGGCGGCGAACCGCAGCGCCCGGCGCACCGTCAACTGCCGGTGCAGCACGTCGTCCTGCGGCACCATGCCGATGCGGTACCGCAGCTCGGCGTAGTCGGCGTACAGATCCCGCCCGTCGTAGGTGACCCGCCCGCCGCTGGCCTGTTGCAGCCCGGCCACCGCGCGCACCAGGGTGGACTTTCCACACCCGCTGGGCCCGATGATGCCCAGCAGGCTGCCTTGTTCCAGCGAGAAGCTCACATCCTCGACGATCCGGCGGGAGCCGATGTCCACCGTGATCCGTTCCGCGGTCAGCGAGATGGGGCCGGCATCGACCCGCTCGTGCAGTCGCCGCCCATCGAAGGTCAGCTCGTAGTGGCCGATGGAGACGAGGTCACCGGCGCGGAGCACGGCGCGGCTGATCCGGCGGCCGTTCAGGTACGTTCCGTTGGTGCTACCGAGGTCGATCAGGTGGTGTTCCTGGCCGACCTGGCGGATCATCGCGTGCCGGCGGGAGACCAGCAGGTCGTACAGGACGATGTCACAGCTGGCGCTGCGGCCGATCGTGGTGGTGCCGGCGGCGTCGAACGCCGCGATCTCCGGGCGGCCGACCGGTGTGCCCGGTGCTTCGCGTACCCGGCGCGGCGGCGCGGACGGCGCGGGCGGGGCGGGCAGCGGTGGCTCCAGTGCGGACACGACCGGCGACACCACCGGGGCGTCCGGTCGCGACCGGGACGGCGGCGTGGCCGGTGCCGTTTGGGCGGGTGCCGTCTGGGCGGGCGGCAAAGGCTGGGTAGCCGGCGCGGTCTGGGCGGGCGGCAACGGCTCGGTAGCCGGTGCGGTCTGCGCGGTCGGTAGCGGCTGGGTGGCCGGTGCCGGGTGCTCGACCGGCGGCAGTTCCTGGGTCGGCGCCGGCTCCCGGGGTGGCGCGAGTTCCTGGGTCGGCGGCGGTTCCTGGGCCCGCGGTTCCCCGCTTCGCGCGGTGGCGGCCGGCATCGGCGCGGCCGCCTGGGTGACGGACTCCGCCCCGCGGGGCCGGGGCAGCGCGAACGTGAGCACCGGCCCGTCGTGCGGGCTACCGATGCGGACCTGCGCCCCGCCGGTCACCGGGAACTCGTCGGCGCGCTCTCCGTTGAGGTGGATGCCGTTGCGGCTGCCCAGATCCCGGATCACCCAGGTGTCGCCCACCCGGCGGATCTCGGCGTGACGGCGGGACACCGAGCGGTCGGGGACCACGATCTGGCAGGCGGGATCGCGCCCGACCAGTAGTACCTCGCCCGGGCGCAGCAGAGCCCGGTGAGGTTTGCCGTTGATCGCCAGTTCCAAGGCCTCGGGCGGCGCGTCCTGGTCGCTGTGCACGCGTCCATCATCGACCATCCGATCATCCTCGGCGATCCACCATCTGGCTGCCGCACCGCCCCGGCGCTCCCGCGATCCCCGCGGAATCCGGCGCCCGCCAGGCTCGCGGAGCGGCGGCCCGCATAGACTGGCGCGGTGTCTGTGCCGATCCTCGCGCCGAGCCTGCTCGCCGCGGACTTCGCCAACCTGGCCGCTGAGGCCCGGGCGGTGGAGGGTGCGGCGGACTGGCTTCACGTCGACGTGATGGACTACCACTACGTGCCGAACCTGACCATCGGCCTACCGGTGGTGGAGAGCCTGCGCAAGGCCACCAGCCTGCCGCTGGACTGCCATCTGATGATCGATGACCCGCGGCGGTGGGCGGTCGCGTACGCCGAGGCCGGCGCGCATCTGGTCAGCTTCCACGTGGAGACCTGCGCGGACCCGGCGGGTCTCGCCCGCGACCTGCGGGCCGCCGGGTCACTCGCCGGGCTGGCGATCGACCGGGACATCCCGATCGAGCCGTACCTGGACCTCCTGCCCCACTTCGACGTGCTGCTGGTGATGACGATCAAGGCGGGGTTCGGGGGCCAGGCTTTCATCCCGGAGCTGCTGGCGAAGGTGCGCACCGCCCGCCGTTATCTGCGCGAGGGGCACCTACCGGTGCGGATCGAGGTGGACGGGGGCATCAGCGCGGAGACGATCGAGGCGGCGGCGCAGGCGGGCGCGGACGCCTTCGTGGCCGGGACGGCCGTGTACGGCGCGGAGGACCCGGCCGAGGCGGTGCGGCGGCTGCGGGCACTGGCGAAGCCGCACGTCGATGCCGCCCGGTGACCATCCCGGCCACCGTTAGACCGGCTCACCACCCGCGGACCGGCCCTACCTGTCCGTAGAGTCGCGGTGCCTCACCGTAGACTTGCCGGCGTGACCGAGCCTTCCCCCTCAGCCCGGCCGGAGCGTACATTGCGGGACGCGGCCGCCGAGTTGGGCGGTCACGGCGCCGATGACGAGCCTCCGCTGATCCTGGTCGCCGACGATGACAAGGACATCGCCCGGTTCGTCGAGGTCAACCTGCGATTACACGGGTTCGACGTGCTGGTCGCCCAGGACGGCGAGCAGGCGCTGGCCATGGTCCGGGACCGCCAGCCGGACCTCGCCGTGCTGGACGTGCGGATGCCGCGCATCGACGGGGTGGAGCTGACCCGCCGGCTGCGGGCCGACCCGATGACCGCCGCCTTGCCGATCATCATGTTGACGGCGAAGGGGCTGACCGTGGACAAGGTGGTCGGGCTCAGCGCCGGGGCCGACGACTACCTGGTCAAGCCGTTCGACACCGCGGAGCTGATGGCCCGGGTGCGCTCCACCCTGCGCCGCGCCCAGGAGTACCGCGAGGTGTCGCCGCTGACCGGGCTGCCCGGCAACAACCGCATCTTTCGCGAGATCACCGAGCGGGTCAACCGCGGCGAGCCGTACGCGGTCTGCTACATCGACATCGACCGGTTCAAGAGCGTCAACGACGCGTACGGGTTCGGCCGCGGCGACGAGTTCATCGGCGCGCTCGCCCGCTGCCTGCACCGGGCGGTACTGGAGCAGGCGCCGGGCGCGTTCCTGGGGCACATCGGCGGGGACGACTTCGTGGTGGTGTGCGCACCGGAGCAGGTGCAGCCGATCACCACCCAGGCGGTGGAGGAGTTCGAGCGGGCCTCCGACCAGCTCTACGACCCGATCGACGCCGAGCGCGGCTACCTGGAGCTGGTCGACCGCCGCGGCAATGTCCAGCGCCCCCACTTGGTGTCGCTCTCGGTGGGGGTGGCGGTCTCCACCAGCCGCCCGTTCGCCCATCCCCGCGAGGTGATCTCGGTGGCGAACGAGATGAAGAGCGTCGCCAAGAAACACGGCGGCTCGTACGTGGCGTACGACCGGCGGCGGCACCGTGGCCTGGCACCGAACGCCCCCTCGCACCCGCCGCACGCGAGCTAGGCGGTTGCCGGTTTGACCCGGTACGTCCCTGGCGCGGCGCCGTGTCCTGTGACGTTGACCCCGCCGGCTCGTCGGCGCCCGGCCGGCGTGGGATGATGTGAACAAACCCACCACGCGCTGGCGGGACTCGGTGAAATTCCGAACCGGCGGTGATCCACGGGGCAGCGAGGCCCCGGCGGTCAGCCCGCGACCCGGTGACGGCGAGTCACCGGTTGACCTGGTGTGATTCCAGGGCCGACGGTTGAGCGTGGGGCCGGCTGGTCCACTCCCCGCTCAGAAAGTCCGGATGGGAGGCAGCGCGCGGCTCGGCAGCCTTGGGCTGCCCTGTCCTGCTCTGCTGCCCACCGCCTGCGCGTCTCGCGAGAAGGGGCGGTGATGGCGAGTCAAGCCGAGGTAGCGGCGATGGGTCGCGCGGTAGAGCTGGCCGCGCGAGGCCTCGGGACCACCAGCCCGAATCCGGTCGTCGGCTGCGTCATCCTCGACGCCAATGGAGCCGTGGTCGGGGAGGGGTTCCACGCGTACGCCGGTGGGCCGCACGCGGAGATCGTCGCGCTCGCCAACGCGGGCGACCGGGCCCGCGGCGGCACGGTGGTGGTGACCCTGGAGCCGTGTGACCACCACGGCGTCACCGGCCCGTGCAGCCGGGCCTTGATCCACGCCGGGGTCGCCCGGGTGGTGATCGGCGTGACCGATCCGAACACCCACGCCTCCGGGGGCGTCAAGACCCTGCGCGAGGCCGGCATCGACGTGGAGATCGGGGTGCGCGCCGCGGAGGTGGAGGCCGGCAACATCGCCTGGCTCACGGCGGTCCGCCGGCGCCGGCCCTACCTGATCTGGAAGTACGCCGCGACGCTGGACGGGCGCTCGGCCGCCGCCGACGGCAGCAGCATGTGGATCACCTCGGAGGCGGCCCGGATGGACGTGCACGCCCACCGCGGCACCGTGGATGCGGTGATCGTGGGAGTGGGCACCGTGCTCGCCGACGACCCCCAGCTCACCGCGCGGAACCTGCGCGACGGCAGCCTGGCGATCCGGCAACCGCTGCGGGTGGTGGTGGACTCGGCCGGGCGTACCCCGCCGGACGCCCGGGTGCGCGACGGCGCCGCCCCGACCTGGATCGCCACCGCCGCCGAGGTGGGCGAGCCCGGCGGTGAGCAGGTCGACCTGCACCGCCTGCTCGCCCAGTTGTACGAGCGGGACGTGCGGGCCGCCCTGCTGGAGGGGGGCCCGCGGTTGGCCGGCGCGTTCCTCGCCCGTGGCCTGGTGGACAAGGTGATCGGTTACCTGGCGCCGAAACTGCTGGGCGCCGGGCCTACCGCGCTGGTGGACGCCGGGGTCGGGACCGTCGCCGACGCGATCGAGCTCGAGCTGCTCGACGTCACCCGGGTCGGGCCCGACCTGCGGTTTACCGCGCTACCCCGGAAGGTGGAGAGCTGAATGTTCACCGGCATCGTGGAGGAGCTGGGCGAGCTGGCCGGGCGGGAGGGAAACGTGATCACCGTCCGGGGTCCGCGGGTCGCCGCCGACCTCACCTTCGGCGATTCGATCGCGGTCAACGGCGTCTGCCTGACCGCCACCACCGTCGGAGCGGACGGGACGTTCACGGCCGACGTGATGCGGGAGACCTTTGACCGCAGCACCTTGGGCACCCTGCGGCCGGGTGATCCGGTGAACCTGGAGCGCGCGGCCACCCTCGCCACCCGCCTCGGCGGCCACCTGGTCCAGGGCCACGTGGACGGCGTGGGCACGGTGCTCTCCCGGGTGAGCGGGCAGGACTGGGAGACGGTGCGGTTCGCGCTGCCGCCCGGCCTGTCCCGGTACGTCGTTGAGAAGGGTTCGATCGCGGTCGACGGGGTCTCCCTGACGGTGACCGGAGTCGGCGACGACTGGTTCGAGGTCGGGTTGATCCCGACCACGTTGCGGCTCACCACGCTCGGGCGCCGAGCCGTCGGGGAGCTGGTCAACCTGGAGGTCGACATCGTCGCCAAGTACGTCGAGAAGCAGGTGACGGGGGTGGGGTCATGACCGCCGCGGAGGCCGGCGCGGCGGCGGACCGGCCGTTCGCCGACGTAGTCGAGAGTGTCGAGCGGGCCGTGGCGGAGATCGCGGCCGGGCGGCCGGTGGTGGTGGTCGACGACGAGGATCGGGAGAACGAAGGCGACCTGGTCTTCGCCGCCGAGCTCGCCACCCCGGCGTTGCTGGCGTTCATGGTGCGGTACACCTCCGGGTATGTGTGCGTCCCGATGACCGCCGAAGACTGTGACCGGCTCGACCTGCCCCCGATGTACCACACCAACCAGGACCCGCGCGGTACCGCGTACCGGGTGACTGTGGACGCGCGCGGGGTGGGCACCGGGATCTCCGCCACCGACCGGGCCCGCACGGTGCGGCTGCTCGCCGACCCGGCCTCGCGCCCTACCGACTTCTTCCGGCCCGGCCACGTGGTGCCGCTGCTGGCGAAGGAGGGTGGGGTGCTGCGCCGGCCCGGCCATACCGAGGCCGCGGTGGATCTGGCCCGGATGGCGGGGCTGCGACCGGTCGGGGTGCTCTCGGAGATCGTGTCCCAGAAGGATGAAGGGGACATGGCCCGGCGCGACGAGCTGGAGGCCTTCGCTACCGAGCACGGACTGACGCTGGTCACCATCGCCGACCTGATCGCGTACCGGCGGCGGCGCGAGCGGCACGTGGAGCGGGTCGCCACCGCGCGCATCCCGACCGCCTACGGGGACTTCCAGGCGATCGGTTACCGCAGCTCCTATGACCAGGTTGAGCATGTCGCGCTGGTCTACGGTGACCTCGGCGACGGTACCGACGTCCTGGTCCGGGTGCACTCCGAGTGCCTCACCGGGGACGTGCTCGGCTCCCTGCGCTGCGACTGCGGTCCGCAGCTGCGCGCGGCCATGGGCCGGGTCGCGGCCGAAGGCCGGGGGGTGGTGCTCTACGTGCGCGGCCACGAGGGGCGCGGGATCGGGCTGCTGCACAAGCTGCAGGCGTACCAGCTGCAGGACGCGGGCCGCGACACCGTCGACGCCAATCTGGAGCTAGGTCTGCCGGCCGATGCCCGCGACTACGGCACCGGCGCGCAGATCCTCTCCGAGCTGGGCGTGCGCACCATGCGGCTGCTCACCAACAACCCGGCCAAGCGCGCCGGCCTGGAGGGGTACGGCCTGCGGATCGTGGGCCGCGAGCCGTTGCCGGTGCGCCCGCACCCGGAGAACCTCCGCTATCTGCGGACCAAGCGGGACCGGATGGGTCATGTGCTGGAGGCGCTGGACGACGTGGCGGTCCAACCCGATGAGGTCGGAGGAGCGGCGTGAGCGGTGAGGGGCGGCCGGCCGAGCGGGTCGTGGACGCCAGCGGGCTGGTGTTGGGGCTGGCGGCGACCCGGTGGCACGCCGAGCTGGTCGACCGCATGCACGAGCGGGCGGTGGCCGCCGGCCGGGCCTGCGGCGTACGGGAGGTCATCAGCGTCCGGGTGGAGGGCGCGGTGGAGCTGCCGGTCGTGGCCCAGGCGCTGGCGCGTCGCTGCGACGCGGTGGTGGCCCTGGGCGCGGTCATCCGGGGGGAGACTGCCCACTTCGAGTACGTGTGCCGGTCGGTCACCGACGGGTTGACCCGGGTGGCGCTGGACGAGTCCACCCCGGTGGCGCACGGCGTCCTCACCGTGGAGAACTACGCCCAGGCTGCCGCGCGCGCCGGCCTGCCGGACTCCGTGGAGGACCGGGGCTGGTCGGCGACCCTCGCCGCGCTCGACGCCGCCAACGCGCTGCGCGGCCTGGCCGCCGGACCAGCCCCGGTCCGGGAGGCGGCTAGCTGAGGTTCAGCGAGTACGAGTTCACCGTGAAGTCCCGACCACCGGCCGAGGAGGTGATCTCAAACCCGAACTGGACGTCGCCGATGGTCACGTTCGAGATCCGTCCGGAGTTGTGCAGCCACCGCAGCACCGCGCCGAGGTCCACCGTGCCGGAGTGGACGTTGCCCTGGCGCAGGAACGAGTAGACGGTGATGCCGCTGTGGCCGCCCAGGTAGAAGTCCCAGGTGTGCCCGCCGACGGTGACCGTGGTCTGGTACGAGCCGATCGCGCCGACCGGGCCGTAGCGGTTCACCCAGATCATGACCTCGTGCGCGTTGTCGCTGCTCCAGATGTCGTAGGTGCTGGTGAAGGCGACGCCGGAGGTCGGTACGGTGACGTTGAAGCTGCTGGTGGCGGTGCCGATCTGGCTGATCTGGCGGCCGTACCAGCGGGTGAGGTTCGGGTAGCTCTTCACCCCGCCGGTGTTGGGATGGTCCGCGTGGACGCCCCAGTTGGTGGGTGAGTTGGCCCAGATGCACTGCGAACCGGCGCCCGAGCCCCAGATGTTGTTGTAGAGCGTCCAGCCACCGGTCTGCCAGTTACCCCATTGGTCACAGGACTGCCAGACCGGATTTCCGGGCCCGCTGCCACCGCCGTCCACCGGCACCAACTGGAAGCGCTGGTTGGCCCCGCCGGTGGAGTCGTACTGGGAGATGCGGGCACCGTTGGCGGTGGACCACTCCCAGACGTCGAGCGCCTTGCCGCTGAAGCGGTTGATCAGGCTGATCTGGTTGTTGCCGCGGTCCACGATCGACCACTGCTGGTTGGTGCCGTTCAGGTCCGTCCACTGGCGGATCTCGGCGCCGTTGTTCGGGTTCCAGTTGAACACGTCCAGCACCATGCCGCTGTGCCGGGCGACGAGCCGGTAGTAGCCGGAGCCGGAAGGCTCGAACCGGAACTGCTGGTTGGCGCCGCTGCCCGGGGTCCACTGGACCGCCATCGCGCCGGCGCCCGGGCCGTCGATCTGGATCGCCTTACCGCTGTGCACGGCGATCAGCTGGTAGTACTGGCCGGTCGAGACCTGGGCCGATGCCCCGGTGGCGACGGTGAGCGCCCCGGTGGTGGCGAGCGCCGCGGTGAGGCCGCCAGCGAGGAGTCGCCGGAGGGTCGATCTCGTCGTTGATCTGGACATGGTGGTTCCTCCTTCCGGTGCGGCGGGCGAGAGGTCCACGCACTTGTCGAAGCGCTTCGACAACCGGCCTGGCCCGCCGCTAGCGGACCTCGGGTGAGTGCCATAGACCGTAGTCATCGAATAAATCGAAATCAACCACTGATTTGGGGTGGATTGGTCAGGGACCGCCGGACCCTGTCCAGACCCGGTGGGAGCACCGGCCCGGTGGCCGGCAGAAGAGTCATGGCCGCGAGCGTGGCCAATCCGCGCCACCCCCCGGCGCGCCCGGCCACGGCTCTGCCAGAATGGGTGTCCGTGAAGACCTTCGACGAGCTGTTCGCGGAGCTGCAGCGCAAGGCCGCCGACCGGACCCCCGGGTCGGCGACGGTCGCGGCGCTCGACGCCGGCCTGCACGCCGCCGGCAAGAAGGTCGTGGAAGAGGCGGCCGAGGCCTGGATGGCGGCGGAGCACGAGGGACGGGAGCGGGCCGCCGAGGAGATCTCGCAGCTGCTCTACCGCACCCAGGTGCTGATGCTCGCCACCGGACTGGAACTCAAGGACGTCTACCGACATCTCTAGGCCGATCCGGACCGTCCGATCGAGCCACCTGGGAGACGAATCCATGTTGCGTATCGCCGTGCCCAACAAGGGCACCTTGGCCGCGCCGGCCGCCCAGATGCTGCGCGAAGCCGGCTACCGTCAGCGCACCGACCCCCGGGAGTTGGTGTGCCCCGACCCCGACAACGGGGTGGAGTTCTTCTACCTGCGCCCGCGGGACATCGCCACCTATGTGGGCTCCGGTGATCTGCAGCTCGGCATCACCGGCCGGGACCTGCTGGTGGACGCGGGGGAGCCGGCCGTGGAGCTGCTCGACCTCGACTTCGGCGCCGCCACCTTCCGGCTCGCCGCCCGCCCCGACTCCGCGACCGACCTGGCCGACCTGAGCGGCCGGCGGATCGCCACCGCCTACCCCGGTGTACTCGCCGCCTACCTCGCCAAGCGGGGTGTCGCCGCCGAGGTGGTGCGCCTCGACGGCGCGGTGGAGAACGCGATCCGGCTCGGCGTGGCCGACGTCATCGCTGATCTGGTCTCCACCGGAGCGACCCTGCGCCAGGCCGGCCTGGTGCCGATCGGGGAGCCGATCCTGGAGAGTTCGGCGATCCTCATCGGCGGCCCCCAGCGGCCCAAGAACGGCGGGGTCACCCAATTGCGCCGGCGGCTGGAGGGGGTGCTGGTGGCCCGCAGGTACGTGATGCTCGCCTACGACGTGCGGGCGGACCTGCTGGAGCCGGCCACCGCGCTCACCCCCGGCATCGAGTCGCCGACCATCTCACCGCTGCACCGGGAGGGCTGGGTGGCGGTGCAGGCGATGGTACGCCGGGCCGAGGTGCACCGGATCATGGACGAACTCTACGAGCTGGGCGCCCGTGCGATCTTGGTGACCGACATCCACGCCTGCCGGCTGTGACCACCGCGGGATGTGTCAGACTCGGGGGGTGACCTCCGCGTCTGCGCCGCGCTTCGAGGGTCCGGGGCTCGGAGACTCCCCCGTGGTGCGCATCCGGCCCCGCCGGACCCGGGTGGTCGCCTGGGTGGCGGCGGTCGTGATCGCGCTCGCTTCGGTGGGGCTGGCCGCCGCGCTGGAGGGCCGGATCGGCAGCGGCCCGGAGGTGTTCGGCCCGGCGGACCGGGTGGCTCTGATCGGTCTGGGCCTGATCGCTGCGGCGGCGGTGCTCACGCTCGCCCGGCCATCCGTGGAGGCGGATGCCGAAGGGGTCCGGGTGCGCAACATCGTCGGTAGCTACGCGCTTCCGTGGTCGGCGGTGCGCGCGGTGCGGTACGAGCACGGGGCCTCCTGGGCCACCCTGGAGCTCACCGACGACGAGTTGCTGGGCGTGATGGCGGTGCAGGCGGTCGACAAGGAGCACGCGGTGGCCGCGGTGCGGGCCCTACGGGAGCTCCACGCGGCTCACCAGCGGCGTAATCCCGGCTAGATCACCTACGGCGTACCCTCCAGCCGACCACCGGCGGTGGCCGGTGCCTGACGCGCCGCCGGTACTCTGCTACGCTTTTCTGGTCGACCGCACCGCGGCGTCCGCTTATGGCGGGCACGGCGGTGTCAGAAGTGGAGCTCCCGCTCCCACCCGGGTCGCTTCGGCGGCCGGGTCCGGTCACGTCGGCCAGCGACGCGAGCGGTGGCCGGGTGATGGCCGGTCGAGCGGGGCCCTGGCAGACGCCAGGGCCTTCTGCTTCAGGTCGCCACCCGATACGGATTGCTTTCGAGGAGGCCCCATCAGCGTCGAGCCACGCGTCAACGATCAGATCCGCGCCCGGGAGGTCCGGCTAGTCGGGCCAGAGGGTGAACAGGTAGGCATCGTCCCGCTAGAGCGCGCGCTGCAACTGGCAGCGGACGTCGACTTGGATCTGGTCGAGGTCGCCCCTATGGCACGCCCACCGGTGTGCAAGCTCATGGACTTCGGCAAGTTCAAGTACGAGAGCGCGCTCAAGGCCCGGGAGGCCAGGCGCAACCAGCAGCAGACCGTCATCAAGGAGATGAAGCTCCGCCCGAAGATCGACAAGAACGACTACGAGACCAAGAAGGGTCACGTGGTGCGGTTCCTGCGGGCGGGCGACAAGGTAAAGGTGACGATCATGTTCCGGGGGCGCGAACAGAGTCGACCGGAGCTTGGGCTACGGTTGCTGCGCCGGCTCTCCGACGAGGTCGCGGACCTCGGGTTCGTGGAGGCTGCGCCGAAGCAGGACGGCCGAAACATGATCATGGTGCTCGCGCCGCACCGCGCGGGCAAGGGGGGATCCAAGGAGTAGCCGCTGGCGGCCGGGGGTCCGGCCGGGCCGGGGTGTGGCGCCGGGATGCGCGGCGGCGCCGCCGGGCAGACTTATGCCCGTACCGCGAGCCGCGCCGAAACAGAGCAAGATCAGGGGAGCGTTGACGTGCCGAAGATGAAGACCCATACCGGGATGGCTAAGCGGTCCCGCGTCACCGGTGCCGGCAAGATCGTTAAGCAGCAGGCGAACCGGGTGCACAAGCTGGAGTGGAAGTCCTCGCGCCGTAAGCGCCGGCTCGCCCGCCGCGACGAGATTTCCGCGGCGGACTACCGGCGGGTCAAGAAGCTGCTCGGCCGCTGATCCGCGGTCGGTAGGAGGAGATAAGGGATGGCACGCGTCAAGCGGGCAGTGAACGCGCGCAAGAAGCGCCGGACGATCCTGGAGAGCGCCAAGGGGTACCGGGGCCAGCGTTCCCGGCTGTACCGCAAGGCCAAGGAGCAGATGCTGCACTCGATGCAGTACGCCTACCGGGACCGCAAGGACCGCAAGGGCGACTTCCGGCGGCTGTGGATCACCCGGATCAACGCCGGGGCGCGCGCCAACGGTATGACCTACAACCGGTTGATCCAGGGGCTGCGCCTGGCCGGGGTGGAGGTCGACCGCAAGAACCTGGCCGAGCTGGCGGTCAATGACACGGCCGCGTTCAACGCTCTGGTCTCCACCGCCCGCGAGGCGGTCGCCGCTCAGGCCGCCGGTGACGCCGGCGCCGGCCAGCCGGGACGCTGAGCCGGCCGGCGAGCGGGTTGAAGGGTGGGCCGGAAGGCCGGTTCACCCGGCGGACGCCCCGCATCGTCGCCGCCGCGAAGCTGCGCCGGCGCCGCGATCGTGAGCGCGCCGGCCAGTTTCTGGCCGAGGGGCCGCAGGCGGTACGGGAGGCGCTGGCCCGCTCGGGGGCCGTGCGGGAGCTGTTCCTCACCGAGCGGGCCGGGCAGCGCCATCCGGACCTGACGACCGCCGCCCGCGCCGCAGGGGTCCCGGTCTCCTGGATCACCGAGGATGCCGCCGGGGCCCTCACCGAGACCGTCACCCCGCAGGGCGTGGTGGCGGTCTGCGAGCACTTGGACCGTCCGCTGGCCACCGTGCTACGGGGCCGGCCCCGGCTGGTCGCGGTGCTGGTAGAGGTGGCTGAGCCGGGCAACGCGGGCACGGTCCTGCGAACCGCGGACGCCGCGGGCGCGCAGGCCGTGGTCTTCGCCGGGGCAGCGGTCGACCCGTACAACGGCAAGTGCGTGCGCGCCTCCGCCGGCAGCCTGTTCCACCTCGATCTGGTCCGGCACCCGGAGCCCACCACCGCACTGGCGCAGCTGCGCGGCGCCGGTCTGCGGGTGCTCGCCGCCACCGGCCACGGTGAGACCGACCTGGACCACCTCGCGGACGCCGGTGCGCTGGCCGCGCCGACCGCCTGGGTGTTCGGCTCCGAGGCGCACGGACTCCCCGCGGCGGTGC
This sequence comes from Natronosporangium sp., assembly GCA_035304685.1. Taxonomy (GTDB): domain Bacteria; phylum Actinomycetota; class Actinomycetes; order Mycobacteriales; family Micromonosporaceae; genus Natronosporangium. The sequence goes on along the minus strand of DATGPS010000035.1, from coordinate 19,112 downwards.
TGACCGAGGCCGACGACCGGGTACGGGTGCCGATCCACGGCCGGGCCGAGAGCCTCAACCTAGGTGCGGCCGCGGCGGTCTGCCTGTACGCTTCAGCGAGAGCGCAACGAGAAGAGAGGCGCACGCCTTGATCGCACGGTCGTCGATGTTTACCTGGCCCGCTGGCGGCGGGCGGGTCTGACCTTCAAGGCGCTCCTCCCGACGCCGGCGGGCTGCGGCGAAGCCGCGCTGCCGCGTCCGGCGCCGGCGCTCGGCCCGCCTCGCGAGCCTACGTCCCAGCCCCGGAAACGGCCTCCGTAGACTGCTGTCCGGCTCTCGGTGTGAGGATCTGCGATGACCTACCGTAACGACCCGTACGACCCCAAGCAGGTGGCCCTGCTGGATCAGGCCGCGCTGGACGGCGCGCTGGCCGCGGCCGAGAAGGCGTTCGCGGCCGCGGCCGACCCGGACGCACTCGCCGCGCTGCGGCCGCAGCACCTCGGCGACCGCGCCCCGGTGTCGCTGGCCCGGCGCGAGATCGGGGCCCTCCCGCCGGCCGCCCGGGCGGAGGCCGGCAAGCGCGTCAACGCCACCCGGGCCGCGATCCAGGCCGCGTACGACGCCCGGTTGGCGGCCCTGCGCGCGGAGCAGGAGCGGCGGGTGCTGGCCCAGGAGCGGGTGGACGTCACCCTCCCCACCGACCGGCGTCCGGTCGGTGCCAGACACCCGCTGACCACCCTGATGGAGCGGATCGAGGACCTGTTCGTGGCCATGGGCTACGAGGTGGCCGAGGGTCCCGAGGCTGAACTGGAGTGGTACAACTTCGACGCGCTGAACATCGGCCCCGACCACCCGTCGCGCACCATGATGGACACCTTCTACCTGGCCGCGGCGGGCAGCTCGGCCGACGGTGGCGCAGACTCGGACGGCGGCTCGGGGTTGGTGCTGCGCACCCACACCTCTCCGGTGCAGGCCCGCTCGATGCTCACCCGGGAGCCGCCGATCTATGTGATCTGTCCCGGGCGCACCTACCGCACCGATGAGCTGGACGCCACCCACACCCCGGTCTTCCATCAGGTGGAGGGCCTGGTGGTGGACAAGGGCATCACCATGGCCCATCTCAAAGGGACGCTGGACCACTTCGCCCGAGGCATGTTCGGGCCGCAGGCGCAGACCCGGCTGCGGCCGTCCTACTTCCCGTTCGTGGAGCCCGGCGCCGAGATGGACCTGTGGTTCCCGCAGCACCGCCACGGCCCCCGCTGGGTGGAGTGGGGTGGCTGCGGCATGATCAACCCGCGGGTGCTGCGCGCCTGCGGGATCGACCCGAACGAGTACTCCGGGTTCGCGTTCGGCATGGGCATCGAGCGCACCCTGATGTTCCGGCACGGGATCAGCGACATGCGCGAAATGATCGAGGGTGATGTGCGGTTCGCCCGCGCGTTCGGGATGGAGGTCTGAGCCATGCGGGTGCCCGTGTCCTGGCTGCGCGAGTATGTGGACGCCCCGACCGACCCGGCCGTGCTGGAGCCGGCGCTGGTCCGGGTCGGCCTGGAGGTGGAGGAGATCACCGATCTGCGTACCACCGTCACCGGTCCGCTGGTGATCGGGCAGGTGCGCGAGATCGAGCCGGTGCCCAAGGTGAAGAAGCCGATCCGCTACTGCCAGGTGGACGTCGGCGAGGACGCTCCCCGCGGCATCATCTGCGGTGCCACCAACTTCACCACCGGCGACCTGGTGGCGGTGGCCCTGCCCGGTGCGGTGTTGCCCGGCGGGTTCGCGATCGACGCGCGCAAGGCGTACGGGCGGCTCTCCAACGGGATGATCTGCTCGGCCCGGGAGCTGGGGGTGGGGGACGACCACACCGGCATCCTGGTGCTGCCCGCCGGCGCCGGCGCGCCCGGTGACGACGCCCGGGCCGCGGTGGGGCTCGACGACACGGTGGTGGAGCTGGCGATCACACCCGACCGGGGGTACTGCCTCTCGGTACGGGGCATCGCCCGGGAGCTGTCCCACTCGCTGCGGGTGCCGTTCCGCGACCCGGCCGCGGTCGAGGCGCCGGGCGCCAGCGAGGCGCCCGCCTACCCGCTCTCGATCGAGGACCGGGTGGGGTGCGACCGGTTCGCCGCGCGGGTCGTGCGGGACATCGACCCGGACGCCACCGCTCCGGCCTGGCTGCGGCGGCGGCTGGAGATCGCCGGCATCCGGTCCATCAGCCTGCCGGTGGACATCACCAACTACCTGATGCTCGAGCTGGGCCAGCCGATGCACGCCTGGGATCTGGACCGGCTCTCCGGGCCGCTGGTGGTGCGGCGGGCCCGCGCCGGGGAGCGGCTGGTGACCCTCGACGGGGTCGAGCGAGTCCTGCACCCGGAAGACCTGGTGATCTGCGACGACACCGGGCCGGTGTCGCTCGCCGGGGTGATGGGCGGCGAGAGCACCGAGGTCCGCCCCGGCACCCGGCACGTGCTCTACGAAGCGGCGCACTGGGACCCGGTGGCGATCGCCCGCACCGCCCGCCGGCACAAGCTGCCGAGCGAGGCGGCGAAACGGTGGGAACGGGGTGTCGACCCGGCACTGCCGCTGGCCGCGCTGGCGCGGGCCGTGGCGCTGCAACGCGAGTACGGCGGCGGCACCGCCGAGCCGCAGGTGCTGGACGCCGACTACGTACGGCCACGGGAGGTGATCCGGGTCGCCGCCGACCTGCCCTCCCGCATCGCCGGGGTGGCGTACCCGACCGGGCGCGTGGTGGAGGTGTTGACGGAGATCGGGTGCGCGGTCACCGTGGACGGCGCGGAGCTGTCGGTGATCCCGCCCACCTGGCGGCCGGACCTCACCGACCCGGCCGATCTGGCCGAGGAGGTGGCCCGGCTGGATGGCTACGACCGGATCCCCAGCGAGCTGCCGAAGGCCCCGCCGGGTCGGGGACTCACCGCCGGGCAGCGCCGCCGCCGCACGGTGGCCCGGGCCCTGGCCGAGGCGGGGTATGTGGAAGCGTTGTGCTACCCGTTCGTGGGCGAAGCCGCCTGGGACGCCTTCGGCCTGAGCGCCGACGACCCGCGGCGGGAGACGGTACGCCTGGCCAACCCGCTCTCGGACGAGGAGCCGTCGCTGCGTACCACCCTATTGCCGCCGTTGCTCGCCACCCTGCGGCGCAACCTGGGACGGTTGCCCGAGGGCTCCCGGGATCTCGCCCTCTATGAGATCGGTGTGGTCTTCCACCCGCGCGCCGGAGCTGGGGACGCCCCGCCGCGGCTGGGGGTGGACGCGCGCCCGCCGGCAGACCAGCTCGCGCTGGCCGAGTCGTTCGTGCCCGACCAGCCCTGGCACGTGGCGGTGGTGCTCACCGGCGACCGGGAGCCGGAGGGCTGGTGGGGCCCTGGTCGCCCGGCCGACTGGGCGGACGCGGTGCAGGCGGCGCGGACCGCGCTGGCCGCGGCCGGCATGGCGGCCGAACGGGTCGGGGTACGCCAGGCGGTGTACCCGCCGTGGCACCCCGGCCGGTGCGCGGAGGTCACTGTGGACGGGACCCCGGTGGGGCACGCCGGTGAGCTGCACCCGTCCGTGTGCGAGGCGCTGGAGCTGCCGCGGCGCACCTGCGCCATGGAGCTGAACCTCGACCTGGTGCCGTTGCCCGGGGTGGTTCCGGCTCCGCGGTTCTCCACCTACCCGCCGGCGCTGATCGATGTCGCCCTGCTGGTGGACGAGGCGGTGCCGGCCGAGGAGGTTCGCGCCGCGCTGGTGGCCGGGGCGGGTGAGCTGCTGGAGTCGGCCCGGCTGTTCGACGTCTACACCGGTGCGCAGGTGGGCGAGGGGCGCCGGTCGCTGGCGTACAAGCTCACGTTCCGGGCCCCGGACCGGACGCTGACCGGGGAGGAGGCGGTGGCCGCCCGGGACCGGGCGGTGGCCGAGGTCGCGAACCGCTTCGGCGCGGAGCTGCGCGGCGGCTGACCCGGCCCGATGGTCGTCAGCCGGCGCCCCACAGGGCGGTGATCGGGACGCCGAGGTCGGCGAGCAGCCGGCGAAGTAGCGGTAGGGAGAGCCCGATCACCGTGCCCGGGTCGCCCTCGATCCGCTCCACGAACGGGGCGCCCCGCCCCTCGATGGTGAAACCGCCGGCCACCGCCAGCGGCTCACCGGTGGCGACGTAGGCGTCGATCTCGGCGTCGGTCACGTCGGCGAAGTGGACCCGGCTGACCGCCACCGCCTCACCGCTGCGCCCGTCGCCGGGGTGGCCGGGGTGGAGTAGCACCAGCGCGTGGCCGGTGTACAGCTCACCGTGCCGACCTCGCATCCGCCGCCACCGGGACACCGCCTCGGCCGGCCCGGCCGGCTTACCCAGCATCTCCCCCTGGAAGGAGAACACCGAGTCACCGCCGAGCACCAGCACCGGGTCGGCGTCCGGCACCTCGACGCTGCCCCGGCGCAGCTTCTCCGCGACCGCCTGCGCCTTCAGCCGCGCCAGCAGGACGCACAGCGTGTCCGGCCGGCTGGCATCCACCGACGACTCGTCCACCCCGCTGTGCACCACCACCGGCTCGATGCCGGCGGCCTGGAGCGTGCGCCGCCGCCCGGCACTGGCGGAGGCGAGCACCAGCCGCGGTCGCCCGGCCATCAGTCGAACTCCGTGGGCCGGGACGGGTCGGCGTGGTGTTCCCACATCAGCCGGAGCTGCTCGGGCGTGCAGCGGCGGGTGGACAGCTCCGGCAGGTTGTCGGGGCGGAAGAACCCCACCCCGGTAGTCTCGCCATCCCGGCCGGCGGCGGGTTCCTGGCCCGGGTCTGTCCGCTCCACCTGGAAGAACAGCTTGTAGATGTGGAACGGGGTGGCACCGTGCCCGTTGTGCCGGGAACCGTCGTGGACCGCGAGCAACTTGGTGGCCCGCACCGCCAGGCCGGCCTCCTCGGCGAACTCACGCTCCACCGCGACCGCCGGCGAATCCAGCGCCTCGGCCCAGCCACCGGGCAGGGTCCAGCGGCCGTCCCGGGCCTCCCGCACCAGCAGCACCCGGCCGTGCGTGTCGAACAACGCCCCGCGTACGTCCACCTTGGGGGTGGCGTGGCCGGACTCGGCCGCGAGCGTGCTGCGCAGCTGGGCGACGTCCCCGCCATCGAGCAGCGCGAGGATCTCGGCGGCAGCGGTGCGCAGCCGCTCGTAGCGGGCCCGGTCGTACCGGTCGGTGGCGTAGTTGAGCCCGTTCTGCGCCATGGCGGCGAGTTCGACCGCGAGGGCGTGCAGTCGGCGGCCGGGCGGCGGGGCGTGCTCGGTCACGCTGACAGTGTGTCACCCGGCCCGCCACCCAGCCGGACGCCCCTGCGCGCGTACCGCCCGGCAGCCACCCGCGCGCAGCCAGGCCGCCCCGCAGCCAGGCCGCCCCGCACTTTTGGCGGAACTGGGGTCTCAGCGCACCCGGAGGGCGCAGTTTTGGCGAAACTGCGCGGCAGGCGCGCGGGACTGCGCCCCGTCCGTGCGGGTCAGGACTCGCGGTGCTCGCTGCGGTCCTGGCTCCACCGGGTGTGGTAGACGCCGTCCCGGTCGGTGCGCCGGTAGGTGTGCGCCCCGAAGAAGTCCCGCTGCGCCTGGATCAGGTTGGCCGGCAGCCGCTCCGCCCGCAGGCTGTCGTAGTAGGACAGGGCGGCCGCGAACCCGGGTACCGGGATGCCCTGCGCCACCGCCGTGCTGACCACCCGGCGCCACGCCTGCTGGGCCCCGCCGAGCGCCTCCGCGAAGTGCGGCGCGGTCAGCAGCGTGGCGAGGTCCGGCTCGGCGTCGTACGCGGCCCGGATCCGGTCCAGGAACCTCGCCCGGATGATGCAGCCACCGCGCCAGATGGTCGCGACCGCGCCCGGGTCGATCCCCCAGCCGTACTCCTCACTACCGGCCCGGATCTGCTGGAACCCCTGCGCGTACGCGACGATCTTGGAGGCGTACAGGGCCTGCTCCACGTCGTCGGCGAGGCCGTCGCGGTCCACCGTCTGGCGCTCCGGCCCCGGTAGCCCGCGGGCGGCGGCGCGCACCGCGGCGTCGCCGGAGAGCGAGCGGGCGAACGTCGCCTCCGCGATCCCGGTCACCGGTACGCCGAGGTCGAGCGCGCTCTGCACGGTCCAGCGGCCGGTGCCCTTCTGCTCGGCCTGGTCGAGCACGATGTCCACGAACGGCTGGCCGGTGGCCGCGTCGGTGTGCGCCAGCACCTCCGCGGTGATCTCGATCAGGTAGGACTTGAGCCGCCCGTCGTCCCAGGCGCGGAACACCTCCGCGATCTCCGCGGGGGAGTAGCCGCCGGCGTGCCGGAGCAGGTCGTACGCCTCGGCGATGAGCTGCATGTCCGCGTACTCGATGCCGTTGTGCACCATCTTGACGAAGTGGCCGGCGCCGTCCGGGCCGATGTGGGTCACGCACGGAACGCCGTCGACCTTCGCGGCGATGTCGGTCAGCATCGGCTCCAGGGAGGCGTACGCCGCGGGCGAACCGCCGGGCATGATGCTCGGGCCGTTGAGCGCGCCCTCCTCGCCGCCGGAGATCCCGACGCCGACGAAGTGGAGCCCGCGTTCGCGTAGCGCCGCCTCGCGCCGGCGGGTGTCGGCGAAGTGCGCGTTGCCGCCATCGATGATCACGTCGCCGGGCTCCAGCAGCGGTGCGAACTGGTCGATCACCGCGTCGGTCGGGCCGCCCGCCTTGACCATGATCACCATGCGGCGGGGGCGCTCCAGGGACGCCACGAACTCCTCCGGCGTCTCCGCCGGGATGAAGGTGCCTTCGTGGCCGTGCTCAGCGACCAGCGCCTTGGTCTTCTCGGTGGTGCGGTTGTAGAGCGCCACCGGGTGCCCGTGGCGGGCGAGGTTGCGGGCCAGGTTGCTGCCCATCACCGCCAGACCGATGACACCGATACGGGCCTGCTGAGACACGCGTCTACTCCATTCCTCCGACAACCGGCTCAGGTTAACTCGGGCCGGGCCGGGCGCGTCACCCGGCGGCCACCGTGCCGCGGCGGGGTGGGCGGGCGGTGGCGCCGCCAGCCGGAGCGGCGGGCCGGTAAGCAGAGCGGCCCACCGGGCGGCGGCCGCTCTACCGGAAGAGCTACCAGTGATATGCGTCACTGGAGTCGCGAATAGGTGATTGCATTGCGATATGCTGGAGCGCATAATCATGCAGGGAGGTCGTCGTGGGAGCACGGGTCGCGGTCGCGGGAGCCAGCGGGTACGCCGGCGGTGAGCTGCTGCGCCTGCTCGCCGGTCACCCCGAGCTGGAGCTCGCCGCGGCCACCGCGCACCAGCACGCCGGAGCCCCGCTCGGCAGCGTCCACCCCCATCTCAGCACGTACGCCGACCGGGTCCTGGCCCCCACCGAGCCGGACGCCCTGGCCGGGGCGGACCTGGTCTTCCTCGCCTTACCGCACGGTGAGTCCGCCGCGCTCGCGGCGCGCCTTCCCGCCACCACCAAGGTGGTGGACCTCGGCGCCGATCACCGGCTCGCCGACGAAGCGGCCTGGGCCCGCTACTACGGCGGCCCGCACGCCGGCACCTGGACCTACGGCCTACCTGAGCTGCCCGGCCAGCGCGCGACCATCGCGGCCAGCACCCGGGTGGCGGCCACCGGGTGTTACGCGGTGGCGGTCACCCTCGCGCTGGCGCCACTGCTCGCCGCCGGCGTCGCCGACCCGGACGACGTGGTGGTGGTCGCCGCCTCCGGCACCTCCGGCGCGGGCCGCGGCCTCAAGCCGCACCTGCTCGGCAGCGAGGTGATGGGCGACCTGTCGCCCTACAAGGTCGGCGCCCACCAGCACGTGCCCGAGATCAAGCAGGTCACCGGCGCGCGCAGCCTGTCGTTCACTCCGGTGCTGGCGCCGATGCCGCGCGGCATCCTGGCCACCGTCACCACCCGGCCGGCCGGCCCGGAGGTTAGCCCCGCCGCCGTCCGCCGGGTGCTCGCCGAGGCGTACCAGGACGAGCCGTTCGTCCGGCTGCTGCCGGAGGGGGCCTGGCCCCACACCGGGGCCACCCTGGGCGCCAACTCCTGCCTGTTGCAGGCCACCATGGACGCCGACTCGGGCCGGATCATCGTGGTCAGCGCCCTGGACAACCTGGTCAAGGGCGCGGCCGGCCAGGCGGTGCAGTGCGCCAACCTGATGCTGGGGCTGGCCGAGACCGCCGGCTTGACCGCCGACGGGGTGGCGCCGTGACCGGCCCGATGGACCCAGGGGTGACCGCGCCGGCCGGGTTCCGGGCCGCCGGCGTGGCCGCCGGCCTCAAGGGCGACGGTGCCCGCGATGTCGCCCTGGTCGTCAACGACGGCCCGGGCACGGCCGCGGCCGGGCTCTTCACCCGCAACCGGGTGTCGGCCGCCCCGGTGCAGTGGAGCCGGCAGGTACTCCGGGGTGGGCACCTGCGGGCGGTGGTGCTGAACTCCGGTGGCGCCAACGCGGCCACCGGCGTGGCCGGGTTCCAGGACGCCCACGCCACCGCCGAACACGTGGCCGCCGCGCTCGGCCGCGCCGGCGCCGGTGACGTGGGCGCGGGTGAGGTCGCGGTCTGTTCCACCGGCCTGATCGGCGAGCGGCTGCCGATGGACCGGCTGCTGGCCGGGGTGGACGAGGCGGTCGGCGCGCTCTCCCGCGCCGGCGGCCCGGCCGCGGCCGAGGCCATCCTCACCACCGACACCCGGCCCAAGACCACCTCCGCGGTGGCGGTGGGCCCCGGCGGCCGCACCTACACCGTCGGCGGCATGGCCAAGGGCGCCGGCATGCTCGCCCCCGCGCTGGCGCCCGCGAGCGAGGGGCCGGCCGGCCCGGCGGGGCCCGGCCCGGCGCACGCCACCATGCTGGTGGTGCTCACTACCGACGCGGTCGCCGACCCGGCCACCCTGGAGGCCGCCCTGCGGGAGGCGTCCCGGGTCAGCTTCGAGCGGCTCGACACCGATGGCTGCCTCTCCACCAACGACACCGTGTTGTTGCTGGCCAGCGGCGCCGCCGGGGTGGCGCCGGAGCTGGACCAGCTGACCGGGGCGGTGCGGCTGGTCTGCGAGGAGCTCGCCTGGGCCCTGCTGCACGACGCCGAGGGCGCCACCAAGCAGGTCAGCATCGAGGTCACCGGGGCGGCCACCGAGGCGGACGCGGTCGAGGTCGGCCGGGCGGTGGCCCGTAGCAACCTGGTCAAGACCGCGCTGTTCGGCAACGACCCGAACTGGGGGCGGGTGCTGGCCGCGGTCGGCACCACCACCGCGGCCTTCGTGCCCGAGCAGGTGGACGTGGCGCTGAACGGGGTGTGGGTGTGCCGGGGAGGCAGCATGGCCTCCGACCGGGCCACGGTCGACCTCTCCGGTTCCGCGATCGCGGTGCAGATCGACCTGCACGCCGGGGACGCCTCGGCCACTGTCCTGACCACCGACCTGTCGCACGAATATGTGCGCGAGAACTCGGCGTACTCCACATGAACGTATCCCTGACCCGTGACCACAGCGTGGCCCAGTCCAAAGCCGCCACCCTGATCGAGGCGCTGCCCTGGCTCGAGCGGTTCCACGGCGCGACCGTGGTGGTGAAGTACGGCGGCAACGCCATGACCGACCCAAAGCTGCAGCGCGCGTTCGCCGCCGACATGGTGTTCCTGCGCTACGCCGGCATCCGGCCGGTGGTGGTGCACGGCGGCGGCCCGCAGATCACCGCCATGCTGGATCGGCTGGGAGTGGTCACCGAGTTCCGCGGCGGGCTGCGGGTGACCAGCCCGGAGGCGATGGAGGTGGTCCGGATGGTGCTGGTCGGCCAGGTCGGCCGCACCCTGGTCGGGCTGATCAACGAGTACGGCCCGTTCGCGGTCGGGCTCTCCGGGGAGGACGCCCGCCTCTTCACCGCGGTCCGCCGGCCCGCCTACGTCAACGGTGAGCCGGTCGACGTGGGCCAGGTAGGCGACGTGGCCGCCGTCAACGTCTCGGCGGTGGCGGACCTGATCGAGGCCGGCCGGATCCCGGTCATCTCCACGGTCGCGCCGGACGCGGACGGGGTCCTGCACAACCTCAACGCCGACACCGCCGCGGCCGCGCTCGCCGCCGCGCTGGGCGCCCGCAAGCTGGTCATGCTCACCGACGTGCCCGGCCTGTACGCGGACTGGCCCAACACCGACCGCCTGGTCTCCCAGATCACCGCGGACGACCTGGCGCAGCTGTTGCCCAAGCTGGAGTCGGGCATGGTGCCCAAGATGGAGGCCTGCCTGCGGGCGGTCCGCAACGGGGTGCCGGCCGCGCACGTGGTGGACGGGCGGGTGGCCCACTCCATCTTGCTGGAGGTCTTCACCTCGGAAGGATTCGGAACCATGGTGGTGCCCGCATGACCACATCGGCTGGCAACTCGGGCCGGACCGCCCCGCTGCGGCGGCGGTGGTCACAGTCACTGCTGGACAACTACGGCACCCCGCCGCTCGCTCTGGTACGCGGTGAGGGGTGCGTGGTCTTCGACGAGGACGGTAAGTCCTACCTGGATCTGCTCGCCGGCATCGCGGTGAACGCGCTCGGCCACGCCCACCCGGCGGTGGTGGCGGCGGTCACCCGGCAGATCGGCACGCTCGGGCACGTCTCCAACCTCTACGCCGCCGAACCGCCGGTGGCCCTGGCCGAACTGCTGCTGGCGCTGACCGGCCGGCCCGGGCGGGTCTACTTCGGCAACTCGGGGGCGGAGGCGAACGAGGCCGCGTTCAAGCTCTCCCGCCGCACCGGGCGTACCCGGGTGGTCGCGGCCACCGGCGGCTTCCACGGCCGGACCATGGGTGCCCTGGCCCTGACCGGGCAGCCGAGCAAAGTGGACCCGTTCCGCCCGCTGCCCGGCGAGGTCACCCACGTGCCGTACGGTGACGCCGCGGCGCTGGCCGAGGCGGTCACCGACCAGACCGCGATGGTGATCCTGGAGCCGATCCAGGGGGAGGCCGGGGTGGTGGTGCCACCCCCGGGCTACCTGGCCGCCGCCCGCGAGGTCACCGCCGCCCACGGCGCCCTGCTGGTGCTGGACGAGGTACAGACCGGGATCGGGCGCACCGGCCACTGGTTCGCCCACCAGGCCGAGGGAGTGACCCCGGACGTCATGACCCTGGCCAAGGGGCTGGGCGGTGGGCTGCCGATCGGCGCCTGCGTGATCTTCACCGACGGGGTCATCAGCGAGACCGACCTCGCCGCGCTGCTGCCGCCGGGCAGCCACGGCAGCACCTTCGGCGGCAACCCGGTGGCCTGCGCCGCCGCGCTCGCGGTGCTGCGCACCATCGCCACCGAGGGCCTGCTGGACCACGTCAAGCGGGTCGGGGAGCGGCTACGCGACGGTATCGCCGCGCTCGCTCACCCGCTGGTCGCCGGCGTCCGCGGCGCTGGACTGCTGCTGGGCATCCAGCTCACCGCCCCGGTATCGGGTAAGGTCGCGGAAGCGCTGCGTCAGGCCGGGTTCCTGGTCAACCCGGCGCAGCCGGACGTGATCCGGCTGGCGCCGCCGCTCATCCTCACCGCCGAGCAGGCGGATACGTTCCTCGCCGCCCTGCCCGCCGCCCTGGAGGCCGCCGCATGAGCCTTTCGTTGACCAGTCCCCATTTCCTGCGGGACGACGACCTGACCCCTTCCGCCCAGGCCGAGGTGCTGGATCTCGCCGCCGCGTTCAAGCAGGACCGGTACGCGCAGCAGCCGCTGGCCGGCCCGCGGGCGGTGGCGGTGCTGTTCGACAAGCCGTCGCTGCGTACCCGGGTCTCGTTCGAGGTCGGCATCGCCGAGCTGGGCGGGACCCCGGTGGTGATCGACTCCCAGGCCACCCACTTCGGGCGGGGAGAGTCACTGGCGGACGCCGCCCGGGTGCTCTCCCGCTACACCGAGGCGATCGTGATGCGTACCTTCGGCGACGACCGGCTGGCGGAGGTGGCCGCCGGGTCCCGGGTGCCGGTGGTGAACGCGCTGACCGACGGGTTCCACCCCTGCCAGGCGCTCGCCGACCTGCTCACCGTGCGCGAGCGGTTCGGCGGTACCGCCGGGCGCACCCTGGCGTACGTCGGGGACGCGGCCAACAACATGTCCCACTCGTATCTGCTCGCCGGCGCCACCGCCGGGATGCGGGTACGCGTGGCCGGGCCGGCGGGCTTCGACCCGGACCCGGCGGTGGTGTCCCGGGCGACCGAGATCGCCGCCGGTACCGGGGGGTCGGTGGAGGTGCTGCGGGATCCGTACGCGGCGGTGGCCGGTGCCGACGTCGTCGCCACCGACGCCTGGACCTCGATGGGGCAGGAGGACGACGGCCTTGACCGGCACGCTCCTTTCCTGCCGTACCAGGTCAACAAGGATCTGCTCGCGCACGCCTCGCCGGCAGCGATCGTGCTGCACTGCCTACCCGCTCACCGCGGTGAGGAGATCACTGACGAGGTGATGGACGGCCCGCAGAGCGCGGTCTTCGACCAGGCCGAGAACCGCCTGCACGCCCAGAAGGCGCTGCTGACCTGGCTGCTCACCGCTGACCGGAACGGGACGGCGACATGACCGGGACCGTGACCAAGGCCGGCCGGCATGCCCGGATCGTCGAGCTGATCCGGACCCGGCCGGTGCACTCCCAGATCGAACTGGCCGACCTGCTCGCCGCGGAGGGCATCCAGGTCACCCAGGCGACCCTCTCGCGGGACCTGGAGGAGCTCGGGGCGGTCAAGGTTCGCGGCAGCGGTCGCTCACCGGCCGCGTACGTGATCCCGGAGGACGGCATGCCGTTGCTGCGCCCGGCGAGCACGATGCTCACCGGTGCCCCGCCGCCCCGGCTGGTGCGACTGCTGCGGGAGCTGCTCACCAGCGCCGACGCCAGCGCCAACCTGGCGGTGTTGCGGACTCCGCCGGGCGCGGCGCAGTTCCTCGCCAGCGCGCTGGACCGTTCCGGGTTGCCAGAGGTGGTCGGCACCATCGCCGGCGACGACACGGTGCTGGTGGTCGCCCGCGATCCGGCGGGCGGACCGGACCTGGCGAAGCTGCTCACGACCTGGGCCGCGCCCGAAGAGCCGGACGGCCCGGACACCACCACACGGAACAACTCTCCCCAACGGCCCGACTCTCCCAGGCGACCTGATTCTCCAGAAAGGACCGACAACCAATGACCGACCGGGTGATTCTCGCCTACTCCGGCGGGCTGGACACCTCCGTGGCGATCCCGTACCTGGCCGAGCGCACCGGCGCCGAGGTGGTGGCGGTCGCCGTGGATGTGGGCCAGGGCGGCGAGGATCTTGAGGTGATCCGCAAGCGGGCGCTCGGCTGCGGCGCGGTGGAGGCCGAGGTGGTGGACGCCCGCGAGGAGTTCGCCGCCGACTTCTGCCTGCCGGCGCTCGCCGCCAACGCGCTCTACCTGGATCGCTACCCGTTGGTGTCCGCGCTCAGCCGGCCGCTGATCGTCAAGCACCTGGTGGCGGCCGCCCGCAAGCACGGCGGCACCATCGTGGCGCACGGCTGCACCGGTAAGGGCAACGACCAGGTGCGGTTCGAGGTGGGCATCGGAGCGCTCGCCCCGGACCTGAAGGTGATCGCGCCGGCCCGCGACTACGCCTGGACCCGCGACGACGCCATCGCCTACGCCCAGCAGCGGCAACTGCCGATCGATGTGACCGCCAAGTCCCCGTACTCGATCGACCAGAACCTGTGGGGCCGGGCGATCGAGACCGGGTTCCTGGAGGACATCTGGAACGCGCCGATCGAGGACATCTACACCTACACCTCCGACCCGGCCGCCCCGCACGAGCCCGACGAGGTCGTGATCACCTTTGAGGCGGGCCGGCCGGTCGCGATCGACGGTGAGCCGGTCACCCCGCTGGAGGCGATCACCGTGCTGAACCGGCGCGCCGGCGCGGCCGGGGTGGGCCGGATCGACATGGTGGAGGACCGGCTGGTCGGGATCAAGAGTCGGGAGGTGTACGAGGCGCCGGGCGCGATCGCGTTGATCACCGCCCACCAGGAGCTGGAGAACGTGACCATCGAGCGGGACCTGGCCCGGTTCAAGCGCAGCGTGGACCAGCGCTGGGGTGAGCTGGTCTACGACGGCCTGTGGTTCTCCCCGCTCAAGCAGGCGCTCGACGCGTTCCTGGTGGAGACTCAGCGGCACGTCTCCGGGGAGATCCGGATGGTGCTGCAAGGCGGCCGGGCCACCGTGACCGGCCGGCGCTCGCCCGCCTCGCTCTACGACTTCTCGCTCGCCACCTACGACACCGGGGACCGCTTCGACCAGTCCCTGGCGAAGGGGTTCGTGGAGCTGTTCGGCCTGCCCAGCCGGCTCGCCGCCGCCCGGGACGCCCGGCTGGCCGCGGGTGGCGAGTCACCGGAGGCGCGGTGAGCGCCACCGGCGCGGTGCGGCTGTGGGGTGGCCGGTTCGCCAGCGGGCCGGCGGAGGCGCTGGCCCGCCTGTCGGTGAGCGTCCACTTCGATTGGCGACTGGCCCCCTACGACCTGGCCGCCTCCCGGGCCCACGCCCGGGTACTCGCCCGGGCCGGGTTGCTGGACGCGGACGAGCTGGCGCGGATGCTGGCCGCCTTGGACGAGCTGGCCGCGGATGTCGCGAGCGGGGCCTTCGCGCCCACGGCGGACGATGAGGATGTCCACACCGCCCTGGAGCGGGGGCTGCTGGAGAAGCTGGGCCCGCTCGGCGGCAAGCTGCGGGCCGGCCGCTCCCGCAACGACCAGATCGCCACCGACCTGCGCCTCTACCTGCGCCACGCCGCCCGGTCGCTCGCCGGCCAGCTGGTGGCGCTCGCCGAGGCGCTGGTCGGGCACGCGCGGGAGCACGTCGCTACCCCGGCGCCGGGCATGACCCACCTGCAGCACGCCCAACCGGTGACCTTCGGCCACTGGTTGCTGGCCCACGTCCAGCCGCTGCTCCGTGACCTGGAGCGGCTGCGCGACTGGGACGCCCGGGCGGCGATCTGCCCGCTCGGCGCCGGGGCCCTGGCCGGTTCGTCCCTGCCGCTGGATCCGGCCGCGGTCGCGGCCGAGCTGGGCTTCACCGCCCCGGCCGCCAACTCGATGGACGCGGTCGCCGACCGCGACTTCGTGGCGGAGCTGCTGTTCGTCACCGCACTGCTCGGGGTGCACCTCTCCCGGCTCGGCGAGGAGCTGGTGCTCTGGACCACGCCTGAGTTCGGCTGGGTGGAGCTGGCCGACGCGTACGCCACCGGCTCTTCGATCATGCCGCAGAAGAAGAACGCCGACGTGGCGGAGCTGGCCCGGGGCAAGACCGGCCGGTTGATCGGCTCGCTCACCGCGGTCCTCACCATGCTCAAGGGCCTGCCCCTGGCGTACGACCGGGACCTGCAGGAGGACAAGGAGCCGGTCTTCGACGCACTCGACACCTTGGAGCTGGTGTTGCCCGCGCTGGCCGGGGCGGTGGCCACCATGAGCGTACGGGCGGAGCGGCTCGCCGCGGCCGCCCCGGAGGGCTACACCCTCGCCACCGAGGTGGCCGACTGGCTGGTCCGGCGGGGGGTGCCGTTCCGGGAGGCGCACGAGGTCGCCGGCGCCCTGGTGGCGCACTGCGAGGCGCGCGGGTGTGCGCTGGCCGAGGTGAGCGACGCCGAGTTGGCCACGGTGAGCCCGCACCTGGCCCCGCAGGTGCGCGAGGTGCTCTCGGTCGACTCCGCGCTGGCGGCCCGCACCACTCCCGGGTCCACCGGACCGGGCCCGGTCGCCGAGCAGCTCGCCGCGGTGGTGGACGCACTCGCCGGGTGGCGGCAGTGGGCGGACCAGACCGTGGTGCCGGCCTGAGCGCGGACCTGGCCGCGCTGCTGGCCGGGCCGGTGGTGCCGGCCGCCCGCGGGCTGCTCGGCTGCCTGCTGCACGCCGGTGGGGTGACGGTGCGGCTGACCGAGGTCGAGGCCTACGCCGGGGTGGGGGCCGATCCGGCTTCCCACGCTCACCGTGGCCAGACCCCCCGCAACGAGGTGATGTTCGGCCCACCGGGTCACCTCTACGTCTACTTCACCTACGGCATGCACTGGTGCGCCAACGTCGTGTGTGGACCTGCCGGGGAGGCGGCGGCGGTGCTGTTGCGAGCCGGCGAGGTGGTGGCGGGGGAGACGCTGGCCCGGCAGCGCCGGCCGGGCGCCCGCGCCGCCCGGGAACTGGCCCGCGGTCCGGCCCGGCTCACCACCGTGCTCGGGATCGACGGCGGCGCCAACGGCGCCTACCTGCTCGATCCCGCCGGCCCGATCCACCTCCGCCCGCCCACGACCGCGACCGGCCGCATCCGCTCCGGACCGCGGGTCGGGGTGGCCAACGGGCACGACACCCAGTGGCGGTTCTGGCTGGACGGCGAGCCCACGGTCACCCCGTACCGCCGGCACGTCCCTCGGCGCCGGGCCGGCTAAGTTACGCCGTTGCGTCGTACCCGAGCGGCAAGATGGGCTCATGACCGAGAGACACATCCAACAGTTCTATCCGCGGCTGGTGGTCTCGGACGGCGCCGCCGCGATCGACTTCTATCAGCGCGCGCTCGGCGCGACCGAGCGGGTCCGCTATACCGACCCGAACGGGAAGATCGTCCACGCCGAGCTCGCCATCGGCCCGGCCACGGTCGCGGTCAAGGACGAGGATGACGGTGACCGGGCACCCACGTCGCTCGGCGGTACGCCGGTCGTCATCGACCTGTACGTCGACGACGCCGACGCGGTGGCCGCGGCCATGGCCGACGCGGGTGCGACCGTGCGGTATCCGGTGAGCGACCACCCGTACGGCGAGCGCGCCGGACGGCTGACCGACCCGTTCGGTCACGACTGGATGGTCGCCCAGCGGACCGAGGACCTGACGCCCGAAGAGGTCCAGCGCCGCACCGAGGCGATGTTCACGCAGCAGTGACCGGGTCGGCCACGGCGAGGCCGTGCCGCCGGCACGCCTCGGTGAATGCGGTCGCATCGGCCGGGGCGGCCCCCTCCTGGTCGTTGTTGAAGTAGACGTAGACCGCCTCGTCCGGCGAGAATGTCGCGCCCAACCGGTGTACCCAGGGGCGCAGCGCCGTTGCTCCATACCGCGGCCAGGACGACTCAGGCCCCCCGTGTAGCCGGAGGTAGCCGAAATCGGTGGTACGCCACCGCGGAGTGACCGGCTGGCCGAGCCGGTCCGCCCAGCACAGGGCGGCGCCGTGCGCGGCCAGGGTGTCGCGGATTCGCGCGGTCCACCAGGAGGAGTGCCGGGGCTCGACCGCCACCCGCACGTGCGGGGGAAACTCGGTGAGCACCGCCGCCAGGGCCGCCGGGTCGGCCGGTAGGTCCGGCGGTAGCTGCAGGAGCACCGGGCCGAGCCGGTCGCCGAGCGCCCCGGCGCGGTCCAGGAACCGGGCCACCGGCTCGGCCGGGTCGCGCAGCCGACGCAGGTGGGTGAGGTAGCGGCTCATCTTCACCGCGAACCGGAAGCCGGGCGGCGTGCGGTCACGCCAGCCGGCGAAGGTGTCGCGCTCCGGCAGCCGGTAGAACGGGCTGTTCAACTCCACGGTCGTGAACCGGTCGGCGTAGTACCCCAGCCAGCGGTTCGCCGGCAGGCCACGTGGGTAGAACGAGCCCCGCCAGTGCCGGTACTGCCAACCGCTGGTCCCGACCAGGAACACTCCTGCTCCGTACCCGGCCGGCCGGGGCGGCAACCAGCTCACCCGGCTCAGACCGGATGCGAGACAATCACCCTCGTGACCCACGTGCTCGACGATCTGCAGTGGCGCGGGCTGATCGCGCTCTCCACCGACCTCGACGCGCTGCGGGCGGAGCTGGCCCGCGGCCCGCTGACCTACTACTGCGGCTTCGACCCCACCGCGCCGAGCCTGCACGTGGGCAACCTGGTGCAGCTCCTCACGCTGCGCCGGTTGCAGCTCGCCGGCCACCGTCCGCTGGCGCTGGTGGGCGGTGCCACCGGGTTGATCGGCGACCCCAGCGGTCGCGACGCGGAGCGGCAGCTGCACTCCCGCGAGCAGGTCGCGGAGTGGGTGGAGCGGATCCGGGCGCAGATCGAGCCGTTCCTGGACTTCACCGGCGAGTCCGCGGCGCGCGTGGTCAACAACCTGGACTGGACCGCCGGCCTGTCCGCGATCGATTTCCTGCGGGACGTGGGCAAGCACTTCCGGGTGAACAAGATGATCACCAAGGACGCGGTCAGCGCGCGGCTGCGCTCGGAGGAGGGCATCAGCTACACCGAGTTCAGCTACCAGGTGCTGCAGGGTATGGACTTCCTGGAGCTGTTCCGCCGGTACGGGTGCCGGTTGCAGGTGGGCGGGAGCGACCAGTGGGGCAACCTCACCGCCGGCACTGAGCTGATCCGCAAGGTGACCGGCGAGTCCGCGCACGTGCTCGCCACCCCGCTGGTCACCGACTCGCAGGGACGCAAGCTGGGCAAGTCCAGCGGCGGCGGTGGGCTGTGGCTGGACCCGGAGATGACCAGCCCGTACGCGTTCTACCAGTTCTTCGTCAACGTCGAGGACGACCTGGCTCCGAGCCTGCTGCGGATCTTCACCTTCCTCCCGCGGGAGGAGATCGAGGAGCTGGAGAAGGAGACCGCGCAGCGGCCGGCGGCCCGCGCGGCCCAGCGCCGGCTCGCGCAAGAGGTCACCCGACTGGTGCACGGGGAGGCCGAGACCCGGCAGGCGGTGTCGGCGAGCCAGGCCCTGTTCGGGCACGGCTCGCTGGACGAGTTGGCGCCGGAGACACTGCGCGCCGCCCTGGCCGAGGCCGGGCTGGTCCAGGTCGAGCGCCGGCCGGATGGTGAGCTGCCGAGCGTGGCCGAGCTGTTCCCCGCCGCCGGCCTGGTCCCCAGCCGCAAACAGGCCCGGCGTACCGTCGCGGAGGGCGGGGCGTACGTGAACAACGAGCGGGTCACCGACGCGGACGCCCCGGTGCCGGAGTCGGCGCTGCGGCACGGCCGGTTCCTGGTGTTGCGCCGGGGGCGGCGTGCGGTGGCCGGGGCAGAGGTGTTAACCTAGATCCCGAACACAGCGGCACCGGCCCACCGGTTGACGAGGTGGGTCTGGGCAGGTAATGTTGTTCGAGCTACCCCCTGGATTGGTCTGGTGGTTTGGGCTGGTCTGGGGTGTGTGTTTGTTTTTTGATATCTCGACAGGGTGTTATTTGATGGCCAGGTGCCGGGATTGTTTTTGGTTCCGGCAGGATGGTTTGTTTTGCTGGGATCGTTTT
>DATGPS010000034.1:0-41789 GCA_035304685.1 Natronosporangium sp. | reverse complement strand
CGCCAGTGAACGCCCACCGCTGAGTGTCCTGTCCGGACCGGACTACGTCTTCGACTACGGCTCCGGCCTGGAGGCCCTACTGACCATCTGCTATGCCTCGCTGGCGGTGGGCAGCCTGGTGCTGGGGGCGGGGTACGCCGGACAGCGGGTCCGCGCCCGGGCCACCCCACCGCCGGCCCGGCCAGGCCACGACCGCGGCGGCCGGCTGCTGGCGGCGCGACTGGCGGTGGCCGCCGGCGCCGGGCTCGCGCTCTCGATCCTGGGCACCGTGGTCTTCTTCGGCGGATCGGGCCTGTTGGCCGTGGCCGCCGACGGCGCCGGCATCCCCGCAGCGGTCTGGGGGCGCGCGGCCTTGCTGACCGGACGCGGGGTCACGCTCGCCGCGGCGGCCGCGGCGCTGGGCGCCGCCCTGGCCATCCTGACCCGCCGCACGGCGGTGGCGCTGGGGGTGGCCGCCGGATACGTGCTGGTGTGGGAAGTCGGGGTCCGCGCGCTGGCCGCCGCTGCCGGTGGCTCCGGCGCCCGGTGGTACCTGCTCACGCACGCCGGCACCTGGCTGACCGGCCGGGCGGGCAGCTGGGCCGTCTCCGGGTTGGTCCTCGCCGCGGCGCTCGGGCTGACCGTGTCGGCCGCGTCCGCCTCGCTACGGTATCGCGACCCGGCCTGATCCCCGGGTGAAGCTTCAGGCGGATCGGGTGCGCCTCAGCGGCGGCGCTGGCTCGGCTGCTGGCGCCGGGTACGCCGAGCGTTCTCCTGCTGGATCGCCTCCACCAGCTCCGGCTTGCGCATCTTCGACCGGCCCGAGATCTCCAGCCGCTTCGCCACCTCCAGGAGCTGCTGCTTGCTCGCGTTGGCGTCCACGCCGCCGGCGGTCGGGACCGCCGGCTGTCCCCGGCCGCGGGCCGCCTGCCGGTCACTGGGTCCCTTGCCGTCCTTCGGCTCCCAGTGGTCGCCGACCTTCTGGAACGAGTGCTTCAACGACGCCATCGCGGTCTGCCTGGCCCGCCGGCCCTCGCCGTACTGCGCCACCGCCGACTCGTACGTCTTCGCCCAGGTCCGCTGCGCCTTCTCCGGCGACCGGCGCACCGTGCTGGGCATCGCCTCCTCCGCTGGCATGTCCCCCTCCTTGGATCATCGTGGACCGCTTCACCGCAGGCTGGGGAAGATCTCCCGCTGGTAGAGCTGGAAGAACCCCCCGTAGTGCGGGCCGACGTTGGCGACGTAGACCTCGTCGTAGCCCGCCTTGGCGTACTCATCGATCTTGTCCAGGTGAGCCTGCGGGTCCGGCCCGCAGACGAACTTGGCCCCGATGTGCTCGGGCTGCACCAGCGCGGTGGCCTGTTCAAAGTGGCGCGGGGAGGCGAGCACCTGGGACAGCTCCCCCGGCAGCGCCGAGTTCGGCCACCGTTCGTGGGCGATCGCGACCCCGTGCTCCTCGGTCTCGGCGAAGCACGCCTTGAAGCCGCCCTGGGCCGGCTTGTCGCCGCCACCGGCCTCCCGGAACTGCCGGACCATCGGCTCAGCCGGCGGGGTGCTGATGTACCCGTCGGCGATCCGGCCGGCGAGCGCGATCGCCTTGGGCCCGAACCCGGACATGTACACCTTCGGCGGCTCGTCCGGCAGCGTGTAGACCCGCGCCTGCTCAACCGTGTAGTGGCGGCCCCGATGGTTGACGAACCCGCCCTGCCACAGGGCGCGCATCACCGCCACCGCCTCCTCCAGCATCTCCAGCCGGACGTCCGCATTGGGCCACGGGTCGCCGAAGATGTGCTCGTTGAGGGCCTCCCCGGACCCGACGCCGAGCACGAACCGCCCCTCGCACATCACCGCACTGGTGGCCGCGGCCTGCGCCACCACGGCCGGGTGCAGGCGTACGGTCGGGCAGGTGACGGCGGTGGTGATCGGCAGCCGGCAGGCCTGGCTGAGCGCGCCGATCAGCGACCAGACAAAGGCGCTCTGCCCCTGCGCGCCGTTCCACGGGTGGTAGTGGTCCGAGATCCACAGCGCCTCGAAGCCACTCTGCTCCGCGGCCCGCGCCTGGGCGAGCAGCTCCGCCGGGGTGAACTCCTCGGTGGCGAGGAAGTATCCGATCCGCATCCCCGCAGGCTTCCCGCTCGCCGGCCGGACAAACCGGCTGGACATGCGGCACCTATCGCGAGGACGCCCTCACCACCGGCGCCCTCACCACCGGTTCTACCCCGGTGGATCAGGCCGCCGGTCAGGTCGCCAGCGCAGCGGCGAGCTTCGGGATCGCCCGGGCGACCCGCTCCGGGAACGCCTCGAACGGCGTGGCGGTCACCGCCGTGCCCCGCCCGCCGTAGCGCCAGGTGCCGACGATCTTGCCGCCACTGACCACCGTGGGCTGGAAGACGCCGTTGCCGCCGGGGACGACGCGATCGGCGTACGCGGGCGGCAGCACCGCGCTGCGGTCGGCGTAGCCCAGGACCAGCTCGTCAAAGCCGGGCAGCAGGAACACCCCCCGGGCCCGAGACCCGGCGGCTCGCAGCAGCTCCGGCGTGGCCGGGTCGAGCAGCATCTCCACGCCGTCGACCTCCACCCGGTCGAGCTGCGCCCGGGCCAGCGACCACCCCACCCGGGCGTCGGCGGCGGTGAGGTTGGCCCACCGGATGAGGTCCTTGAGCGTGGCCGGACCGTGGCTGCGGAAGAACCGGGTGGCCAGCTCCGCCAGCGCCGCTTCCCGCTCCAGCCGCCGCGGGTGGCGGATCCACTCGGCCACGAGCACGAAGAGCTGGCTGCCGTCGCGCATCGGTCCCAGGCACAGGGTGCCGGTCTGCGCGAGCTGCCCGATCAGGTGGTAGCCCCGCTGCCCGGACGGGTCCACTCCGGCCTGCGCGAACACCTCGAGCAGCTCGGCGCGGGTCAGGGCCGCGCCGCCGGCCAGGGCGGACTCAGCCGCCCGGCGGGCCCGGTCGAACGCGCCCCGATCCAGGCCCAGCTCGGCGTGGCGCCGCGCCCGGCCGGCGATCACCCGGGGCGCGAGGAGGTCGAGCAGCCAGGGCAGGTCCTCCGCGGCCACCAGGTGCAGGGTGCCGCGCATCGGCCACGAGCGGACGATCTCGCCGGCGTCCAGCGCCGCCTCGACCCGCCGGCGGCCGCCGCGGGTGCGCAAGGCCACCGCGGTGAGGGCACCGCCGAGATCCTGCGCCTGCATCGCGGTCAACCACCGGACCACGGCGGCCGGCGTGGGCAGCACGGGACCGGCGATCCGCTGGGCCACCAGGCGCAGCAGCGCGATCTCACGGGCAGAAGCCGGCTGACTGGTCACGGGTGTCCCCGCCCGTTCACCAGACCGCCCGGACCGCGTCGAGCTGCTCCGCCGCACCGGCTCCTCCCGATGTCACCGCTGGCCGTCGGGGCCCACGCTAGCCGCGGGGTGTGACAACCGCCGCCGGTTCCCGCCCCGGTTCCGGACCTACCGGCGGCCCGGTACGGCGGCGTAGCCTGGCACGAACGAAGAACGGGGGGATGATCGCATGAGTGTCGCAGAGGCGATTACGCGACTCCAGGCACAGCTCAACGGCCGGGTCATTACCTCACGGGACCCGGCGTACGACCGGGCCCGCGCGGTCTTCAACGGGGCGGTGGACCGCCACCCGGCCGCGATCGCTCAGCCCGCGACCGCGGCGGAGGTGGCCCGGGCGGTCACGCTCACCCGCGACCACGGCCTGGAGCTGGCGGTGCGGGGTGGCGGGCACAGTGGCCCCGGCTACGGCGTCACCGAGGGCGGGATCGTGCTGGACCTGACCCGGCTGCGCGGACTCACGGTGGACGTGGACGGGCGGACCGCCTGGGCGCAGACCGGGCTGACCGCCGGCGAGTACACCGCCGCCCTGGCCGAGCATGGACTGGTCACCGGGTTCGGCGACACCGGCTCGGTGGGGATCGGCGGGCTCACGCTCGGCGGCGGGATGGGCTTCCTCTCCCGCCGGTACGGGCTCACCGTCGACAACCTGCTGGCGGCCAGGTGGTCACCGCTGATGGCGAGATCCTCCAGGTCGACGCCGAGCACCACCCGGACCTGTTCTGGGCGATCCGTGGCGGCGGCGGCAATTTCGGGGTCGCCACCGCCCTACGGTTCCGCACCCACCCCCTGGCGTCGGTGGTCGGCGGCATGCTCCTGCTCCCGGCCACGCCCGAGGTGATCTCCGGTATCGTCGACGCGGCCAGGGCCGCGCCGGACGAGCTGTGCGCCATCGCATCGGTCATGGTGGCGCCTCCGGCGCCCTTCATCCCGGCCGAGCATCATGGTTCGTTGGTGGTGGTGGCCCTGATGTGCTACGCGGGTCCGGCCGAGGCCGGGCAGCGGGCGCTGGCGCCGTTCCGGGCGCTCGCCACCCCGCTGGTGGACATGCTCAGGCCAATCCGCTACCAGGAGATGTTCCTACCGGAGGATCCAGACCAGCACCCGGTGGTAGCGACCCACACCGGTTACCTCGACACGTTCGAGGACGCCGCCGCCGAGGCCATCCTGGCGCATCTGCGTTCCTTTGACGCGCCGATGCGAGCGGTCCAGCTTCGGGTGCTGGGCGGGGCGATCTCCCGGATACCGGACGACGCCACCGCGTACGCGCACCGGAACCGGCCCATGATGGTCAACGTGGCCGCGATCGGTGGGCAGCCGGGCGAGCTGCCAGCCCACCAGGCGTGGACGGCCGACGTCGCCGCCGCCCTCGGCATGGCGCGTGACGGGGAGGCGTACGCGAACTTCCTGGCCGGCGACGCCGAGGCCCGCGCCCGAGCGGCCTACCCGAACGGCGCCTGGGAGCGGCTGCGGGAGGTCAAGGCCCGGTACGACCCGACCAACCTGTTCCGGCTCAACGTGAACATCCCGCCCGGTTGAGGTCCTCCCGGACAGCAGTCGGGTCAGGATCGGGGGATGGCCCGGTTCACGGTGTGGGCGTAGGCCGGCGCACCGGCGCCGCCGGGGCGGTAATCGGGCCAACGGCGAAGCTGCGGGCCCGGCCGAAGACGCTGCGGGCCACGCCCATGGTGACCAGGCCGAAGATCGCGTGCAGCCCGAATACCAGATTTCCCGTGGCCGCGCTCTGATCCGCCAGCACACCAGCGACCACCGCGATCAGCGACTCGAGCAGCACCAGGCCGGTCACCGCCGCGGTCAGGCCGACCAGCCGGGCCGGTGCCCGCGCCAGCGCGGCGGCGCCGATTGCCAGGACCGAGAGCAGCAGCAGCGCCCGGCCGATCCCGCGGTGCGGTTCGAACGACTCCACCCGGGGCGCCGCGTCGAACGCGCCCACCCCGGCGAAGAAGAGCAGTGCGACGGTGGCGAGGTACGCCAACCCGGCCAGCGCCAGGAACACCTTACGCATACCCGCACTCCAATCGGACCGTGCGAGTCGCCACCAGCCTCGCGTCCGGCAGCGGCCCCGCCATCGGTCCGGTGGCGACACCTGCGGTACGCGGTTGGTCGTCCACTGGGGCGAGTGCGTACGCCCCGGGGCGTACCCGGGTACGTCTCCGGAACGACGACATCCGGGGCACAGTGGAGGGGTGGTCCTGCCGTTCCACGACGTGAACCCGGTGCGGCGCGTGCCGTGGGTCACCTATCTGCTGATCGCCGCCAACCTGGTGGTGTTCCTGTTGACGCCCACGGTGGCGAAGACCGGGATCGGCGGGGTGAGCCTCGCCGACCTGTGCCAGGTGCAGGCGTTCTACGACCGGTACGCCGCGATCCCGGAGGAGCTGCTGGACAACCGCCCGCTGCCGCGGGTGGCCACCGGCGAGGTGGGGGTCGGGCCGGGCGGGCCGGGCTGCGTGGTCGCGCCGCCGGATTACCAGAAGGTGCCGGCCCTGTCCATGCTGTACTCGCTGTTCCTGCACGGCGGCTGGCTGCATCTGCTCGGCAACCTGCTGTTCCTGTGGGTGTTCGGCAACAACGTGGAGGACCGGTTCGGCCGGTTGCGGTTCCTGCTCTTCTACATCTTCTGCGGCTACCTGGCGGGGTACGGGTTCGCCCTGGCCAACCCGGACTCGGTCACCCCGCTGGTGGGCGCCTCCGGCGCGGTCTCCGGCGTACTCGGCGCGTACCTGGTGCTGTTCCCCCGGGCACGAGTGTGGTGCCTGGTCCCGGTGCTGCTCTTCGTTCCCCTGCGGCTACCGGCCTGGCTGGTGCTGGGCACCTGGTTCGCGCTGCAGTGGGTGTACTCGGTCGGCTACGCGGTCTCGGAGGCAGGGAACGTCGCGTACCTGGCGCACGTCCTCGGTTTTGTCGCCGGGATGGCGATCGCCGCGTTGATCGCGCGCGGCGATGCGCGGGCGGCCCGGCGCCGGCGACGTTACCCAGAGTGGTCACCACGCGATCCATGGTGGTAGTCACCATCGTGTTGGTAAATACACCGCGTGGTCCATAATTCAAGCGGCCCACGATTTAGGTTAGGCTCACCTAGCAGATGGCAGAGGCAGGCATGGAGACGGTACGGCCCGAGCCGGATGAGCCGGCGCCCCCAGCCGCACCCCCGGTCGCATCCCGACCCGAGGGGCCGTCTCCACCGCCAGCGCCATCCCCGTCCGGAGCATCATCCCCGTCCGGAGCATCATCCCCGCCGGAGACGCTCAGCGATCTGCTCGGCGGGCGGAGCGCGGCCGTGGACGCCACCCTGCCGCCGGTGGCGTTCGTCGGCGGCTGGCTGCTCACCGGCCACTCGATCGCGGCGGGCACGATCGCCGCGCTCGTCACCGGCGCGGCCGTGGCGATCTGGCGGCTCCACCGGGGGGCGCGTCCCCGGGCGGTGCTGGTGGGCCTGCTCATGGTCGGGGTGGCGGCGGTGATCGTGCTGCGCACCGGCCGCGCCGCCGACTTCTTCCTGGTCCAGGTCGCCTCCAACGCCGCCAGTGCCCTCGCCTGGCTGGTGAGCATCACCATCCGGTGGCCGCTGCTGGGCGTGGTGGTCGGCGGCGTACTGGGTCAACGGACCCGGTGGCGGCGCGACCCGGCCCTGCTGCGCGCCTACCGGCGGGGGAGTTGGGTCTGGGTGGGCCAGTACGCGGTACGGGTGTCGGTCTTCACTCCCCTATGGATGGCCGACCAGGTGGTGGCCCTGGGCGCCGCTCGGGCCGCGCTCAGCTGGCCGCTGGTGGCCGCGTGCCTCGCCGGCTCCTGGTGGGTGGTACGCCGGTCACTACCGCCGGGCCACCCTGGCCTGCGCCACCCGGTGACGCCGGCCGCGTGACCACCCTCCGCCACGCAGCGTTCCCGGGTGCGGGTCAGGGATCACCGGCTTCCGGCTGCGTGGTCGCCGGGTCGCCGGGGCCGAAGAGCAGATCCTGGATCTCGGGCACCTGCCAGGCCACCGCGGCGCAGGCCGCCACGGTCAGGCCGGGCAGCAGCACCGCCTTCTCGAACGTCCCTCCGGCACGCACAGAGAGCGCACGGGGCGTGGTCACCTGGTACCAGGTCCGGCCCCGGATCGGGATCGGCCACAACAGCGGGCAGCCATGGTGCGTGATCATGTCGCCCAACAGGTGCACCACGCAGCCCACCCCGACCGCCACACCCACCAGCGGGTACCCCTCGACCGGCAGGGCGCTCGCCGCCAGCAGGGTCATCACGGCCGAGACCGTGGTGGTGACCAGCCAGCCCCGCTTCCGCGCCCACTCCGCCATCAGGCCGCGGAGCGCCAGCGCCAGGGTGAAGAACAGTACGCCCAGCACGACCGGCCGCCCGAACCGCGCCACCAGCAGGCTCAGCGCCACACCCAGCAGCACCGCGAAGGCCAGGGTGTGGGTGAGGGTGCGGTGTCCGTTGCGCCGGCGCGGATCGCGTCTGGTCCGCGTCAGCAGGTACACGCCCAGGGACAGTTTCTCCACGCACTCGGCGAGGAACAGCGACACGATCCCGAACGTGCGGGCGGCGGTGGCGCCGCCCCGCACCCGGAACACCCGGCCGGAGACGTCCAAGTCGGGCAGTAACGCCGCGCCGGCGCAGACCGCAGTGTAGACCGCGAGTTCGCCCGGTTGCTGTGAGTAGCCGAGCACCGTAGTCACCACACCGCCACCCGCCAGCCACACCACCGCCCCGGAGGTGGCGTGTGTCGGCCCCATCACCATCGGTCCATGCCCTCCACTCTCGACCCCGAACCCGGCTTGATCAACCTACGCGACCCCGCCGCGGCGCTCGTGCCGGCCTCACCGGACCGGGGCGCGGAGCCCTCCGGGACGTGACCCCGGTCCTAGATAATCAGGCGGGCTGCCCGGCCGCGACGGCGACATGGTTGGATAGGGGCCGTGCAGCCCGGTGACCCTGACCCTGACTGCGTGATCGCGGTGGAGGGGGTCAGCGTGACCCGCTCCGGCAACCGGCTACTGGACAACCTCACCTGGCGGGTCGAGCTGGACGAGCGGTGGGTGATCCTGGGGCCCAACGGCGCCGGCAAGACCACCCTGCTGAAGCTGGCTGCCGCGCAACTACACCCCACCACCGGCCGGGTGTATGTGCTCGGCGAGCGCCTCGGCCGCACCGACGTACAAGAGCTGCGGACCCGGGTCGGGCTCTCCAGCGCCGACCTGGCCGACCAGGTGCCGGCGAACGAGCGGGTGGCCGACGTGGTGCTGACCGCCGCGTGGGGAGTGCTCGGCCGGTTCCGCGAGCGGTATGACGCGGTGGACCAGGCGCGGGCCGAGCGGCTGCTCGACCAGCTCGGCGTCGCGGGCCTCGCCGACCGCACGTACGGGACCCTCTCGGAGGGGGAGCGTAAGCGGGTCCAGATCGCGCGGGCGTTGATGACCGACCCGGAGGTGCTGCTGCTGGACGAGCCGGCCGCCGGGCTGGACCTGGGCGCCCGGGAGGAGCTGGTCACCTACCTCTCCACGCTCGCCGGCGACCCGGACGCGCCGACCCTGGTGCTGGTGACCCACCACGTGGAGGAGATCCCGCCCGGTTTCAGCCACGCCCTGCTGCTGCGCGAGGGCGCCGCGGTAGCGCAAGGGCTGGTCGGCGACACCCTCACCGACGAACTACTCTCCCAGACCTTCGGTACGCCGCTGCGGGTCTCCCACACCGACGGCCGGTTCACCGCCCGCGCCGCCCCCGCCCGCGGCATACCGGCCGGGGTCTAGCGGACGCCATCCCGGGCGGGCGGCGCCGGTGCTCCCGGTTGCCGGGTCACGCACCCATCGAGCCGAAGGCCGGCGCCCCGGCGCTCTCGTAGGTCAGCATCGTCACGCCGGTGCGCGATGTCCGGTGGTCGGTCAACCGCAGCCCGGCCGGCGGTGCCCCCTCGGCGAAGAGGCGGAGCCCGCGACCTAGCACCACCGGAAAGACCAGCGTGCGGTACACGTCGATCAGGCCCTCGGCCATCAGCGAGTGGGCCAGGGCGCCGCTGCCGTGTACCTGCAGCTCCGCACCGGGCCGGGCCTTGAGCTCGGCCACCGCCGTGGCCAGATTCCCCGCCAGACGCTGGGCCCCGGACCAGGTGAGCTCGTCCGTCCGGTTGGTGGCGACGTACTTGGGGAGGCGGTTGAGCCGCTCGCCCACCACCCCGCCCTCCTCCCCGGTGACGTGGGGCCAGTAGCCGGCGAAGATGTCGTAGGTGCGGCGGCCGAGCAGAAACGCGTCCGCATGCCGGAAGACCTCGTCCATGTAGCCGCCCAGCTCCTGGTTGAAGAGCGGCACGGTCCACCCGCCCAGGTCGAAGCCGCCGCGCCGGTCCTCCTCCGGCCCTCCGGGGCCCTGCATGACGCCATCCAGGGTCACGAAGGTGGTGATGGTGAGTCGCATCGGCGCCCCTTCGATAACGTGCAACCGATTGGTTGTACGTTAATCGGGCCGGCGGCCCGCTGTCAACGCCGCCACCCGACCCCAGCAGGGATGGACTCCGGGGCAGGAACCGGCGAGGCTCATCACCGAGCGGATCAGGCGCCGACGGTGCGGACCAGGGTACGGATCTGGCGCAGCAGCACCGACAGCGCGGCCAGGTCGGCGTCCACTCCGGAGCGTCCCGACTGCCCGGGGGCCGGGGCCACCTCGTCGATCGCCGCCCGCGCCCGCGCCACCGGGGCGGCGCCCCGCTGCTCCCACGCGAACACCCGGTCAGCCGGGTCGGCAGCGGGCGAGGTGGCGCCCAGCACTTCCGAGGTGAGCGCGGCCAGGGCGGCGTACAGGTCGTACCGCAGCGCCATGCGGGCCAGGGTCTGCCACCGGTTCTCCCGGGGCAGGGCCGAGATCCGCGACAGGATCGCGTCCACCCGAAACCGCTCCGACAGCGCGAAGTAGACCCCGGCCACCTCCAGGAGCGGGCACTCGCGTGCCGCCGCGACCTCCACGATGTCCAGCAGGCCGAACCCGTACACCACCCGGGCGGCCCACATGGCGAGTTCGGCCGGAGCGCCCTGGCGCCGTAGCGACGCCGCCTGCTGGTGCAGCGACTCCCGTTCCGCTCCCCGGTAGAGCGACTCCACCTGCGGCAGCAGCTCCTGTACGCCCGGCCGCAGCGCCGCGATCTCGCCGGTCACGTCCAGCGGGGTACGCCGGTTCTGCAGCAGCCAGCGCACCGCCCGGTCCATCAGCCGCCGGACCGTGAGGAACAGCTCGGTCTGGGCCGCCACCGGCGCGGTGCCGTCGAGCGCCTCCACCGCCGCCCAGAACTCCGGGAGCGCGTACACCTCCCGCACCACCACGTACGCGCGCAGCACATCCGCCGGCGCCGCCCCGGTCTCCTCCACCGCCCGGAACACGAACGACGTGCCGCCGCGGTTGACGATCTCGTTGACCAGCACCAGGGCCACGATCTCGCGGCGCAGCCGGTGCCGGGCCACCTGCTCGGGGAAGCGCCGGGCCACCTCACCGGGGAAGTAGGAGGCGACGACCTCGGCGGTCCACGGTTCGTCCGGCAGTTCGGAGGCGACGATCTGCTCCTTGAGCACGTTCTTCACGGAACTGAGCAGCACCGCGAGCTCCGGTGTGGTCAGGCCGGTCTCGCGCTCAGCCAGCTCCGCGTCGTCCGGCAACGCCTCCAGGGCGCGGTCCAGGGCCCCGGTGCGCTCCAGCTCGGTGAGCATCCGCCGGTGCACCGGCAGCAGCGGCGCCGCCTGCGCCTTCGCGCGGCTGAGCGCCCAGGCCTGGCTGTAGTTGTCGCGCAGCACCAGCGCGGCCACCTCGTCGGTGAGCCGCGCCAGCAGTGCGTCCCGCTCCGCGGGCGGCAGGCCGGCTCCGGCGAGCAGGATCTTCAGGTTCACCTCCCGGTCGGAGCAGTCCACCCCGGCCGAGTTGTCGATGAAGTCGGTGTAGATCCGGCCTCCGGTCTGCGCGTACTCCACCCGACCCCGCTGGGTGAACCCGAGGTTGCCGCCCTCCCCCACCACCTTGGCACGCAGCCGGCGGCCGTCCACCCGCACCGCGTCGTTGGCCTTGTCCCCCACCTGCGCGTGGGACTCGGTGCTGGCCTTGACGAAGGTGCCGATCCCGCCGTTCCACAACAGGTCCACCGGCGCCTGCAGGATCGCCCGGATCAGCTCCGGCGGCGTCAGCTCGGTCACGTCCGCGTCCAGACCGAGCACATCCCGCACCCGCGGGTCGATCGGCACCGACTTGGCGGTACGCGGGTACACGCCGCCGCCGGGCGAGATCACCGACCGGTCGTAGTCGTCCCATGTGGAGTGCGGTGACTCGAAGAGCCGGCGCCGCTCGGCGTAGGACGCCTCCGGGTCCGGGTCCGGGTCGAGGAAGATGTGCCGGTGGTCGAAGGCGGCCACCAGCTTCAGGCGGCGGGAGTACAGCATCCCGTTGCCGAACACGTCCCCGGACATGTCGCCGATCCCGACCACGGTGATCTCCTGGCGCGCCAGGTCCAGCCCCAGGTCGCGCAGGTGGTGGCGGACCGACTCCCAGGCGCCCCGGGCGGTGATGCCCATCTGCTTGTGGTCGTAACCGGTGGAGCCGCCGGAGGCGAACGCGTCACCGAGCCAGAAGCCGTACTCGCGGGAGACCTCGTTGGCCAGGTCGGAGAAGGTGGCGGTGCCCTTGTCCGCGGCCACCACCAGGTAGGGGTCGTCCTCGTCGTACCGGACGACACCGTCGGGTGGCACCACCTCGCCGCCGGCGAGGTTGTCGGTGACGTCCAGCAACGCCGAGATGAACTGCCGGTAGCAGGCCCGGGCCTCAGCCTGCCGGGCCGGCCGGTCCGCCGGGGCCCGCTTGAGCACGAAGCCGCCCTTGGCGCCGGCGGGCACGATCACAGCGTTCTTCACCGCCTGGGCCTTGACCAGTCCGAGGATCTCGGTGCGGAAGTCCTCGGGCCGGTCCGACCAGCGCAGGCCGCCCCGGGCCACCGGGCCGAACCGCAGGTGCACCCCTTCGAACCGGGGAGAGTAGACGAAGATCTCGTACCGGGGCCGCGGCTGCGGCAGGTCCGGCACGGCGCGCGGGTCCAGCTTCAAGGCCACATAGGACTTCGGCCGGCCGTCCTCGCCACGCTGGAAGAACGAGGTGCGTAGCGTCGCCTGGATGAGCGTCAGGTACGCCCGGAAGATGCGGTCCTGATCGAGGTTGCGCACCTGGTCGAGGTGCTCGTCCACGGCCGCGGCGAGGTCCCGCACCGCCACCGCGCGCTCCGCTTCGGAGACCGCCCGGCGCGGGTCGAACCGGGCCTCGAACAACGCCACCAGCAGCGCCGCCAGGTCCGGGTAGGCGCAGAGGGTGGCCTGCAGGTACTCCTGGGAGAAGACGGTGCCGACCTGCCGCAGATACTTCGCGTACGCGCGCAGCACCACCACCTGCCGCCAGGTGAGCCCGGCTCGCAGCACCAGCGCGTTGAACCCGTCCACCTCGGCCTCGCCCCGCCAGCTGGCGGAGAAGGCGTTCTCCACCTGGCCACGGACACCGGCCGGGTCCTTCGCGTCGGCGGGCAGCTCCAGCCCGAAGTCGTAGAGGTAGAGGGTGGCGTCAGCGCGGGCGATCTCGTACGGGTACTCGTCGGTCACGCGCACGCCGAGCGAGTGCAGCACCGGCAGCACGGCCGAGAGGGTCATCGGCTCCCCGTACCGGTAGACCTTGAACCGCACCGCCGCGGGGTCGTCGCGGCGGCGGAACATGTGCATCTCCAGCTGGCCGGGCTCCTCCAGCAGCTCCAGCTTGGCGAGATCCTTCAGCGCCTCGTACGGGGACTGCTGTCCCTTATAGACATCGGAGAACGCGCTGGCGTACCGGCTGAACAGCCGCTTCGCCGCCTCCTCGCCCAACTGGTGCTCCAGCACCAGCAGGAAGTCGTCGTCCCACCGCCGGGTCGCGTCGGCCAGCTCCTCGGCCAGTGCGTCGGCGTCCACCACGCCGGGCGGGTGACACGGATCGGTACGCACGATGAAGTGCACCTGGGCGAGCAACGATTCGGTGACCCGGGTGGTGTAGTCCACCCCGACTCCGTTCAGCTCCCGTAACAGGATCTCCTGCATCCGCAGCCGGCTGGCGGTGGTGAACCGGTCCCGCGGCAGGTAGATCAGGCAGGACATGAACCGGCCGTAGTGGTCGCGGCGCAGGAACACCCGGAGCTGGCGACGCCCGGCCATCCGCAGCACACCGATGGCCGCCCGGTAGAGGTCGTCGGTGGCGATCGAGAACAGCTCGTCGCGCGGGTAGGTCTCCAGGATCTCCAGCAGGTCCCGGCCGGAGTGGCTGCGCGGCGAGAGCCCGGAGCGCTCCATCACCTCGTGCACCTTGCGGCTGACCACCGGCAGGTCCCACACGCTGCTGCGGTACGCGTCAGAGCTGAACAGGCCCACGAACCGCCGTTCCCCGGTCACGTTGCCGTCGGCGTCGAACGTCTTCAGCCCGATGTAGTCCAGGTACGCGCTGCGGTGCACGGTGGCGCGGGAATTGGCCTTGGTGATGATCAGCAGCCGCCGTTCCAGTGCCCGGGCCCGCGCCTGCGGCCCCATCTCGGAGAGCCGCCGCGGCGTGGCCTGGTCGCTGCGGAGGATACCCAGACCGCTACCCATCCGGGCCCGCAGCACATCCCCGTCCACCAGGTCGTACTCCCGGTAGCCGAGAAAGGTGAAGTTGTCGTCGGCCAGCCACCGCAGCAGCGCCACCGAGTCGGTGATGTCCTTCTCCGGCACCGGTGGGCGGGGTCCGCCGAGCTCGGCGGTGGCCAGCTCGTCGGCGATCGCGAGCGCCGCCTGGCGCATCTTCGGCCAATCCTCCACCGCCTCGCGGACGTCGGTGAGGACCCGCCGCAGGGCGGACGCCAGCTCCCGCCGGGCGGCGGCCGGCCGGACCGGATCCACCTCGATCCGGATCCAGCTCTCCACCGTGTCGCCGGGGCCCGCGTCGTCCGGCTCCACCTCCACCGCCACCTCGGTGAGCCCGCCCAGCGGCGTGCGGCGCACCACGACCACCGGGTGGACCAGCAGGTGGATGTCGAGATCGTGGGTGGCCAGCTCGGCGGTGACCGAGTCCACCAGGAACGGCATGTCGTCCACCACGATCTCGATCACGGTGTGGTGACCGTCGCTGTCGAGCGGTTCGCTCACCCGGAGCTTCAGCTCGCCGGGGAGCCGCTGCGCGGCCAGGTCGCGGTGCGCCCGGGCCGCCGCCAGCAGGCGCTCCGGCGTACACCCGACCAGCTCTTCGTCTGGTGCGAACCGCCAGTACCGGTCCACCAGCCGGCCGGTGTCCTGGTCCTCCCCGGCGAGCGCCACCGCCTCGGCGACCAGCTGCTCGGTGTTGACCACCGGGGCCGGCTCGGCGCCGTCCGCCGGCGGGCCGCCGTCGCCGGCGGGCCATCCGACCGGGAGCAGGTCGGCGGAGCTGCCGGCACGCAACCGCGCCGGCGCCGCGGGACGGTGCGCAGCGTCGCCAGCGCGGGTCATCGGCCCACTCTCCCTTCACCCCACCACGCTGTGAGGCACTCTCCGCCAGCCTATCCAGAATCGGTGCGCGGGCACGTCCGCGGTGCCGGGGCGCCGGCGCGCCGGGCGTGAGTGCGGCCGGCGTACGGGTGCCGGGGCGCGTGCGGGTGCCGGGGCGCGTGTGGGCGCCTGGGCGCGGCTGGACCGCAACCGCTACCGTCAGGTGCCGGGCGCGGGCGGCTGACCCCGCCGCACCGCGCACCGGAGATGGAGGGGGAGATGCGGACACACCGCCGCCTGGGTACGGCGATCCTGGCGTTGTGCCTCACCACCACCGCAGTGGCGAGCTGTTCGAGCGCCGAAGAGGAGGCCCGCGAGCTGCTGGACGCGTTCCTGGCCGGTTGGCCCACCGGCGAGCTGGACCAGGTGCCGTTCATCGACCCGCTGTCAGAACCGGTGCCCTCGGCCGACGTGGCCACCGCGATCGACACGCTCTCCGGCGAGCTGGGGGAGCAGGCGCCGAGCTTCGCGGTGGAGTCGTTCCAGGTGGAGGAGGGCCTGGCGGTCGCCGAGGTGGCGGTGGACTGGCCGTTGCCCGGCGGCGCCACCTGGAGTTACCAGACCAAGGTCCGGCTCGCTGAGGACGACGGCGAGTGGCGGGTGATCTGGGCGCCGGAGGTGGTGCACCCGGAGCTGGTCGACGGCGACCAGCTGCTGCTGCGGCGGGAGCCCGCCCCCCGCGGCGACATCCTCGGCGGGGACGGGGAGCCGCTGGTCACCGCCCGGGACGTGGTGGAGGTCGGGCTCTGGCCGGCCCAGGTGGAGGATCTGGACGCCGAGGTGGCCACGCTGGAGGCGGCGCTGCGGACCATCGACTCCGCGATCGACCTGGCCGACCTGCCCGACCGGGTGGCCGAGGCCGACCCGGACGCCTTCGTCTCCGTGATCACGCTGCGGCGCGGGGACTACGACCGGATCCGGGACCAGATCCACCCCCTGCCCGGCACCACCTTCCGCGAGTACCAGCTGCATCTGGCGCCGACCAGCACCTTCGCCCGGGCGCTGCTGGGTACGGTGGGTCCGGTCACGGCCGAGATCATGGAGGAGCATCCGGGGATCTACGTGGCCGGTGACCACGTCGGCCTGGGTGGCCTGGCGCGCGAGTACGAGGAGCAGCTGCGGGGCGTACCCGGGCAGACCATCACGGTGGCACGCGACGACCTGGAGCTAGGGCGGATCGAGCCGGTGCCCGGCACCGACCTGCACACCACCCTGGAGGAGCGGGTGCAGGTCGCGGCCGAGCGGGCGTTGAGCGAGAACGAGAACCCGTCCGCCCTGGTGGCGATCAGGATCAGCGACGGCGCGGTGCTGGCGGTGGCGAACACGGAGGGCAGCCGGGCCCACCCGGTGAACCTGGCGCTGACCGGTGCGGTGGCCCCCGGCTCCACGTTCAAGCTGGTCACCGCGTACGGGCTGCTCTCCACCGGCGAGGTGCGGCTGGACGAGCGGGTGGCGTGCCCGGCGAAGGTCACGGTCGACGGGTTCACGATCGGCAACTCGTTCCCGGACGACCGGGGGGAGATCCCGTTCCAGGAGGCGGTCGCGATCTCCTGCAACACCGCGTTCGTCACGCTCGCGCCCCGGCTGGGTGCGGACGGGTTCACCGCCGCGGGTGCCGCGCTCGGCCTCGGCGGCGACTGGGAGCTCGGGACCGAGGCGTTCACCGGCTCGGTGCCGAGCGGCGGCTCTGAGCTGGACCGGGCCCAGATGTCCTACGGCCAGGGGGAGACCCAGGTCAGCCCGGTGGCGATGGCCGCGGCGACCGCGGCGATCGCACGCGGCGCCTGGCTGCCGCCGAGGCTGGTGGTAGACCCGGAGGCCGCGCCGCCGGAGCCGGTGCCGCTGGACGAGTCGGCGGCGGCCGACGTGCGGACCGCGCTGCGCAGCGTGGTTACCGGCGGCACCGCCTCGGCGCTGGCGGACGTGCCCGGCGGCGAGGTGTCCGGCAAGACCGGCAGCGCCGAGGCGGGTGATCTGACCCACGCCTGGTTCGTGGGCTGGCAGGGCGACCTGGCGTTCGCCATCTTCGTCCACGACGGCGACTCCGGCTCCGGTGCCGCGGTACCGGTAGCCGAGGAGTTCCTGCGCGCGCTGAGCCGCGGCTAGCCGCGGGCGACGGCCGGGTCGGGGTCGGGGGTCGCGCTGCCCGGTGCCGGGTCGCCCGGTGCCGGGCCGGCCACTGGTGCCGGGTCGGCTGGGGCGGGGCCGGCTGGCGCGGGCCCGGCCGCGGGTACCAGGGGCGCGAGGCCGGCGATGAGCGTCCGCACCACCTCCCCGGCGTACGTGCCGTCCGGGTCGTGGTCCGGGTCGAAGACGGTCACATCCATGCCCAGGCACGACCCGCCCTCGACCAGGCCGCTGATCAGCTGTTCCAGCTCCTGGTGGGCGATGCCGCCGTCGGCCGGCGCGTCCACCGCCGGCATCACCGCCGGGTCGAGCACGTCCACGTCCACGTGCAGCCAGTACGCCGCACAATCGGAGAGCTGCTCCCGGGCCCACCGGGCGGTCCGCGCCGCCCCCTCGGCGCGCAGCTCCGGCACCGGGCGGACCGAGAACCCGGCCGCTTGCAGATCCATCCGGTACTCGTCGTGGCCGCGGATGCCGATCACCACCACGTCCGCGTCGCGCAGGTACGGGCGGCGGTTCTCGATCCCGGCCAGCTCCACCTGCCCCCGGCCGGTGATCAGCGCCAGATCCTCACCGGCCGCGGCGCCGACGTACTGCGCGTTACCCGGGTGGCGGAAGTCGGAGTGGCCGTCGACGAAGACCAGCCCGATCCGGTCGCCGGTGGCCTCGGCCCGCCGGTTGGCCGCCACCGCCACTCCCAGCAGCAATGAGCAGTCGCCGCCGAGTACCACCGGGAACTCGCCGGCGTCGAGCAGCTCGCCGATCCGGTCGGCGAGCCTCACCGAGTACGCCGAGATCTGGTGCGCCTGGCACACCCCGTCGCCCGGGCGCCAGCCCGACGGATCGTACCGGGGCGGGGTCAGGCAGCCGGCGTCGCGGGCGCGCAACCGCGCCACCAACCCGTGATCGCGTAGCGCGCCGGGGGCTTTGGCACAACCCGGCACCGTGTTCGGGGCAGGCGGGCGCAGCCCGAGGTTGGTAGGGGCGTCCAGGACCGCGATCGGAGGGGCCATCGGCGGGTCCTGGCGTCAAAACAGCGCGTTCGCCAGCGAACGCCGGGCACTCGCCACCGCCGGGTCGTCCGGCCCGGCGATGGTGAACAGCGACACCAGGTGCTGGCGTACCCGGTCCCGGTCGTCGCCGGTGGTCCGGCGGACCAGGTCGACCAGCCGCTGGTACGCCTTCTCCGCCTCGCCTCCGATCACCTCCAGGTCGGCGGCGAGCAGCTGGGCGTCCACGTCGTCGGGCGAGGCGTCGGCCGTGGTCAGCGCGGTCGAGCGGTCCACACCGGCGACCCGGCGGGCGAGCTTCACCTGGGCCAGGCCGGCCTCGGCCGCGGAGTCGGCCGGCGACTCGGCGAGGATCTTCTGGTACGCCTGTTCGGCGGCGTCCAGATCACCGGCGATCAGCGCCTGGTCCGCCTCGGCCAGCCGCGGATCCTCGGTGGTCGGCGGCTCGGCCCCGGCGGCCTTGAGCACCGCGTCGATCCACTGCCGCAGCTGCGCCTCCGGCACCACCCCGGTGAACGCGTCGATCGGCTGCCCGCCCACGACCGCGTACACCATGGGGATGCTCTGCACGCGGAACATCTGCGCGAGCCGCGGGTTGGCGTCCACGTCGATCTTGGCGAGGACGAACGCGCCGCGGTACTCCACCGCAAGCTTCTCCAGCACCGGGGAGAGCTGCTTGCAAGGGCCGCACCACTCCGCCCACAGGTCCACCACCACCGGCGTGGTGAGGGATCGCTCCAGCACTTCGCTCTGGAAGGTCGCCTCGGTGACGTCGACCATCACCACCCCCGAACCGCCGCCCGGCGGGGGTGCCGGCTGGGCCGCGCCGGCGCCGGGGCCTGTGGGCTGGCCACCGGCCGGGCTCGTGGACGGGTCGCCGGCCCGGTTCGCGGACGGGTTGCCGGCCGGGCTGCCCGCGCCCGGCCGCCGGAACGCGCTAAGGTCGACGGCGCCGCGGGTGAAGATCGACTGGCTCTCGCGTCGTGGGTCGCTCATGCTGCTAGTTTTGCACGCTCACCACCGGTATCGGCCGCGCCCGCCGGCGACCCGGGCGGTTCTTCTCGCCACCTCCGGACCGGTGCCCTCCCGGCGGTGGTTTCCGGCGTGGTGTCTCCCGCCGGCGGCCCCCCGGCTGTTGCCTCCTGCGGAGCTGTCGCCCGGCGGCGGTCCCGGGGGATGGTGTCCGCTGCTACCGCTCTGCCCGAGCTGCTGCGGATCTGCCCGAGCGCTCGCGCACGCCGGCCATCTGCTCGAGTCGTCGTGCAGATGCTCGAGCGGTCGTGCAGTTGCTCGAGTGGTCGCGCAGAGCCGTAGTGCCGCCGCGACCCTCCCGAGTACTACCTCGGGGGCAAGGCCGGTCCCAGGGCAAAGCCCAGGGCAAGGCCGCCTCAGGACCAGGCCGCCCCGGCAACCGAGCCGGTCAGAATCGGGCCGGCTCCTGGTAGGAACCCCACTCCTCGCGCAGGGCCCCGCAGATCTCGCCCAGGGTCGCCTCCGCCCGGGCGGCCGCCAGCATCGCCGGGACCAGGTTCTCGTCCGTACGCGCGACCTGCACCATCCGCGCCAGCGCGGCATCCACCGCGGCCTGGTCGCGAGCGGCCCGCCGCGCGGCGAGCGCTTCTCGCTGCGCCACCTCCACCTCGTGGGACACCCGGAGGATCTCCAGCGGCTTGGCGACCGTGGCGGTGTGGCAGTTCACCCCCACGATCTTCTTCTCCCCCTTCTCCAGCGCCCGCTGGTAGGCGAAGGCCGCGTCCGCGATCTCGGCCATGAACCAGCCGTCCTCGATGCCGCGCAGGATCCCGGAGGTCATCGGGCCGATCGGGTGCGGCCCCTCCCCGCCCATGGCGCGGATCCGCTCGAAGATCGCCTCCGCCTCGGCCTCCATCCGGTCGGTGAGCGCCTCCACGTACCACGAGCCACCCAGCGGGTCGGCCACGTTGGTCACGCCGGTCTCCTCCATCAACACCTGCTGGGTCCGCAGGGCGATCTCGGCCGCCTCTTCGGTGGGCAGCGCCAGGGTCTCGTCCAGCGCGTTGGTGTGCAACGAGTTGGTGCCGCCCAACACCGCGGCGAGCGCCTCGGTGGTGGTACGCACGATGTTGTTCATGGGCTGCTGGGCGGTGAGCGAGACCCCGGCGGTCTGAGTATGGAACCGCAGCCACAGGGCCCGCTCCTCGGTGGCGCCGTAGACCTCCCGCATCCACCGGGCCCAGATCCGCCGGGCCGCGCGGAACTTCGCGATCTCCTCGAAGAAGTCGATGTGGGAGTCGAAGAAGAAGCTGAGGTTGGGCGCGAACACGTTCACGTCCAGGCCGCGGGAGAGCCCCAGCTCCACGTACCCGAAGCCGTCCGCGAGCGTGTACGCCAGCTCCTGCACCGCGGTCGAGCCCGCCTCCCGGATGTGGTACCCGGAGACCGACAGCGGCTTGTACCGGGGGATGTGCGCGGTGCAGAACTCCATCAGGTCGCCGATCAGCCGCAGGTGCGGCTCGGGCGGGAACAGCCACTCCTTCTGCGCGATGTACTCCTTGAAGATGTCGGTCTGCAGCGTGCCGTCCAGGGTAGAGATATCCACTCCCTGGCGCTCCGCG
The DNA here is from genome assembly GCA_035304685.1 of Natronosporangium sp. GTDB lineage: Bacteria > Actinomycetota > Actinomycetes > Mycobacteriales > Micromonosporaceae > Natronosporangium. The sequence goes on along the minus strand of DATGPS010000034.1, from coordinate 21,181 downwards.
GCGACCAGGTACATGCAGAAGATCGGCACCGCCGGGCCAGAGATGGTCATGCTGGTGGTGACCGCGCCCAGGTCGATCCCGGCGAAGAGGGTCTCCATGTCGGCGGCGGAGTCCACCGCGACCCCGCAGTGGCCAATCTCACCGACCGACCGGGGATCGTCGGAGTCCCGGCCCATCAGGGTGGGCATGTCGAACGCGACCGACAGCCCGCCGCCGCCGGCGGCCAGCAGCATCCGGTACCGTTCGTTGGTCTGCTCGGCGTTGCCGAACCCGGAGAACTGCCGGATGGTCCAGGTCCGGCCGCGGTACCCGGTCGGGTAGAGCCCACGGGTGTACGGGTACTCCCCGGGCCAGCCGATCCGGTCAAACCCCGGGTAGTGGGTGCCCGGCGGCGGCCCGTACACCGGCTCCAGCCGAGCGCCGGAGAGGGTGGTGAAGTCCGCGTCCCGCTTGCGCGCCGCGTCGTAACGCGCCTGCCAACGCTCCCGGCCGGCCGCGATCTCCTCGGCGGGGACCACGTCTGGTCGCTCCATGGGTCGATGATAGGCGTGCTACTGAACGAACGCTAAGGATCGAGCGACACCTCCCCGACGGCGACGTTCACCTCCGCCACCGTCAGGCCGAGCATCTGCTCCACCTCACCGATGACGTAGCCGCGCACCTCGTCGACCACCTGGTGCACCGGGAAGCCGAAGTCGACCTCGACCGCGAGGTTGATGGTGGCCTCGCCCTCGGCGAGGGTCACCGCCACCGCCCGCTCCGGCTCGGCCGGCTCCTCCTCCCCGAAGAACCGGTCCACCCCGGGGTGCAGGCCGTGGACACCGTCGACCCGCTCCACCGCCAGGTCGACGATCTTCTGGATGACCCGCCCCACCACGTCGTCGGAGATGGTGGTGCGCCCCCGCGTGGCGGTCGGGCGGGCGGCTGAGGGCTGCGGCGGCGGAGCCGGCGGGGCCGAGGGCACCGGCACCGTCAGCGCCACCGTGGGCGGAGCGGCGTGGTCCTGGGTGGGCTGTTCACTGGTGGGAAAGTGAAGCTGCTGGGTGGTGTGCTCGATCGGCTCCATCGGTGGCTCCCTCCGCCGGTGTGACCGCGATCGTAGCGGGGCCGGGCAACCCCCGCGCGCGGCCACGACCGCCGGTGTGACCGCCCGCGGGCGCGAACGCCGGGCGGCCTACCGGCCGCCCGGCTGCAGGCGTACCTCGCCGTCGTCGTGGTCCACCAGTAGCAGCGTGCCGGGTGGAAAGTCGCCGAGCACCTCCGGCGGCAACTGGATCGTCCCGTCCCCGGCGACCACGGCGAAGTCCTGCCCGTCGCGCCCCTCGGCGCCCACCCGCCCGTCCCGGATCGTCACCACCCGGCCGAGCCGGGCCCCGACCGCCAGGTCGTGCGTGACCACCACGACCGTGGTGTCCCGCTCGGCGTTGACCGCCGCCAGCGCCGCCAATACCTCGTCGCGGCCGGCGGTGTCCAGTTGACTGGTCGGCTCGTCGACCAAGAGCAGGCCGGGACCGGCGGCGATCCCCACCGCGAGCGCGGCCCGCTGCCGCTCGCCCGCGGTCAGGTCGGCCAGCTTCGCTCGCCTCCGCCCGGCGAGCCCGACCAGGTCCAGCACCCGCTCCGGGTCGTCCAGTTCGATCCCCTTGGTGCCGGCCGCCCGCTGCTGGGCCAGCCAGATGTTGCGGTAGAGCGACGTGTACGGCAGCAGGTTGCGGTCGGCGCCCTGCAACACCACGCCGATCTCGGTACCCCGCAACCGGTTCAGCTCGGCGTCGGAGAGTTTGCCGAGGTCATAGCCGCCGACTCCGATCCGTCCGGCGGACGGGCGCATCAGCCCGGCCAGTAGCGCGATCAATGTGGACTTGCCGGAGCCGGACGGGCCGACCAGCGCCACCGTCTCCCCGGAGTTGATCGACAGGTCCACCCCGGCGAGCGCCACCACGTCCGCGCCCTCCACCCGGTAGATGTGCACCACCCGCCGGCAGGTCACCGCCAGCCCCATTAGCCTGCTCCCTCCGTCCGGGCCTCGGCCCGTTGCCCGACCGCTCCGGCTAACGCCGCTACCAGCAGCACCGCCGCCGCCACCGTCCACGGTGCCGCCACCGCGCCAAGGTCTGGCCAGCGCGGCAACACGGACCGGTCCAGCCCGAACGGCAGCCGGTCCCCGGTGGCGAGCCAGGCCGCAGCGGCGCCGAATGCGCCGGTGAGGGCCGCGGTGAGTACCACACCGCCGTAGGACCACACCGCCGCCCAGGTGAGCGTCCGCGAGCGCACGCCCTGCTGGCGCAGCTCCCGCCCGCCCGGCCTGCCGCCACGCCGGTCCACCGTCACGACCAGCGCCAGCGCGAGCAGCCCGACCACGCCCGCGGCGGCACCGGCAAGCTGGAAGAACCGCAGCGCATGCGCGGCACCGGTGCGCTCGGCCGCGGCGACCAGATCCTCGACGGACTGGTCGCCGGTCACGTGCAGCCCCTGCGCGCGCAGCCGGTCCACGATCCCGGCCGGGGCGTCGGCGGCGAGCCACACCTGTCCGGGGTGGACCGTGCCCGGCCGGGCGCTGCTGCGCTCGGCGTACTCCAGATCCATCAGCACCCCGGAGGCGCCCAGGACCGGCAGGGCGGGCACCACCGCGGTGGTGGTGGCTTCGAGCAGCTCGTGGTCGATGCCGCGCAGCGTGCCGGCGGCCACCGGATCGCCGGCGGTGACCACGGGCAACGGATACGGGGCGTCGACGTATCCGATCGGGATCTCGGCGGCGCCGGTGACCCGCTCCACCGTCACCGAGAGCCCACCGGACCGGCTCTGCAGGTCGGTGGGGAAAGCGGTGACCCCGCCATCCGGGCTGCGCCACCGCGCCGGGTCGGCGAGGTCGCCGCCGGTGACATCCTCGCCACCCTGCCGGAGCGCGCGCAGGACCACGCCCAGGTCGCGGGCCTCGTCCAGCTCCGCGCGCAGCGTCAGGCCGGCCATCCGGCAGCCCTCCGGGCATCCGCTGACCTCGGCTCGGTAGGTCGGCTGGTCCCCGACCAGCCGGCCGAAGGACGCGGTGACCGGTTGCCCACCCGTGACCGGGACCAGCCGAACCTCCACGGTGAGGACGCCGCCGGCCGCCCCGCGCTCGGGAACCAGCTCCGCGACCAGGACACCGTCGTGGACCACGGCCGGCGCGGGCGCCTCCGGCCGCAGCCCGGCCGCCACCTCGGCGACGGGCGGGCCGCCCTCCGGCCACCGGGCGATCGGGGCCAACCGGCTGGCGTCCACCGCGAGGCGGGGCGGGTCGTGCTGCGAACGCGGGACCCGGATCGCGGCCATCGCGTGCACGCCGGCCGGGTCGGCCGCGCGCACCGCCGCGAGCAGGGTCCCGGCGTCGACCGGAGCGACCGAGACCACCCGGGCCGCGCCGAGCGTGCGTTCGGCTTCGGCGGCCCGGCCGGCGGCGGCGACCTCGGCGCTGGCCGTGCCTAAGCAGAGCAGGCCGAACCCCACACCGAGCACGACCAGCAGGCGCGTCGCCCCGGTCCGGCGGACCAGGTGTCGCGCGGCCAGCGCCGGGGCCAGGCGGCCGCGCCGCAGCGACCAGCGCCCGGCGAGGTCGGTGAGCACGCGTGCCACCCGCGCGGCCAGCACCGCCGCGGCGACCATTACCAGCGCCGGGGCGAGGGTGAGCAGACCTACCAGGTCCCGGTCGAAGAACCGCAGGTCGGCGATGACCGCCCCGGCCGCTCCGATCAGCAGCACCTCGCCGGCCACGGCGGCGCGGCCGCGGGGCGCCACCCGGCGCAGCAGCTTCGCCACCGGGGTGGCGAGCTCCCGCCGCAGCGCCAGCAGCACCGCCACCAGGCTGCCGGCGAGCGCCACGCCGGCGGCGAGCAGGTAGCCGGGGGTGAGCAGCTGGCCGGCCGGGAGTGCGAACCGGCCCGGCGCCGGACCAACCCACCCGCCCAGCCCGATCGCCAGGCCCAGCCCGAGCGGTACGCCGAGCAGCACCGGCACCAGGCACTCCGACGTCACCACCGCCGCCCGGGTGCGGGCCGGAACCCCGCGGACCGCGATCGCGCCGATCTCCTGCCGCCGCGCCGCCACACCGTGCCCCACCGCCAGGAAGAGCACCAGCCAGCACAGCCCGGCCAGCGGCGAGACGGCGACCGGAAGCAGCAGCCGCGCCCGCCCCCCTTGGTCCTCGATCCGGTCCAGCAGCGACGGGACCTCCGTGACCAGGTTCGGCGGGAGCTCGGTGCCGGCGAGCCGGCGCGCGGCGTCGGCGATCTGGCCGCGGATGCGCGGGATCTGCTCCGGGGTCAGCGCCTCCGCGCGCAGGATCGCGTCGGCGTGGAACCGCTCCTGCACGTGCGCCATGGTCTGGACGGTGGTGCGGCTAGTGAAGATCGCGGCCGGCTGCGCCCCGGCGCCGAGCGGGTGGAGCGCGGCCGTCCAGTATGGATCATCGGGGTCGCGGGCGTCGAATATCCCGACCACGGTGACGACCGCCGGCGGGCCGTCGTCGTGGATCTCACCGCCCATCTCCACCGCCGGGACCAGCGTCACCTGGTCACCGACCGACCGGGACGTCGACGTGGCCAGGTCCCGCGGCAGGGCGATCTCGCGGCTGGCGACCGGGCAGCGGCCGGCGCTGAACACCACCTGCTGGCAGAACCCGTCGCGGCCGAGCAGCCGGTGCAGCCCGCGTGCCCGGGGGTCGTCCGGCAGCCCGCGTACCCGGATCTCCGCGGTGAAGACGGGCTCGAACGAGCCGAGCGCCGACATCGCTTCCGCGTGCGCGAGGTGCCCCGACGGTGACTCGCTCCACTCTTGGAAGGTCACCGGGATCGAGACCATCAGCTCCCGACTGCTGGCGGTGGCGGCCTGCTCAGCCGCGGCGGCACGGTCGATGGAGTCCGCGAAGACCGGCGCGCTCACCGCCGCGCCCGTGGCCACCATCGACAACACCAGCAGGGACAACGCCTGCCCCCACCGGGTGCGGATCTGCGCGAGCAGCAGCGCGATCATCCGGCCCTCCGGGTACGCGTGCCGCGGACCGATCCGGCGGCGGCTGAACCGGCCACCAGCACCGCGCAGCCGAAGAGGACCACCGAGCCGCCGGCGGCGGCGAGGACCGGCAGCAGGCGGTAACCGGGCGGCGGTAGCAGGCCCCAGCCGTCGCTGAACCCGGGATGCAGTAGCCGGCCAAGCCCGGCGCCGGCCATCCCGGCCGCCAGGCCCACCAGCACCGCTACGACGGCGACCGCGGCCAGGCCGCCGAAGCCCACCAGGCGGACCACGCCGGGGGCGAGGCCCTGCCGGCGCAGGGCCACGAGTTCGGCCGCCCGGCCCGCGCGGTCATGGCCGGCGACCACGACCACCGCGCCAGCCGCGAGCAGCAGCCCGATCAGTGCCACCACCGCCTGGAACCGGGCGCCGACCGCGCTGCCCTCGCTCCGCAGCCGGGTGGCCGCGGCCGCGAGTGACTCCTCGCGTACCGGGACCGCGCCGGCCGCCCGCAGGTCATCCACTATGGAGGCGGGAGCGTCCGCGGCGAGCCACACCTGGGCGGTGCCGCCGGCGGCCGCGAACGGCATCGTCCGCTCGGCGTACTCGAGATCCACGAGCACCGCCGGCCCGGGGTGGACCGGCAACAGCGCGGCTGTGCCGACCACCTCCACCGGCACCGCGGGGCCGGCGAGCGGGGCGAACCGGGCCTCGCCGCCCAGCGGCGGCGACCACCCGGCGGTGATCACCGGTAACGGAGCCGGCGCGTCCACCACGAACACCTGGTGCACCGGGGTGAGGATCTGGTCGGGCTCCGGCACGGTCAGCGCCACCCCGCCCGCGTACTCCCCGCCGGTGCCCGCGCTACCGGCGGGGGCGGATGCCGCACCGATGTGGGGTCCCTGCTCCCGCGAGCCCACGGCCGGCCGCCACCGGCTCGGGTCGGCGAGCACCTCGGCGCCGACCGGGGCGCCGTCCGGCGTGGCCAGCCCGAGTAGCTCCACCCGGGTGCCGGGCCCGGCCGGCCGGTGTCCACCGGAGCGCCCGGGCGAGGGCGGACCGACCGGCTCGACCGCGACCAGCCGGCACCCGCCCGGCGTACATCCGGGCAGCGCCACCTCGTAGCGGCCGGGTTGTGTGGCCAGCGGCCCGGCCAGGCCGGTGACCGGCGCGCCGGTGCGCTGCGACCGGAGCTGGAGCCGCAGGTACGCCGGGTCACCGCCCGGGCTCTCGGCAGCGGCGGTCACCACCAGCGCGCCGCCGGGCACCGACACCGGCGCCGGTGCGGGCGGGCGCAACCAGGCCGCGAGCTGGTCCGGCGAGCCGCCGTACTCCTCCCGCCAGCCGGCTACCACGCCGAGGCGGGGACTGTCTACCGCCAACACCGCCGGCGCACCGCCGGTGCCCGGCCGCTGCAGCACCGCCATGGCCGCGGTGCCGGACGGGTCCGCGGCGCGCACCGCGGCGAGCAGCCGGGCCGCGTCGGCGACCTCCACGGTCAGCACCCGGTCGGCACCGGTCTCCAGCGCGGCGCGCTGCCACTGTGCGCGATCGTCCAGATCCCACCCGACCAACCCCGCGGTCACCAGCCCCACCGTCACGGTCATCAGGGCGAACAGCCGGTGGGTACCGCTGCGGCGGGCCACCGACGCCGCGACCAGCGCCGGGCCGAGCCGGCCGGCGTGCAACGCCCGGGCCGCCAGCGGTGCCGCCACCACCGGCACCGCCCACGCCACCACCAGCCCGATGGCGAGGATCGCCAGCGGCACGGCCAGCGCCGCCACGCCGTCCGCGTCCCCGCCGGTGAGTAAGGCTTGCCCGACCGCGGCCACCGCCAGCAGTACCACCGCGGAGTCCAGCAGCGAGCGGCGCCACCGGCCGCTGCGGGGTGGAACCCGCCGGATCAGGTCCCGCACCGGCGTACGCAGGGTGCCGACCTGGCTCGCGACGGCCGTCACCAACCCGCCCAGCACCACCACGCCGAGCAGCGCCGGGGTGAGCCGCCAGGCCAGCGCCACCCGGTCCGGGTCCGGCTCGGCGTAGAGTGCCCGGGCCAGGCCGACTCCGGCGGCACCGCCGAGCAGCGCGCCGCTGATCACCGGGACCGCGCTCTGGCTGAGCGCCAGCAGCCAGCCGCGGGCCGACGGAACCCCGTGCAGGCGCCACCAGCCGAGGTCGCGGCGTAGCTGGGTGACGGTCGCGCGCAGCACCACTCCCCAGGCGAACCAGGTGAGCAGGAGCAGGACCGCCACCGCCACCCCGACCCCGCGCCCGACGTCGCGCTGCTCGGCGGCGATCCGCTCGGTCAGGGCGGTGAACGCGTCGGCGTCGACCGTGTACCCCCTGGCCCGGAGCGCGGCCGTGCCGCGGGCGACCACCTCCTCCAGCTCCGCCACGCTGAGTGTGGCCAGCAGATCCGGCTCCACCACCAGGTGGTACGTGAAGACGACGTCCCCCATCTCCCGCAGGCCCGCCAGCGGTGTGAAGACCGTCTCCCGCACCGCCTCGGTCCGCGACGCGATCAGGTCGCCGTCGCCCCAGTACGGCGCGGTCGCGTCCGTCACCTGGAAGGTGCCGGTTACGCGCGCCCCGGCCAGCTCCTGATCGGACCGCACGATCCGGATGGGATCGCCGATGGCGATCCCCTCGGCCTCGGCCAGGCCGGCGGGGATCAGCACCTCCCCGGCGGCCGCGGGACAGTCACCCTGGATCACCAGGTGCGCGCACACGTCCTCCCGGTACGCCAGGAGGGCGCCGGCGGTGCCGCTCTCCGCGTCCTCGTCCCCGGGCTCGTCCTCGCCGGCGGTGGCGGTGCCACTGGCGGCCAACCGTACCGGCGAGGTGGCCCCGACCACGGTGGTGAAACCGTCCGGGTGGAACGTCTGTCGAAAGTCTTCGGTGGGATCGACCAGCGCTTCCGCGTCCCGCAACCGCAGGCTGACCGAGATCAGACCGGACGCCGCGGGCGCACTAGCCAATGTGTCCATCGCGACCTGGCGCGTGGCGGCGACCGCGTACCAGGGAGCAGCGGCGGTCGCGGCGCTGGCGAGAGCGGCGACCAGAAGGACGATGACCGCCTGGCCCCGTCGAACCGCGAGCGCGCTCGCTATCACAGACCACATCGGGGCAGAGCCTAGTCCCCGGTCATCCGAGGCGCGTGCCACTCTTCGGTCCAGGTCGATGGAGAAGGGCCTGCGGCGAGGTCAGGCGGGCGCTCGTACCAGGTCGGCTACCCCGTCCACCAGGTGCACCTCCGCGTCACAGCCCGCGGCCGCCTCCGGGTCGTGAGTGGCGAGTACCACCGCCGCGCCCCGGTCCGCCTCTGCCCGCAGCAGCTCCAGCACCCGCTGCCGGTTGGTCGCGTCCAACTCGCTGGTCACCTCGTCGGCGAGCACGACGTCCCCCCGCAACGCCAGCCCCCGGGCGATCGCGGTGCGCTGCTGCTGGCCGCCGGAGAGCTCCTCCACCAACTGGTCGGCCCGCGACCCTAGCCCGAGCCGGTCCAGCCACTGGGCCGTGGCCCGCCGGGCGTCGACCGGCGTGAAGCCATTGGCGATGAGCACCACCTGCAGGTTCTCCCCGGCGGTGAGGACCGGCGCGAGCCCGTTGTCCTGCGGGATCAGCACCACGCGGCGCGCCACCGCGTCTCGGTCCCGCACCACCTCGTCACCGACGGTCACGGTGCCTTCAGCCGGGCGCAACAGCCCGGCGATGGTCGAGAGCAGCGTGGTCTTGCCCGCGCCGGAGGACCCGGTGACCGCGACCAGGCTGCCCGGCGCCACGGTCATCGACACCCCGCGCAGCACCGGCTCCCCGCCGTACCCGACCGTCACCCGGTCCACCACCACGGTGCTCAAGGCGTCTCCTTTCCCGGGGGCCACGCACCGCACGCGCCGACGAACCTGAGCCCCAGGTCCGCGGTCACGCGGGGTCGGCGTACCGGCTCCTGATGGGTCAAGTAGCCAGAGTAGACGCTAGTCGAGGCCGACCTGGCGCAGGAGTGTGACCGCGGCGTCGTAGGGGTCACGCTCTCCCCCGGCCACCTGGGCCGCCAGCCGCGCCAGCGCCGCCGGCCCGCCCACCGCGGCGAGCCGCTGCCGAACCTTCGCCAGCGCGATCGCCTCCACCTCCGCCGCGGCCCGCCGCTCCCGGCGGTCGCGGAGCCGGCCGTGGGTACGCAGCCAGGCGCCGTGCTTGTCGATCGCGGCCACGATCTCGTCCACTCCCTCGCCGCGGACCGCCACCGACCGCACCACGCGGGGGCGCCAGTCCCCTGGACCCCGGTCCGCCAGCGCGATCATCCCCTGCAGATCGTGGTAGGTGGCGGCGGCGCCGTCCCGGTCCGCCTTGTTCACCACGAACACATCGGCGATCTCGAGGATGCCCGCCTTCACCGCCTGGATCGCGTCGCCCATGCCGGGCGCGAGCAGTACCAAGGTGGTGTCGGCGAGGTCCACGACGTCTACTTCACCCTGGCCCACACCGACCGTCTCGACCAGGATCACGTCACAGCCGGCGCCGTCGAGTACGCGTACCGCCTGGGGGGTCGCGGCGGCCAGCCCACCCAGGTGGCCGCGGCTGGACATGGAGCGGATGTAGACCCCGGGGTCGGTGGCGTGCTCCTGCATCCGCACCCGGTCGCCGAGGATCGCCCCGCCGCTGTACGGGCTGGACGGGTCCACCGCCAGCACCCCTACCCGTTGCCCGGTGGCGCGGAACGCGCGTACCAGTTGGCTGGTGACCGTGGACTTGCCGACTCCAGGCGCGCCGGTCAAGCCGATCACCCGGGCGGCACCGGTGTGGGGAGCCAGCGCGGCGGCGAGGTCTGGCAGGCAGGGGTGGCCGGACTCGACCAGGCTGATCAACCGGGCCACCGCCCGCGGGTCACCCGCGCGGGCCCGCTTCACCAGGGTGTCCACCGGGGGAGACGCGGGCGCGTCGATCTGGATACCCACCGTCAGCTCCGCGGCGCACGCAGCAGCAGCGCGTCGCCCTGGCCGCCGCCCCCGCACAGACCCGCCGCGCCCAGCCCGCCGCCGCGGCGCCGCAGCGCCAGCGTGAGCGTCAGCACCAGGCGGGCACCGGACATGCCGATCGGGTGGCCGAGCGCGATCGCCCCGCCGTTCGGGTTCACGATCTGCGGGTCCACCCCCAGCTCGCGTACGGATTGGATCACCACCTGGGCGAACGCCTCGTTGATCTCGACCAGGTCGAGATCGGCCGGGGTGCGGCCCTCCTTCTCCAGGGCCCGGCGGATGGCGCGCGCGGGCTGGGAGTGCAGCGAGCTGTCCGGACCGGCCACCATGCCGTGCGCGCCGATCTCCGCCAGCCAGCTGAGACCCTGCCGGCGGGCCCGCTCCGCGCTCATCACGACCAGGGCGGCGGCGCCGTCGGAGAGCGGAGAGGCGGAGCCGGCGGTGATGGTGCCGTCCGGGGTGAACGCCGGGCGCAGCTTGCTCAGCGACTCCGCGGTGGCGTCCGGGCGGACGCCCTCGTCCTCAGAAATGGTGACCGGCTCACCCTTGCGCCGCGGCACCTCCACCGGCGCGATCTCGTCGGCGAAGGTGCCGTCCTTCTGGGCCGCGGCGGCCCGCTGGTGGCTGGCGGCGGCGTAGGCGTCCTGCTCGGCCCGGCTGATGCCCAGCCCGGCGCCGTGCCGCTCGGTGGACTCCCCCATGGAGCACTCGTCCCAGACGTCGGTCAGCCCGTCGAACGCCAGGTGGTCGCGGAGCACCACGTCGCCGTACTTGTAGCCGCGCCGCTGGCCCGTCAGCAGGTGGGGAGCGTTGGTCATGGACTCCATGCCGCCGGCCACCACGACCTCACACTCCCCGGCCCGGATGAGCTGGTCGGCGAGGGCGACCGCGGTGAGGCCGGAGAGGCACACCTTGTTGACGGTCAGCGCCGGCACGGACATGGAGATGCCGGCACCCACCGCCGCCTGCCGGGCCGGCATCTGCCCGGCGCCCGCCTGCAACACCTGCCCCATGATCACGTAGTCCACCTGGTCGGGGGTGACCCCGCCGCGGGCCAGCGCCGCCCGGATCGCCACCGACCCCAGGGCGGTGGCGGGGAGGTCGGCGAGGTTGCCCAGCAACCGGCCCATGGGCGTACGCGCTCCGCTGACGATCACTGACCCGGACATGCTCCGCCTCTCCACTGAACGATCCCTCAGTCCGAGCGTATCCCCCGGCCGGACCCGGCGTGGTGGCCAGCACGGGTAGGTTGGTCAGGTGCGCGGAGTAGGGCTGGTGCGCATCGACCACGTCGGGGTGGCCGTCCCCGACCTGGACGCGGCGATCGCGCACTACCAGCAGGTGTTCGGCATGCGTTGCGTCCATCAGGAGACCAATCAGGAGCAGGGGGTACGCGAGGCGATGCTGGCGGTCGGTGATACGCCGGAGGCCGGCCACCTGCAGCTGCTCGCCCCACTCACCCCGGACTCGCCGATCGCCCGGTTCCTGGACCGGCGCGGTCCCGGCGTACAGCAGGTCGCGTTCACGGTCACCGACGTAGCGGCGGCCGGCGAGGCGCTGCGCGCGCGGGGGGTGCGGCTCCTCTACGAGGAACCGCGGCGGGGCACCGCCGGCTCCCGGATCAACTTCGTCCACCCCAAGGACGCCGGCGGGGTGCTGGTCGAGCTGGTCGAACCCGCCCGGCCCGACCACGACTGACGGTACCCTGGGGTGACGGCGCGCATGGTCCCGCTCGGATGGGTACGGTACGAGCCTGCGCATCAGCGCTGGGCGGTGACTCGCTCCCGGTAGGACGGCGACCACAGCGGGTGACCACTCTGGGTAGCCAGGCAGCGTCACTCTGCCGGGTGATCGCACCCGCGGCCGACCGGGTCACCACCGAGCCGGCCGCGCCCCCGACTGATCACACGGGGCGACCACCGGCGAACGGCTGAACTGACAGGTACTTGCCGGCTACCACTTGCGCTTCCCCCCTGGTCATCTGCGAGTATGAGCCAATGCCCCAGCAGCAATCCTCTCTGGCGTTCTTCGACAGCGCCAACAGCACCCCCGAGTTCACCGTCGGTCTTCGCGGCTACAACCAGGAACAGGTCAATAACTACATCGCCCGTATCCACCAGTCGCTGGCCCAGACCCAGGCGGACAAGGAGGAGGCGGAGCGGCGGCTGGCTGACGCCCAGCGACGGTTGCGCGCGGCCGAGCAGCGTCTCGGCACGATGGAGCAGAAGCTCAGCGACACCAACAAGCAGCTCGAGGAGAACAGCCGGCCTACCCTCTCCGGGCTCGGCACACGGGTGGAGCAGATCCTGCGGTTGGCCGAAGAGCAGGCCAACGACCACCGCAACGAGGCGAAGCGGGAGTCCGAGGGGATCCTCTCCGCCGCCCGGCTGGAGGCACGCGAGATCACCGACAAGGCCCGCGCGGAGGCCGCCGCCATGAAGGCGACCGCCGAGCGGGAGGCGAGCGAGATGACCACCGCCGCCGAGCGGGAGGCGGCCGAGACCCGGGTGCAGGCCCGCCGGGAGGCGGACACCCTGCGCGCCGATGCCGAGCGGGAGACCAAGGCGCTGCGCACCGCCACCGCTCACGAGGTCGCCGAGCTCAGGTCGAATGTGGAGCGGGAGGTGACCACGCTGCGCGCCACCGCCGAGCGGGAGATCACCCAGCTCAAGGCGAAGGCCGCGCGGGACGCTGAGGAGAAGCGGGCGGAGGCGACGAAGATGCTCGCCGACGCGCGCGACCAGCGCGACCGGGAGCTGCAGGCGCTGGCGGTGGAGCTGAGCGAGCGGCGGGAAAAGGCCGAGCGGGAGGACGCGGCCCGGCACGCCGCCCAGGTCGCCGCCACCCAGGAGATGGTGGAGCTGGCCGAAGAGCGGGCCCGGGCGGCCGAAGAGCGGGCCCGGGAGATGGAGAAGCTGGCCGAGACCCGGCGGATCGAGTCCGAACGGCACGCCACCGACACCGTGGAGAAGGCACGCAAGCTGGCCGAGAAGACGGTCAGCGAGGCCAAGGCCGAGGAACACCGGCTGATCAGCGACGCCCGGGCCGAGGCGGAGCGGCTGGTCACCGCGGCCCGCGAGGAGCTGGAGAACCTCACCCGGCAGAAGGAAGCGGTCACCGCCCAGCTCGGCCAGATGCTCTCCGGCCTGGCCGGGATCGTGCCTCAGCCCACGAGCGATACCTCGGGCTCGGGCAAGGAGGAGATCTCCAGCTGACGCCCTGTGTGGAACGCACTGGCCAAACCAAGAACGTAGATGCTCGCCCCGTCACGACTGGTCGGTTTCCAGACGTGACGGGGCGTCGCATGTGAGGATAGAGGCATGTCGCGTAGCGGGGAACTGTCTGCCCTGGGGCCAGGAGTCCGCACCGAAGCCAGCTTCGAGGTGGTGGTGCGGGGCTACAACAAGCGAGAGGTCGACCGGTACGTCGCCGAGGTAGAGGCTGAGGTAGAAGCCCTCGGTATCGAACGGGACCAGGCCATGGCCCAGGTGCAGGCGCTCGCCGGGCAAGTGGAGTACCTGCGCGCGGAGGTAGCCCAGCTACGCAGCCAGATCGGCGTACCCGACCGGGTGTCTTTCCGTCACCTCGGCCCCTATGTCGAGCAGTTGCTCAGCGTGGCCGAGCAGCAGGCCGAGGCGATCCGGGAGGCTGCCCGGCAGGAGATCGAGCAGAAGCGCGCCAACCTCGACCGTCTGCTCGCCGAGGCGCGGGAAAAGACCGCGCAGGCGTATCGCGACTTTGAGACCACGCTGGCCGCCCGGCGGGCCGAAGCCGCGCGGATCGCCGCGGAGAAGCAGGCGGAGATGGAGGCGGACCTCGCCGCCGCGCGGCAGGAAGCGGAGCTGATGCGCGCCAACGGCGCCGAGCAGCTCGCCAACGCCGAGCGGGAGGCGCAACGGATCACCGAGGAGGCGGCGGCGCACGTGGCGAAGGTGACCGCGGACGCCGACCGGTACGCAGAGGAGACTCGCACCGCGGCCGACACGTACGCGGCCTCCACCCGGGCGGAGGTCGATGCCCACGCGGCACGGGTGACCGAAGAGGCCGAGCAAGCGGCGGAGCGGACCCGCACCGAAGCCGAGCAAGCGGCGGAGCGGACCCGCACGGAGGCCGAGCGGGAGGCGGCGGCGGTCCGGGCCCGCGCCCAGGCAGACGCGGACCAGCTGCGCGCCGACGCTCAGCGGTACGCCGCGCAACTGCGGGAGCAGGCCGAGCAGCAGGCTTCGGCGGCCGCGCAGCGGGCGGCCGCCGCCGAGGAGGAGGCTGCCCGGTTCGCCGCCACGCTCGCGCAGCGCCGGCGGGAACTGGCCGAGGCCGAGCGCCGTCTCGAGGCGGTCAGCGCCGAGCGGCGGGAGGCTCACTACGAGGTGGAGGAGGTCCGGCGCCGGTTGACCGCGCTCACCGAGCAGCTCGCCGACGAGCGTCAACAGCTCGCCGGCCGCCAGCGGCTGGCGCGGGCATCGGGTGACGGCGGCTGACACCTGCCTTGGCGATCCCGGCGCGCCGGCAGGCCCCCACCGGTCAACCTAGGCGGACGACCGCCTTGTGGCAGGTGAACGCCTCCGCGTACCGGCTGCGACACTCCACCCCGCGCAGCCGTGCCAGCCCCAGAAACACCTCATCGTCCCACCAGTCGCGGTCCTTCTGGGACGGGTAGCAGTCGTGCAGCAGCGCCACCTTGCGCCTGGCGGTGGCGTCGTCCAGCGGCAGGTAGACGTTCTGCGGCGCCAGGTCGCCGTCCCACTTGGGGATCTCGTAGTGCAGCACCAGCGCGTCCCGGAACGCGGTCGGCACCAGCTCGGCGACGGTGCGATGGTCCTGGTGCGCGTCCGTACGCGACGGCGCGAGCACCAGGTCGGCGGGGGTGACCCGGGCGACCTGTTCCACGATCTCCTTGGCGTGGGCCCAGTGCGCGGGCAGGCGCCCGTCGGGCAGATCATGGAGTGAACTGGTGATCCGCGCCCCGGGCAGGAACGCCTCGGCGGCCGCGCGCGCCTCCGCCTGCCGCTCGGGCACCCCGGTGAACAGGACGTAGTGGACGCGCACGCCCGGGTGGGCGGTGGCGAGCGTGAGCATGGTCCCGCCGGCCGCGATCTCGATGTCGTCGGGGTGGGCGCCCAGCAGCACCGCCGAGCGCACCCCGCGCAGATCCAGCGAGAGCATCAGCACGGTACTCGCCCGCCGCAACGCTGCGGGTCCCACAGCATCCACGGGCACTCGCCGCGCTCGAACATCTCCTCCAGCTCAGCCCGGTCCTTGAAGGTGTCCGCGGCCCGCCAGAACCCTTCATACCGCTGGGCCAGCAGCCGGCCACTGGGGACCAGCCGGGCGAAGGCGTCCGGCACCATCTCCTCGCCCTCCCGCAGCACGTCAAAGATCTCCGGGGTCATGATGAAGTAGCCGCCGTTCTCCCACTGCATCAGTTCCCGGACCAGCCGGACCTCGGTCACCCGGCCGGAATCGTCCATCTCCACCACGTGGTGGCTGGAGACCGGCGGCACCACGATCATGCTGGCGACCGCGTTGCTGGCGTGGAACCGCTCGATCATCTCCGGCAACGGGGCATCGGTGAGCGTGTCGGCGTAGTTGGCCATGAACGCTGGTTCGTCCTGCAGGTGCTCGCGCACCCGCATCAGGCGTTCCCCGATGGTGGTGTGCAGCCCGGTGTCGATGAAAGTGATCTTCCAGTCGGTGATGTCGGTGGAGTGCAGCTTCAGGTCCCGGCCGCCGGCGGACAGGGTGAAGTCGTTGGAGAGCGTCTCGTCGTAGTTGAGGAAGAACTCCTTCACCGCCGCCGCGCCGTACCCCAGGCAGAGGATGAAGTCGCAGTGCCCGAAGTGGGCGTAGTAGCGCATCACGTGCCACAGCAGCGGACGGTCGCCGATCATCGCCATCGGCTTCGGCGCCGAGCCGGCGCCCTCCCGCATCCGCATGCCGAGGCCACCGCAGAACAGCACCACCTTCATGGCTCAAACCACCTCCAGCCGCGGGATCGGGAAGACCAGGCGCCCGCCCCAGTCGCGCACGTATGCCAGCTGTTCGCTGAGTTCGGTGCGCAGGTTCCACGGCAGCACCAGCAGGTAGTCGGGCCGCTCGGCGGCGATCCGCTCCGGGCCGTAGATCGGGATGTGCGTACCCGGCAGGAACTTACCCTGCTTGTGCGGGCTGCGGTCGACCGTCCAGGCGAGCAGGTCGGTCCGGATGCCGCAGTGGTTGAGCAGGGTGTTGCCCTTGCCCGGTGCGCCGTAGCCGGCTACCGTGGCGCCCTCCGCCCGCGCGCTCAGCAGGAAACCCAGCAGGTCGCGCTTGACCGTGGCGACCGCGTCGGCGAAGCCGCGATGCCCGTCGAGGCTGTGCAGCCCGGCGGCAGCCTCCTGCTCCAGCACCGCCTTCACCGCGGGCGCGGGCTCCCCGGCCGCGGCTTCGGGCCGGGCGTAGACCCGCAGCGACCCGCCGTGGGTGGTGAGTTCCTCCACATCCACCACTGCCAGATCGGCGGTGGCCAAGGCCCGCTGCGCGGTAAGGAGGGAGAGGTACTGGTAGTGCTCGTGGTAGATGGTGTCGTACTGCCGGCCCTCGATCAGCCGCAGCAGGTGCGGGAACTCCAGCGTCACCAGGCCGTCCGGCTTGACCAGCGCCGCCAGTCCAGCGCTGAACCCGCGCAGGTCCGGCACGTGCGCGTAGACGTTGTTGCCCGTGACCAGGTCGGCCCGGCCGTAGCAGTCGGCCAGCTCGGCTCCGGACTCGGCGCTGAGGAACCGGGTCTCGGTCCGGATGCCCTTTGCCCGCGCGACCTCGGCGATGTTCGCGGCCGGCTCCACCCCCAGCACCCGGATACCGGCGGCGACGAAGTGCTGGAGCAGATAGCCGTCGTTGCTCGCCACCTCGGTGACCAGGCTCTTGGGGCCAAGCCGTAGCCGCTGGATCATCGCCTCGGCGTACCGCTTGGCGTGGGCGACCCAGGAGGTGGAGTACGAAGAGAAGTAGGCGTACTCGGAGAAGATGTCCTCCCCGGGCACGTACGCCGGTAGCTGCACCAGCAGGCAGGCGGCGCAGACCCGTACGTGCAACGGGTAGAAGGTCTCAGGCTGGTCTAGCTGGTCGGCGCGTAGGTAGCTCTCGCATAGCGGAGACATTCCCAGGTCGACGAAGGTCTCGGTGAGCGGCTGATCACACAACCGGCACGCGACAGTATTCATCGCCCCCCTCGTGATGCAATCCCGTCGGTACTGTGCCGCACGGTTCGTGCGGGTGGAACTCATAGGTCGGTTATCTGACAGACTCCGGCTCACGCCACCAGGAGCTGGGCGGTCACCCCCAGGTCCGCGAGCGCGCCTTTGATCTCGTCCCGGTACGCCGGGTTGGTGATCACCACCGCGGCGGGCTGCAGCTTGGCGAGGGTGTCAGGGGGATCCACCCGGTGGCCACCGCCGGGTAGGTAACGCCCCCACTTGCGAGGGTTGACGTCCACCACCGCGGCGAGTCGCCGGTCAGGGTCCACGGCCGCGAGGAACTGGACCCCCCGCGAGCCCGCCCCCCACAGGACCGGCTGCTTGCCGGCGCTGGCCAGCTCGGCGATGGTACGGCGCCACCGGTCGCGTTCGGCAGCGTGCCGGGCGTAGAACTGCTGGATCGCCGCCAGCTGCCGGTCCCGCTCGGCGATGCCCGGGCGGCGGGAGCGGCCGCTCCCCGCCGGCTGGTTGGCGGAGACCTCGATCCAGCGGAACATGCCGGAGAAGTAGGTGCCGGTCTCCTCGACCTGCCACCCGGCCCGTTCGAAGATCCGGCACAGCGAGTAGGCGTCGAAGTAGGACACGTGCGGATAGATGACCTCCCAGCCCGCGGTGGCCAGGTCGTAACAGGCGTCCGGGACCTCGACGTAGCCGTAGACCGGCCGGCCGCGCGCCTGCTCACGCAGGTCCACCAGGAACTCGTACGGGTCGGCCAAGTGCTCGAACCAGTGCCGGCTGGTGAACACGTCGTACTCGGGCAGGGCTTCCCCGCGTGGAGCGTGCGCGGCGTGAAAGACCGCGCCGGACGGGTCCGGTCCGGTGACTCCGGCGTACATGGCGTCGTAGCCCACACCCTCGCAGCCGGCGTGCGCGCACAGCTCCCGCAGGAACTCACCCTGCCCACAGCCGATGTCGAGCACCCGCTTGCCGGGCAGCGCGAACCGGTCGGTCAGGTGGGCCACCAGGTCGGCGGAGAACTTCTGGAACATCGGCGAATGGTGGAGGTTAGTGTCCATCGTGGAGTCATACACCATGAGCTCCGGCTCGAAGGCCGCGTTGCGGACGTAGGCGCACTCGCGGCAGTAGGCCAGCACCATCCGCCCGGAGGGCGAGGCGAGCGCATCGGCTTGCCGGGCCCAGTGCACCCCGCACAGCACCGGCACCGTCCCCAGGTCGGCGAAGACGGTCAGCTCTTCGCCGCCGCAGGCGTCACACGCGTTACTCGCCATGACCCACCCACCGCAGGCCGGCGTCGAGGCGGCCGGCCGCCCGCAGCGCCCGCAGCTTGGCCAGGCGCTGGTGCCGCTCCCCCATCAGGTCATCCAGCCGCAGGTCGTAGCGGCGGTACGCCTCGACCAACTGTGCGATCCCGTCCCGCAGGCTCCACTGTGGCTTGAACTCCGGGACCTCGGCGCGGATGCGGTCGCAGGAGACCCGGTAGTTGCGGGTGTCCGCGCCGGAGCCCTCGGCGAACGTGACCTCGCTGCCCGGCACCAGCTCCGCGACCAGCTCCGCGACGTGCCGGATCAGGTAGTTCTCCCCGGTCTGCCCGACGTTGTAGGCGCGCCCTGGCGGCACGCTCGCGGTCAGCAGGGCGAGGAACGCCGCGCAGATGTCCGCCACGTGCACCAGCGGCCGCCACGCCATGCCGTCCGAGCGCAGCTTCACCTCGCCGGTGAGCAGTGCGTGCCCCACCAGGTCGTTGACGACGAGGTCTCCGCGCAGCCGGGGGGAGAACCCGTACGCGGTGGCGTTGCGGAGAAACACCGGGCAGAAGCTCCCGTCCGCCAGCTCCCGCAGATCGGCCTCGGCCCGCACCTTAGACTCCCCGTACGGGGTGACCGGCGCGAACTCGGCCTCCTCGGTCAGCGGAGTGCTCTCGGAGCCGGCCCCGTAGAGGGAACAGGAGGAGGAGAACAGGAACCGGCTCACGCCAGCGGTCTTGGCGGCGCGGGCCAGCCGCACCGTGGCCTCGTGGTTGACCGCGTAGGTGAGCTGCGGGTCCAGGTTGCCGATCGGGTCGTTGCAGAGCGCGGCCAGGTGGATGACCGCGTCCATGCCGGCGCAGTGCGCGGGCTCCACATCGCGCAGGTCCACCCGCAGCGTCTTGACCTCGGCCGGGGGCGGGCCGAGGGTCCCGTCGGCGTACCAGCCGACATCCAGCCCGACCACGTCATGGCCGGCGGCGGTCAGCATCGGCACCAACACGCTGCCGAGGTAGCCCTCGTGCCCGGTGACCAGTACCCGCATCTCTCACACCCCTGCGTGCTGCATCGCCACCGCCGGTGCCGGCACGGTGGTGAGGTCGATCTCCGGGTGGGGGCGGATGCCCCGGACCGCGTCCAGGTAGGCGGAGGCGACCGCGGTCAACAGCCCGCCCTGGCGCGGCAGGGCCTGGCCGTCGACCGCGGTGACCTCGGTGATCTCGGCCAAGGTCCCGCAGACCGCGAGCTCGTCGGCGATCACCAGCTCGCTGCGGTCGATCGGCCGCCGCTCGAACGGGATGCCGAGCGTGGCGCAGATCGCCTCGGCGCAGTCGAGCGTGATGCTCTCGAGCGCCCCTTCGCTCGCCGGCGGGGTGTACACGCGACCGTCGCGGGCCATCAGGAGACAGAAGCCGGTCGCCTCGGCCACCCGCCCGTAGGTGTTCATCAGGATCATCTCGCCGTACCCCCGCCCGCGCCCCTCGATCCGGGCCAACCGGCCGATCTGGTAGTTCGCGGTGGTCTTGACCCGGGCCGGGAAGGACAGATCCGGGGGCCGGACCCAGGTGCTCACCCCGACCTGGATCGGCTCGGGATCGACCCGGTCCTGGTGGAACGCGGTCATCATCAGGTCGCAGACGGTGTCCAGACCCCAGTGACCCTCCACCGCGAACACGTTCGCCCGCACCCACAGGTCACGGTCGGGCGTGAGCAGGGCGCCCACCAGGGCGAAGATCGCCGACTCGAACTCCTGGTACGACACGGGGACCGGCAGCCGCAGGAGGCGACCGGAGCGGACCAGCCGGTCGTAGTGGCGCCGCAGCGCGACCAACCCGAAGGTGCCGTCCGGCTGCCAGTAGCCCTTGATGCCCTCGTACACGTTGGCGCTGCGCAGCACCGCTTCGGAGGCGATGTGCAGCACCGCCTCCTCCCAGGGGCGTACGGCACCGTTGGCGTACGCGTACCGCGGGCGTTGCAGCTTTACCTGGCCCATCGACTCCTGCCCTTCCTGTGGCGCTCCGGTCCGGTCCTCATCGGGTCATACGCTCCACGCCGGCGCCCACCGCGGCTCCGACCGCGCTGCGTACCAGCCGATGACTGTTGCGCAGTCGCCAGCCGCGCAGGGCCCGCAACACCCGTTCCCGCTCCTCCCCCACGAGCTGCGCGTGGTCCACGGCCCGCCGTAGCTCCCGGGAGTAGCGCAGGGTGGTGCCCCGCTGGGGGGCCGCCAGCCCGGCGTAGAACTTCGCCCGCCCGCCCAGCGTCACCCGCTCGTCGTGTTCCCGGACGAAGTAGAGCTGGCGGGGGTCGCGCACCAGGGTCCCTTGCAGCGCCAGCTCGGCCAGGAACAGCCGGTCCGAACTCCAGAAGAACGGCAGCATCAACCGGGTACGCGCCATCATCGACCGCCGGTAGGCCCCGTAGGTGAACTGGCAGTAATGATCGAAGGAAGCCAGCTCGGCGAACCGGACCGCCCGGTCGGGGTGGTCGGCCCGGATCGGCTCCGGATCCGGCCCCAACACCCGCCCCGCGCTGTCGATCAGCAGGATCTCGGTGGTGGCCGCCGCCGCCTCCGGCCGGGCGCGCAGCAGGTCGAGGCAGGCCTGGTAGAACTCGGGCGCGGTCTTGTCGTCCCCGTCGTGCCAGGCGAAGTACTCGCCGGTGGTCTCCTCGAACAACCGGTTGTAATTACCGACCAACCCCAGATTCCGCTCCCGCCGCACATACCGAAACCGCGCATCCTCCGCCACCACCGCCCGCGCGATCTCCTCCGTACCATCCG
>DATGPS010000033.1:0-9174 GCA_035304685.1 Natronosporangium sp. | reverse complement strand
CCTCACCGCCCAGGTCCGCAACATCGCCTCGGTCACCACCGCGGTCGCCCAGGGCGACCTCTCGCAGAAGATCACGGTGGACGCCCGCGGTGAGATCCTCGCCCTCAAGACCACCGTCAACACCATGGTCGACCAGCTCTCGTCCTTCGCCGACGAGGTCACCCGCGTGGCGCGGGAAGTGGGCACCGAGGGCAAGCTCGGTGGTCAGGCGCAGGTCCCCGGCGTCGCTGGCACCTGGCGGGATCTGACCGACAACGTCAACTCCATGGCATCGAACCTCACCGCCCAGGTCCGCAATATCGCCTCGGTCACCACCGCCGTGGCCCGCGGGGATCTCTCCCAGAAGATCACGGTGGACGCGCAGGGCGAGATCCTGGAGCTGAAGAACACCGTGAACACCATGGTGGACCAGCTCTCCGCGTTCGCCGACGAGGTCACCCGGGTCGCCCGGGAAGTGGGCACCGAAGGCAAGCTGGGCGGCCAGGCCAAGGTGCCCGGCGTGGCCGGCACCTGGCGCGACCTCACCAAGAACGTGAACCAGCTCGCCTCCACGCTCACCACCCAGCTCCGGGCGATCTCCCGGGTCTCCACCGCGGTGACCCGCGGCGACCTGACCCAGGCGATCACGGTGGAGGCGCAGGGCGAGGTGGCGTCCCTGAAGGACAACATCAACCAGATGATCGTGACCCTGCGGGAGACCACCTCGGCCAACCGGGACCAAGCCTGGCTGGACTCCAACCTGGCCCGCATCGGCGCCCTGCTCCAGGGTCAACGGGATCTGGGCGAGGTCACCCGGATGGTGATGAACGAGGTGACCCCGCTGGTCAACGCCCAGCTCGGTGCGTTCTTCCTGGCCGACAACGAGAACGCCTCCCCGCGGCTGCGACTCGCCGCCGCGTACGGGTACGTCGCCGCCGACCACGAGCTCACGTTCGGCCCGGGTGAGGGCCTGGTCGGCCAGGCGGCGGTCACCTGCCGCCCGATCCGGGTGAACGCGGTCCCGGACCCGCAGCTGACCATCCGCTCGGGCCTCGCCTCCACCCCGCCGGCGGACCTGGTGGTGCTGCCGGTGCTGTTCGAAGGGGAGCTGCTCGGCGTGATCGAGTTCGCCTCGGTGGCGCCGTTCTCGGACCTGCACACCACGTTCCTGGAGCGGCTGGTCGCCACGATCGGGGTGGCACTGAACACGATCCAGGCGAACAAGCGCACCGAGGAGCTGCTCACCCAGTCCCAGCGGCTCGCGCACGAGCTGCAGGAGCAGTCCGCAGAACTCCAGCGCACCAACGCGGAGCTGGAGGAGAAGGCGGCGCTGCTGCAGGAGCAGAAGGGCAACATCGAGGCGAAGAACCGGGAGATCGAGCTGGCCCGGATCGCCATGGAGGAGAAGGCGCAGCAGCTCGCGCAGGCCTCGGCGTACAAGTCGGAGTTCCTCGCCAACATGAGCCACGAGCTGCGTACGCCGTTGAACTCGCTGCTGCTGCTGGCGCGGCTGCTGGCGGACAACCCGGAGCGGAACCTCACCGCCAAGCAGATCGAGTTCGCCAACACGATCCACAGCGCCGGCTCGGATCTGCTCAGCCTGATCGACGACATCCTCGACCTGTCCAAGATCGAGGCGGGCCGGGTGGAGATCGAGCCCAGCGAGGTGGAGTTCGACGACATCCGGGCCTATGTGGAGCAGGGCTTCACGCCGCAGGCGGCCGAGAAGGGGCTGGGCTTCACGGTGGAGGTCGCGCCGGAGCTGGCCGGCACCTCGCTGGTGACCGACGCCCAGCGGTTGCAGCAGATCCTGCGGAACCTCATCTCCAACGCGGTCCGGTTCACCGACCGCGGATCGGTGAGCCTGACCATCCGGCCGGCGCCGCGCGACCTCGCCTTCGACGTGGCCACGCTCGCCACCGCCCGCCAGGTCATCGACTTCGCGGTGACCGACACCGGGATCGGGATCCCGCACGAGGATCTGGCGATCATCTTCGAGGCGTTCCAGCAGGCGGACGGCACGACCACCAAGCGGTACGGCGGGACCGGGCTGGGCCTGTCCATCAGCCGCGACCTGGCGGCGCTGCTCGGCGGCACCATCACCGTCTCCTCCAAGGTGGATGAGGGCTCCACCTTCCACCTCTACCTGCCGGACGTGCTGGTGCCCGAAGCGGTGGCCCCGCCGCCGGGCGTGACCGACCCGACCCTGCCGCCGCCCACCCAGATCGTCCGGGAGCCCGAACCGTCACAGCGGCGGACCACCCCGGCCGCCCAGCAGCTCGAAGGCACCACGGTGCTGATCGTGGACGACGACGTCCGGAACGTCTTCGCCCTCACCAGCGCGCTGGAGCTGCACGGCATGAACGTGCTCTACGCCGACAGCGGCGCGGAGGGGATGCGCCTGCTCGCCGAACACCCCGAGGTGGATATCGTGCTGATGGACGCCATGATGCCGGATCAGGACGGGTACGAGACCACCCGGACGATCCGCCGCAACCACCAATTCGCGGAGCTGCCGATCATCTTCCTCACCGCTCAGGCCATGCCCGGCGACCGCGACTCCGCGTTGAGCGCCGGCGGCAGCGACTACATCACCAAGCCGGTCGACCTGGACGAACTGCTCGCGATGATGGCGAGCTGGATCGGCCGGGTACGCGGGTCCCGGGCCGCCGGGGGCGCGGCATGACCGCGGTGGGCGGCCGCCCGGCCACCCCGGGCGGCGGTCGGGTGGCCAAGGTCCTGCTGGTGGACGACCGGCGGGAGAACTTGATCGCGGTGGCCGCCCTGCTGCAGGGGCTGCCGCTGGAGCCGGTCGCGGTCACCAGCGGGGAAGAGGCGCTCAAGAAGCTGCTGGTGGACGACTTCGCGGTGATCATGCTGGACGCGCAGATGCCCGGCATGGACGGGTTCGAGACCGCCAGCCACATCAAGGCCCGGGAGCGCACGCGCCACATCCCGATCATCTTTCTCACCGCCGCCGACCGGGACGCCCAGTTGGCCCTGCGGGGGTACGCCACCGGCGCGGTGGACTACCTGACCAAGCCGATCGACGCCTGGGTGCTGCGGGCGAAGATCTCGGTCTTCCTGGACCTGTGGCACAAGAGCCGCGAACTCGCCACCCAGGCGGCGACCGTGCGCGAACACGAGCAGCGGTGGAGACAGGCGATGGAGTCGGTGGACGCGGCACTCTCCGCGCTTCGCGGCGCGGACGGGGTCCGCGACATCGGCCGCGCGATCGACCTGCTGGAAGAGGTCCGCCGAGCCTGACCGCGGCCCGCCCGCACGGGCCGATCATGAGCGCCGATACGGTCCATGACCGCGCGAACCGCCGGGTCAGTGGGTGGCGGGCTCGTTGCGGATCATCAGCGCCGAGCGCAAGCCGGTGATGTTGAGCACGCGCAGCAGGAAGTCACCAACGTTGGTGAGTACCAGCACGCTCTGCGCGGTGCTGGCCTTGCGGCTGAGCACGACCAGGGTGCCGAGCCCCTGCGAGTCGCAGAACGTGACGCCGGCCAGGTCCAGCACGATCCGCGGCGGCGGGTCGCCGAGGATGTCGTTGACCGTGTTCGACAACCGGGTAGCGGTGAGCATGTCGATCTCACCGGCGAGGTTCACCACAGCCTCGCTCGGGGTCCGATGGACGGAGATCGTCAGCTCTGGGCGCTCCACGCCCGCCAGCCTATCGCGGATACGCCCGCTCGCCGCACCCGGCGGTCGCCGCCGACCAGCCCGGCCGGGCCACTGGTCGCACACCCGCTGTACCGGGCGGTTCGCGCCGTTGACACAATAGGTCCGCCGTGACCAAGTTGCCTCCGGCGGCCCTCGGTGGCTACCCCGCCGAGGCGCCCGCCTCACAGGACCTGTACGACCGGGCGCAGACCCTGACGCCGGGCGGGGTCAACTCGCCGGTACGCGCGTTCCGCGGGGTCGGTGGCGTGCCCCGGTTCATGACCCGCGGCGAGGGGCCGTACCTCTTCGACGCGGACGGGCGCCGCTACGTCGACCTGGTCTGCTCGTGGGGCCCGCTGCTGCACGGGCACGCCCACCCCGAAGTGGTCGCCGCGGTGCGGGAAGCCGCCGGCGCGGGCATCAGCTTCGGCGCCCCCACCGCGGCCGAGCTCGACCTCGCGGCGGAGATCATCGCCCGCACGCCGGTGGAGCGGGTGCGGCTGGTCAACTCCGGGACCGAGGCGACCATGTCGGCGATCCGGCTGGCCCGGGCGGTGACCGGCCGGCCGTTGATAGTCAAGTTCGCCGGTTGCTACCACGGGCACGTGGACGCGCTGCTCGCCGCCGCCGGATCCGGCGTGGCCACCCTGGGGCTGCCCGGCTCCCCCGGGGTGACCGAGGCCGCGGCGGCCGAGACGATCGTGCTCCCGTACCACGACCTGGCCGCGGTGGAGGCGGCGTTCGCGGCCCAGGGCGACCGGATCGCCGCGATCATCACCGAGGCCGCCGCCGGCAACATGGGCGTGATCGCGCCGCGGGACGGCTACAACGCCGCGCTGGCCCGGATCGCCCACGCGCACGGGGCCCTGCTCATCCTCGATGAGGTGATGACCGGCTTCCGGGTCTCCGCCAGCGGCTGGCACGGGCTCGACCCGGTCCCGGCCGACCTGTGGACCTTCGGCAAGGTGATGGGGGGCGGCCTGCCCGCCGCGGCGTTCGGTGGCAGCGCCGAGATCATGTCGCAACTGGCCCCCGAGGGACCGGTCTACCAGGCGGGCACGCTCTCCGGTAACCCGCTGGCCTGCGCTGCCGGCCTGGCCACCCTGCGGCTCGCCGACGCCGCGGCGTACCGCCGGCTGGACGAGCTGGCGACCACCGTGAGCCGGCTCGCCTCGGACGCGCTCTCGGCCGCCGGGGTACCGCACCGGGTCTCCGCCGCCGGCAACCTGTTCTCTATCTTCTTCACCGCCGCCGACGTGCGGGACTACGCCACCGCCCAGACCCAGGACACCGCCGCGTACGCGGCATTCTTCCACGCCATGCTGGCCCGCGGGGTCTACCTGCCGCCCAGCGCGTACGAGGCTTGGTTCGTCTCCACCGCCTTGGACGACGCGGCGCTGGAGACGCTCGCCGCCGTGCTGCCGGAGGCGGCCGCCGCGGCCGCCCGCGCCGCCGGAGGGCCGTGATGCGTACCGTCGTCCACCTGCTCCGGCACGGGGAGGTCCACAACCCCCGGGGGATCCTGTACGGCCGGCTGCCCGGGTTCGCGCTGAGCGAGCGGGGGCGGAAGATGGCCCTCGCCGTGGCGGGCTGGTTCGACGGCCGGGATCTGACCTATGTGGTCTCCAGCCCGCTGGAGCGGGCCCAGCAGACCGCGGCGCCGATCGCCGAGCGGTTCGGACTGCCGATCGAGACCGACCCGCGGCTGATCGAGGCGGACAACCGGTTTGAGGGCAAGCGGTTCGGGGTCGGCGACGGGGCCCTGCGGCATCCCCGCGAGTGGTGGTCCCTGCGCAACCCGTTCCGGCCCTCCTGGGGCGAGCCGTACGCCGAGATCGCCGCCCGGATGCTCGCCGCGGTGCAGGCCGCCCGGGCCGCGGCGCAGGGGCATGAGGCGCTCTGCGTCTCCCACCAGCTGCCGATCTGGACCCTGCGGCTGCACCTGGAGGGGCGGCGGCTGTGGCACGACCCGCGCCGGCGGCAGTGCGCGCTGGCGAGCGTCACGTCGCTGCACTTCGAGGGTGAGCGGGTGGCGGCGGTGAAGTACGCCGAGCCGGCGGCCCACCTGGTGGCGCAGTCTCCGGTCGCGGACGAGAAGGGGGCGTAGCGCCATGCGGCGGCGGACCCCCCTGATGCTGGCGCTCGCCGCGGCCCTGGTGGTCGGGGTGGCGGTGGCGGTGAACGCGACCGCCGGCGACGGCGGCGGGGGTACGCTCGCCGAGCTGACCCGGCGGGAGTACCCACCCGGCGAGCGGCCACCCGCGCCCACGATCGCCGGCGAGACCCTGGAGGGCGACTCACTCGACCTCGCCGACCTGCGCGGGGACGTGGTGGTGGTGAACGTGTGGGGGTCGTGGTGCGGCCCCTGCCGCAGCGAGATGCCCGAGCTGGAGCAGGTGCACCAGAACACCCGGGAGCAGGGGGTCCGGTTCGTGGGGGTGAACATCCGCGACGACCTGGACCGGGCGCGCAGCTTCGCGGCGCGCCGGATCACCTACCCGAGCATCTTCGACCCCGGCAGCCAGTACACCCTGGGCTTCACCGACACGCCACCACCGCCGGGCGTACCCGCCACCCTGGTGATCGACCGGGACGGCAACCTGGCCGCGACCATCTACCGGGTGGTGGACGCCCCGGAGCTGGAGCGCGTGGTCACCGCGGTGGCGAGCGAGGAGGCCGGCGGTGGGTGAGCGGTTCGCCGACATCGCGGTCTTCGGCCCGCTGCCGCTCGGCATCGCGGTGGCGGCGATCGCCGGGCTGGTCAGCTTCCTCTCACCGTGCGTGCTGCCGCTGGTGCCGGGGTACCTCGCCTACGTCACCGGGCTGACCGGGGCGGATCTGGACGCGGTCGGCCCCCGGCCGGCGGCGGCCGAGGGCGGCACCGCCGGGGGCGCCGTGGCGGTGGCGACCCGGGCCCGGGCCCGCGGCCGGGTGCTCGCCGGCGGGCTGCTGTTCGTCGCCGGCTTCGGGGCGGTCTTCGTCACCGCCGGGGTGGTCGCGGCCTCGGTCGGGCGGGTGCTGCAGGAGCAGCAGCGGGTCCTGGAGATCGGCGCCGGGGTGCTGATGCTGCTGTTCGCGGCCGCCCTGCTGGGCCTGGTCCCCGGCGCGTGGCGGGAGGCGCGGATCCGCCGGCTGCCCGCCGCCGGGGTCGCCTCCGCCCCGGTGTTCGGCGCGGTCTTCGCCCTCTCCTGGATCCCCTGCGTGGGCCCGACCATCGGGGCGGTGCTGGCGCTGGGCGCGGTGGGTGGGCAGCCCGGCCGGGCCGCGGTCCTCGCCGCCGCGTACACGCTCGGGCTGGGGTTGCCGTTCCTCGCGTTCGGCCTGGGCTTCCGCTGGGTCGCGGGGGCCCTGGCGGTGGTGCGCCGGCACGGGGCCTGGGTGACGCGGGTCGGCGCCGTGCTGCTGGTTCTGGTGGGGCTGGCCCTGCTCACCGGCGCCTGGGAAGAGTTCGTCTCCTGGCTGCGGCTCAGTGTCGGGGTCGGGGAGGTGAGCCTGTGATCGCTGATCGGCTCGCCGCCTGGCTGCGCAACGGCTGGCGGCAGCTCACCAGCATGCGTACCGCGCTGGTGCTGCTGTTCCTGCTCGCACTCGCCGCCATCCCCGGCTCGGTGCTGCCGCAACGCCGGGTCAACCCCGGCGACGTCACCGACTTCTACGCCCGCCACCCGGATCTGGCGCCGGTGCTGGACCGGCTGGGCGGGTTCGACGTCTACCGCTCGCCCTGGTTCTCCGCCATCTACCTGCTGCTCTTCGTCTCCCTGGTGGGCTGCGTGGTGCCCCGGCTGCGCGACCACCTGGCGGCCCTGCGAGGCGGGCCACCGGACGCGCCGAAGCGGCTGTCGCGGCTGCCCCAGCACGCCGGCGGGCTGGCCGCCCGGGACGACCCGGAGACCACCGCCACGACGATCCGCGAGGCCCTGCGGCGGCGACGCTGGCGGGCGGTGGTGCGCACCCACCCGGACGGCTCGGCCACGGTCAGCGCGGAGAAGGGGTACCTCAAGGAGACCGGGAACCTCCTGCTGCACGCCGCCATGGTGGTGGTGCTGGTGGGCGTGGCGTACGGGGCGGCGTACGGGTGGCACGGCAACCGGATGGTGGTGGCCGGGCCGGACCGCGGGTTCTGCAACACCCTGCAGCAGTACGACGAGTCGGCGCTGGGCACCCGGGTGGACGCCGGCCAGCTGGCCCCGTTCTGCTTCACCCTCACCGGCTTCGAGGCCGAGTTCACCGAGTCCGGCCAGCCGCTGTCGTTCCTCGCCAGCGGCGAGGTGGCCGAGGCGGGCGGCCCGGCGCGGGCGGTCGAGTTCACCGTGAACGACCCGCTGCGGCTGGACGGCGCCAGCATCTACCTGCTCGGTCACGGGTACGCGCCGCAGCTGCGCTACACCGATCGCGCCGGCGACACGCAGCTGGTGACCGCGCCGTTCCTGCCGCTGGACCCGCTCGGCACCGCCGAGGGGGTGGCGGTCTTCCCGGACGCCAACCCGGAGACGGCCCAGCCGGCGCAGGTGGCGTTCCACGGCCTCTACCTGCCGACCGCCCCGGAGGAGGGGCCGCTGGCCCGCTCCACCCACCCGGAGGAGCGCGCGCCGGTGCTCTTCCTCCAGCCGTACCAGGGCGACCTCGGCCTCGACGACGGCCGGCCGCAGTCGGTCTTTACCCTGAACGAGGCCCAGCTCGCCTCGGGCGCGCTGGCACCGGCGGGTACGCCGGAGTTCCTGACCCCGGGCGAGCGGATGACCCTGGACGACGGCACCACCGTGGAGTTCGTCGGCACCCAGCGGTGGATCACCGTCTCGGTCCGGCACGACCCGGGCAAGCCGGTGGTGCTCACCGGGGCCGTGCTGCTGCTGGGAGGCCTGGTCTTGTCGCTCACCGGTCACCGCCGGCGGGTCTGGTTCAGGGCCAGTCCGCACCCCGCTGGTAGCGCGGTGGTCGCCGGTGGCCTGCCCCGCTCCGACTATCCCGGCTTCGCCGGCGAGTTCCGGGAGCTCGTCGCCGCCGCCGGGCTGGATCCGATTCCCGAACCCGCCCTGAGGAGCACCTGATGGCCGCTTTCTCGGACCAACTGCTGGTCGTCACGATCATGGCGTACCTGGCCGCGATGGTGTGCTACGCCGCCGAGTACGCGTTCTCCGCGCGCCCGGCCCGGGCGCTGGTGCCCAGCGGGGCACCCGGCGCCGGCTCCGCACCGGAGCCGCCAGAGCCGCCGGCCCAGCGCGACCGACCCGATGGTCCGCCCGACCGGCCGCAGCCCGCGCGGGCGCTGCTGCCCTGGGCGGCGCGGGGTCTGATCCTCAGCGCGGCCGCGGTGCACCTGGCGACGGTGGTGACCCGCGGCCTCGCCGCGGAGCGGGTGCCCTGGGGCAACATGTACGAGTACCTGCTCACCGCCACCCTGGTGGCGACCGGCGCCTGGCTCTGGTCGGTCACCCGGTACCCGGCGATGCGGAAGCTGGGGATCTTCGTGGCGATGGTGAACGTGCTCCTGCTCGGGCTCGCCGGCATGGTGGTCTACACCCCGGT
>DATGPS010000032.1:0-28720 GCA_035304685.1 Natronosporangium sp. | reverse complement strand
CAGGGGCGCCCTGTTGAGCTTGAGGGCTCTGCAGGGGCGCCCGGTAGCCGGGGCTTTCCTCAGCAGGGCGCCCCTGTGAATCCTCTAGCCGGATCAGGGGCGCCCTGCTGAAGTCGAGGGGCGACCGGCGGCTGCGGCATGATGGACCGGTGACCGGCAGTCTCGCCCGAACCGAAGTCCCCGTGGTACGCAGCGCGGAGCTCCGCCTGGGTGGCCGGAGCCTGCCCATGGTGGGCCCGGCCCGCATCTACGTATGCGGGATCACCCCGTACGACGTCACCCACCTGGGACACGCCGCCACCTTCATCTGGGCGGACCTCGCTGCCGCGGTGCTCCGGATGGCCGGGGTGGAGGTGGTCACGTGCCGGAACGTCACCGACGTCGACGACGTGCTGACCGACGCGGCGAGCGCCCGGGGCCGGCCCTACGACGAGTTCGCGCTCTACCAGGAGTACCTGTTCGAGAAGGACATGACCGCGCTACGGGTGAACCGGCCGGCCTACGAGCCCCGGGCCCGGCACCACGTCCGGCAGGTCCAGCAGCTCGCGGCCGCGCTGCTCGCCACCGGCCACGCGTACCAGCGCGAAGGTCACGTCTACTTCCGCGGCGGGGACCTCCCCGCCCGCGCCGGGCTCAGCCTCGCGCAGGCCCGGGAGCTGTCCGCCGAGTACGGCGACGACCCCGGCGACCCGCTGCGCGACGACCCGTTCGACGTGCCGGTGTGGCGGCCCTCCGGCCCGGAGCAGCCCGCCTGGCCCAGCCCGTGGGGGCCGGGCCGGCCCGGCTGGCACGCCGAGTGCGCGGCCATGGCCACCGCCGTCCTCGGCCCGGCCGTGGACCTGCTCGCCGGTGGAGCGGACCTGCGCTACCCGCACCACGCGTACCAGGCCGCGATGGCGGAGGCCGCCCGCTCGGTGGCCCCGTTCGCCCGCGCCCACCTGCACGTGGGCACCGTGTACCAGGACGGCGCGAAGATGGCCAAGTCCACCGGCAACCTCACGCTCGTCTCCGACCTGCTGCGCGAGTACCCGGCCGCCGCGGTACGGCTGCTGATCCTGCACCGCCGCTGGGCCGAGTCGTGGACCTACCGCCCGGCCGACCTCGCCACCGCCGCGACCGACCTGGAGCGGCTCTACACCGCGGCCGGGCGCCCCGACGCCACCCCCGCCGCAACGGCGGCGGTGACCGCCGCGCTCCTGGACGACCTGGACGTGCCCCGGGCCGTGGCGGTAGCGACCGAGGCCGGCGGCGAGGCGGCGAGGTTGCTGCTGCGGGTACTCTCGCTCGCCTGACCCGGCGCGGGGCGTTGGACCCGGGCCGGTCGGGACCGATGGCACTGACCACGCACACCCTGGTTGAGGTGCCATGGTGGCATGGGAGAGCCGGTTCACTCGTCCAGTCCGGGGCCGCTGGCAGTGCGCTCCAGGCCGGACCGCGCCGACCACCCGAACTGCCCACGCTGGCGAAGGAGGTGGCGCTGTGAGCGTTGTCACCACCTATGACCTGCTGACCGCCCACCCCTTCCTCGCCGGGCTGACCCGCCAGCAGCTCGAGCGACTCTCACCCTGGGCGCACCGGGCGCTGTTCCAGGCCGGGGCCCGGGTCTTCTCCGAACAGGGCCGGGCGCAACGGTTCTGGCTGATCCGCGAGGGCAACGTGGCGCTGGACATGTACGTGCCCGGACGCGGGGCGGTGGTGATCGAAACCCTGGGCGCCGGTGCGGTGCTGGGCTGGTCGTGGCTGTACCCGCCGTACCGCTGGCATCTGGGCGCCACCGCGCTCACGCAGACCCTGACGGTCGAGTTCGACGGGGTGGCGGTGCGCCGCCTGGCCCGCGAAGACCCGGCACTCGGCTCCGAGCTGTACCAACGGTTCATCGCGGTGGTGGCCGACCGGCTGCAGGCCACCCGGCTACGACTACTGGACCTGTACGGGGATGTGTCGTGAAACAGCTGAGCTACCGAGTGGTCGAGCGCCGGCAGGAGACGACGGACACCGCCACCCTCACCCTGGCCCCGACCAACGGCGGCATCGGTGCCTGGACCCCGGGCCAGTTCACCCTGATCCGGGCCGGCGACGGGGCAGAGGCGCCGCTCGCGATCAGCGGCGGCGGTGGTGACCGCATCCGCCACACCGTCCGGGACGCGGGTGCGGTCACCCGCGCCATCGCCACCGCACCGATCGGGACCACGCTGGAGCTGCGCGGACCGTACGGCCAGGGCTGGGACCTCGCCCGCGCGTACGGCCGCGACCTGGTCATCCTCGGCGGAGGGATGGGGTTGGCTCCGCTGCGACCCGTGATCACCGAGGCGCTCGCCCACCGCGACCGGTACCGCCGGGTGGTGGTGCTGGTCGGGGCGCGCACCCCGGCCGACCTGCTGTACAGCCAGGAGTACGGGGCCTGGCGGAGTTCGGGGGCACAGGTGCTGGTCACGGTGGACCGGGCGCAGCGGGGCTGGCGGGGGGCGGTCGGGGTGATCACCGGCCAGCTACCGCGCGCTTCGTTCACGCCGGCGGAGACGGTGGCGTGCGTGTGCGGTCCAGAGCTGATGATGCGGTTCGCCGCCCAGGCTCTGAGCCGGCTCGGCGTGCCGGACAAGGCCATCCAGGTTTCGCTGGAGCGGCACATGGAGTGCGCGATCGGCCGGTGCGGCCACGGCTCGCCCGGCTCGGCGCTGGTCTGCCGGGAGGGGCCGGTGGCCGACTGGGAACGGGCGGCACCGCTGCTGTCGGTGGCCGGGCCGGTGGCGCCAGCGCAACAGGGGAGCCCTCCTGTTCCAGCAGGGGAGCCCTGCCGGGGTTAAGCACTCAACAGGGGAGCCCTTTTGCTCCAACAGGGGCGCCCTGCTGATGTTAGCTGCTCAGCAGGGGCGCCCTGCGGTGATTGATGAGCCCTACCGGGGCGCCCGGTATCGGGGTTCTCCTTTAGCAGGGCGCCCCTGCCGGTGCTCTAGCCCTATGAGGGGCGCCCTGCCGGGATTGCGTGGTCCTCCAGATCGCCCGGTACCAGGCGCTCACTTCCTTCATCAGCGGGCGCCCACGCCCGTCAGTAACACGCCCGTCAGTAAGACGTTCGTCCACGCAGTGGGCGCTCGCCCCGCGTCCGCGAAGCTCCACTACTGGTGCTCTAGCGGTATGAGGGCACCCGCTGAGGGCTGGGTGCCCTGCCGGGTCCCCAGTCGCGCCAATAGGGGCGCCCTGCTGAGGTAGCGGGGGCGCCCTGTTGATGCAACAGGGGCGCCCTGCTGGGGTTGATGAACCCTACCGGGGCGCCCGCTATCGGGCGCGCGTTTCAGCAGGGCTCCCCTGCTCGTGCGAGAGCACCAGCAGGGGAGCCCTGCTGAAAAAAGACCGGTAAGTGGCAGCGCACATCGGGTCGAGCACCGGGTTCAGAACAGGACCAGGTAGACCGCGATGTGGTGGCAGAGCGCGGCCACCAGAGTGAAGGCGTGGAAGAACTCATGGTGGCCGAAGACCGCCGGCCACAGGTTCGGCCAGCGCAGCGCGTAGCAGAGCGCACCGGTGGTGTAGCCCAGCCCACCGGCGAGCAGCAGCACGAACGGCGCTACGCCGGCGGCGCGCCACAGCTCCGGTAGGACGGCGAGCGCGACCCAGCCGAGCGCCACGTACAGCGGCGCGGAGAGCCAGCGCGGCGCGTGCGGCCAGATCAGCTGCAACCCCACGCCGGCCAGGGCGCCACCCCACACGACCGCCAGTACCGTCGTGGCGGTGGCCGGCGGCAGCAGCAGCGCGCTGAACGGCGTGTACGTCCCCGCGATGAGCAGGAAGATCATCGAGTGGTCGAGCCGCCGCATTACCTGGAACCCCAGTGGACTCCACACCCGACGGTGATAGAGCGCGCTGACGCCGAACAGCCCCAGCACGGTGAGGCTGTAGATGGCGCAGGTCACGAGGGGCGCGATCCCGGGGCGGGTGGCGGCGACGGCGCTGAGCACCGCGCCCGCGACCAGCGCCACCCCGAACGCGTACGTGTGCAACCACCCGCGCATCCGCGGTTTGCCGAGGTCAGCCGGGCGCAGCCGGGACGGGGAGGCGGTGGTCATGAGCTAAGGTTACCGATAGGTAGCCACATTCTCCAACGGCCCGGGGGTCCGGGCCGCCGTCGGGTAAGGGGGAGGTCCACGGATGGAGTACGGCATGGCCGTCCGGCTCCCGCTGCGGTTCGCCGACGCGGTGCCACGGGTCCGTGAGGCCCTGGCCGCGCAGGGGTTCGGCGTACTCACTGAGATAGACGTACGTGAGACCCTGCGCACCAAGCTGGACGTCGATTATCCCGACTATCTGATCCTCGGCGCCTGCAATCCGCCGCTGGCGCACCGGGCATTGACGGTGGAGCCGCGCATCGGCTTGCTGCTGCCGTGCAACGTGGTGGTACGCGCGGACGGCGACCACACGGTGGTGGAGGCGCTCAACCCCGAGGTGATGGTCACGGTCGCCGACCGGGAGGAGCTTGCCCCGGTGGCGGAGGAGGCGACCGAACGCCTGCGCGCCGCGCTCGCCGCCCTCGCCGCGTGACCGCCCGGGGGCCGCGTACCCGGCCGGCCGTCAGCTAACCGGTCCCAGGGGACGGTCGGCCGGTGCCCGGCGGGCCCTTGGCCCCTGTCCCAGCGCGCGGTCAGCGGGTACCCAGTAGATGGGGGCAGCGGCGGACCGGTACGCGCGACGTGGACACTCCCCGCCGAGCCGGTCGCCGCCTGCCCCGGCGGGGCCCGGTGAACCGGCTACCCGGGTCACCGCGCCGCCCGGGGAAGGAGGAGACGATGCGAGTGTCGATGTCAGGGGGAAGGAAGGTCGCGGTCAGCCTCGCCGCGGCGGCCGTACTGGTGGCCGGGGGTGTGGCGGTGGCCGCCGGGGTGATGGTGCCCGGCCCCGCCTCGGCCGGCGGCGGCCCGGGCGGACCCGGCTACGGCCCCGGCGGGGTGCCGCGGGAGTACTGCCCGGTGGAGTGCCCGTACGACCAG
Organism: Natronosporangium sp.; assembly: GCA_035304685.1. Taxonomy (GTDB): domain Bacteria; phylum Actinomycetota; class Actinomycetes; order Mycobacteriales; family Micromonosporaceae; genus Natronosporangium. Next base: position 23,738 of record DATGPS010000032.1, on the reverse strand, counting down.
AACCGCCAGCCGGATCGGGAGCAGATGCGGCAGCACGCGCCCGGCCACCCCGGCGACCACGGCCGGCACCACCTGCGGCATCCAGACCGGACCGGTCCTGGGGCCCACTGGCATACCTGGCAGGAGTGAGGGCGGGCCCGGCCACGGCGAGTGTCAACCGCCACCTGGCGGTGGGGTCGCCTGTGGCCGGATCGTCACCGTGGCAAGGTGAGCGGGTGCGGAAGTACATCATCATGGGGGTCCAGGGGAGCGGCAAGGGCACCCAGAGCGCCATGCTCGCCGGCGACCTGGACCTGGTGCAGATCAGCGTCGGTGACATCCTGCGCTGGCATATCCAGCACCACACCAAGCTCGGCGCCCAGGTCAGGCGGATCGTGGACGCCGGTGAGCTGGTCGATGACGACCTGGTGGAGTCGGTGGTCCGGGACCGGTTGACCATGCACGACTGGAACTACGGATTCATCATCGACGGCTTTCCGCGTAGCCGCCGGCAGGCGGAGTTCTTCCTGGAGAGCTACGACATCGACGGCGTGATCCACCTTGACCTGCCCGATGAGGAGGTACGCCGGCGCGTGTTGGCCCGCCGGCTGTGCTCCCAGTGCGGGCTGGACTACAACTTGATCTTCCACCGGCCGGCGGTGCCGGACCGGTGCGACGTCTGCGGCGGGGAGCTGGTCCGCCGCTCCGACGACACCGAGGAGGCGCTGGCGAACCGGTTGCGGGACTACCACGACAAGACCGACCCGGTACTGGAGCTGTTCCGGCGCAAGGAGTTCGTGGTCACTGTGGACGCCCGGCCGGACCGGGTGACCGTGCAGAAGGCGATCCGCGAGCAGCTCGGCCTGCCGCCCTACCAGCCAGCCTGACCGCAACCAACACCGTCGCGCGGGGACAGTTGTCGCGGGGGGGCTGTTATCGCGGGGGCAGTTGTCGTGCGGGGCAACCGTCGCGCGAGGGTGACTGTCGAGCGGGGAGAGTGTCACGCGGCGGATGGCGGCGCGTCAGGCCGCTCCCCGGCGAGCCAGCGGTCCGCCGACCACCGGGTGACCGGGCGCCACCACAGCAGGCCGGCCATCGCCAGCAGCGCCAGGTCCCGTAGCAGGTCCGCCAGGTAGGTCGGGGACTCCCCGGCCGCGAGCTCCCCGCCGCTACCGAAGCAGCCACAGTCGATCTCCAGGCCCCGCGCCCAGGCCGAGGCGATCCCGACCACGAACGCGGCGATCAGTAGCACCGAACCGGCGGCGGCTACCCGGGTGGCCAGCCCTACCAGGAGCAGCAGACCGAGCCCGACCTCCACGAATGGCAGCGCCGCCCCCACCCACTCCGCGAGCGCGGGCGGCAGCAGGTCGTACGCCTTGACCGCGCGGACCGATCCGTCGAGGTCGGTGAGCTTGGAGCCGCCGGCGTAGAGCCAGACCCCGGCCAGCACCAGGCGGCACCCCACCCCGGCCCCGTCCCGCAGCACCGGGCGGATCCGCCGTCCGCGCCGCCGCGCCGTCCCGACCACCGAACCTCCCGCCAGCCACCGCCGGGTCGCACCGCGGGCGCGCCCACCATCCCGACCACGGATCTCAATCAATGGTTGCCCATGGGTGGGTCCGGCCGGCGGTACCGGGAACCAGGCTGCCGGACCAGCCACCCACACGGCAGGGTCGAAGGTCCCGCGGGCAGCGGCCATGCTCCCCTTCCGGCGGTGGTCTCCCGGCGCCAAGCTGGACACAGGAGAAACCTTCGGGGGAGCGATGAAGTCCGGTGTCTGAACCACTGCGGCGCCGGCCGCGGCCCGGCATGAGGTGGTGGCGGAGCCCTGACGGGGAGCCCGGCCCGGTGCTCAGCGCCTGCCTGGCGGCGGCGGTGCTGGCGCCGTCGGTGCACAACACCCAGCCCTGGCGGTTTGAGGTGCAGCCAACCGCGGTGGAGGTGTACGCCGACTACTCGCGGCAGCTGACGGTGGCCGACCCGACCGGACGGGAACTGATCCTCAGCGTGGGCGCGGCCGTGTTCAACCTGCGGGTCGCGGTGCGCGTCCACGGGCGCACCCCGGTGCAGGTACTGGAGACGCGCGTGGACACCGGTCGCCTGGCCCGGATCTCCCCGGGCGCCGCGGTTCGGGGCTCCGCGGCTGCCCGGGCCCTGGCCTGGGCGATCCCCCGGCGGCGTAGCAACCGCTGGCCCTTCACCGGGGTGGTTCCAGGCCGGGAGGTGCTGGACGACCTGGCGGCCGCCGCCGAGGCCGAGGGCGCCACCCTGCGCTTCCCGGGGCGGGACGACCGCCGGGCGGTGCTCGCGCTGGTCCGGACGGCCGAGGAGGAGCTGCGCGACGACCCGGCGTACCGGCACGAGCTGACCCGATGGAGTGCCCGCCGGCTGGAGCGGCGCGACGGTATCACCCGGGCCGCGGCCGGCCCCCGTGCCGCGCCCGGTGGCCTCGCCCTGCGCGACCTGGGGCTGGCCTACCCGCGGCGGGAGACGGTCGGGTTCGAGCCGGCGCCGCTGATCGCCGTGCTGCACGGGCCGGACACCGCGCAAGGCTGGGTACGCGCGGGCCAGGCGCTCCAACGGGTGCTGCTCACGGCCACGGTCCACGGGGTCGCCACCTCGTTGCTGACCCAGCCGTTGGAGATCCCCGAGCTGCGGGCGCTGATCGCCGAACCGCGTACCGGGCTGCCGGCGCAGGCGATCATCCGCCTGGGTTACGCCCGCCGCCCGGCCTCACCCTCGCCCCGCCGGCCGCTCGCCGAGGTGGTGGGCGACCGGGCGCCCCGGGACCAACGCCCCCGGTGGGCCAGGGAGTTGGCCTCTGAACAGTGGCGGGTGCGGGGCGCAAGCTGAAGAGGGACGTGACCTCAGTGGAGAGACCGGTAGTCGGTCGGTAGGGAGGAGCGATGGTTGCCGTGCCCGCGTACGTGGTGGCCGCGGTCGACCAACACCGCGCCGCCCTGCGTGATCTGGTCAGGCTCGCGCGCCAACACCAGCGGCAGGGCTGTGAGCTGCCCGGGGTCTGCGCGGGCGGCGAGGTCGGGCAACTGCTGGAGCAGCTCGGCGGCGACCGGGTAGGCACCCTCGCGTTCACCGCGATCGCGGAGTTGGCGCTGCTCGGCTACGGCGAGGAACCCCACGACGACGTGCTCGACGGCCTGGCGGATGGGCTCCCCGACGGATGGGGCGAGCCGACCGGGTAGCACGGCCCGACCGGGTAGCACGGCCCGACCGGGTGGCGCGGCCCGGGACGGGTCAGCCGGTGGCGGCCGCCTCCACCGCCGCGCGCAGCGCCGGTACGCTCAGCTCGCTCAGCCGGGAGCCGTCCACGAAGACCGTGGGCGTGCCCTGCACGCCGCGGTCGAACGCGGCATCGGTGCTGCGCCTGACCCAGTCCCGGTACGCGCCGTCGCGGACGCACTCGCCGAAACCAGGGTCGGTGACACCGGCCTCCGCGCCCAGCGCGATGATCTGCTCGGTGGAGAGCCCCGCCGGCTGCCCGACCGGCTGGTGCGCCAGCATGCGCGCCACGAATGCGGTCAGCTGGCCGGACTCGGCGGCGCAGCCCGCGGCCGCGGCCGCCCGGCTGGAGTACGCGGTGGTGGTCTTCTGGTCCAGGATCGCGATCGGCCGGTACACCACCGTCACCACGCCGTCGGCCAGGTACTCCGCCAGCACCGGCCCGGCGGCGGCGTCGAACGCCGCGCAGCCCGGGCAGAGGAAGTCCAGGTAAATCTCCACAGTGACCGGTCCGTCGCCCACCGGCAGACCGGTGCCGTCCGCCGTGGCCGATGCCGGCGGGGTGCCCTCCGGCCGGCCCGCCTGCCACAGCACCGCCCCGGTCAGCCCGGCGATGAGCAGCACCGCCACCGCCACCGCTGAGATCCAGGCGGCCCGCTGCCGGCGGTACCGCCGCTCCTGCGCCATCCGTCGTAACTGGGCGGCCCGGGCAACTTCCTGCGCGCGGGCCCGCCGGTTCGCCGCATTGCTCACGTGCTCACCTTGTCGGCCGGCCGCGGGGGTAGGTAGGTGCGAAGGTCCCGCCCGGCCGGGGACCAACGGCCCCGCGAAGGCCGGTGCCGCGGGCCTACGGCGGGGGCCTACGGCGGGGGTACCGGCGCGTATACCGCGGCCACGTCGCGGGAGAGCTTCGCCAGTACCCGGTCGCGCCGGACCTTCTGGGTGGGTGTCAGCTCGTCCCCCACGGTGAACTCGGCGTCCACGATCCGGAACCGCTTGATCTGCTCCGCCTTGGACACGGTGGCGTTGACCTCGTCGACCGCCGCCTGGATCGCCGCCCGCAGCGCCGGGTCGGCCCGCAGGGCCGGTCCGGTGGTCTCCGCCGGACCGCCCCGCTCCCGGCGCCACTGCGCCAGCGCCTCCCGGTCCAGCGAGATCAGGGCGGCCAGGTACGGGCGCCGGTCGCCCACGAGGACACAGTGGTCGATCAGCCAGTGCGAGCGCAGCATGTCTTCGTGCACCGCCGGGGAGACGTTCTTGCCGGCGGCGGTCACCAGGATGTCCTTCCGGCGGCCGGTGATGGTCAGGTACCCGTCGTCCAGCCGGCCCAGATCCCCGGTGTGGAACCAGCCCGACCCGGTCAGCGCCTCCTCGGTGGCGGCCGCGTTGCGCCAGTACCCCGCGAAGACGCCGGAGCCGCGGACCAGTACCTCCCCGTCGTCGGCGATCCGCACCTCGTACCCGGGCAGCGGCCGGCCGACCGTACCGATCCGCTGGGCGCGCGGCAGGTTCAACGTCACCGCCGAGGAGGTCTCGGTGAGCCCGTACCCCTCCAGCACGGTGATGCCGGCGCCGCGCAGGAAGTGGCCGAGCCGGGGGGAGAGCGGGGCCCCGCCGCTGATCGCGTACGCCACCCGCCCGCCGGTCGCCGCCCGCAGCTTGGCGTAGACCGGCCGGTCGTACAGCCACCGCCGGGTACGCAACCCGGGCGCGATATCGCCGGTCTCCATCGCCTGGCTGTACGCGACCGCGGCCCGCTCGGCGGCCCGGAACAGCTTCCCGTGGCCGCTCGCCTCCGCCTGCCGGGCCGCCGTGTGGTAGAGCTTCTCGAACACCCGGGGCACCGCCAGCAGCACCGTGGGCTGGAACGCCCGCAGCTCAACGGCTACCCGCCGCAGGTCGTTGAGGTGTCCGATCCGGACCCCGTGGCGGAACGCCGCCATCTGCACCACCCGGGCCAGGATGTGGGCGAGCGGCAGGAAGAGCAGCAGGGAGGCGTGCTCGCCCAGCACCTGGTCGCGGACGCCCTCGGCGTCCAGCATGCTGTTGACCTCGGCGACCAGGCAGCGGTGCGTCAGCCGGCAGCCTTTCGGCCGGCCGGTGGTGCCGGAGGTGTAGACGATGGTGGCGAGGTCCTCCGCGCCCACCCCGCCGCGGCGCTGCGCGACCTGCTCCGGCGCGATCCGGGCGCCCCGCGCCGCCAGCCCGGCCAGGTCGCCGTGGTCGAACTGCCAGATGGACTCGACCGCCGCCCGTCCCGACTCGGCGATCGCCTTCTCCACCACGTCGCGCAGGTCCTGGTTCTCCACGAACACCGCCACCGCCCCGGAGTCGGCGAGGATCCACGCCACCTGGCTCGGGGCCGAGGTCTCGTAGATCGGGACGGTGACCGCTCCGGCGGCCATGATGGCGAAGTCGCACAGCCCCCACTCGTAGCGGGTGCTCGACATCAGCGCGATCCGGTCACCCGGCCGGATGCCGGCCGCCATCAGGCCCGCCGCCAGCGCGGCGACCTGGTCCGCGAACTGTCCCGCGGTGACGGTCTGCCAGACCCCGCCGGCCTTGCGCCCGAACGCGGGATCACGCGGCGACCTGGCGGCGCGATCGAACACGTCGTCCGTGGCGTTCGCCCCGGCCGGGACCGGGTGCCTGGCTGGTGTCGCCCATGCCTGGCGGGCTGCGGTCCTCTTCATACCTCCAGCCTGCCGGCCCGCGGCGGGCGGCGCCTGAGCACGAGGTCAGCCGTGACCGGGCCTATGGGCCCCTACCGGGCACCACGCACGCCCCGGCCTTAATAGCATCAAGACATGTCAGGTAACGCCCGATGAGCGCGTCCGCGGACGCGTACGACGCCGCACTTCAGACCGCCCTGCGGCACGCGCGCGCCCGCCTGGCGGAGCTGCCCACCGCCCCGGTGGTCGCCACCGCCACCGCCGAGCAGGTACGCCGGGCGCTGGGCGAGACCCTGCCGGAGCAGCCGACCGACCCGGCCGAGGTGGTGGAGCTGCTCGCCACCGCGGCGCGGCCGGGGCTGGTCGGGTCGCCGTCCGGGCGGTTCTACGGCTTCGTGATCGGCGGAGTCCTGCCGGCGGCGCTGGCGGCGGACTGGTTGACCAGCGCTTGGGACCAGAACAGCGGGTTGCGGGTCACCAGCCCGGCGCAGGCGGCGCTGGAGGACCTGGCCGCGGCCTGGCTGGTGGACCTGCTCGGCCTGCCGGTGGGGTCGGCGGTCGGGTTCGTGACCGGCGGGACCATGGCGAACTTCACCGGCCTCGCCGCCGGCCGGGACGCGGTGCTGGCCCGGGCCGGCTGGGACGTCGCCGCCCGCGGCCTGGCCGGCGCGCCGAAGGTCCGGGTGCTGGTCGGTGCCGAGCGCCACGACACGGTCGACCTCGCCCTGCGGTACCTGGGGCTAGGGGCGCCGGAGGTGGTGCCCGCCGATGCGCAGGGTCGGGTGCGCGCCAGCGCCATGCGCGAGACGTTGGCGGCCGGGCCGCCGGGCCCCACGATCGTCTGCCTGCAGGCCGGCAACGTCCACTCCGGTGCGTTCGACCCGTTCGCCGAGATCATCCCGGCCGCCCGCGCGGCCGGCGCCTGGGTACACGTGGACGGCGCGTTCGGGCTGTGGGCGGCGGCCAACCCGGGGACCCGTGAGCTGGTCGCGGGCGTGGACGGGGCCGACTCCTGGGCCACGGACGCCCACAAGACCCTCAACGTCCCGTACGACAGCGGGTTGGCGGTGGTGCGGGACCCGGCCGCGATCCGGGCCGCGATGAGTATCCGCGGTGATTATTTGATCCCCGACGAGACCCACCTGGACCCGCACGAGCGGGTGCCGGAGCTGTCGCGCCGCGGCCGGGCGGTGGCGGTCTGGGCGGCCCTGCGTTCGCTGGGTCGCTCCGGGGTGGCGGAGCTGGTCGACCGGCTCTGCCGGCACGCCACCGCGCTCGCCGGACAGGCGGCGGTGCAGCCGGAGGTGACCGTGCTCAACGACGTGGTCTTCACCCAGGTGTGCCTGTGGTTCGGCTCCGACCGGCGTACCCGGGAGGTGAGCCGCCGGCTGCTCGCCGACGGTCGGGTGTGGATGACCGGCTCGCGCTGGCAGGGCCGGGAGGTGCTGCGGATCTCGATGAGCAACTGGTCGACCGACGAGGCGGACGTGGCCGTGGCGGCGGCGGCGCTGCGGGACGCGGTCGCGGCCACCGCGTGATCCGCGGCGTGAGCCGAGCCGGCACCTAGTCGACCACGTCGGCGACGGGGCGGCGGGGGGTGGGGCGGCCCGGCGGCCCGTACCCGATCCGCAGCACCATCTGGGGTGCGCCGTACTGGTGCAGCGCCAACCGGAGCTGCTCGCGCGCGGTCGCCACCTCGATCGGCTGGGAGATCATCGATACCGCGAGCTTGGCGTCGGTGGCGGTCAACAGTACCCGTTGCAGCGCCTGCCCGGCGACCAGCTGGTCGCCGGCGCCGTCCTCGGCCGTGCCGAGCACCGCCACCAGCGGCTGCTCCTCCAGGTCATCCCCGGGGCGGCGGGGCCGGTCCGAGAACGGGCGGCGCGGCAGCAGATCCTGCTCCGCCGGGCTGGGCCCGCCCGCGTCCCGCGGCACCCCGTCCGTCGCGGTGCGACTGTCGCGGATCCAGGCGGCCAGCTCCGCCCGGTAGGCGGCGTCGCGCATGAGTACCTGGTTGGCGGCTCTCGCGATCTCCGCCAGCGCGTTCACCGGGCCCGGGCCGATCATCAGCGCCAGCCAGGCGTGCTCGGCGGCCGCGGCGGCGACCAGGTCCGCGCGCGCCTCGGCCGGCACCGGGTCTGGCCAGAACGGGGCCCGGTTGCTGTGTCGCTGCCAGACCGCCTGCCACAGCCGCTGTTCCCGCGGGGTGGCCGGGCGGGCCGCCCCGGCGGCCACCCGCGCCATCAGGTACGGCTGGGCGGGGTCGGGCAGCAGCCGCACCTCCGGCTGCCAGCCCTGCACCGCGATCGCGAGCCGCAGGTTGAACACGGCCGCACCGGCGGCCAGCCGGGCCGCCCAGCCGGTCGGGTCCGAGGCCGGCAGCCGCCGCCGCGGGTCCAGCCGCACCTCCACGCCGTCCGGCCCCACCCGGAACCGCCACGGCTGGCTGTTGTGCAGGGACGGCGCGCGGACCGCGGCTCCCACGGCGGTGAGGTAGTCGGTCTCCGTGGCCACCATGGTCGCCCGCCCCTACCGGGCCGGTCCGTCGCCGGCGAACCTGTCGAGATCCCGGCGCAGCTCCCGCAGCAGCGCCCGCTGGGATGCCTCCCGCGCCAGGGATGGCGGCGGGACCACCAGCACCGGGCAGTTGGCCCGGCTCACGCAGTAGCGGGCGGTGCGGGACAACCGCCGGCGCCGCCAGAACCGCCGCCGGCCGGTGCCGATCACCAGCAGGTCGTCCTCCCGCGCGATCCGCACCAGCGCCGGCCCGGTGGCGTCGGGCACCGCCACCGTCTCGACCTGCAGATCCGGCGGTATGCCACCCATGGTGTCGGCGAACATCCGGCGGACCAGTTGGGCGGCGGCGGTCGCCTCGTCATCTCGCTGGCTATGCAGGGTGGGGTACAGCCCGGACGGTCCGGGTTGCCAGACCCGCACCGCCTTCAGAGGTAGCCCGCGGGCCCGGGCCTGCGCCACCGCCCATCGCAGCGCCTGCAGGCCGCAGAGGCTGTCGTCGATCCCGACGACCACGTGACCAGTGTGGTGGCTGTCCATCTCGGCCTCCTCCTCCACCGGCTCTCTACCCCAGAGTGCACCAGTCACACCCGTTACGGCAGGGCCGCTTTGCCCGGCTTAGCGGGACCTCCGGTGAGGTGGCCGGGAGCCTCCCGGCCGCCTCACCGGACGAACGTGCGCACCGCGGCGGCGAGGTCGGTCAGGGCCTGCTTGGCGTCGGCGAAGAGCATCCCGGTCCGGGGGTCGGTGTACAGCTCGTTGTCGATGCCGGCGTAGCCGTGCCCCATGGACCGCTTGATCACCACGATGCTGCGGGCCCGGTCCACGTCCAGGATCGGCATGCCCGAGATGGCCGTGCCGGGCCGCCGGGCGGCGGGGTTGGTCACGTCGTTGGCGCCGACCACCAGCGCGACGTCCGCCTGCGGGAACTCCGGGTTGGCCTGCTCCAGGTCGCGCAGCTGGGGGTAGGGGACGTTCGCCTCGGCCAGCAGCACGTTCATGTGCCCCGGCATCCGCCCGGCCACCGGGTGGATGGCGTAGGTGACCGTCACCCCCCGCTCCTCCAGCAGCGCCGCGAGCGCGGCCGCCTGGTGCTGGGCCTGGGCGGCGGCGAGGCCGTAGCCCGGCACGATCACCACCCGGTCGGCGTACGCGAGCTGGATCGCGACATCCTCGACGGTGACGCTCCGGACCTGGGCTTCGGAGCCGGCGGCGGCACCGCCGCCGTCGCCGGTGCCGAAGCCCCCGAGCATGATGTGCAGCACCGACCGGTTCATCGCCTCGGCCATCAGCTTGGTGAGGATGCTTCCGGCGGCGCCCACCAGGGCCCCGGCGATCACCAGCACCAGCTCGTCCAGGACGAACCCGGCCAGCGACACCGCCAGGCCGGCGGCGGCGTTCAACAGCGAGATCACCACCGGCATGTCCGCGCCGCCGATCGGCAGCACCATCACCACGCCGAAGCCGAGCGCGGCGGCGGTGAGCAGCAGCAGGGCGCCCAGGCTCTCCGGGGCGGCCACCAGCCACAGCACCCCGGCGAGCACGCCGGCCGCGAGCACCACCGGCAGCAACCGGGCGCCCCGGTAGACGATCGGGTGGGCGGGCACCCAGCCCTGCAGCTTGCCGGCGGCCACCAGCGATCCGCTGAAGGCCACCGCGCCGATCAGGATGTCCAGGGCGCCGGGCACGGTGAACCGCGCTCCCGGGTCGGTCTCGGACAGCAGGTGGGCGATGGCGATGAGGGCCGCGGCCCCGCCACCGACCGCGTTGAACAGGCTCACCAACTGGGGCATGGCGGTCAGATGGACGCGGCGGGCCGCGTACACCCCGGCGGTGGAACCGGTCGCGGCGCCGGCGGCGATCACCAGCCAGGCGGTGGTGCTGACCGTCCCCCAGGAGATGAGCAGAGCCACGGTGGCGGCCACCGCGACCGCCATGGCGCCGCCCGACAGCAGGTTGCCGCGGCGCGCGGTGGCCGGGTTGTTCATCAGGTGCAGGCCGATCACGAAGCTGGCGGCAGCGGCCAGGTAGATGTACTGGACGGCGGTGCCCACGGGCTCACGCCTCCGTCCGGCCGGTGGCCCGACCCCGGGCGCGGAACATGTGCAGCATCCGGTCGGTGACCACGTACCCGCCGACCACATTGGCGGCCCCGAACGCCACCGCCGCGAACGCGAGCAGGTAGCCGATCAGATTGTCGGCGACCGCCGCCACCAGCAGGGCACCGATCACCACCACTCCGTGCACCGCGTTGGCGCCGGACATCAGCGGCGTGTGCAGGGTGGGTGGCACCTTGCTGATCACTTCGAACCCGACCAGCAGGCTCAGCACGAACGCGGTGACCACAATGACTAGTGGGGTACTCATTGGACTCCTTCCGGGGCGGCGGTCAGCGACGCGGTGACCGCCGGATGGACGACCTCTCCGCCGTGGGTGACCACCACGCCGGCCTGGATCTCCTCGCTGAGGTCGAGGTGGAGCTCACCGTCGCGGATCAGGTGCGCCAGCAGCGCGGTGAGGTTGCGGGCGTAGGCGGTGGACGCGCCGGCGGCCATCCGGGCCGGCGCGTTCCCGGCGCCGATCACGGTCACCCCGCCCGCGGTGACGGTGCGCTCGCCGGCCTTGGCGCCGGCCACGTTGCCGCCCTGCTCCCCGGCGGCGAGGTCCACCACCACGCTGCCGGGCGCCATCCGCTCCAGCGCGCCGGCGCTCACCAGCAGCGGCGGCCGCCGGCCGGGTACCTGTGCGGTGGTGATGACCACGTCGAACGCGCCGATGTGCGCGGCCAGCTCCGCGATCAGGCGGTGCTGCTCCTCGTCGGTCAGGGCCCGGGCGTACCCGCCCTCACCCTCGGCCGGGCCGACCGTGGTGAGCTCGAGGAACCGGGCACCCAGCGACCGCACCTCGTCACGGGCCTGGGGCCGCACGTCAAAGGCGGTGACCACCGCACCCAACCGGCGGGCGGTGGCGATCGCCGAGAGGCCGGCCACCCCGGCGCCGAGCACCAGCACCCGGGCCGGGGCGGTGGTGCCGGCGGCGGTGGTCAGCATCGGGAAGTACCGGCCGTACGCCCCGGCGGCGAGCAGCACCGCCTGGTAGCCGGCGGCGGTGGCCTGCGAGCTGAGCGCGTCCATGGACTGGGCCCGGCTGAGGGTGCGGGGCAGCAGGTCGAGGCTGATCGCGGTGACGCCGCCGGCGGCCCAGTTCCGGACCAGGTCCACTCGCCGCAGCGGGTCCAGCAGGCCCACCAGCGCCTGTCCGGGCTCCAGCGGTACCCCCGGCGGCCCCACGCAGGCCACGATCGCGGCGCCCGCCCGCACCGGGTCCGGCACTACCTTCGCTCCTGCCTGCTGGTACTCCTCGTCGCTGAACCACGCGCCGGCGCCGGCGCCGGGCTCTACCAGCACCGTCAGGCCGAGCTCGTGCAGCCGCCGGACCGCCTCCGGCACCACCGCGACCCGGCGCTCGCCGGGTTCCCGTTCCCGGATCACCGCTACCGCTGTCATGCGTCTCCTCGATTCAGGGGTGTTTGTTCAATCGGCCGTACTCCGGCCGTCAGCTCGCCTCCGGAACCATCGTGATGGCGCCCGCCGGGCACTCCGCCGCGCAGATGCCGCAGCCCTTGCAGTAGTCGAGGTCGATCGTGAACCCCTGGCCCGGCCCCAGCTTCACGACCGCGCCGTCGGGGCACATCGCATAGCAGTTGTCGCACTCGAAGCAGTTGCCGCAGGACAGGCAGCGGCGCGCCGCCGCCAGCGCCGCGGGTTCGTCCAGCCCACCCACCACTTCGTCGAAGGTGGAGAGCCGGCGCGAGGGGTGCAGGCGGGGGCGGTGCGGGCCCGGCGCGGTCGGGTAGTAGTACGGGTTGAGGCGGTCGAACCCGGCCAGCGGAGGGCGTTCCGCCGGGGTGTAGGTGGTGCCCCGCAGCCACGCGTCCAAGTGCCGGGCGGCCCGCTTGCCGTGCCCGACCGCGGTGGTGACGGTCCGGTCGGCGGACACCGCGTCACCGCCGGCGAAGACGCCCGGGTGCCCGGTCATCATGTCCGGCCCGACCTGGATCGCGCCGTCCACCACCGCGACGCCAGGCAGGTTCGCCACCAGCGACCGGTCCACGTCCTGGCCGATGGCGAGCACCACGGTGTCCGCGTCGAGCTGCTCCAGCTCGCCGGTCGGGCGGGGGAAGCCGGTCTCGTCCAGCTCCATCCGCTCCACGGTGACCGTGCCCGGGCCGGCCGCCACGATGGTGGAGAGCCACCGCAGCTGCACACCCTCCGCCACCGCCTCGGCCACCTCCAGCTCGTGGGCGGGCATGCGGTCGCGGGTCCGGCGGTAGATCACGAGCGCGTCCGTGGCGCCGAGCCGCCGGGCGCTGCGCGCGGCGTCCATGGCGGTGTTGCCGCCGCCGTAGACCACCACCCGGCGGCCCAGCCGCGGCCGGGAGCCCTCGGCGGTGTCCCGTAGCAGCGTCAGCGCGTCCAGGATCTTCGCCGAGTCACCCGCCGGCAGGTAGGTGCGCCGGCTCAGCTGCGCCCCGATGGCGAGGAAGACCGCGTCGAAGCCCTCCTCCCGCATGGCGGCGGCCACATCGGTCACGGCCCGGCCCAGCTCCAGGCGTACGCCCAGGGTGGTGAGCCGGTCGATCTCCGCGTCGAGCACGTCGCGCGGCAGCCGGTAGGTGGGGATGCCGTAGCGCATCATGCCGCCGGGGCGGGTGCCGGCGTCCCGCACGACCACCTCGTGCCCGCGGAGCCGCAACTGGTACGCGGCCGACAGGCCGGCGGGGCCGGCCCCGACGATCAGCACCCGCCGGCCGGTGGCGGCGGCGTCCACCGTTACCCGCCAGCCGCGGCGGATCGCCTCGTCCCCCAGGAAGCGCTCCACCGCGTTGATGCCGACCTCCTCGTCGAGCTGCGCCCGGTTACAGGCGGCCTGGCACGGGTGGTAGCAGACCCGTCCCATCACCGCGGGAAACGGGTTGTCCCGCATCAGCCGGCGCCACGCCTGCTCGTACCGTCCCTCTTGGACCAGGCGGAGCCAGCCCTGCACGTCCTCCCCGGCCGGGCAGGCATCGTTGCACGGCGGCATCAGGTCGCGGTAGACCGGCCGTTCGCTGCGCCAGGCGCCGGTCCGGTTGGCGAGGCTGGTACCGGCCCGCAGCGTGATCGCGAACGGGAGCTGCTGCGCGGCCGACTCAGGCATCTGGCACCACCTCCAGCCCGTAACGGGCGATGTTCCGGTCGGCGATCGCCTGGACCGCCGCGATCACGTCGGTCCGGGGTGGCTCGGCGAACAGGTGGGCGTAGCGCCGTTGGCGCCGCAGGTACTCCGCCACCGGCACCTTCGGCCCCGGCAGTCTGGTCACCGCCACCACCTCCCCGGCCTCGGCCTCGAAGAGCGGGAAGAGTCCGGTCTGGACCGCCAGGCGGGCCAGGTGGATGGTGTCGTGCGGGGCGGCACCCCAACCCAGCGGGCAGGGCACGAGCACGTGTAGGTAGCGCGCGCCGCGGAAGGCCATCGCCCGGAACACCTTGCGCTCCAGGTCGCGCGGGTCGGCCACGGTCGCGGTGGCGACGTACGGGACCTCGTGCGCCATCGCGATCCGGGGCACGTCCTTGCCCTGCCCGAACGGGTTGCCCGGGGCCGGGCCCAGCGCCGGGGTGGTGCTGGTGCGCGCCGCCGGCGGGGTGGCGCCCGAGCGCTGCACCCCGGTGTTCATGTACGCCTCGTTGTCGTAGCAGACGTAGAGCACGTCGTCGTCGCGCTCGAACATGCCGGAGAGGGTGCCGAACCCGATGTCCACAGTGCCGCCGTCGCCACCCTGGCCCACCACCCGGATGTCGGTGCGGCCCTGGGCACGCAGCGCCGCGGCCACCCCGCTCGCCACCGCGGGGGCGTTGCCGAAGAGCGAGTGCAGCCAGGCCACCCGCCACGCGGTCTCGGGATACGGGGTCGTGAACACCTCCAGGCAGCCGGTGGCGTTGACGGTCACCAGCCGGCCGCCGGTCGCCCGCATCGCCGCGTCCAGCACCCACCGGGCGCCCAGCGCCTCGCCGCAGCCCTGGCACGCCCGGTGCCCGGAGGCGAGGGTGCCCGGCCGGTCCGGGTCGGCCTGTACCGCCCGCTGCCGCAGCGGTAGTAGCCGGTTGCCGGCGGTCCGGTCAGCCGTCTGGCGTACATCCGGGTAGGCCATGTCACGCCCCCCTCTCGGCCGACGCGACCAAGTCCCGCCGCAGATCCAGGAAGGTCAGCGGGGCCAGCGCGTCCTCATGCGCGGCGGTGAGCACGCGCCGCAGCGAGTCGCGGGTCACCGCCCGGCCGCCCAGCCCGGCCACCACCGTGCGGGCGGAGACGTCCAGGTCGGCGAGAGCGGCCCGCAGGTCGGCCGTGACGATGCCACCCACCCCGGGCGTGAACGCCCGTTCCAGCACCACCACCCGGGTCGCGCCGGTGAGTGCCTGGCGCAGGGCCGCAGCAGGGAACGGGCGGAACGCGGTCAGCCCGAGCGCACCCACCTTCCGGCCGCCCTGCCGCAGCTCGTCCACTGTGTCCTGGACGGTGCCGAGTACCGAACCGAGCGCGACCACTACCGTCTCCGCCCCGGCCAGCCGGTACGGGTGGAGCGGCGCGGGCACCGGGCGGCCCAGTACCGACGCCAGCTCGGCCGCGAGCGCCGGGATCCGGTCGGTGGCCCGCAGCGCGGTGGTGTGGGCCAGGTAGCGCACCTCGGTGAAGGCGTCCGGCCCCACCATCGCCCCGATCGAGACCGGGTGCTCCGGGTCGAGTACCTGCCGGGGGCGAAACGCCGGCAGGAACCGGTCCACCCGCGCCGCATCGGGCAGGTCCACCGCCTCGAACGCGTGGGTGAGCACGAACCCGTCGACACACACCATCACCGGCACCGACAGCTCCTCGGCCAGCCGGAACGCCAGCAGGTGCAGGTCGGCGGCGTGCTGGTTGCTCGCGGCGTACAGCTGCACCCAGCCGGAGTCGCGCTGCGACATGCTGTCGGAGTGGTCGTTCCAGATGTTGATCGGGGCGCCGAGCGCGCGGTTGGCCACGGTCATCACGATCGGCAGGCCCAGCCCGGCCGCGTTGTACAGCGCCTCGGCCATGAACAGCAGCCCCTGGCTGGAGGTGGCGGTGTAGGCCCGCGAGCCGGCGGCGCTGGCTCCGATCGCCACCGACAGGGCGGCGAACTCGCTCTCCACGTTGACGAACTCGCACGGCGCCAGCTCGCCGGTGCGCACCGCGGCGGCGAGCGCCTCCACGATGTGGGTCTGCGGGGAGATCGGGTAGGCACACACCACCTGCGGCCGGCACCGCACCACCGCCCGGGCGATCGCGTGCGAGCCCTCGACCTGGTCACGCATGAGCTCGCTCCCTACCGTCCACAGCCAACCCGGTCCCCACCGAGAGGGACGCCTGGACCTGCCGGTACGCGGCCCGGGCGGCCGCCACGTTGCCCTCGGCCACCGGGTCGGGGAACCGCCGCCGGATCGCCACCACCACCGCGGAGAGGCTGATCAGGCCGGTGAGCGCGGCGAACCCGCCGAGCAGGGCGGCGTTCGGCAGCGGGCGGCCGGTGTGGACGAGCGCGAGCTGGGTGGCCGGCACGATCACGGTGCGGTCCGGGGTGAGCCGGTCGGCGAACGCGTCCAGATCCAGCCCTCGCCAGTCCCGCTGGGAGTTGATCAGCACGTAGCCCCCGGGCGCCAGCCCGGCGAACACGTCCAAGTGCTTACGCAGGCTCGGGTCCTGCAGGATCACCGCATCCGGCCGGCGGACCGGCTCACGCAGCCGGATCGGGCGTGGGCTGATCCGGCAGTACGCCTCCACCGGAGCCCCGGTGCGCTCCGACCCGAACGACGGGAACGCCTGGGCGTGGCGGCCGTCCAGGAACGCGGCCACCGACAGCAGCTCCGCCGCGGTGACCACCCCCTGGCCCCCGCGCCCGTGGATCCTTACCTGGAACATGACGACCGTCCTTTACGGGTGGTAGGCGGGGTGGATCACGGCGACCGGCCGGGAGGCGCTCGCCACCAGGGTGCGCGAGACCGTGCCCAGCAACTGGCTGCCGCCCAGGTCGCGGCGGTGCGCCCCGACCACCACCAGCCCGGCCATGGCGCTGGCGTCCAGCAGGGTCTGGGCGGGGTTGACGTCGTAGAGGGGCATCCGGTCCACCCGTACGTCGGGGAACTTCTCGGCCCAGCCCGCCAGCTGATCAGCGAGCATCGCATCGGCCGCGGCCTGGGCCCGGTGCAGGTCGTAGGCGAACGGACTCACCTTCCCGACCGCGGCGGACGGGATACCGGACCAGACGTGCACGGCCAGCAGCGGCACCCGCCACAGGCTCGCGGTCTCGAACGCGAACCCGATCGCCGGCTCGTCATCCGGGACGATGCCCACACCGAGCAGCACCGGCGCGTCCGGGATCACCGGGGCGCCGGCCGGCACCACCACCGTGGGGCACTGGGAGTGCGCCGCGATCCGGACTTCGTCCCCGCCCAGCGGGTGGTGGGCCCGCCGGTCGGGCCGGCCGATCACCACCAGGCCCGCGCCCCGGGAGGCGTCGATGACCTCCTCGGCGAGGGCGCCGGTCACGGTCTGGCCGCTCGTGGGCAGGCCGGGCCAGGTGGTGCTCACCCGGCGCAGCACCGCGGTCAGGTCGGTGGGCGCGGCCGCGTCGTCGCGCGCCGCCGTGGCCAGCAGCCGCAGCGGCAGCCGGCGCCGCCGCGCCTCGGCCGCGGCCAGGTCCACCGCGGCCAGCACCGGGTCGGAGCCGTCGATGCCGGCGATCACCACTCGCTGGGTGGGGTTGTCGTTCATCGCGCACCTCCTGCACTCCCACCGTCGCTCGGGGCGGGGTGTGATCGGCAGGGCTGACGGACCCCCGTCGTCCGGCCGGAGGACCCCACCGGTTCGGTGACCCCCGGCCCGGTGACCCCCGGCCGGTCGGCGGCCGGCTCGGCCGCGGCCAGCTCCTGGGCGGCCTGCTGGGCGACCAGCTCCGCCACCACGGCCGCGAGCTGGTCCACCCGGTCCTCCAGCCGGCGCAGGCGTTCGTCGATCGCCCAGGTCGGCTCACCGGCCTGACTCCACAGCTCGCGGCCCATCGGCTACTCCTCGGTCGGGTGGGTCGGGTCGCGCACGACCGCGACTGGACACTGGGCGTGGTAGACCAGTAGCCGGGCGACGGAGCCGAGCCGCAGGCCAGGAAATCCGCCCCGGCCGCGGGCACCGACCACCACCAGTTGAGCGTCGGCCGACGCCGCCACCAGAGCGTGGGCCGGGGTATGCGGGACCAGGTGGAGGTGGACCGGAAGCTGCGGGTACTTCTCCCGCCAGGGTTGCAGGCACCCCTCGGCGAGAGCCTGCTCCGCGGCTACCAGCACCTCGTGCACGGGCGGGATGTCCACCCGCGGCGGGTATGCCGCCGGAGGCTGGTCGTGCCAGTATCGCGCCGGCACCGGTGGCGGTCGCCAGGCGCGTACCGCCACCAGGTCCACTCCCCGCGCCATCGCCTCTTCAAACGCGAAGCCGAGGGCCGGTTCGGCGCCCGGGGCGTCGTCCACCCCCACGACCACCGGCTGCCCGGAGCGCGCGCAGCCGCGGACCACCACCACCGGGCTGCGGGCGTGGGTGGCGAGGTCGACCGCGACCGAGCCGGCGAGCATGCCGGTGAACCCGCCCAGGCCGCGGTGGCCGACCACCAGCAGTCGCGCGTCTTCGGAAAACTTCCGCAGGGTGGAGACGGCCGGGCCGTCCACCACCGCGGCGGTCAGCGGTACCTCCGGTCGGGCAGCCCGGGCCTCCGCGGCGGCCTGCACCACGGCGGCCTCGGCCTCCCGGCGCACCGCCGGGTCCGGCCACCCCGCCGCCTCCGGCACCGGGGTGGCGTCCCCGGTCCACTCGTACACGTAGACCAGCCGCACCGGTGCGCGCGAGCGCGCCGCCGCGTCCTGGGCCCACCGCAGCGCGGCGGTGGCGCCCGGCGAGTGGTCGAACCCCACCAGGATCGGATGCTCAGTCATCGCAACCTCCGTAGTACGGGGTCGGGTCCCGGGGAGATCGCGGCCAGGCGCAGCTTGGCGTCTACACACACGACACCGTCGGGTCCGGCCAGCACCGGGTTGAGGTCGAGTTCGGCGACCTCCGGCAGCTCCTCGGCGAGCCGGCCGAGCCGCAACAGCAGGTCCTCCACTGCGGCGGTGTCCACCGGCGGCGCGCCCCGGTAGCCGGTGAGCAGCGGCGCGACGCGCAGCGAGCGCCACATCCGCCCGGCGTCCAGGTCGGTCACGGGCACCAGCCGGAACGCGCGGTCGGCGAACAGATCGGTGTGGACGCCGCCGAGGCCGGCCATGACCAGCGAGCCGAAGAGCGGGTCGTTGACGATCCCGGCCACCAGCTCCACCGTGCCCGAGGCCATGGGCTGCACCAGCACGGTGGGTTCGGCCTGCCCGACCGCGGCGGCCACCGCCCGGTACGCCCGGCGTACCGCGGCGGCGTCGGCGAGGTCCAGCCGCACCGCGCCGAGGTCGCTCTTGTGCGTCACCTGCGGGTCCGCGGCCTTGACCACCACCGGGTAGCCCAGCTGGTCGGCCGCGGCCACCGCCGCTTCGGCGCTGCCGGCGGTCCGGGAGGCCAGCAGTGGGATGCCGTACGCGCGCAGGATCGCCGCCACCCTCGGGTACGGCTGCCAGCCCTCGCCGGCGTCCGCCACCACCGCTCGGGCGGCGTCCCGGTCCACGTCCTTCAGATCCGGCCGGCTGCCCAGCGGTTCCCGCCGCCACGCGGCGTACCCGGTGGCGTGGACGATCGCGCGTACCGCACGCTCCGGCAGGTCGTAGACGGGTACCCGGCGGTCCCCGATCGCCGAGGTGTCCGCGGGGCCCAGCATCACCACCGCCAGCGGCAGCCGGGGGTGAGCCTGCGCGACCTCCGCGACCGCCGCCCGCAGGCCGGGCGGGTCGTTGGCGCGGGTCACCGCCGTCACCACCAGCACCGTGTCCGCCTCGCCGCTCTCCGCCAGAGTGGAGAGTGCGCGCCGCAGCTCCTCCGGGGTTACGGCGGCGCCCAGGTCCAGCGGGTTGTCCAGCCCGGCCACGGTGGCCGGCAGCCGCAGCCCTGCGGCCTCGGCGGCGTCGGCCACCATCACGTTGACGCCACCCGCGTTGCCCACCACGGCCAGCCGGTCGCCGCCCGGCAGCGGCTGGTCGGCGAGCATCCGGGCGGCGTCGATGAGCTCCCCGAGGTTCTCCGCCCGCACCACGCCCGCCTGGCCGAACAGGGTGTCCACCGCTACGTCCGGGGCGGTCGCGGCGGCGGTGTGAGAGGCGCCGGCCCGCCGCCCGGCCGCCGTCCGCCCGCTGAACACCGCCAGCAGCGGCTTGCGGCGGGCCAGCGCCCGGGCTACCCGCGCGAACTTGCGGGGGTTGCCGAACGACTCCAGGTACAGCAGGGCCGCGCTGGTGGCCGGGTCGTCATACCAGTACGCGATCAGGTCGTTGCCGCTGACATCGGCCTTGTTTCCCAGGGAGACGAAGTGGGAGACGCCGCAGCCGTGGCGGGCGGCGTGTTCCAGCAGCGCGATGCCGACCGCGCCGGACTGAGAGCCGATCGCCAGCCCGCCGCGCGGGGGCACCTGCGGGGCGAAGCTCGCGTTCAGGCGTACCGCCGGGTCGGTGTTGATGATCCCCAGGCAGTTGGGGCCGACCAGCCGGATGCCGTGCGAGCGGGCCACCCGTACCAGCTCCCGCTGGCTGGGCTGCCCGGGGGCCTCGGAGAACCCGGCGGTGAGGATCACCGCCGCCCGGGCGCCGGCCGCACCCGCGTCGGCGAGCACCTGCCGCACCTGGCCGGCCGGGACGGCGACCACCACCAGCTCCACCTGGTCCGGCAGGGCCCGCAGCGACGGGTACGCCGGCGCCCCGGCGATCGTGGTCGCGTGCGGGTTCACCGGGTAGACCGGACCGGTGAAGCCGCCGTCCCGCAGGGCCCGGAAGACCTCGTGGCCGACGCCGCCGGCGCGCCGCCCGGCGCCCACCACCGCCACCGAGCGGGGGGCGAACAGCGGCCGCAGGGACGCCCGCTCCGCCGCCCGGTCCCGGGAGTCGATCTCCGCCAGGGTCCGCTCGTCCACCTCGGTGGTGAGGACCACCTCGACCGTGCCCTCGTCCAGCCGGGAGGTGGCGGTGGCGGCGACCCCACCGGCGACCTGGAGCATCCGGGCGTTGTCGGCGAGCACCTCGCCGTACAGCCGGGTGATGCCGTAGCCGCGGGCCAGCCCGGCCAGGTACTCCAACAGCAGCGTGCCGATGCCCCGACCCTGGTGTTCGTCGGCGACGAACAGCGCGAACTCCGCGCTGTCCGCGGGCTCGCCACGGTCGGTGGGCTCCCAGCGTTCGAAGGAGGCGACCCCGACCACGTCACCGGCGAGGACCGCCACCAGCGCCGCGTGGTCCGGGCTGGGCGGGCGGGTCAGCCGGGCGACCTCGGCGGCGAGCACGGAGGCGCCCGGCGTGGCGAAGAACCGCAGCCGCAGGCTCGCCGCGGAGCTGCGGTGGAACAGGTCGGTGAGCGCCTCCGCGTCGGCGGTGGTCACCGGCCGGATGGCGACGATCGCGCCGTCCGCGGTGAGGGCATCGGCGCCGGCTCCGAGGCCGGGCGCGGGCACCAGGGTGCCGGCAGGAGTGGTACCCGGCCGCCCTCCGGCCGGCTCCCGCGTACCAGTGGACACCCCTCCCATGTATCCAGAATCGCCGGTGGATGAACCGCTGGACATGGCCGGACGGCCCCTCCGGTCGGGACCCTCGGCCCGCAGGTCAGGGCCGTCACGGCTCGCTGGGTTGGGGGCGCAACGAGCCGTGACGGCTGCCCTGGTCGCCTCGGCTGAGGCTTATCCGGCTCCCTGACCGGGCCGGCCCGGACCGGGCACCCCTTCCGGCGGGCCGGGCACTCCCTTGGGTGGTCCCGGGACTCCCTCGGGTGGGCCGGGTGCCCCCTCCGGGAATCCGGGGACCCCCTCGGGCGGGCCGGGCTGCGATACCGGAGTCGCCGGCGGGTCCACCGGCCGGTCCTGGTTGGGCAGGTCTGTGGGTGGGCCGCTGCCGGGCGTCACCGCCGGGCCGGACGGCGCGGGCCGGGACGGCCCACCCACCTGAGGTTGTCCGGGGCCGGACCCCTCCTGCGGGCGGGTCGGCTCTGGCTCGACCCGCCCCGCTGACCGGCCCCGGAAGTCGTACGGCGTTACCGACTCCACCACGCTCTCGAACCGCTGCTGCACCGGCTCGGGGAGCACGCCGGCGAACCCGGCGCTGCCGGTGCCGATCACGACCAACCCCGCCAGCGCGCCGGCGCGGATCGCGAAGCCCCGGACGGTACGTCTTCTCGGGGCCGCGGCGAGGCCCGCCCACCGTTTCACGCGGGCCAGCGCCGCGGCCCCGAACCCCCTGCCCTGGGGTCGATGGGCCGGTCTGCGGTACCGCGTGGCCTCGTACCGCTCGCCCGGCCCCGGGAACACGCCCGATGCCATCCGGGCCGCCAGGGTCGGGTTTGGCTCGACCGGCCGGGCGGCCACCGCGCGCAGCGTGTGCACGACCGTGGCCAGCGGTGCCAGCTCACCCCCGACCGAGTCGGCAGCGTCACCGCCGAGCAACTGCTCAGCTACGGCGTCGTCGACTCGACCCGGCGTACCCATCTCATCTGAGTAATCGCCCAGTGACGTCATAGCGGTACGCCCTCGCGCGCCAATGTGCGTCTGAGGGAGGCCAGACCCCGTCGCTGGAGAGCCTTGACCGCCCCGACCGACTTGCCCATGACCCGGGCCACCTCCTCCGCGGTCAGGTCGGCCACGATGCGCAGCAGCAGCACGGTTCGCTGGTCGGCGGAGAGCCGGGCGCACAGGTCGATGACCCAGCGCTCCTCCAGCGCCGCCATGGCTTCGCGTTCGACGTCGCCGCCGGTCGGGGCGAGGTCGTGGTCGAGCCAGGTCTGGGCCGGGCGGCGCCCGGCGCGGCGGCGTTCGTCCAGCAGGCGCCGGTGGGCGATGGTGAACACCCAGGAGCGGAACTGCGGCTCGGAACCCTCGAAGGAGTCCAGGCCGCTGAAGACGCCCAGGAACACCTCGCTGGTGAGGTCCTCGGGTTCGGCGGCGCGTTGGATCCGCAGGTAGCCGGCGACCGCGGGGGACAGATCACGATATAGGCGCGCGAAAGCCCACGGCGCACCAGCGCGCGCCGCGTCCAAGACCTGGGGAAAAGCTTCACCCAGCGCCAGCGTGGTCCTCCCGGGGGCCGTTCAGTGAAGTAATCGCCGAGGACCGCCGAAAGGGTACGGGTGGCGTGAGGGTGTGTCGAGACGGGGACGCCGTAGGCGGCGCGATCTTGGACGTTCGTGGCCCCTTTCGGGGCCAGGGACGTCCAAGATCTCACGGAGCCGATGGCGGAGGCTCGGGGATTTGAACCCCGGACGGGCGTCAACCCGAACCGCATTAGCAGTGCGGCGCCATAGACCAGACTAGGCGAAGCCTCCATCGACACCCGGCCGCGGACAGTGCGCCGAGCGCCAGGTATCGCCGATCGAGGATACAGGCCGGCGGCGTACGGCGGCAACGCGACTCCACGCCCCCCTCGCCGGCGCCGCCTCCCTCTCCTCCTCTCGTCGGCGCCGCCTCCCTCTCCTCCTCGCAACTTCGGCGTAGTTGTGCTCTCCTGGCGCGCCGAGGCCGCAGTTTTGGCGAAACTGCGAGCGGGGCGGGGCGGGGCGGCGCGGCGAAACTGCGAGCGGGCGGGGCGAGGCGGGGCGGGGCGGCGCGAAGTACTGCGAGGCGCCGCTTGGACCCACTCGGGCCGGGGAGCCGCTAGGCTCCCAGGACATGGCGGAGAAACGGACCAACCCGGCCACCCCGGACCGGTCGGAGCCACCGGCGGGCGATCCGCCACCACCGGCTGCCCAGCCCGGGCACGGTGAGCCGGAGCCCCAGCAGGCCACCGCGAAGCAAACCACGCCGAAGAAAGCCACTGCGAAGAAGGCCGGGCAGCGGAAGACGGCCGCGAAGAAGGCAGCCGCCAAGAGGGCCGCACCGGAGAAGTCTGCCCCGGAGAAGGCCGGCGCCAAGGCGGCCGGGAGGAAGCGCGGCGCCAAAGCGGCCGCTGGCACGAAGGCAGCCGCCGAGCCGACGCCGGCGGTGGACGAGGCGGCCGGGAGCCAGACCGCGGCCGATGCGCAGTTGCCGGCGCCACCCGCCGCGTCCGCCAAGGTCGAGCGGGCGGCTGAGCCGGCGGCGCGGCCCACCCCGTCCGGGCAGCCGGGGTCCACCCCACCCGAGTCCACCCC
>DATGPS010000031.1:0-8456 GCA_035304685.1 Natronosporangium sp. | reverse complement strand
CGTCTGCTCGGTCAGCGGAGCGGTGAGGTCCACGACCTCGACGGTGCCGCGGGTGATCGCCTGGAGAAGATCGGAGAGAAGCGCCATGTCTAGACCGTAGGGTGGCGGCCCCGGGGCGTCAATGCGGCGACCAGCCGAGCGGCCTTCGCCGGCGAACCTCAAAGGTTCCTTTAGCCGAGCTTAGAGCTTGGGTAATCCCGCCTGAAGGTGGTGACCCTCCCTTGCCGCCGCTGATCTTCGTGGTTAGCCTTGGCACGCTCCAATCACGACTATCCTATCCGGACAACTTGGGGAGGAGCGGTATAGGCATGCGCATGAGACGGTTCATAGCCCCGCTGGCGGGGTTGGCGGCACTGCTCGGTATGGGGGTGGTGGCCGCGGTGCTGGCGTCGCCGGCGTCCGGGGAGACCGGCACGCTGTTCGGCGCGTCGGTACGCCGGATGCCGGACGAGAACTTCGCGCAAGGGCTGGCCAACCGGGACGCTGAGTACGGCCGCCTCAACGTGGTGCGGGTCTTCTTCCCCGGCGACCCGGGCGACTGGTCCAGCTCACGGTTGAACGTGGATCGCCCGGTCCACGTCTCGTTCAAGGCCGACGCGGACGACATCAACACCGGTGCGCTGGACGACCTGTACCGCGCCTGGTTCGCGTCCGCGCCGACCGACCACCAGATCTGGTGGACGTACTACCACGAGCCAGAGGACAACATCGCCAACGGCGAGTTCACCGCGGCCGCGTACCGCCAGGCCTGGCGGCGGATCTGGAGCATCTCGCAGGAGCCCGGGGTGGCGAAGGACAACGTGGCCTCCGCACTGGTGCTGATGGACTGGACGGTGGACCCGCGTTCCGGCCGGGACTGGCGGGACTACTACCCCGGCCCGGAGTACGTCGACGTGATGGCGTGGGACATCTACAACTTCGGCGAGCGTGACGACGACCCGCGCAACGACGAGACCATGGCCGAGCACCAGCAGCGCCGCCCCACGCTGGAGATCACCCGGTCGATCGGCAAGCCGTACGCCATCGCCGAACTTGGCTACAACGACCCGGCGACCCGGCCGCAGTTCCTGCGGGAGACCGCGATCTGGGCCCGGGACAATGACGTGCTCTACGTCACCTACTTCGACAGCACCGGCAGCCTGGGCGACCACCGGCTGCTCGACGCTCCCTCGCAGCAGGCCTGGCGGGAGGTGGTCACGGGCGCGCTCTTCGACGAGGACACCGGCGAGCCACCGGCGAGCGAGCCGGCCGATGCGTCGGGTACCCCGGCGGTGACCACCACGGCGACCACCGGGGTGGTGGAGTGGCGCAACCAGATCGACCCGGCCGGCGGCACCTGGTACGCGGCCTGCGCCTCCTGGTCGACCGCGAGCAGCGGCTGGTTCGAAGAGGCCCCGGCGGCGGAGCGGCTGCGGGTGAGTGGCGCCCCGGCGGAGCTGGTCTGCACCCGTTCCGGCCTGCCGCCCGGCATGGAGCTGGCGGTACGGGTGAAGCTGTACGACGCGGACGGAAACCTGCGACACAAGTCCGAAGCGGTACGGGTCACTGTCCCCTGATCCGGGCTTAGACCCGGGTGCGGCACATGGGGCGGCACGCCGGCCGGCGCGCCGCCCCACGATTCTGTGTCCAGCAGGGGCGCCCGGCTGGGGTTGTGGGGCCCAGCCGGGGCGCCCTGTGGCGCCGCGATGTGTCAACCGGGGCGCCCTGCTGGGGCTTGAGTGGTAGCAGGGGTGCCCGACCTACCCGGGTTTACCGCTAGGCGACCCGGGTAGGGCCGCCGCATGACCGACCGGATCGCCGATCCCTGGGGGCCGCGTACCCCGTACGGCCCGCACGACGTGGTGTGGCCCGCGCGGGTGGACACCTTCCTCGCGCCCGGCCTGACCGAGGCGGACGTGGAAGAGTGGGTCCCCTCCGCCTCCGTGCTGCACTCCAACGGTGACGCCATGGAGATCGCGGTGGCCGGCGGCCGCATCGTCGGCGTGCGGGGCCGCGCCGCCGACCGGGTGAACCGGGGCCGGCTCGACCCCAAGGACCTCTACGGCTGGCAGGCGAACCACAGCCCGGACCGGCTGCGGCGCCCGCTGGTGCGCACCGAGCGCGGCGAGCTGGCCGAGACCGACTGGGACACCGCGATGGAGCTGATCGTGCGCCGCTCCCGGGAGCTGCTCGACCACCCGGGCGGCTGGGGCCGGTTCGGCTTCTACACCAGCGGGCAGCTTTTTCTGGAGGAGTACTACACCCTGGCGGTGCTGGGCCGGTGCGGCATCGGCACCCCGCACATGGACGGCAACACCCGCACCTGCACCGCCACCGCCGGCGCCGCGCTGAAGGCGTCGTTCGGCACCGACGGGCAGCCCGGCTCGTACGCCGACATCGACCACTGCGACACGCTCGCGTTGTGGGGCCATAACGTCGCCGAGACCCAGGCGGTGCTGTGGATGCGGATGCTGGACCGCCGCCGGGGCCCCCACCCACCCCGGATGCTGGTGGTCGACCCCCGGCTCACCCCGGTAGCCCGGGAGGCCGACATCCACCTGGCGGTACGCAACGGCACGAACCAGGCGTTGATGAACGCGCTGCAGTACGAGCTGATCCGCAACGACTGGATCGACGAGGAGTACGTGCGGGCGCACACGATCGGGTTCGAGAAGCTGGTTGCGTTGGTGGCCGACTATCCACCGGAGCGGGCGGCCGAGATCTGCGACGTGCCGGCGGACCAGATCCGCGCCGCGGCCGAGCTGCTCGGCACCGGCGAGCGTCTCTTCTCCACCGTGCTGCAGGGTTTCTACCAGTCCCATCAGGCCACCGCCGCGGCGTGCCAGGTCAACAACATCCACCTGCTGCGGGGGATGCTCGGCCGGCCGGGCGCCGGGCTGTGCCAGATGAACGGCCAGCCCACCGCCGAGAACACCCGGGAGACCGGTGCGGACGGCGACCTGCCGGGCTTCCGGAACTGGGACAACCCCGACCACGTGGCGGAGCTGGCGCGGCTGTGGCGGGTGGACCCGATCCGGATCCCGAGTTGGGCCCAGCCGACCCACGCTATGAAGATCTTCCGGTACGCCGAGCAGGGGTCGATCAACCTGCTGTGGATCTCCGCCACCAACCCCGCGGTGTCCCTGCCGGACCTGCCCCGGATCCGGCGTATCCTCACCAGCCCGAGCCTGTTCCTGGTGGTGCAGGACGCGTTCCTGACCGAGACCGCGCGCCTGGCCGACGTGGTGCTGCCGGCCGCGATCTGGGGGGAGAAGGTGGGTACCTTCACCAACGCCGACCGCACCGTGCACCTCTCCGAGAAGGCGGTCGATCCGCCTGGCGAGGCCCGCGCGGACCTGGACATCTTCCTCGACTACGCCCGCCGGATGGACTTCCGGAACGACGCGGGGGAGCCGCTGATCTGGTGGCACGATCCGGAGTCGGCGTTCGAGGCCTGGCAGCAGTGCTCGGCCGGGCGGCCGTGTGACTACACCGGGCTCAGCTACCAGCGGCTGCGCGAGGGCAGCGGGGTGCAGTGGCCGTGCAACGCGGCGGCGCCGGACGGCACCGAGCGGCTCTACTCCGGCGGGGTGTTCCACACCGACCCGGACTACTGCGAGACCTACGGCCACGAGCTGGGTACGGGCGCGGCGCGGACGCCGGAGGAGTACGAGGCGATGCGCCCGGACGGGCGGGCGTTCCTGCACGCCGCGCCCTACCAGCCGCTGCCGGAGGCGCCGGGTGGCGCGTACCCGCTGTCGCTGACGACCGGCCGGACGGTCTACCACTTCCACACCCGCACCAAGACCGGTCGCGCACCGCAGCTGCGCGCCGCCGCACCGCAGCCGTGGCTGGAGATGAACCCGCTGGACGCGCAGGACCGCGGCATCACCGAGGGTGATCTGGTCCGCGTGGTGTCGGCGCGCGGGTCGGTGACGGTCCGGGCCCGGCTCTGCGCGCTCAAGCCTGGGCTCGTGTTCCTGCCGTTCCACTACGGCTACTGGGACCTCGGCCGGGCGGATCCATCCGGTGACGACGGCCGGGCAGCTAACGAGCTCACCCTCACCGGCTGGGACCCGGTCTCCAAACAGCCGCTCTACAAGCTGGCGGCGGTGCAGGTCAGCCGGGTCTCCGACGGGGACCGGCCGGCCCCCGCGCCGACCACCGGCGCGGCCGCGCCGGTGGACGACACGGTGCCGGCGACCGTCGGCGGCGACGCCGCGCAGGTGTGGGAACGGGGGTGAACCGTGCGGTTAGGGCACTACCTGGAGCTGCTGCGGCGTGCCCAAGGGAACCTGGCCCGCGGCTACCGGGCCGCGGCCAGCGCGCACCAGGCCGAGGTGGACATCTTCTACACCTGCCAGCGGCTGGCCAGCCAGGCCGACGGGCAGATCGCCGCCTTAGCGCCGTACCTGGCGCGGTATCCGGTGCCCCGGCAGGAGGAGCCCGCCGCCGACCCGTCGGCCGCCTTCCACGGCCCGCGCGGCCCGGGCGTCGGGTTGCTGCGCGACCTGCAGGACCTCTACCTGATGGCGGCCGAGTGTGACCTGAGCTGGCTGCTGCTGGACCGGTCGGCGCAGGGCGTCCGGGACGCGGAACTGTTGCTGACGGTGCGGCGGTGCCATGACCAGACCCGCACCCAGCTCGCCTGGCTGCGCACCCAACTCACCCAGTCCTCGGTACAGGCGCTCGTGGTCGCCTGACGGCGCCGGTGAGCGAGCCGGGCCGGGCGGTGGCGCGTATCCGCTAGAGTGCCGCTGCAGCCTGCTGCTGCCGGTCCGTGGACTGCGCGCCGCGGCCCAGCCCGGCTGCGGGGCCGGCGCGGGGGCCGCCCTGGCGGTGCGCCGCCGCTGGACACGCCCCGGACATGGGAGGTACGGGTGTTCTGCTGGTTCTGTGCCAAGGCGGCACGTGGAGTGTGTCGGTTCTGCGGCCGGGGGGTCTGCGAGGACCACGCGGGGTTCGGGCCCTACCTGCTGGAGGTGCACCGTTCGCGCACCCGGGGCCGTTCCGAGGCGCTGGTGGTGGAGGACGCGCTCCAGTGCGGCACGTGCAAGCCGCGGCCGCAGCCGGTGCCCATGCCCGAGCTCGACTGACCCGGAGGAAGGCGATGAGTGACTTCGACACGGTGCTGGAGCGCCTGCTGACCGAGCCGGGGTTCGCCCGGGCACTCGCAGCCGACCCGGGCCGGGCTCTCGCCGGCTACCAGCTCACCGCCGAAGAGGTGTCGCTGCTGCGTACCCAGGTGAGCGAGGAGGCCGGCGGCGACCACGCGGTGGAGACCCGCACCAGCCAGTCCAGCCTCGCCGGGCTGTTCGGACCGATCGGCGGGTCGGGCAGCGCCGCCGACTTCAGCTCGGTGCCCCCTGCGGAGGAGGGCTTCGGCGCCGCACCCGGGCTGGAGCCGGATCGCGCCCTGGGCAGCGCGCCGGGTGCGGACGCGGCGGGTCACGCGGCCGGCCGGGGTGCGTACCCGACGACCGGTCAGGGTGGGGAGGCCGGGGTCGAGCGGGGTCTGGGCGCCGCGGGCGGCGGGGAGAGCTACCAGGGCCTGGGCACCGCGCCGGATGAGGGCTTTCGGGGCTTGGGCACGGCCCCGCCGGCCGGTGGCTTGGGGGAGGCACCGCCGGTGCCGGAGGGGTATGCGACCCGGGTGGACGCCGACGGCGACGGGGTGTGGGACCCGCACACCCTCCACGGGGCACCCGGTGGCGGGGTGGAGATCCACGTGGACCTGGACGGCGACGGGCGGGTCGACTTCATCGGCCACGACGTGGACGCCGACGGCCTGGTGGACTGGGCCGAGTACGACCGGGACGGCGACGGCCGGTGGGACGTGCGCATGTACGACGTGGACGGCGACGGCTGGATGGACCGGGCCGAGGACGTGGACTCCGACCCGAAGGAGTGACCTGGGGCGAGCCCGGGCGGGATGTCCGCCCGGGCGCGCGGGTCTCACTCCCGGGTCAGCACGCTGCGCAGCCTCGCGGTGTCGGCGTCGGTCCAGCCGGGCGGGTCGAGCATCGCCGCCCACGCGTCCGCGATGCTCTCCCGGTAGTTGTGGCCGTGCCCGGGCGGGACCGTGGTGGAGGTGACCGTGTCCACCGTGACCTGCCAGAACGTGACCAGCGGGTACCAGCGCATGGCGCCGGAGACGCCCGACCCACGGCTCTCCTCCAGCCACGCCGGCTCCTGGTAGAGCAGTTGCGGGCTCCACCACACCACCGGGTCGGTCGCGTTCTGCAGGTAGACCACGCGGGGGCGCCCGCCGTTGGAGAGCTCCGTGCCGTCCTGGGCGAACCGCACCGACCCGCGGTGGACCGGCTGCCAGACCGGGCTGTCACCCTCCCGGCTGGCCACCAGCCCCTGCCAGATCGGACTGGTGTGGGGTGGGCCGACCAGCAGGGCCCCGTCCGTGCCGACGATCAGCTCCGGCAGGCTGCCGAAGGCCTGCTCGATCCCGAACGCCCCCAGGCTCTCGCCGTAGACCACCAGCTCTGGCCGCTGCGAGGCGGGGACCGTCGCCAGCTCGGCGCGCACCGCCTTGATCAGTGCCGCCGCCGCCTCGGCCACGGTCGACCGGTCGGCCAGGTACGAGATCCAGCTCGGCAGGTAGGAGTACTGCATCGCCACCACCGCGGAGTCCCCGCCGGAGAGGTACTCCAGGGCGCGCGGCACGGCCGGGTTGACCCAGCCGGTGCCGGTGGTGACCACCACCGCCAGCACGCCCCGGTCGAACCCGCCGGTGCGCCGCAGCTCGCGTACTGCCAGGTCGACCCGGGCGTCCAGGCCGGCCGCGGACTTCTGGCCCACGTAGACCCGGACCGGCTCCTTCGCCGCTTC
Organism: Natronosporangium sp.; assembly: GCA_035304685.1. Lineage (GTDB taxonomy): Bacteria > Actinomycetota > Actinomycetes > Mycobacteriales > Micromonosporaceae > Natronosporangium. Next base: position 1,634 of record DATGPS010000031.1, on the reverse strand, counting down.
GCCGGTGAACGCCGCCAGCTCCGCGCGCGGCACCGCGCCGGCGGTGAACTCCCGGCCGTACCGGCCCAGGGTCTCCCAGGGCACCAGGGAGCCGGGGCCGCCGGACCGGTAGGGCGAATCGGGGCGGTCCACGCCCGGCGGGGTGACGCTGCTGGCGGCGCTGGCGACCCGGCCGGCGGCGTCTACGAAGCCGGTGACCACCACTTCCTGGGTCAGCACGTAGCTGGAGAAGATCACCACCGTCACTGCGGCGACCGAGGCCACGGGGCGCGGGCTGAACCGGGCGATCGTTCCGGCCAGCTTGCGGGTGGCCAACCGCACGCCGCGCGCCGCCAGCAGCAGGACCCCGAACACCACCGCCGCCACCGCCGCGATCAGCAGCGGGCTCCAGCCCGTGGCCGGCGCCAGCCCGACCAGCTCCCGCACCTCCCGCTGCCAGGCGTCGCCCAGCAGCAGGAACACCACCATCAGCCCGCCGCTGACGCCGGCGAGGACCTGCCAGGCACGCGGGGACGGCGGCGGTAGCCGGGGCCAGACGGTACGCGCGAGCGCACCCACGCCCGCGCCTACGCCGTATCCGATCGTGCCGGTGATCCCGGAGAGGACGCCCTGCAGCACCCAGTGCCGCGGCAGCAGGGACGGCGTGAGCGATAGGCAGAACAACAGCACCAGGCCGATGCTGCCGCCGAAGCCGAGCCCTCGGCGTACGACCCGGCCGGGTGGCTCGGACCACCAGCGGCCGGGCCGGTCGGCTCGCCATCGGCGGTCGTGGGTCTCCGGTGCGGGCCGTACGGCGGTCACGTCTCCCCTTCCCCCGTGGGCTGCGGCCGGCGCGCGGTCGCGGTACTCACCACCCTCATCGTCTCTCCGCAGGGCCGGCGCGTACCTGGGTGACCACCCGGATCGATACCCGGAACCGTCCCTGAGCCGGCGGCCGGGCGAGCTTTCGGGAATCGACGGTCTACGTTTTCGCCGCCGGACCCGCTATCCTCAAAAGATCATCGCGAGCCATCGGTCGACGTGGGTGCCTGTCCGGGCGTGACCACATGTATCCCTCGCACACATGTGCACGACCTACGGAGAAGACCCAGATGAGACGCTTACGAGCCGCCTGCTTGGCGGCGCTGATGGTCGTGACCGGAGCCCTGGTCGCGGTCGCGACCGCCAGCCCCGCGCAGGCTGCGCCGGTGATCTGCGAGAAGTTCGGCTCCACCAGCATCCAGAACGGTACCTACATCGTCCAGAACAACGTCTGGGGCGCGGACACGGCGCAGTGCATCGACGTCAACCAGAACGGCGGGTTCACCGTCACCCAGGCCAACCACAACAAGGCCACCAACGGCGCGCCCGCGGCGTACCCGTCCATCTTCCGGGGCTGCCACTGGACGAACTGCTCGACCAACAGCAACATGCCGATCCAGGTCAGCCAGATCAGCAGCGCGACCAGCAGCATCTCGGTGACCTACCCGGGTAGCGGCACCTGGAACGCCGCGTATGACATCTGGTTGGACCCGACCCCGCGTACCGACGGCCAGAACGGCGCGGAGCTGATGATCTGGCTGAACCGTCAGGGTTCGATCCAGCCGATCGGTTCCCCGGTCGGGAATGTCAACATCGCCGGGCGTAACTGGGAG
>DATGPS010000030.1:0-16967 GCA_035304685.1 Natronosporangium sp. | reverse complement strand
GGCATGTCGAGGGCGGCCGCCGCGGCGGCGTAGCCACCCTCGGCCGGGTCCAGCACCAGCAGCCGCAGCAGCGCCTGGCAGCGGGGCGAGAGCCGGCTGAAGGCCTGCCACAGCTCCTGATCCCGTTCCCGGGCCAGGAGCGCCTGCCAAGGGGGTGGCTCCCGGTCATCGGGGGTGTCGCCCCGGTCCGGCTCCGCCACCGGCACCTCCCGGCGCCGCCGGAGGAGGCTGATCGCCTCCCGCCGGGCGGTGGTGGCGAGCCACGAGCCCAGGGCCGCCGGGTCCCGGATCCGGTCCAGGTTCTCCACGAGCCGTAGCCACGTCACCTGGCTGACGTCGGCCGCGTCGGCCGGGCTGAGTTGCAGACCGCGGGCGACCGCCCAGACCAGACCGGAGTAACGGGTCACGATCGCGTCCCACGCTCTCTGGTCACCGGCTGCCGCGGCCGCGACCAGGGACTCGCGGTCGGCGCTCATGGGGTGGCAGTGTAGATGGCGCCGCCAACCGCCGGCACGCGCCGGTTTGGCCGGGCGCGTACCGGCCCGGCGGGTCCTGACCCAGCGCGTCACGTGAGGCCCGGATACCCCCCGAAACTGACCGAAGCGGACGCCACCACCTGCTGCAACGCCGCCAGGGCCGAGGTCTCCTGGCCGATCCGCTTCGCCACCTCGGCGACCACGCGCGGGGCGGCGAACGAGGTGCCGCTCCACTGGGCCCAACCAGACGGGAACTCCGGATGGTTGATGTAGGTGCTGCGGACATCCTGGCCCGGCGCGGCCAGCGTGATCCAGGGACCGGCGTTGCTCCACTCACAGACCTCCCAGCCGTCGTGCGCGGCCACCGCCGCGACCCGCTCGCTCCACGCGTGCCCGGTGGTGGTGAAGGCGGCCGGCCAGAACGGTTCGACCCGCTCCCCGTTGTTTCCGGCCGCGGCCACCACGACCCGGTCGGTGCCGGTCAGTGCCCGCTCCAGCGCCGCCTGCAGCGGCAGCGGCGGCCCGCTGTCCAGCGTGAACCCGCCCAGTGAGAGGTTGACCAACTGTACCGACGGGTCCAGCCGGTCGAGCGCCTTCACCAGCTCGTCCTCGGTGCAGACCCCGAAGGTGTCGAGCACCTTGAGGACGCTGAGTTCTACCCGGCGGGTATGCAGCACGATCACGCCGGCGATGAAGTTGGCGTGACCGACGTCCCCGTCCAGCACCCCGTCTCCGTCCACGTCGGTCTCCACCTCGACGTCGAACCCGCCGGGTTTGAAGTAGACCTCAGGGATCTGGCTGTCTTTCCATAGCCCGGTGTCGATGATTGCGACCGACACCAGCCGGGTGTCACTCCGGCGCGGAGGCAGCGGTGAGGCATCCGCCGGCACCGGCGGGCCGAACGGGCCACCGTGGTTGAAGGGTGTGCTGAAGAAGACGTGGTTGGGGCAGGCCACCCGGGCCCCGCTCGGCAGCTCCCCGTGTACCGCCTGGATGGCCTGCGGCACGTCCAGCCCGGTGGTCAGGTATCGGCGAAAACCGGGGATGACCGGCTCGTCCCCGAGCCGGGTGATCTCCCGGCCACGGGCGGCCAGGTACCGCTCCACGTGCCGTCGCTCGTCGTCGACCACCAGTAGCTCGCCGGCCCGGTACCAGGCCTGCGCATCTCCCCTGGTCAGAGCCGATCGCAGCGCCGAGACGCCCTGCAACCGCTCCTGGCGGCGGCGGCGGTAGCGGGCAATTCGCTCGTCCGGCACAGGCATTGTCACCTCACGTTGTTCATAGACGGTCCAACTCGCTGGTTTGGATAATGACCAGACGGTCCAACCCGGCCGGCTGATACGTCGAGTTTGGGACCGGTGGTCACGTGTCACCATGCTGCCGTGATGAGTGCGGCGGAGCGGAGCGACCGGTCACCGGGCGTCCGGGCACTGCATATGGTCACCGCCGACCCGCGGCGGGCCAGGGCGCTGGCGTTGGAGGTCCGGCGGCGGGCGCGCCGGGCCGCCGACCCGGGTGAGGAGTCGACCGCCGAACGCGCGCTTGGACTGGCCGCCCGGGAGCTGCAGGACGCCCGCGCCGCGCTGCGTCACCTGCGCCGCGCGGTCCGGCTGGCGGTCCAGGCTGGACTCGCCCGGCCGGCGGCCGAGGCCCGGATGAGCCTGGCGCTGGTCCTGGCCGAGGCCGGCCAACCCACCCGGGCACTGCGGGAGATCGACGCGGCCGCGCCCGCGCTGACCGGGCTGCCGGCCGCCCGGTTGCAGATGCAACGCGCGCTCACGCTGGACCGGCTGAGCCGGTTCGACCAGGCGATGGCCGGCTACTCCGCGGCGCTGTCCGCGTTCCGCCGGGCGGGGGACACGCTGTGGCAGGCGCGGGCGCTGACCAACCGGGGGGTGCTCCACGCGTACCGGGGAAGCCTCCGGCAGGCCGAGACCGACCTGCGCGCGGCTGAGGCCCTCTACCTGGAGCTGGGCCAGGAGCTGGCGGTCGCCCAGGTCCGGCACAACCTCGGCTTCGTTGCCGCGCAGGCCGGCGACGTGCCGCGGGCCCTGCACTGGTACGACCTGGCCGACGCCTACTTCGCCCGGACCGGCAGGTCGGCGGTGGCGTTGATGGACCGGGGAGAACTGTTGCTGCGGGCCCAGTTGCTGCCAGAGGCCCGCCAGGCCGCCCGGGAAGCGCTGGCCGCCGCCCAGGCCGGCCGGATGGGGCTGTTCGCGGCCCAGGCCCGGCTGCTGCTGGCGGAGGTCGCGATCGCCAGCGGCGACCCGGAGACTGCTCGACGCCAGGCCACCGCGGCCCGGCGCGCGTTCCTGCGGCAAGGCCGGCCGGCCTGGGCGGCCCTGGCCCGCTACACCGCGCTGCGGGCCGGCGCCGGCCGCGACCCGGCAAGCCGCCGGCGTGCCGCCCGGGAGGTCGCGGCGGAGCTGGCGCAGACCGGTTGGCTCACCCCCGCGCTGGATGCCCAGTTGTACGCGGCCAGCCTCGCCGTCGGCCAGCCAGGCCGCGCCGACCAGCTCGCCCAGGCGCTCGCCGCCACCCGGCGAGGGCCGGCCGACCTGCGGGTACGGGCCTGGCACGTGGTGGCGCTGGGACGGGACGCCGCGGGCGACGCACCGGGCGCCCGCCGCGCGCTGCGCGCCGGGGTGAGGATCCTGGAGGCGTACCGGGCCACCCTGGGCGCGACCGAGCTGCGCACGCTCGCCGCCGGATACGCCACCGACCTCGCCGCCACCGGGCTGCGGCTGGCGGTACGCACGGGGCGGGCCCGGTCGGTGCTGTCCTGGGCGGAGCAGTGGAAGGCCGCCGCGCTGCGGGTCCCCCCGGCCCGGCCGCCGGAGGAGGCGGGGCTCGCCGCCGACCTGGCGGAGCTGCGGCGGCTGGCGACCAACGCCGACCCGGCCGGCGGCGGCCACGCCCGGTGGCGGGAGCAGCGGGCGCTGGAGGAGCGGATCCGGCGGCGGAGCTGGCGCCGGCCGGCCGCTGGCGGGCCGCCCCGGCCGGCCGCGCTGCTGCCGGACCTGGCCGCCCGGCTGGGTGAGCGCACCCTGCTCGAGTTGATCGACGTGGACGGCGAGCTGTACGCGGTGGTCGGCCACCGCAACCGGTTCCACCACCGCCGGGTTTGCCGCACCGCCGAGGTGGCGGCAGAGGCCGAGGCGCTGCGGTTCGCGCTGCGCCGGATCGTACGCCGCCACGGCCACGCTGCCTCGCGGGCGGCCGCGGCGGCGGCCGCCCGGCACGCGGCCGCGCAACTGGACCGGTGCGTGTTCGCGCCGGTGCGCCGCTGGCTGGGCGATGGTGAGCTGGTCGTGGTGCCGATCGGCGCGCTGCACGCCCTACCGTGGACCCTGCTGCCCTCCTGCCGCGGCCGCCCGGTGACGGTGGCGCCGTCCGCCTCCACCTGGCTCGCCGCCGCGGACCGGGCCACCGCCGGCGGGGACGGCGGCTGGCGGGTGTTCGTCGCCGGTCCCGACCTGACACACGCGGAGGCGGAGGTGCGGCGGCTGGCCGACCAGGCGGGCCCGGCCAAGCTGCTCACCGGCCCGGCCGCCACGGTGGAGGACGTACTCGCGACGCTGGACGGCGCCGAGCTGGCGCACCTGGCCGCGCACGGCGTGTTCCGCTCGGACAACCCGATGTTCTCCCACCTGCGCCTGAGCGACGGCCCGCTCACCATCTACGACCTGGAGCGGCTGTCCCGCCCGCCCAGCACGGTGATCTTGTCGGCGTGCGACTCCGGGCTCTCGGCCGTGCACCCCGGCGAGGAGCTGATGGGGCTGACCGCGGCGCTGCTGGGCCTGGGAACCGCCCGGGTACTCGGCAGCGTACTGCCGGCCCAGGACGAGGCCGCGCTGGCGCTGATGACCGACCTCTACCACCGGCTGGGCGCCGGCGCCGGGCTGGCGGCCGCGCTCGCCGGCGCGCAGGCGGCCACCGGTGACCAGCTCGACGAGCTGGCGGTCACCGCCGCCGCGTTCGTGTGCTTCGGGGCCGGGTAGGAGGGTTTTCCCGCCGCCTCGCCCGGTTTGACCGGGCGGGGCGCGGGGTAGAGCGCCAGCACCGGATGGACGTGGGGGTGGTGGACCGTGGGTGTGAAGACCTGGCTGGATCACTTTCCGATCTACCGGCAGCTCACCGGGACGGACCCGCTGGGGCGGGGGGTGGCCAGCCGCTCCGGGCGCACCGAGGCGCTGGCTCCGCGCACGGAGCGCGCCGAGCGGGTGGTGAAGTCGATCTGCCCGTACTGCGCGGTCGGCTGCGGGCAGGACGTCTACGTCACCGACAACCGGGTCACCCAGATCGAGGGCGACTACGACAGCCCCATCTCGCGGGGGCGGCTGTGCCCCAAAGGCGCGGCCAGCCAACAGCTGGTCAACTCCCCCAGCCGGGTCCGGACGGTGCGCTACCGCCGGCCATACGGCACCCAGTGGGAGGACCTGGACCTGGACACCGCGCTGGACATGATCGCCGACCGGGTGATCGACACGCGCCGGCGCACCTGGCAGGACACGGACCCGCAGGGACGGGTGCTGCGCCGGACCCTCGGTATCGCGCACCTGGGTGGGGCGACCCTCGACAACGAGGAAAACTACTTGATGAAGAAGCTCTACACCGCCCTCGGCGCGATCCAGGTGGAGAACCAGGCCCGGATTTGACACTCTGCCACCGTCCCCGGTCTGGGGACCTCGTTCGGGCGTGGTGGGGCGACGACCTTCCAGCAGGACCTGGCCAACGCCGACTGCATCGTGATCCAGGGCTCGAACATGGCCGAGTGCCACCCGGTCGGGTTCCAGTGGGTGATGGAGGCGAAGCAGCGCGGCGCGGTGGTGATCCACGTCGACCCGCGGTTCACGCGCACCAGCGCGCTGGCCGACCGGCACGTGGCGCTGCGGGCGGGCACCGACATCGCGTTCCTGGGCGGGTTGATCAACTACGTGTTGCAGGGCGGGCATGAGTTCCGCGAGTACCTGCTGACCTACACCAACGCCCCGGCGATCGTGAGTGAGGACTTCCAGGACACCGAGGACTTGGCCGGGCTGTTCTCCGGCTACGACCCGCAGACCCGCAGCTACCAGCCGGCGAGCTGGCAGTACGAGCGGGCGGTGGCCGCGGCCGCCGCCGGCCACCGGCAGGTACCGCTGGCGCCGGCGACGACCGGCGCCGGCGAGCAGCGCCACGGCGCCGCGGGTGCTCCCCTGCCGGCCAAGCCGGAGCTGGACCTGACCCTCACCCACCCGCGCTGCGTCTACCAGATACTCAAGCGGCACTTCGCCCGCTACACCCCGGAGCTGGTGGAGCAGGTCTGCGGCGTACCGCGGGCGGACTTCCTGGCGGTGGCCGAGGCGGTGACCCGCAACTCCGGCCGGGAACGCACCACCGCCTGGGTCTACTCGGTCGGCTGGACCCAGCACACGGTCGGGGTCCAGTACATCCGCACCGCCTCGATCCTGCAGCTGCTGCTGGGCAACATCGGCCGGCCGGGCGGCGGGATCCTGGCGCTCCGCGGCCACGCCTCGATCCAGGGGTCGACCGATATCCCGACCCTGTTCGAGATCCTGCCCGGCTACCTGCCGATGCCGCGGGCGAGCGCCGACCTGGATCTGGACCGTTACGTGGCGGGCGATGCGGGGACCACCGGCTTCTGGGGGAACATGCGGGCGTACCTGGTCAGCCTGCTGAAAGCGTGGTGGGGCGAGGCGGCCACGGCGGAGAACGACTTCTGCTTCGACTACCTGCCCCGGCTCACCGGCGACCACGGCACCTACCGGACCGTGCTGGACCAGATCGCCGGTGTGGTCAAGGGATACTTCGTGGTCGGGGAGAACCCGGTGATCGGGTCGGCCAACGGCCGGCTGCAGCGGTTCGGCCTGGCCAACCTGGACTGGCTGGTCGTCCGCGACCTGCAGCTCATCGAGACCGCGACGTTCTGGCAGGACGGGCCGGAGATCGAGTCCGGTGAGCTGCGGCCGGAACAGATCCCCACCGAGGTGTTCTTCCTGCCCGCCGCCGCCCACACCGAGAAGCCGGGCAGCTTCACCAACACCCAGCGGCTGCTGCAGTGGCGGCACCAGGCGGTGCAGCCCGCCGGCGACCAGCGCAGCGAGCTGTGGTTCTACTACCACCTGGGCCGGCGGATCCGGGCGAAGCTCGCCGGGTCCACCGACCCGCGCGACCGCCCGATCCTGGACCTCACCTGGGAGTACCCGACCGAGGGGCCGCACGACGACCCGAGCGCGGAGGCGGTGCTGCGCGAGATCAACGGGGTCGGGCCGGATGGGCGCGCGCTCTCCTCGTTCACCCAGCTCGCCGACGACGGGTCGACCACCTGCGGCTGCTGGATCTACTGTGGCTGCTACGCCGGCGAGGTCAACCAGACGGCCCGCCGCCGGCCGGGTGCGGAGCAGTCCTGGGTGGCGCCGGAGTGGGGGTGGGCGTGGCCGGCCAACCGGCGCATCCTCTACAACCGGGCCTCCGCCGACCCGGCCGGGCGGCCGTGGAGCGCGCGCAAGGCGTACATCTGGTGGGACCCGGAGCAGGGGCGCTGGACCGGCCACGACAACCCGGACTTCGAACCCACCAAACCGCCGGACTACCAGCCGCCGCCGGGCGCGAGGGCGGAGCACGCGCTGGCCGGAACGGACGCGTTCATCATGCAGACCGACGGCCGGGCGTGGCTGTACGCGCCGGCCGGGCTGCTGGACGGCCCGCTGCCGGCCCATTACGAACCGGAGGAGTCACCGGTGCGGAACCTGCTGTACGCGCAGCAGGGCAACCCGACCCGGGTGGTCTACTCGCATCCGGAGAACCGCTACCACATCCCCGGCTCGGAGGTGTTCCCGTACGTGCTGACCACCTACCGGCTGACCGAGCACCACACCGCGGGCGGGATGAGCCGGTTCCTGCCCTACCTGTCGGAGCTGCAACCGGCCTTCTTCTGCGAAGTGTCGCCGGAGCTCGCCGCCGAGCGCGGGCTGGAGCCTGGAGGCTGGGCGACGATCGTGACCGCTCGCACCGCGGTCGAGGCCCGGGTGCTGGTGACCGAGCGGGTGCGCACGCTCCGCGTACAGGGGCGGACCGTGCACCAGGTGGGGGTGCCCTACCACTGGGGCGGCAACGGCCTGTCCACCGGGGACGCCGGTAACGACCTGCTCGGGGTGTCCCTGGACCCGAACGTCCACATCCAGGAGTCGAAGGCCGCGACCTGCGACATCCGGCCCGGCCGGCGGCCACGCGGGCCGGCCCTGCGGGAGCTGGTCGAGTCGTACCTGCGCGCCGTGGGAGGTGCTGATGGGTAACCAGTTGTCCGGACCGGTGGCCGACGTGGCGGGGCAGTCCGGCTACGCCGGCCACCCGCCGCGGATGGGCTTCTTCACCGACACCAGCGTCTGCATCGGCTGCAAGGCGTGCGAGGTGGCGTGCAAGGAGTGGAATCTGGTCCCCGCCAACGAACTGGAGCTGCGGGGCACCTCGTACGACAACACCGGTGCGCTGGGCGCGAACGCCTGGCGGCACGTGGCGTTCGTGGAGCGGGAGGCGCCGCGACCGCCGCCGGTCGACCTGGGTATGCCCGGTAGCGGCCCGCCCGGCGGCCAGACCGCCGCCGTCCCGGAGGACGGCATGCAGTGGTTGATGATGTCCGACGTGTGCAAGCACTGCACCCACGCCGCCTGCCTGGATGTGTGCCCGACCGGGTCGCTGTTTCGCACCGAGTTCGGCACGGTCGTGGTGCAGGAGGACATCTGCAACGGCTGCGGTTACTGCGTGCCCGCCTGCCCGTACGGGGTGATCGAGATCCGGCCCGACGACGGCCGGGCCTGGAAATGCACCCTGTGCTACGACCGGCTGCGCGGCGGGCAGGAACCCGCCTGCGCCAAGGCCTGCCCGACCGACTCCATCCAGTTCGGAGAGTGGGACGAGCTGCGGGAGCGGGCGGCGGCCCGGGTCGACGCGCTGCACGCGGCCGGGGTCAGCGAGGCCCGGCTCTACGGCGCGGACCCGAACGACGGGGTCGGCGGCGACGGCGCCTTCTTCCTCCTGCTGGCCGAGCCGGAGGTCTACGGCCTGCCGCCCGACCCGGTGGTCACCACCCGCGACCTGCCGTCGATGTGGCGGCGCGCCGGCCTGGCCGCGCTGACCGCCGCGGCTACGATCGCGGCGGCGTTCCTGGGGAGCCGGCGGTGAAGCGGCGCGGCGAGGAGCGCATGGTGCCCCGGGTGGAGTTCCGGTCCTACTACGGGCAGCCGGTGATCAAGCCGCCGGCGTGGAAGTCTCCCGATGTCCCGGCGTACTTCTTCCTCGGCGGTCTGGCCGGCGCCTCGGCCACCATGGCCGCCCTGGCCGAACTGACCGGCCGGCCGCGGCTGGCCTTCGCCGGCTACCTCACCGCCGGCGCCGGGGCCGCGGCCGGCACCGGGGCGCTGATCCACGACCTCGGCCGGCCGGCGCGGTTCCTGAACATGCTGCGGATGATCAAACTGACCTCGCCGCTCAGCGTGGGTTCGTGGCTGCTGGCCGGGTTCAGCACGCTGGCCGGGGCGGCCGCGGCTTCGACCGTCACCGGGCTGCTGCCCGGCCCGGCCAAGGCCGCGAAGGCCGGTGCCGCGGTGCTCGGCCCGGCGATGATGACCTACCCGGCGGTGCTGGTCGCCGACACCGCGGTACCGGCCTGGCACGAGGCCCACCGGGAGCTGCCGTTCGTGTTCGCCGGGGCCGGGCTGGCCAGCGGCGGCGCGCTCGGCATGCTCGCCGCGCCGCCGGTGGAGGCCGGCCCGGCCCGGGCGATGGCCGTGGTCGGGAGCGCGCTGGAGCTGGCTGGCGAGACGGCCCTCCGCCGGCACGGGCTGGTGGCCGAGCCCTACCACCGCGGCCGGGCCGGCCGCTGGTTTCGGGCCGGCCGGCTGCTCACCGCCGCCGGGGCGGTCGGGACCCTCCTGGCCGGCGGCCACCGGCGGGGCGCCGCGGCCTGCGGGCTGGCGCTGCTGGCCGGCTCCCTGTGCACCCGATTCGCGGTGTTCGAGGCCGGGCGCACCTCCGCCCGCGACCCGAAGTACACCGTGGTGCCGCAACGGGAGCGGCTCTCTGGCCAGTCGTGACCTGCCGGCGCTGGTGGCACCGGGGGCGGCGGTTACGATGGCCGGGTGGGGGTTCGAGTGTGGATCGTGGACGCCCCCGCCGTCGCCGCCAGCGCGCGGCGGTTGCTCTCCGCGGCAGAGTCCCAGCATGCCGAACGGTTCGCCGTACCCGCGGCGCGGGATCTGTTCCTCGCCTCCCGGGCGCTGCAGCGTGTGCTGGGTAGTCGGCTGCTGCACATCGCCGCCCCGCAGGTCACGTTCGACCGCCGCTGCCTCCACTGTGACCATGATGACCATGGCAAACCGCGGCTGGTCAGACTGCCGTGGCTGGACTACTCGGTGTCGCACAGCGGCACGCTGGTCGCGCTCGCCTTCACCACGCGCGGCCAGATCGGACTTGACCTGGAGGCCGACGACCGGCGGACCGATCCGGGCACGCTGCTACCGATTATCGCCTCACCCGCCGAACACCAGCGCCTCGCCAGCCTGGACCCCGATGCCCGCCGGCGGGCCGCCCTGCGCCTGTGGACCCGCAAGGAAGCGGTGACCAAGCTGACCGGCCACGGTCTAGCCCTACCGTTGCGGCAGATCTCCGCAGAGCGGGCGGTGGCCGCCGTCGATCCGGTGCCGCCGGGGTGGCCGCAGGCCCCGGTGTGGATCCAGGACCTGGCGATCGCTCCGGGCTATACCGCCGCGTTGGCGAGCAGCCCCGAACCAGCCGAGGTGACCGTGGAGCGGGTGTCGACGCTCGACCGGCTGCCGGTCTAGCCACGGGCTACGCCGGGCGGCAGAACACCTCGACGTCCGGGACCTGGGGCGGACCATGGACCACCAGGCCGAACATGGCCGACTGCCCGGGCCACAGCGGCTGCGCGTTCCACGACGGCGGTTCGAACCGGACAATGTCACCCGCCACGGTGGCCTGGATATTCCACACCTGCAGGACGGTGAAGCCCAACTTGTAGCGGATCAGCACATACCACCACACGGGCACGGTGCCGGTGTTGGTGACCACCACCGTCGCCTGGTGGCCGGTGCCCCAGTCGTTGTCGATCTGGTACGCCACGTCGCAGCTGACGACCGGTGGCTCGGTCGCGGCGTGCGCCGGAGCGGCCGTCGCACCGGCGACCAGCAGACTGGAGAGGAGGGAGAGGACGAGCAACCACCGCGTCGGCCGGCGCATGGGGGCCTCCTGTCACGCAGAACGTCATCACATCCAGCGCAGGTGCCCATGGTCGACCATAAAGTCATCGATGTCAATCAGCCGATCAGTGGCGCAACTTCGGCGTAAGTGCGGTCTCACGCGGCCGCGGACGGCGCAGTTTTGGCGAAAGTGTGGCGATCAGGGTCCGCCCGCTCCGACTGCCACCGGTACACCCCGACCCCTTGGGCGTACGCGAGGTGGCCACCGAGCGTACCGCCGGTGCCGATCGCCGCCAGCCCGAGCAGCGCCAGCGCCCGGCCGATGCCGTGGCGCCCCTGCCGGCGGGCCACGTACGAGGCGGCGTAGCACAGGCTGCCGGTGACGTTGACCAGCAGGTGGATGAAGCCCACTCGCCGCGCCGATCCGCTCAGCTTGCGGAAGTCCACCGCCCCGCTGAGCGCCGCCGGGATCACGGTGAACAGCCCGGTCAGCACCATCCGTTTGGCCGCCGCCTCCTGCCCGGGGATCGCGTCCAGCACGCTCGCCGACAGCCAGGAGCCGAACGGCGCCACCACCAGCGCGGGATGCAGCGGATGCCCGATCCATGATCCGCCCAACGGCGCGACGACCGGTGACCGGTCCGGTAACACGCCCCGCAGCCCGCGCTGCAGCGCGTCGGCCGGCGCATCCAGTTGGGTGAGGTCCTCTGCCCGCTCGAGCGTCCTGGTCACCACGGTCATGGCGACCGATTACCCCGCCGCCCCCGTCCAAAACGCGCGTCCGCCAGGTATCGGCGGCCGGCCGTCCAGGACCGCCCGCTCACCCGCGGGGCGCCGCGTCACCGGGGCTGAGAGACCCGCCAGCGGCGAGCTTCATCAGGTCGGAGTCGAGGTCCACACCGTACTCCCGGCCCGCGGCGCTGCCGAACTCGTGCTGGTAGCGGCGCCAGGAGACGTCCTTGACCTGGCGGGCAAACTCGCTCTCCATCAACAGGACCAGCTCCACCGCGGCGCGGTCGGTGCGGGTACGCAGATCCGGGTCGTTCCAGTCCTCGGAGGCGGCGAAGAGCGAGGTCGGCACCGGCAGCGCGCGCAGGTAGGCGAAGAGGGAGCGCATCTGCTCATCCACGACCAGGGCGTGCCGGGCGGTGCCGGCCGTGGCCGCCAGGATCACCGGCTTACCGATCAGCAGGTCGTCGTCGAGCACGTGGAAGAAGGACGTGAACAGGCCGCTGGGTCCGGCCTTGTAAACCGGGGCGGCGGCGATCACGCCGTCGGCGTCGGCGAGGGTGGTGGCCGCCTCGGTCAGCCCCGGACCGGTCAGCCGCGAGGTGAGCGCCGTGGTGATCTCGCCGGCGAGCGTCCGCAGGTCGATGACCCGGGTGGTGACCGCCCGTCCGCGTTCACCGGCCAGGGCGGCCACCCGGCCGGCGGCACGGTCGGCGAGCAACCTGGTCGACGAGGGGTCACCGGCCCCGGCACTCACCACCGCCAGGAGAAACGGCGGCTTGGCGTGGTCGGTGGTCATAGTCCGTGGTCCTCCCGGTTGGTAAGGGCTTCCGGCGTGGCGGGGCGATCCGCCAGCCGGGCGCAGAGCGACTCCAGCTGCGTGAGCTGGTCTGGGGTGAGCGAGCGGGTCATGGCCTCGGCCACGCTGCGGGCGTGGAGCCGCCCGATCCGGCGCTGCTGGGCCTGGCCGGCCTCGGTCAGCGACAGCAGCACTCCGCGCCCGTCGCCCGGGTCGGGCGCCCGCCGCACCAGGCCGCGGGCCACCAGCCGGTCGACCATCCGCGACAGGGCCGGCTGGCTCAGCAGCACGTGCCGGTGCAGCTCCCCCAGCCGGATCGGCTTGGGGCATTTCGACAACGTATACAGCACGTCGTACTCCCGCATGGAGAGGTCGCGCCAGATCTCCTCGGCCGCGAACTCCTTCATCAGCGCCGCGTGCGCCCGCAGCAACGCCTCCCAGGCATGATTGGCCAGCCGGGCGCCGCCGTCCATCACGGCCTCGGGTAGATCGCGCGGACCGCGGGGTCGCTGTCCTGGTACGGCGAGCCACCGGTCACGTTGTCGCCGCGGTTCGGGTTCGGGCGCGGCTGGCGCGGCGGCCGGTCGCCGTACTTGGCGCGTACCAGGCGTTCGTGGGTCGGAGCGGGCGGCGCCTCCGGGTCCCGGCGGGCGGCCATCTCCTTCCGCAGCACCGGCACCACCTCCCCGCCGAGCAACTCCAGCTGCTCCAGCACCTTCGGCAGGGGCAGCCCGGCGTGGTCGATGAGGAAGAGCTGGCGCTGGTAGTCGCCGAAGTGCTCCCGGAAGGTCAGGGTCTTGTCGATGACCTCCTGCGGGCTGCCGACCGACAGCGGGGTCTGGGCGACGAAGTCTTCGAGCGACGGGCCGTGCCCGTACACCGGCGCCTCGTTGAAGTACGGGCGGAACTCCCGCCACGCGTCCTGGGAACGCTTCGCGATGTACGCCTGGCCGCCCAGTCCCACGATCGCCTGCTTCTCAGTGCCGTGGCCGTAGTGGGCGAAGCGCTGCCGGTAGAACCGGATCAGGCGCATGAAGTGCTCCTTCGGCCAGAAGATGTGGTTGGCGAAGAACCCGTTGCCGTAGTACGCCGCCTGCTCGGCGATCTCCGGCGTACGGATGGACCCGTGCCACACGAACGGCGGGACGTCGTCCAGCGGCCGTGGGGTCGAGGTGAAGCCCTGCAGCGGGGTGCGGAACTTGCCCTCCCAGTCGACCACGTCCTCGCGCCACAGCCGGTGCAACAGGTTGTAGTTCTCCAGCGCCAGCGCGAGCCCCTGGCGGATGTCCTGGCCGAACCACGGGTAGACCGGCGCGGTGTTGCCGCGGCCCAGCATCAGGTCCACCCGTCCCTTGGCCAGGTGCTGCAGCAGGGCGTACTCCTCGGCGATGCGCACCGGGTCGTTGGTGGTGATCAGCGTGGTGGCGGTGGAGAGGATCAGCCGGCTGGTGGTGGCCGCGATGTACGCCAGCAGCGTCGTGGGCGAGGAGGAGAAGAACGGCGGGTTGTGGTGCTCCCCGATCGCGAAGACGTCGAGCCCGACCTCCTCCGCCTTCTGCGCGATGGCGACGACCGCGTCGATCCGCTCCGCTTCGCTCGGCGTGTAGCCGGAGACCGGGTCCCGGGTGATGTCGCTCACCGAAAAGACACCGAACTGCATACCGTTTCCTTCCCGACCTGGGGTTTACCGCGATTACATGCGTTTGCATGTAACCTCAACCAGGCCGGGTGCATCACTATTCCGGGCGCGGCAGATCGCCTGCCGGACGGCTCGAACGATCGTACGCCTCGCGACCCGCCGGCTCCTCACCGGTAGCGACCTGGATAGCGGGGACGTGGCAAGCAGCTCGGTCATCGCCACCCTCCCCTCGGTCTGGCTCCGGTCGCGGGTTCACCTACCCGCCCCGAAGAGGGAGAAACCGGATGTCGGGTACCCGGCGGATGCTGCCACCGGGTGGCACGATCGGTCAAGACCGGACGAACGGTAGCTCCCGACGCAGAGAGGGGCAGCAATGAGTAGTCAGCATCTGTCGGGGCCGGCCCTGGAGTTGTACACCCGGGTGCAGGCCGCGGCGGCGAACGGACATTACACAGCGACCCCCACAGCGGACGGTTTCGAGGTCTCGATCGACCTACGGGTGCCGCAGTGGTCGTCCCTACTGCTCCAGCGCCGGGTCAAGCGGGTGCTCACCCACCGGGTGTCGTTGGACCCACCGAACCGGAGGCTCACGATCACCGACGTCCTGCGCGAGGTGCAGTGGACGTCGGTCGGCGGGGTGGTGCTGGGACGCAGCATCAAAGTGGACCACGGCCGGGTCTGGCACAAGAGCAAGACCGTGACCATCGGCAAGCGGGACGACGGGCGGCTCGGCGTGGTCGACCAGGACACCTTCTCTTCCGAGGTAGGCCGCCGGTTGATCACCGACGCGGCCCGCGCGCTGGGCTGGACCCAACGCGCCGGCTGGCAGGCGAAGGCGGGGCTGATCGCGGGTCTGGTCGGCGGCGTCGGCGCGCTGGTGGCGGTCCTGCTGGCGCTGATCATCCCCGCGTTGACCGACTGAGCATACCCGGGCTGGCTACCACCCGGCGGAACGCACCGGTCGGGCACCGCGCCAGGTGTACGCCCCGCCTCCGAGGACCAGCAGGACAACGGCGGACCACACCGCCAGTGGCCGGCCCTCCCACGGCTGGACCGGCCAGCTCAACCACGCCATCTCTGGGCGCAGCGGTCCGACGACCATGATGACCAGCGGGTACGGCGCGACCGGTACCCACGCCAGCCGGGCCCCGAGTACCGCCGTGGCCAGCGCGACCGCGCCGACCGCCGCGACCGTGTTGCGGACCAGCTCGAACGCGCCGTACGTGCGTGGTGCCCACAATCCGGTGAGCGCGAGCGCCACCGCGACCACGAGGGTGGCGAGCGCGAGGTGGCACAAGCGGATCAGGCGCCAGCGCACCGCCGCGGCCCGCTCCAGCTCCTCGTCCGTCCCGGCGAACCCGACCGAGACCAGCACCGCGCCGAGCACCGGTGCCACCGCGGCCACCGGCCACCGCTCTGTCGCGGCCGGGGAGTTCGGCCGGGAGACCAGCCAGTCGGCCGCCACCCACGCGAGCAGCGCCGTGGCCACAACCCCGGCCCCGACCAGCAGTGTGTGTCGCGCCCGCAGATGCAGCCGGAGGAACCGGCCCCGGCCGGGGCGGCGACGCCCGCCGGTCACCGCAACCGCTCCGCGAGCTGGTCCAGCGCCGCCCGGTCGCAGTCACCGGCCGCCGCGATGAGCTCCCCGATCCATGCCTTCTGCTCCGCGAGGGGCATCGCCAGCAACGCGGCGTACTCGTCGCGCATCTCCGGCACCCACCACTCGGCGGCCGGCTCCTCGCTGGCCCAGTGCGCCGCTGCGTCCAGCAGCCACAGGTACCGGTCGTACGCATCCGGCGAATCGCACACCAGGTCGGGCCACCAGTGCACGAACGGCCACTGCGCGTCAGGGGACAACTCACCGGTGATCGTGACCCGGCCGGCGATCCGGATGTCCAGGTACGGCTCGGCTCCGGGTAGCGGCGCGAACGTCGACCCGAGCGCCCGGGTGGGGCCGCCCGGAACCCCCTCGAACCGCCTCAGCGCCTCCCGGGCCGCCGGTGTGACCTGGTCGAGCAGGAACGCCTCGTCCCGGGGCAGGCACACCTGGGGTTCGTCCTCGGTGCAGACCAGTTCGGTTGCGACCGGGTCCGGCTGCCAGCCGTGGCCCGGGGCTCCACTGAGGAAGGGAGCCGCCCCCACCACCGCCACCGCGGCCGGCAGGATGGCCAGCCACCGGCGGCGGGCCGCGGTCAGCACCAGTGCGGCCGCGGCCACGCCGCCGAACCAGATGGCCTGCCGCAGGTGGATCCACCCGCTGAGGTGATGACCCCACGCGTCGTACACCGCGAGGATCGGGACCAGCCACCGTAGGCCACGCGGTCCGAAGGTGTCGTGCGCGTACACCTGCAACGCGTACAGCCCGATCATCGCGACCGGTGCGGCCACCCAGAACGGGGCCACCCGGCCCAGCGCGAGCCCGCCCGCGGTCGCGGCGGCCAAGGCCACCAGCGCCACCGCCAGCAGCCACCACCAGCCGCCGCCGGCGTAGGTGGCCACCGGCGCCACGAGCACCGCCCCGGCCGCTACCACGACCAGCAGGCCCAGCCAGCAGCCGAGCGTCAGGCTGGCCCAGGCCACCACCAACGGCTGCCACCGAGGGCGCGGGGTCGAGGCGAGCAGCTCACCGAGGCGGCGCCGCCGCTCCCGCCCGCCCTGCCAGACGCCGAGGGCGACCGCGACCGGCGCCAGGACCAGGGTGCTGAACCGCACCGCGGTGGCGAACGCCATCCACCGCCCGCCCCACTGGGACGCCTCGGCGTGCAACAGCAGGGCGCCGAGCACCAGGGTCGCCACCGCGGCCACCGGGGCGGTGCCGCGCCGCAGTTCGGTACGCAGTACTCCGCTCATGCCCGCGCGGCCTCCCCTCTCGCGGCCCGCAGGATCGCGGTGTACCCACGCTCGATCGGGGCATCGCCGCCGGAGGTCCCTTCGCCGGCCGCCACCAGCTCGTCCGGCGTACCGTGGAAGACCGCCCGGCCGCGGTCCAGCAGGGTCACGTACGAGCACGCCGCGGCGACGTCCTCGACCAGGTGGGTGCTGACCAGCACGCAGGCGTCCACACCGACCTCTCGCAACAGCTCCCGGAACTCCACCCGCTGCTC
>DATGPS010000029.1:0-46891 GCA_035304685.1 Natronosporangium sp. | reverse complement strand
CTCGGGGCGCCGGCGCTTCCGGCGACCCCGCGCCGTCAGGAGTGTCGCTCATCAACCAACCAGTCCGCTCGGGCTGCAGGTGTCCATTGCGGCCATTCTCGCGATACGCCGCATCACCCCGCAAGTACGGCTAGTGTCCGGCGAGCTCACTCAGGTCACCCGTGGATGTCGGCCCGGCGCTCTGGATCTGCCCGAGCGGCTGGGGGTCTGCCCGAGCGGTCGTGCAGCAGCCGGCGTGCACGACCGCTCAGGCAGAGCCGTAGTCCCAGTCAGCGACGATCGCCGGGAAAGGAACCGAGCAGCAACTCAGGCACAGCGACGAGCGCAACCGGCCCGGCAAGCCCACCCGCGAGCGACGGCCTCCGCGCACGCGGAGGTGACAGACGGCCGGAGGACCTAGGGCAGGACGCTGATGATCTCCGCCAGCGGGCGGCGCCGCCCGGTGAAGAACGGCACCTCCTCGCGGACGTGCCGGCGAGCGGTGGCGCCGCGCAGGTGGCGCATCAGGTCCACGATCCGGTGCAGCTCGTCGGCCTCGAACGCGAGCATCCACTCGTAGTCGCCCAGCGCGAACGAGGCGACCGTGTTGGCGCGCACGTCCGGGTAGTCCCGCGCCATCTTGCCGTGCTCGGCCAGCATCGCGCGGCGCTCGTCGTCGGGCAGCAGATACCACTCGTAGGACCGGACGAACGGGTAGACGCACAGGTACGCCCGCGGCGGCTCCCCGGCCAGAAACGCCGGGATGTGGGCCTTGTTGAACTCGGCCGGGCGGTGCAGGGCGAGCTGCGACCAGACCGGCCGCAGATGGGCCCCGAGCCGGGTGCGGCGGAGCAGCCCGTAGGCGTCCTGCAGCGCCTCGGCGGAGCCGGCGTGCCACCAGACCATCAGATCGGCGTCGGCGCGCAGGCCGGTCACGTCGTAGGTGCCGCGCACCACCACGCCCTTGTCCGCCAGCCCGGCCAGCAGCTCCTCGCTCTCGCTGGTCAGCTCCTCCCGGGCCGCCGGCAGCGGCTGCACGGCCTGGAACACCGACCACATGGTGTAGCGGATGGTGTCGTTCAGTTCCCGCAGCCGGGCGGCGTTGGTCTGCTCGGTCATGTCTTCGATTCTTCCAGAGCGGCGGTGACCTGTGCGGCGGCGGCCTGGCCGGAAGTGACGCAGGCCGGGATCCCGACCCCGTCGTAGGCGGCTCCGGCCAGCCCCAAGGTGCCCGGCAGCGCGGTCCGGGCGGCCGCGACCCGGTCCAGGTGGCCGGGCGGGTACTGCGGCAGGGCCCCGCCCCACCGCTGCACGTGGGTGCTGAGCGGGGCCGGCAGCCCGCCCACCATCCGGGCCAGCTCGGCGTGTACCCGCCGGCCCAGATCGGCGTCGGTCTGGCGCAGCGGCCCGGTCTCGCCGTACCGGCCGACCGAGGCGCGTACCAGCACCGGCCCGTCCGGCGCGCCCAGGTGGGCCCACTTGCGGGTCAAGAAGGTGGCGGCTTTGACCAGGGTGCCCTCGGTCGCCGGCACCAGGAACCCGGACAGCTCCGGCAACGGGGTCGCGGGCGGCAGCGCCATGGTCACCAGGGCCACGCTGGCATAGTCCAGCCGGCCCACCGCCTCCGCGGCCGCCGGGTCGACCCCGCGCAAGAGTCGCCCGGCGGGCCGGGCGGGCACGGCCAGCACGACCGCGTCGGCCGCCACCGGCTCGGCGTCGCGGGTGGAGCCCACCAGCAGCCGCCAGCCCGCGCCAGTGCTGGTCAGTTGCCGCACCGGGCGGCCGGTGCGCAGCTCGGCTCCGCTGGCGGCCGACACCGCCGCGACCAGCCGGCCCAACCCCCCGCGCAGGGTGGCGAAGACCGGCGTCCCGGCCGGCCGCGGCGCGGCCGCCAGCGCCGCCCGGACCGCGGCGGCCAGGGTGGTGTGGGTGCGGCAGGCAGCGGCCAAGCCGGGCATGGTGGCGCTCAGGGATAGTGAGTCGGCCCGGCCGGCGTACACCCCGCCCAGCATCGGGTCGACCAGCCGGTCGGCCACCTCGTCGCCGAACCGGCGGCGGACCAGGTCGCCGACGGTGGGGTCCTCGCCCGGCCCCAGCACCGGCCGGCCGGTGTCACGGTCGTCGCCGGCCGGTCGCGCCACCCCGGCCAGGCGGGAGAAGTCGCCCGGTACGCCGAGCAGCGTGCCGGCGGGCAGCGGACGGAGCTCACCGCCGCACCACAGCCCGGCCGGCAGCGGCCGCGGGTGGACCAGGTCGTGGCCGAGCCCGACCCGGCGGGCCAGCGCCACCGCGGCCGAGTCCCCGCCGGGCGAGCGGACCAGAAACGACTCGGCGCCCCGTTCGGCCACCAGGCCGGCGAGGCTGCCGGTGCGCAACTTGCCGCCGAGCTCAGTGGCTTGATCGTACACAGTGATCTGGGCGGCCGGCCCGAGCAGCTCCCGCAGCCGGTGCGCTGCGGCCAACCCGGCCACGCCGCCGCCGACCACGGCCACCCTCACCACGGCACCGCCCACCGGGCTATCCGGGCCAGGACCCGGAGTGAACCAACCGGTGCCATGGTCAACGGGGTGGCGGGGTGGCGTGGACCAGGTCGACGACCCGGCGCAGCATGTCCGGGTCGGTCTGCGGGAGGACGCCGTGGCCGAGGTTGAAGACGTGGCCGGCAGCGGCCTCGCCCTCGGCGAGCACCCGGCGCACCTGGTCGGCCGCCACCTCCCAGGGGGCGAGTAGGAGGCACGGGTCCAGATTACCCTGCACCGCCCGGGGACCGACCCGGGTCGCGGCCACATCCAGCGGAACCCGCCAGTCCACCCCCACCACGTCGGCGCCGGCCTCACCCATGACCGTCAGCAGCGACCCGGTGCCGACCCCGAAGTGGATCCGCGGGACTCCGGAATCGGCCAGCTCACCCAGCACTCGGGCGGAGTGCGGCAGCACATACCGGCGGTAGTCCACCTCGGAGAGCGCACCGGCCCAGGAGTCGAAGAGCTGCACCACCGACGCGCCCGCGTCGATCTGGACCCGCAGGAAGGTCACGGTCAGGTCGGCCAGCCGGGCGCAGAGCGTGTGCCAGGTGTCGGGGTCGCGATACATCAGCGCCTTGGTCGCCGCGTGGTTCCGGGACGGGCCGCCCTCCACCAGGTAGCTGGCGAGCGTGAACGGCGCACCGGCGAACCCGATCAACGGGGTGGGTCCCAGCTCGGCGACGATCAGCCGTACCGCCTCGGCCACGAACGAGAGGTCGGGGTCGGTGCTCAGCCGGGCCACGTCGGCGGCGCCGCGGACCGGCTCGGCCACCACCGGTCCGGTACCGGCCACGATGTCCACGTCGATCCCGGCAGCGGCGAGCGGCACCACGATGTCGCTGAACAGGATCGCCGCATCCACCCCCAGCCGGCGTACCGGTTGCAGGGTGATCTCGCAGACCAGCTCCGGGCGGCGGCAGGACTCCAGCATGTCCAGCCCTTGCCGGACGCGCCGGTACTCCGGCAGCGACCGGCCGGCCTGGCGCATGAACCACACCGGCCGGTGCGGCACCGGCTTGCGCCAGCAGGCGCGTACCAGTGCAGATTCGGCAGGCGTGGCGGTGGTCATCACCGCCATCCTGCCATGTGCTGCTCAGGCGGGTTCAGGGGCTGTCCCGGCCTGTGCAGCGGCGTAGGCCGCCTCCTCGGCCAGCACCCGCGCCTCCGCCTCGGCCAGATCGGCCTGTTGTCCGGCCGAGCGCTCGGCGTTCGCGGCCGCGAGGTAGCGCAGGTGCGCCTCGCGCTGTGCCGCCCGGGTCTGCCGCACGGCACGTTCGTGCTCCTCCAGCCGCGGGTCCCAGCCGCTGCCCCAGCGCCACACCCGCAACAGCTCTTCCTGGGAGAGGTCGCCCCGGCGGTACGCGGCCAGGGCGGCGGTCGCCACCACCCGCTGGCCGGCCGGGTCCAGGTCCGCCGGCCGGGACCGGGCCGCCTCCTGGTAGGCGGCCTGCGCGGCCTGGTACGCGTGGTGCGCCTCCTCCAAGACCCGCCACGCCTCGGCGCGCTCCCGCTCCGCCCCTGCGGCCCGCTCGCGCGCAGCGGCGGCCCGGGCGGCGGCCTGGGTGGAGCGTTCCGCCACCACGGCCGCGTGCGCCGCCCACTCCTCGCGCTCGCGGTCGTGTCGCCGGCGATGCCGGCGGCCGGGCCGGCGCCCCCACCAGGCGAGCAGCGCGACCACCAGGAACAGGGCGAACGAGGCCCCGAAGAGGACCAACCATCCGATCACGAGGGAGGTACGCGAGGGCATGCGGCCATCCAACGTTCGGTCAACGGCGATTCGGCCATAGACACGGTAGCGCGCCGCTGACCCGGCCACAGGGTGGCGCGCCCTAGGCTCGAACCATGACCTCGTCCGGCCGCCTTCGCACCGGCTCCCGCGACCCTCGCGCCGATGCCGGGGCGACTCCGACCGTCACACCAGCGGTCCCCGACCGCTTTGCGCGGGCGGTGAGGCAGCTGCGCGCGTTGCGGCCGCGGCGGGAGATCGAGCTGGCCGAGGTGCCCGCCCCGCAGCGGCTCGCCCCGCACGCGTACGCGTTGAGCGGGGTGATCCACGGCGACCCGCGCCGGACCAGCCAGGAGGAGGTCGCCAACGGCCGGCTGATCCTGCTGTACGACCCGGCCGAGCCGGAACCGTGGGGCGGTGACCTTCGTCTGGTGACCTACGTGACCGCAGAGTTGGAGCCCGAGCTCGCCACGGACCCGTTGCTGCCGGAGGTCGGTTGGAGTTGGCTCACCGACGCGCTGGCGGCCCACGGTGCCGGCTTCACCGCGCTGGCCGGCACCGTCACCCAGACCACGTCGACCAGGTTCGGTGACCTGGCCGGGCCGCCTCCGGCCGCCGATGTGGAGATCCGCGCCTCCTGGTCACCGATGGACCGGTCCGGCGTACCGGATCTGGAGGCGCACGCGCTGGCCTGGTGCGGCCTGCTGGCCTCGACCGCCGGGCTACCGCCACCCGGTGTGAGCGCGCTACCGGAGCGGCGCTTCAGCGGCTGAACGCCCGGGCCGGCGCCGGCGGCGCCGGCCCAGCGCCGCTCAGCGGTACTGCTCCGCCCGGTCGCAGGCGGGTTCCAGCTCCTCGTCGAAGAGGTCGTTGGCGCCGTCGATGTCGTCGTCGGCGATCAGGAACAGCCACTCGTTGATCAGATCGAGGCAGAGCGAGATCGCCTCGTTCGCCTCTTCCAGGAACTCCACCTCATTCTGGGACCCCTCCAACTGGGTCTGGAGATCCTGCAGATCGTCCCGGGCGGTGTCCAGCTGGGTCTGCAGGTCCGTGATCTGGCCATCACGTTGTGCGATGGTGCCCTCTAGGTTCTCGACCTGCGCGGTGAAGTCGGCCCGGGTCGCGTCCAGTTCGTCGCGGGTGTCGAGCCAGAAGTAGGTCATCGTCCCGCCGAAGACGATCAGCAGCACCGCCACGACCGAGACCACGATCAGGCCGATCTTCGCGCCCGATCCACCCTGCCCCGGTGGGCGCGGCTCAGGCCCCCACCCGCCCGGGGGTGGGAAGCCGGTCGGGCTGGACGGTGCGGACGGCGGGCCCCCCGGCGGGACCGGCGAGGCGGACCCGGGCGCGAAGGCCACCGTGGTGGGACGGTCGTGGACCCCGCCGGACTGGTTGGGGGCGACCGGGTCGGGTGGCTCCAGCGGCGCCGGGTAGGCGGCACCGGGTGGCGCGCTCGGCGGCGGAAAACCCGGTGATCCCCCGGCGGGAGGCGGCGGGGAAGCCGATGCCGATGCCGGCGAAGCCGGCGAGGCGGGCGGGGAGGCCGGCGCCGCAGGCGAGGCGGGCGCCGCAGGCGAAGCCGGCGCCGCCGGGGAGGCGGGCGCCGCGGGCGAGGCTGGTGCGGGCGGGCCAGGCGGCGGGGTCGGTGGCTGCGCTGGCGGGGGTACCGACGCACTACCGTAAGTACCGGTTGGCCGCCACGGGTCGGAGCCCGGCTCCGGCGGGTTGCCGGCGGGCTGCTCGGGGTGGGACACGACGTTGCTCCTTGGTCGGCGTCATATTCTCGTCGGTGGTAGGTCACGTCGGCGGCGGACCGCGTCGGGGCCGGCGCGGCGGGGTCCGGCGTCACAAACCTCTCATCGGTCTCAGCGCCGTCGCACAAGGCATGAACCGATAAGCGCACTCTAGCCGCTGCGCGCGAGAGTGATCGCTCAGCACACCTCGAACCGCGCACAGGCCACGTCGATCGGCCGGGCCAGGCCGATGCCTTGCGCCTCCAACCGGCCGGCCGTGGCGATACCCACGACCTCGTGTGCGGCATTGATGACCGGGCCGCCCGAGTTCCCGGGGTTGATCGGCGCGTCGAACTGGATCCAGGGGCCGGGGGCGCCCGCCAGGTCGTCCCGTCCCACGGCGCTCACCACCCCGACCGTGACCGTGTCGGTCAGGCCGAACGGCGCGCCAACCGCCACGATCTGCTGGCCGGATCGGGCCGGCTCGGTCGCCACCATCAAACCGTTGAACCGGCTGGGGCTCTGTAGCCAGGCGACGTCGGCATCGGGGTCGACATCCATGATGCGCGCCTCGTAGCGCTGGTCGGTGCGCTCCAGGTACACCTCCCGGCCGCCCTGCTCCCACACGCTCTCGATCACGTGATAGTTGGTGAACAGGTTGGTGCCACCGTCCGCGGTCGGTTCCCCCACCGCGAACGCGGTGCCCCCGAACTGACCTGCCCGGACACGGAACACGCTGGGCAGCACCGCCTCGGCGATCGCCTCCGGGTCGAACGCCTCCCCCGCGATCCGCTCCAGCTCGCTGGCGCGGCTCTCCAGGGCCGATATCCGCTCCTGCGCGTACGCCAGCTGCTCGGAGAGGTCGTCGTGGGCCTGCGCGAGCCGGTCGCCCAGCCGGTGGATCTGCCACGTCTGGACACCCAGCACCGGCAGCAGCAGCGCCACCAGCACCAGCGCCAGGATCCCGGGCCAGGACCGGCCCCGGCCCGGCGGCGCGGAGGGCAGGGGTGGATGGTACGGCGCCGGCCCACCGCCGGCCGGCGGCCCGCCGGAGTACGCGGGAGTCGGGCTCTCCGGCGGCGGGCGGTCGAAACCGGGCGCGCGCGGCCCGGCCGATGCGGGAGACCCCGGGGGCGGGACAGAATCCGGCCCCGCCCCGCCGTACCCGCTGCCGTAGGTGCTCATCGCCGCGTTGCTCTCCCGTCCATACCTGTACGGTTTCCCGACCGTACCGGTTGCGCGCAAACGAGTCACGACCACGCCGGGACGGCCACGCCGGAACCCGCTCGCCCGACCGGTAGAGTTTGTGGGTGTCCGTACCATTAACTACACCCCGTGATGGCACGCCAGCCCCGGTGGACACCCCGGACGCACTGACCGAGAGCATCTGCCGGCTCGCCTCCGGCGCCGGACCGGTCGCTGTGGACGCTGAGCGGGCCTCCGGCTACCGGTACACCCAACGGGCGTACCTGGTGCAGCTGCGGCGGGAGGGCGCCGGCACCATCCTGATCGATCCGCTCCCGCTCGGCGATCTGCGCGCGCTCAACCAGGCTATCCGGGACGCGGAGTGGGTGCTGCACGCGGCGAGCCAGGACCTGCCCTGCCTGGCGGAGCTGGGGTTGCGGCCACGCCGGCTGTTCGACACCGAGCTGGCGGCGCGCCTGGCCGGATTCGAGCGGGTCGGCCTCGCCTCGCTCACCGAGCAACTGCTCGGGTACACCCTGGACAAACACCACTCGGCCGCGGACTGGTCGCTACGTCCGTTGCCGGAGACCTGGCTGACCTACGCGGCGCTGGACGTGGAGCTGTTGGTGCCGTTGCGGGAGGTACTCGCCGCCGAGCTGGAGCGGCAGGGCAAGACCCGCTGGGCGGAGCAGGAGTTCGCGGCACTGGCGGCCACCGCCGGGGCCCCGTCCCGGCCCCGGCCCGACCCCTGGCGGCGCACCTCCGGTATCCATCGGGTGAAGGGGCAGCGGGCCCTGGCCCGGGTACGGGCCCTGTGGTACGCGCGCGACGAGGTCGCGGCCCGCCGCGACACCGCGCCGGGACGGGTGCTACCGGACGCGGCGATCATCGCGGCGGCGGAGATGGACCCCAGGGACGAGCGTTCCCTCATGCTGCTGCCCGGGTTCGCTGGCCGGTCGGTGCGGCGCCTCGCCCGAGTCTGGCTGCGTGCCCTGGCGGAGGCGCGGGAACTGCCGGATCAAGCTTTGCCGACCACCCCCAGCTACGACGGCCCCCCGCCCGCGCACCGGTGGGCCGAGCGGGATCCGGCCGCAGCCGCCCGGCTGGCGCGATGCCGCGCGGTCGTCACCGAGCTGGCGGAGACCCACCGCCTGCCCCCGGAGAACCTGGTCACGCCGGACTACGTCCGGCGGCTCGCGTGGGACCCACCGGCGGAGATCACCCCCGAGACGGTCCAGGAGAGGCTAACCCGGTTGGGTGCCCGCCAGTGGCAGACCGAACTGCTCGCCACCAGGCTGGCCACCGCCCTCGCCGAGGAGTAGGTAACCGGGAACGGACCGCACCGGGCGGAGCCCTGGAGCGAGGCGGCCGGCGGGCGGGGCATCAGCCAACGGTGACGCCCCACCCGCCAGGCGCGTGCGGTCTCGGTACGGGTTACCGGCTGTCGGATCCGGTGCCGCTCCCGGCGGCGCGGCCGGCCTCCAGCCGAGCGACCGGCACCCGGAACGGCGAGCAGGACACGTAATCCAGCCCGACCTGGTGGAAGAAGTGCACCGACTCGGGGTCACCGCCGTGCTCACCGCAGACACCGATCTTGAGATCCGGCCGGGCCGCGCGGCCCTCGTCCACCGCGATCCGGACCATCCGGCCGATCCCCTCGGCGTCGATCGATTCAAACGGCGAGACGCCGAAGATGCCCTTCTCCAGGTACTGGGTGAAGAACGACCCCTCCACGTCGTCCCGGGAGAAACCCCAACCCATCTGGGTGAGGTCGTTGGTGCCGAAGGAGAAGAACTCGGCCGCCTCGGCGATCTGGCCCGCGGTCAGGGCCGCCCGAGGAACCTCGATCATGGTGCCGATCAGCGCCGGGACGTCCACACCGGAGGATTCGGCCACTTCCTTCAGCACCGCCTCGGCCTCCGCCCGCACGGTCTCCAGCTCCTGCACCGCACCGACCAGCGGGACCATGATCTCCGGCCGCGGGTCGCCGCCCGCCTTGATCCGCTCAGCCGCGGCCTCGGCGATGGCGCGCACCTGCATGGTGAACAGGCCGGGGATCACCAGGCCGAGCCGGACCCCGCGCAGACCCAGCATCGGGTTCTGCTCATGCATCCGCTGCACCGCCGCCAGCAGGATCTTATCCTTGCCCGGATCCTGACCCCGCTCCTCGGCGAGCGCGACCTTCACCGCCAGCTCCTCCAGCGGGGGAAGGAACTCGTGCAGCGGCGGGTCGATCAGCCGCACCGTGACCGGGCGGCCGTCCATCGCCTCGAAGATCTCCACGAAGTCGCCACGCTGCAGCGGCAGCAGGGCAGCCAGCGCGGCCTCGCGCTCCTCTTCGTTCTCGGCCAGGATCAGCCGCTCCACCAGCTCCCGCCGGTCGCCGAGGAACATGTGCTCGGTGCGGCACAGCCCGATCCCCTCCGCGCCGAACCGCCGGGCCCGGGCCGCGTCCTCACCGGTGTCGGCGTTCGTACGCACGCCGAGCCGCCGGACCTGGTCGGCGTGGTTGATCAGCCGGTGCACCGCGGCCACCAGCGGGTCGGACTCGGGGGTCACGGTGCCCTCGAAGTACTGCACCACCGGGGAGGGCTGCACCGGGATCTCCCCCAAGTAGACCTTCCCGGTGGAGCCGTCGATGGAGATCAGGTCGCCTTCGGACACCGTCTGCCCGTTGGTCGTGAAGCGACGACCGGGGATGTCCACGTCCAACGCGTCCGCGCCGCAGACCGCGGTCTTGCCCATGCCGCGCGCAACCACCGCGGCGTGGCTGGTCTTCCCGCCGCGGCTAGTGAGGATCCCCTGCGCCGCGATCATTCCAGGCAGGTCGTCCGGGTTGGTCTCCTTGCGAACCAGGATGACCTTCTCCCCCTGCGCGGCGAGCTCCGCCGCGCGGTGGGAGTCGAAGACCGCCTTACCCACCGCCGCGCCGGGCGAGGCGGCCACCCCGGTAGCGAGGTGGGTCGGGTTTGTGGAGAGGTCGAAGGTGGGGAACATCAGCTGCGCCAGCTGGGCGCCGTTGACCCGCTGCAGCGCTTCGTCCAGATCGATCAGACCCTCGTCGACCAGGTGGGTGGCGATGATGAACGCCGCGGCGGCGGTCCGCTTGCCGACCCGGGTCTGCAACATCCACAGCTTGCCGCGCTCGACTGTGAACTCGATGTCGCACAGGTCGCGGTAGTGCCGCTCCAGCGTGGCCATGATGTCCATGAGCTTGTCGTACGATGCCTTGTCGAGCCGCTCCAGCTCCTGCAGCGGCACCGTGTTGCGGATGCCGGCGACCACGTCCTCGCCCTGGGCATTGGACAGGTAGTCGCCGTAGACCCCGGGCTCGCCGGTGCCCGGGTCGCGGGTGAAGGCCACCCCGGTGCCGGAGTCGGCCCCGAGGTTGCCGAAGACCATGGTCTGCACGTTGACCGCGGTGCCCAGGTCGGCGGGGATCCGCTCCTGCCGGCGGTAGAGCACCGCCCGGTCGGCGTTCCAGGAGTCGAACACCGCCTGGATGGCCATGTCGAGCTGCTCGCGCGGATTCTGTGGGAAATCCCGCCCGGTGTGCTCCGAGAAGATCTTCTTGTACTCGTCGACCAGCGACCGCAGGTCGTCGGCGTTCAGGTCCAGGTCGTTAGTGGTGCCCTTGGCCGCCTTGACGCCGTCCAGCGCCTCGTCGAAGCGCTCGCCCGGCACATCGCAGACGGTCTTGCCGAACATCTGGATCAGCCGACGGTAGGAGTCCCACGCGAACCGGTCGTTACCGCTCTGCCGGGCCAACCCGGCGACGCTCTCGTCGTTGAGGCCGACGTTGAGCACCGTCTCCATCATCCCGGGCATGGAGAACTTGGCTCCGGAGCGCACCGAGACCAGCAGCGGGTCGTCCCGGTCGCCGAGGCGCTTGCCCATCGCCCGTTCCACCCCGGCCAAGTGCTCACTGATCTCGTCGGCCAGCCCAGCCGGGGGCTGACCGGTGGTCAGATAGGCGCGGCACGCCTCGGTGGTAATGGTGAAGCCCGGCGGCACCGGCAACCCCAGCTTGGTCATCTCGGCGAGGTTGGCACCTTTGCCGCCGAGCAGATCCTTCTGGTCCTTGTTGCCCTCAGCGAAGTCGTACACATACTTCGTCATGCTGCTGCCTCCCACAGGCGCGCCGAACCGGTATCGACCCAACTCTAGACGAGGCACCCGGGGACTCTCCGTGGCCCCGCCCGCTCAGGTACGCGACCGTCCGGTCCGGATCTTCCGGCGGTTCCGGGTCGGCGGACTGGCTTGTGCGCGGACCGCGTCCGCGTCCCGGGCGGCCTGGCTCCACAGTTGCTCCGCCGCCGCCATGATCGTGCTGAGCTGTTCGGCCCAGGCCGGGTCGTGACCGCTCTGCCGGCGCAGCCGGTCGTTCTCCACCTGCGCCTGGCACAGCTCGGCATAGAGCACCGCCACCACGTCGAGCTGCCGGGAGGCCTCGGACAGCTGGTCGGTCAACTCCGCCACGTACTTGTCCACCTGCCGCCGGTCGTACCCCAAAACCGCGACGTCAAAGGCCGGTAGATCCTGCCGCCTCGCGCCCATGGCTCACCCCCCGACATGCACCGCGCGACCGGGGAGGTCGCGCCGCACCCATCGCACGTGGCTAACGATGCTCAAGTGACTAGAGATCACAAGGAAACTCGTCTGCGGGATAGTGCCCGGCTAAAGCCGTGGTAAACGCCTCGCGGCCGCGCCACGCTGGCTTGCGTCTACGCCCGGGTATGCGAAGATCCGGAACATGAGCCTTGAACGCCCTATCCCACCGGACCCGTACGATCATCTCCCCGCCGTGCCCGCGTTCACGCTCACCAGCGACGACCTCGTCGAGGGCCAGCCGATGGATCTTCGGTTCGCCCACACCAGCGTGGGGGGCAAGAACCTCTCCCCCCACCTGTCGTGGTCGGGCTTCCCGGCGGAGACCCGCAGCTTCGTGGTGACATGCCTGGACCCGGACGCCCCCACCGGCAGCGGTTTCTGGCACTGGGTGGCGGTTGACCTACCGGTCTCGGTCACCGAGCTGGCGACCGGGGCCGAACTGCCGGAGGGCGCGTTCCACGTCCGCAACGACTACGGCGAGCGGGCCTACGGCGGGGCGGCCCCGCCCGCGGGAGACCGGCCGCACCGCTACATCTTCGCGGTGCACGCGGTGGACGCGCCCAAGCTCGGGGTGACACCGGACGTCCCGCCCGCGGCGGTCGGTTTCAACCTCGCGTTCCGCACGTTGGCGCGGGCCACCCTCCGGGTCACGTACCAGGTCTCGGGCTGACGCTGGTCCCGGTCTAGCCGGGGCCCGGGCGTGGCCGCCGGGTGCCCGGTCGCGGCCGGCCTACTCGGCGGCCACCAGCTCCGCGATCTGGACGGCGTTGAGCGCGGCGCCCTTGCGCAAGTTGTCGCCGGCGCAGAACAGGGCGAGCGCGTTCGGCGCCGTCTCGTCGGCGCGGATGCGGCCCACGTAGGTCGGGTCCTGCCCGGCGGCACGCAGCGGGGTGGGCACCTCGGCGAGCGCCACCCCGGGCGCCTCGGCCAGCACCGCGCGCGCCCGCGCCGGGGTCAGCGGCCGGGCGAACCGCGCGTTGATCTGGAGCGAGTGGCCCGTGAACACGGGCACGCGCACGCAGGTGCCGGAGACCTTCAGCTCCGGAATGTTGAGGATCTTCCGGCTCTCGTCCCGCAGCTTCTGCTCCTCGGCCGTCTCGGCGGAGCCGTCGTCGCAGATCTCGCCGGCCAGCGGCACCACGCTGTACGCGATCGGCTCGGCGAACACCGCTGGCGTGGGGAACTCCACCGCGCCCCCGTCAAAGGTGAGCTGGCTGGCCCGGTCGACGACCTTGCGTACCTGTCCGTCCAACTCGGCCACGCCCGCCATGCCGGCGCCGGATACCGCCTGATAGGTGGCGACCACCATGGCGACCAACCCCGCCTCCTGGTGCAACGGCGACAGCACCGGCATCGCGGCCATGGTGGTGCAGTTGGGGTTGGCGATGATGCCCTTCGGGCGGTGCGCCACCGCCTGCGGATTGACCTCGGAGACCACCAGCGGGACCTCCGGATCACCCCGCCAGGCGGAGGAGTTGTCGATCACCACCGGACCGGCCGCGGCCACCCGCGGCGCCAGCTGCCGGGAGGTGGCCGCGCCCGCGGAGAACAGCACGATTTCCAGCCCGTCGTACCGGGCGGTCGCGGCGTCTTCCACCGTCACCTCGGTGTCCTGCCACGGCAACCGCCGCCCGGCCGAGCGCGCCGACGCGAACAGCCGCAGCTCCGCCACGGGGAAACGGCGCTCGGCCAGCACCCGCAGCATGGTCTGGCCCACCTGCCCGGTGGCGCCCACGATCCCTACCCGCATGCCCGGCAGCCTAGGCTCCCCGCGCGATCTTCGTGCCGGATTTCCCACGACCCGGTAACAGTCCCGCCCGGGTGGCCGAGCCGGCGATCAGCACGGGGGCAGGCGATCGGACAGGTAGCGCTCGACCGCGTCGATCGCGATCCGCTCCTGGGCCATGGTGTCGCGGTCGCGCACGGTCACCGCCTCGTCCGAGAGGGTGTCGAAGTCGATGGTCACGCAGTACGGCGTACCGATCTCGTCCTGGCGGCGGTAGCGGCGGCCGATCGCCTGCGTGTCGTCGAACTCGACCGCCCACCGCTTGCGGAGCGCGGCGGCGAGGTCCCGGGCCTTGGGTGAGAGGTCGGCATGGCGGGACAGCGGCAGGACCGCGACCTTCACCGGTGCCAGGCGGTGATCGAACCGCAGCACGGTGCGCTTGTCCACCCCGCCCTTGGTGTTCGGCGCCTCATCCACGTCGTACGCCTCGAGCAGGAACGCGAGGACCGCCCGGGTGAGGCCGGCGGCGGGCTCGATCACGTAGGGCACCCACCGCTGCCCGGTCTCCTGCTCGAAATAGGACAGGTCCACACCGGAGTGCTTGGAGTGGGTGGTGAGGTCGAAGTCGGTCCGGTTGGCGATCCCCTCCAGCTCCGCGAACTCGGAGCCGCCGAACTGGAACCGGTACTCGATGTCCACGGTCCGCTTGGAGTAGTGCGAGCGCTTCTCCGCCGGGTGCTCGTAGTAGCGCAGGTTCTCCGGGGAGAGGCCGAGATCGACGTACCAGTCCCAGCGCTGCTGCAGCCAGTACTCGTGCCACTCCTCGTCGGTGCCTGGCTTGACGAAGAACTCCATCTCCATCTGCTCGAACTCGCGGGTGCGGAAGATGAAGTTGCCCGGCGTGATCTCGTTGCGGAAGCTCTTGCCCACCTGGGCGATACCGAACGGTGGCCGGCGCCGGGACGAGGTCATCACGTTGAGGAAGTTGAGGAAGATGCCCTGCGCGGTCTCCGGGCGCAGGTAGTGCATGCCCTCCTCGTCATCCACCGCGCCGAGGAAGGTCTTCATCAAGCCGTTGAACATCCGCGGCTCGGTGAAGTTGCCCCGGTTGCCGCAGTGCGGGCAGGCGATCTCGGTGAGGCCCGCCGGGGCCCGGCCGTGCTTCTCTTCGAACGCCTCCTCGAGCTGGTCGGCGCGGAACCGCCGGTGGCACGAGAGGCACTCGGTGAGCGGGTCCACGAACGCATCGACATGTCCGGAAGCGACCCAGACCTCCCGGTTGAGGACCACCGCGCTGTCCAGCCCCACAACGTCGTCGCGCTCCTGGACCATCGCGCGCCACCACTGGCGGCGGATGTTCTCCTTCAGCTCCACCCCCAGCGGGCCGTAGTCCCAGGCCGACCGGGTGCCCCCGTAGATCTCACTGGAGGGGTAGACGAAGCCCCGACGCTTGGCGAGGTTGACGATCGCGTCGACTCGGTCTACGGCCACGGCGGTCCTCCGGCGCGACGAAGTGGGATTGGGTATGACCAGGGTACGGGGGCGCCCGCGGGCGGTGCACGCGGGTATCGACCTACGCGGTGGTCAGTCGAGGTTTTCGCAGACCTCCAGCCGGCCGGTCTGCGGATCCGGCACCAGCGGGAAGCTCTCGGGCGCTCGGCTGCCGTCAGCGTAGATGACCTCCGCTGGCAGGTGCAGCCGGTCGGACTGCACGTCCAGGTAGTCCAGGCTGCCCAGCTCGTAGTCGGTGATCAGCGGCGGCTCGGAGACCCGGTCGGTGAACTCCGCCAGCGACTCCGCCTGCTGGTCGGCGTCGCAGTGCAGCTCGTAGGCGCGGCGCCAGTTCTGCGCCGCCAGCGCGTCCAGGTAGTCCCCGACCGTCCGCTGCGCCTGCTCGTTCAGGGCGGGGATCATGGTCACCAGCAACCCGCCGAAGGCCACTCCACCGATCCCGCAGCACATCACCAGTACCGCCGCGGCCACGCCCAGGCCGAGCCACCGGCGCGCGGTGCGCCCCTCGATCGGGACCGCGGCGAACGGTGGCTGCACCCCCGGACCGGCCGGGACCGCCACGGTCTCGCGGGCCTCGTTCACGACTGCTCCGGCTCCGGGGCCCGGTCGCTGGCGATCGTGGTGACCTGCCCGCCCGGCTCGGCGTGGGCCAGCACCTCGTACGCGCCGGGCTCGTCCAGGGCGTACGCGAACAACGGCATGGCGGCGAGGCGTACCCGCGTATCGCCGAGCGCGCGGCGGTAGACGCCCACCGATTCCCACCGGGTAGTCAGGCACCAGTGGTCGGGCCGGTCCACTGCCCGGCTCAACTCTCCTCCCCGGTAGCCGGGTCGCGCGGCGAACGCAGCGAGCGCCGCGTGCGCCGCCTCGGTGAACTCGGCGACCCGGTCCGGCGCGACCACGAACCGATGGAGCGCGAGCACAGGAGACCTCCCACTGGTAGCTCTGACAACCTGCCCCGACGACTCTGCCACCGAAACCCCTGCCCCGGCGGCCGGCCACCGGAGTTGCTGTCACCGGAGAGCGCGGCCGGGAACCAGGCCTCTGGCCGACTCCCCCGCCGGCAACCCCCTGCGAAGAACGGTACGGCATGCCGGTCGGGCCGGGCGGGCTCAGGCGGTGGAGGCGTGCAGTTATGCGCAGTTGACAATGATTGTCAATTTGGGGAACCGTTGCGGAGTGCTGATCCGGCCCGTCGCCGCCCATGCGCGGATGCGCCGCGCCGCGCGGCTGGTCACCCGCCTCGTGGTGGTGGTGTCGTCCCTGTCGCTGATCGCGGCCTGCGCCGCGCCGGGACGGCCCGACGATGGGCGCCTGCGGGTGGTCGCGGCCTTCTATCCGCTCGAGTTCGTCACCGAGCGGGTCGGGTTGGACCGGATCACGGTCACCGGGTTGACGCCGCCCGGCGCGGAAGCGCACGACCTGGAGCTCATCCCGTCGCAGGTCGCCGACCTGACCGAGGCGGATCTGGTGCTGTACCTCAGCGGCTTCCAGCCGGCCGTGGACGACGCGGTCGCGGGCTCCACCCATGCGGTGGACGCGCGGACGCTGGCGCCGCTCGCCCCACCGCCGGCCGCGCCGGACGGCCCCGACGACCACGACCATGAACACCTCGACCTGGAGGGTGACGGCCACGACCACGGTCCGGCAGACCCGCACCTGTGGCTCGACCCGGACTGGATGGCGCGCCTGGCCGGCGGGCTCGCCGGCGAACTGGCCCGGCTGGACCCCGCCGGTGCCGCGGCGTACCGGACCGGCGCCGACCGGCTCGGCGCGGACCTGGCCGCGCTGGACGAGCGGTACGCCCGCGGGCTCGCCGACTGTTCCCGCCGGGAGATGGTGGTCAGCCACGCCGCGTTCGGGTACCTGGCGCAGCGGTACGGGCTGCGGCAGATCGCGATCTCCGGCCTCTCCCCCGAGGTGGAGCCCACCCCGCGGCGGCTCTCCCGGGCCATCCGCCAGGCCCGGGCCACCGGCGCCACCACGATCTTCTTCGCGCGCCTGGCCAGCCCGGACGTGGCGGAGCTGATCGCGCGCGAGGTGGGCGCCACCACCGCCGTACTGGACCCGCTCGAAGGGCTGCCACCCGGCAGCGAGGAGGATTACTTCTCGGTGATGGAGGACAACCTGCAGGCGCTCCGCACCGGTCTGGGGTGCCGATGACCGGCCCGGCGCTCCCGCCAGACCAGGCACGCGAAGGTGCCCCGGTACTCCGGGTGGACGACGTGGTGGCCGGCTACGACGGGCGGCCGGTACTGCACCGCGTCTCCCTCCGGGTGGCCCGCGGGGAGGTGGTCGCCGTGCTGGGCGCGAACGGTTCCGGCAAGTCGACCCTGATCCGGGCGGTACTCGGCCTGGTGCGGCCAAGCGCCGGCAGCGTCCGGCTGTTCGGCGTCCCCGCCCCGGCGTCCCGCCAGCGCCACCGGATCGGGTACGTGCCCCAGCGGGTCGGCGCCGGCAGCGGCGTACCGGCGACCGTGGCCGAGGTGGTCCGCTCCGGGCGGTTGGCCGGTCGCGGCCCGCTGGCGCTGTGGCGCCCCGCCGACCGGGCCGCGGTGGCGCGGGCCATCGCCACCGTGGGCCTGGCCGGCAAGGCCGCCGAGCCGGTCGCCGCCCTCTCCGGCGGGCAGCAGCAGCGGGTACTCATCGCCCGGGCGCTCGTCACCGAGCCGGAACTGCTGGTCCTGGACGAGCCCACCACCGGGGTGGACGCCGCCAGCCAGCAGACGTTCGCGAAGACCCTGGAGCGGTTCACCCGCGATGGTGGCGCGGTCCTGCTGGTGGCGCACGAGCTGGGCCCGCTCGCGCCGCTGGTGGCCCGGGCGGTGGTGCTGCACCAGGGCCGGGTGGTGTACGACGGCCCGGCGCCCCCGGCCGGGGTGGCCGCCCACACTGACCACGACGACCACGACGACCATCTCCACCCGCACCCGCCGGCCGGCCCGCCTGGCATGGCCCCGGAGGCCCCTCCCGGCGCCTGGCAGACCCCGGGGGAACGGCCATGAGCGTCTTCGCCCACCCCTTCATGCAGTACGCCCTGCTCGGTGCGCTGATCACCGGGCTGGCCGCGCCGGCCCTCGGCACCTACCTGGTGCAGCGCCGGATGGCCCTGATCGGCGACGGCATCGGTCACGTAGCACTCACCGGGGTGGCGGTCGGGCTGCTCACCCGCGGCGAACCGGTGCTCACCGCGATGCTGGTGGCGGCCGCCGGCGCGGTCGCGATCGAGGTGGTCCGGGCCCGCGGACGCACCACCGGGGACATCGCGCTGGCGGTGATGTTCTACGGCGGCATCGCGGGCGGCGTCTTCCTGGTCAACCTCTCCCCCAGCTACACCAACGCCAACCTGATCGCCTACCTGTTCGGCTCTCCGCTGACCACCACGACCGCGGACCTGTGGCTGATGGCCGGGCTCGCCGGCGGCATCCTCGCCGTCTCGCTGGGCCTGCGGCCGTGGCTGTTCGCGGTCTGCCACGACGAGGAGTACGCCCGGGTGAGCGGCCTGCCGGTGCGGGCACTCAACCTGGTGCTCGCGGTCACCACCGCGGTCACGGTCACGGTGGCGATGCGCGCGGTCGGCCTGCTGCTGGTCAGCGCGCTGATGGTGGTGCCGGTAGCGACCGCGCAGCTACTGGCCCGGGGGTTCCGTACCACGCAGCAGCTGGCGATGGGCATCGGGCTGGTGGTCTCCGGGGCCGGGATCGTGGTCGCCGGAGTGTTCGACACCGCGCCCGGCGCCACGATCGTGCTGCTGGCGATCGCCGCCTTCGTGGCCGCCAGCATCGCCGTGGCGGCCTGGCGGCGGCTGCGGCCGCGCTGGGCGCCGGGGGAAGCGGGGGTGGTGGTGGAACCGACCGAGGTGGTGCGCGAGTAACGCCCGCCGACCGCCGGGCCGGGTTACGGTTGTCGCGTGGCTGAGCACGAGGCGTATGAAGCCGCCGGGGAGCTGCTGCGGGCACTCGCCGCGCCGGTCCGGATCGCGATCGTTACCGAGCTGGCCGGCGGCCAGCGGTGCGTGCACGAGCTGGTCGACGCGTTGCAGGTACCCCAGCCACTGGTCAGCCAGCACCTGCGGGTACTGCGGGGGGCCGGCGTGGTCCGCGGCTCCCGCCGCGGACGGGAGATCGTCTACTCACTGGTGGACGAGCACGTCGCCCACATCGTGGGCGACGCGATCAGTCACGCGACCGAGCACCGGTCGCCGGCAGCCGCGGGCGCGGGCACCGCGGCCGCGGGCACCGTCGCGGGTACTC
This sequence comes from Natronosporangium sp., assembly GCA_035304685.1. Classification (GTDB taxonomy): domain Bacteria; phylum Actinomycetota; class Actinomycetes; order Mycobacteriales; family Micromonosporaceae; genus Natronosporangium. The sequence continues at coordinate 27,638 of DATGPS010000029.1, read as the reverse complement.
CCAGAGGTACGCCGGCGGTGAGCGCGACATGACCGCCGCCGCGAACCGCGCGGCCCGCCACACCCGGCAACGGGCCGCGGTCGGCTGCCTGCTCAATGAGGTCGAGGGCTTCCACTCCGCGCAGGAGCTGCACGCGATGCTGCGCCAGCGGGGCGAGCGGATCGGCCTCACCACGGTCTACCGCACCCTGCAGGGGTTGGCGAACGCCGGTGAAGTGGACGTGATGCGCCCGCCCGGCGGTGAACACCTGTACCGGCGCTGCAGCGAAGGCCACCACCACCACCTGGTGTGCCGGTCGTGCGGGCACGCGGTCGAGGTGGCGGGGCCGGCGGTGGAGAGCTGGGCGGAGCGGGTGGCCGCCGCCCACGGGTTCGTGGACCCGAGCCACACCTTCGATATCTTCGGCACCTGCCCGGACTGCGCGAAGCGCCGCCCGGCCGGCTAGCGGCCGCCGCCCGCGTCGTCGGGCGCTTTGATCATGAGCTGGTACGCCCATCCGCGCCGATCATGACCCGAGGGTCATGATCGGCACGGATCAGGCGAGCGCTCAGCGCGGGATGCGGCGGCGCACGTCCGGCAGCGTGGCCGGGCCGGGCTCCCAACCCGCTACCCAGGCGCCGTCGGTGGCCGGCGGCAGGATCCCGGCCTCCAGGAACCGGTACCGGTCATCCAGCACCCGGCGGGCGAGCGCCGCGTCCGCGGCGTCGCTGTTGCGCCGCAGCCCCCGGAACAGCGTGTCTACCCGCAGCCGCGCCTGCCGGCAGAACGCGTCGGCGAGCTCCAGGCCCTCGGGCCGGGTGTCCCGCTCGGCGTGCGCGCGTACGCAGGTCGCGGTGATCGCGTACAGCTCCGCACCGATGTCCACCAGCCGGGCGAGGTACGCCTGCTTGCGCTCCATCCTCCCCTGCCAGCGGGCCATGCCACGGAAGGTGGCGCGGGCGAGCTTGCGGCTGCGCCGCTCCACCCAGCGCAGGTGCCGGGCGAGCGGGCCGAACTGCCGGTACGCGCCCGGGAGCTGACCCCGGCCGACCAGGAGGCCGGGCAGCCAGCGGGCGTAGAAGCCGGCGGCGCGGGCCAGTGCCCGGGCCTTGCGCGCGGCCCCCGCCTCCGGGTCGATCAGGTCACCGGCGACCGACAGGTGCACGTCGACCGCCTCCCGGGCCACCAGCAGGTGCATGATCTCGGTGGAGCCTTCGAAGATCCGGTTGATCCGCAGATCCCGCAGCAGCTGCTCGACCGGGATCGGCCGCTCCCCGCGGGCGGCGAGCGAATCCGCGGTCTCGTAGCCGCGGCCGCCGCGGATCTGCACCAGCTCGTCCGCGACCTGCCAGGCCAGCTCCGAGGCGTACAGCTTCGCCAGAGCGGCCTCGATCCGGATGTCGTTGCGGTCGTCGTCGGCGAGCACGCAGCTGAGGTCCACCATGGCCTCCAGGCCGTACGCGCTCGCGGCGATGAACCCGATCTTCTTGGCGATGGCCTCGTGCTGGCCGACCGGCCGGCCCCACTGGACCCGCTCCCGGGCCCACTCGCGGGCCACCGCCAACGACCACTTGGCGGCCCCCACGCAGGACGCCGGCAGCGACAGCCGGCCGGTGTTGAGGGTAGTCAGGGCGATCTTCAGGCCCTGGCCCTCGGCGCCGATCAGGTTCTCCGCCGGCACGAACACGTCGTGGAACCGGGTCACGCTGTTCTCCAGGCCGCGCAGGCCGAGGAAGGCGTTACGCCGCTCGACGGTCACACCGGGCGTGTCCGCGTCTACCACGAAGGCGCTGATCCCACCCTTGTGGCCGGGGCCCGGCGGCACCTGCGCCATCACCACCAGCAGGCTCGCCACGGTCCCGTTGGTGGCCCAGAGCTTGACCCCGTTGAGCCGGTAGCCGGAGCCGTCCGGCAGCGGCTCCGCGGTGGCGCGTAGCCGGGCCGGGTCAGAGCCCACGTCCGGCTCGGTGAGCAGGAACGCCGACACCTCGCCGGCGGCCAGCCGGGGCAGGAACGACTGCTTCTGCTGCTCGGTGCCGAACAGCTTCAACGGCTGAGGCACGCCGATCGACTGGTGCGCGCTCAACAGCGCGCCCACCGCCGGGTTCGCCGATCCGGCCAGCGTGAGTGCCTTGCAGTAGTGCAGGTGGGACAGGCCCAGCCCGCCGAACCGCGGGTCGATCTTCATCCCGAACGCGCCCAGCTCAGCCAGGCCGGTGAACACCTCATCCGGGATCCAGGCGTCCCGTTCGATCTGGGCGCCGTCGACCTCGGTGGTGAGGAACCGCTCCAGCCGCTTGGCGAACTCCTGATAACGGGCCTCAGCCTCCGGGTCCGGCTCCGGCCACGGGTGGACCAGGTCCAGGCGGAACCGGCCGGCGAAGAGCTCCTTGCCGAAGCTGGGCTTGCGCCAGGCGGCTTCCCGGGCAGCCTCGGCCACCTGCCGGGCCTGCCGCTCGCTGACCTCCGCGGCCCGGCCATCGCCGGCCGCGGCGGCGACGGGCGGCGCCCCCGCCGGGTCGCCGTGCGTGGGCTGTTCGAAGGTCTCGGTGGTGGACGCCGGACGCGGCGCGGACGACGCGTCGCCGGTGTTCGGAGAGCGGTGCGTAGTAGTCACGGTCAAACCCCTCCTGCCATCGGCTCGTGGCCGTGGCCCCTATGTTACTACCGAGTAGCACTACACACCAGTACGCGCGCCCGGCCGCGCCGGGGCGCGGGAGCCGGGGTGCCCCTGCCTTCAGCAGGGCGCCCCTGCTGGGGCTCTAGGGCTAGCAGGGCGCCCCTGTTCAAGTCGAGTACCCCAGGGGGCGCCCCGGTTGATGGGATCACATCAACCGGGCGCCCCTCTTGCGTTAGCAGGGCGCCCCTCTTAGGTCAGCCGGGCGCCCCTCTTGCGTCAGTGGGGCGCTGGCGGGGCGGGCTACTCCCCCGCCGGCTCGCCGGACGCGGCCGGGTCCGGGCCCAGGGCCGGGGCCGCCGGGCTCGCGCCGGGCGCGTCGGGGACGGGCGACCCGGACCCGCCGGCGGGCGGCGCGGGCGGCCTGCCCCCGAACCGGCGGTGGCGGCGAGCGTACAGCTCACAGGCATACCACAGGTGGCGGCGGTCGAAGTCCGGCCAGAGCGTGTCCAGGTAGACGTGCTCGGCGTAGGCCGACTGCCAGATCAGGAAGTTGGAGGTGCGCTGCTCCCCGGAGGGGCGCAGGAACATGTCCACCGGCGGCATCTCCGGCTGGTAGAGGTAGCGGGCGACGGTCCGCTCGTTGACCCGGTCCGGGCGCAGCCGCCCCGCCGCCACCTCCCGGGCGATCGCCGCCGCGGCGTCGGCGATCTCGGCCTGGCCACCGTAGTTGACGCAGAACTGCAGGGTCAGCACCGAGTTGTGGCGTGACATCTCCTCCGCGGTCCGCAGCTCCGAGATCACGCTCTTCCACAGCCGCCCGGCCCGGCCGGCCCACAGCACCCGTACCCCCATCGCGATCAGCTCGTCCCGGCGGCGGCGGATGACATCCCGGTTGAACCCCATCAGCCACCGCACCTCCTCCGGCGACCGGCGCCAGTTCTCGGTGGAGAAGGCGTACGCGGAGAGGTAGGGGATGCCGATCTCGATCGCACCTTCGATGGTGTCGAACAGCGCGTACTCACCCTGCTCGTGGCCCTTGGTGCGAGGCAGGCCCCGGCGGGCGGCCCACCGGCCGTTACCGTCCATCACCACCGCGACGTGCCGGGGTAGCGCCGCCGCCGGCAGCGCCGGCGGTCGCGCACCGGACGGGTGCGGCGACGGCGGTACGGTCACTGGTCCTCCCCTCGTCCGGCCGGACGCTCGTCCCGATCCACCAGCGGCAAGGATCGTAGCCCGCGCTCCAGGTGCCACTGCAGGTGCGCCGCGACCAAGCCAGAGGCCTGCCGCCGGGGGCCGGCCGGGATGGCGTCCGCGACCGCCCAGTCGCCGGTGGTGAGCGCGGCCATCAACTCCAGCGCGGCCGGGGAGGGGTGCGCGGCGCCGGGCGGCCGGCAGTCTTGACAGACGCAGCCGCCGGCCGGCACGGAGAACGCCGCATGCCGCCCGGGCGTGCCGCAGACCGCGCACGCGGCCAGCGCCGGAGCCCAGCCGGCGATGGCCATCGCCCGCAGCAGGTAGGCGTCGAGCACCAGGGTGGCCAGGTGCTCGCGGGCGGCCAGGGCCCGCAGCGCGCCGAGCGTGAGCTGGAACAGCCGCGGGGTGGGCTCACCCTCCTCCGGCGTGAGTCGCTCGGCCGCCTCGGCGATCGCGCTGGCCGCCGTGTACCGCGGGTAGTCGTGCAGGAACCTGCCGCCGAACAGGTTGATCCCGACCGCCTGGGAGATCGTGTGCAGCGAGCGGGTGGGCCGCTCCCCGGCGGGCGCGGCGAGCTGGAGCTCCACGTGGCCGAACGGCTCCAGCCGGGCGCCGAACTTGGAGGTGGTCCGGCGCACCCCCTTGGCGACCGCCCGCACCCGGCCGTGCCGGCGGGTCAGCAGCGTGATGATCCGGTCGGACTCCCCCAGCTTCTGGGTACGCAGCACCACCGCGTCGTCGCGGTAGAGCTGTCGGCGGTACCCGGGCACGGCCCCATTCTCCACCGGGCGCCGCGGTCACTTCGCCGCGCCGGTTCCCCCGGTGGCGTACCGAACCCGTGCCCGGCGCGCCGGGGAACCGACCCTGGCAAACGCTTTCCCGGCCCGTACGATACGATCCGCAAGCATGGGTGAGCCAGCAGAGGTGCTTGCGGCGATTGAGGCCAGCCGGCTGGTGCCGGTGATCGTGATCGAGGATGCCGGCGCCGCCCCACGGCTGGCCGAAGCCCTGGTCGCGGGCGGGCTGCGGGTCGCGGAGGTCACCTTCCGCACCGCCGGGGCGCAGGCCGCGCTGGCGGCCATCGCCGCTGACCAGCGCCTGCTGGTGGGAGCCGGGACCGTGGTCCGGCCCGAGCAGGTGGACCAAGCGGTGGCCGCCGGCGCCCGCTACATCGTCTCCCCCGGTTTCAGCCCCGCGGTGGTGCGCCGGTGCCAGGAGCTCGGCGTGCCGGCCCTGCCGGGCGTGGCCACCGCCACCGAGATCCAGACCGCGGTGGCGGCCGGGGTAGAGGTGCTCAAGTTCTTCCCGGCCGAGCCGCTGGGCGGGGTGGGGATGCTCAAGGCGCTGGCTGCCCCATTCCCCGGGGTGCGGTTCGTCCCCACCGGCGGCATCCGCGCCGCCCAGCTCGCCGACTACCTCGCGCTGCCGAGCGTGCTGGCGGTGGGCGGCAGCTGGATGGTCGCCGCCAAGCTGATCGAAGCCGGCGACTGGGACGAGATCACCCGCCTGACCGCCGAGGCGGTCAGGTTGGCCGCCACGAGCTGACGGGAGCGTAGACAGCATGCTGCAGTTGAAGGACCGGGCCGCGAGCCGCTACGACGCCATTGCGCTCGGGGAGGTGATGCTGCGGCTGGACCCGGGCGAGGGCCGGATCCGCACCACCCGCGAGTTCCGGGTCTGGGAAGGCGGCGGCGAGTACAACGTGGTCCGTGGGCTGCGGCGCTGCTTCGGCCTGCGCACCGCGGTGGTGACCGCGTTCGCCGACAACGAGGTGGGCCGGCTGGTGGAGGACTTCATCCTCACCGGAGGAGTGGACACCGAGCTGATCCGCTGGGTGCCCTACGACGGGGTGGGCCGCACCGTGCGCAACGGGCTGAACTTCACCGAGCGTGGGTTCGGGGTACGCGGCGCGATCGGAGTCTCCGACCGCGGCCACACCGCCGCCAGCCAGCTCGCCGCCGGAGACATCGACTGGGACCACATCTTCGGCACGTTGGGGGCGCGCTGGTTCCACACCGGCGGCATCTTCGCCGGGCTGTCGGCGACCACCCCGGACGTGGTCGAGGAGGCGATGGCCGCGGCGAAGCGGCACGGCACGCTGATCTCGTACGACCTCAACTACCGGCCCAGCCTGTGGCAGGCGATCGGCGGCCAGGCGCGGGCGCAGGAGGTGAACCGCCGCCTCGCCCCCTACGTCGACGTGATGATCGGCAATGAGGAAGACTTCACCGCCGCCCTCGGATTCGAAGTACCGGAGGTGGACGCCGACCTGACCACCCTGCCGGTCGCCGGTTTCCAACGGATGATCGAAGAGGCCACCGAGGCGTACCCCAACTTCCAGGTGGTCGCGACCACCCTGCGGGCGGTGCGCACCGCCACGGTGAACGACTGGGGCGCGATCGCCTGGTCCAAGCAGACCGGTTTCGTCCAGGCCACCAACCGTCCCGGGCTGGAGATCATGGACCGGGTGGGCGGCGGCGACAGCTTCGCCTCCGGCCTGATCTACGGGCTGATGGAGAAGGGTGACCTCGCCACCGCGGTGGAGTACGGCGCGGCGCACGGTGCGCTGGCCATGACCACCCCGGGTGACACCTCCATGGCGACGCTGCGGGAGGTGGAGCGGCTGGCCGCCGGCGGCAGCGCCCGCGTCCAGCGCTGACCACCGCCGGCGGCTACGACCCGGTATACGTGCCGGTCAGCTGGCCGCTCGCGATCGCCGCCTCCGGGAGGGAGAAGACCAGGGAAGCGGGGTTGCCACCGGGGTCGGGTGCCGGCCCGTCCAGCGCGTACAGGGTCCACACGTACGTATGCGTGGCGCCGGCGGGGGGGCAGACCGGGTCGTAGCCCATCACGACCGTGCCGCCCTCGGGGGGCGTGCCGGCCGCTACCTCGGTGGTGGTGACCGGGATGTCCACCACGATCCAGTGGGTGTAGCGGACTGTCTCGTCCCGCATGATCAGGGCCAGCGAGGTCGCCTCGGCCGGAATGCCGGCGAACGCCAACGGCGGTGACTCACCATCACCCGGCGAACAGGCGTGAGTGGCCGGGATCTCGCCGCCCTCCTCAATCGTGGCGCTGGTGACGGTCATGCCCGGACCGTCTTCGCCGCCGTCCGCATCATCACCACAGCCGGCGAGGCCGGCGGCGAGCAGGACGCCCACCGCCGCCACGCCCGCGACGGCCTGCCAGGGTCGACGGTCCATTGAGGAAACCATGGACGACATTCTGTCATGGGAGCGCTTCAACGGCTAACCTCGCGCCGCCGCGCAGGCTCGTGAGAGATCATGGGAGCGGCGAAGGGAGTCCTGGTGCTGACCGACGCTGCACCGACGAGCGACTCGCTGCGGTCACGGGTGGACCCGCCGCAGCCGGTACCGGCCCTGACACTCCTGCGGCGACGCGCTCGCGGGCCGGGTGGGTGCAGATGACCAAGCGCCCGGTCCTCACCCGGCCCACCTGGGACGACCTGGCGGCCGGCATCAGCGTGGCGCTGGTCCTGGTGCCGCAGGCGCTCGCCTACGCGAGCCTCGCCGGCCTGCCGCCGGTGCACGGCCTGTACGCGGCGGCGGTGGCGCCGATCGCCGCGGCGCTGGTCGGCTCCTCTCCCTATCTGCAGACCGGACCGGTGGCGCTCACCAGCCTGCTGACCTTCGGCGCGCTCGCGCCGCTGGCCGCCTCCGGGCAGGTGGGCTCGGCGACCTTCGCCGCCCACGGGGCACTGCTGGCCCTGATGGTGGGCGCGATCCGCCTGCTGCTGGGGTTGCTGCGCTGGGGTGGCCTGGCGTACTTCATGTCCCTGCCGGTGGTCACCGGGTTCACCGTGGCCGCGGCCCTGTTGATCATCTGCGCCCAGATACCCGGCCTGGTGGGCGTGGCGCCGCGCGGCGGCAACCCGCCCGCGGTCGCCGCTTCGGCGCTTTCCCAACCTCAACGGTGGAGCGCCGCGGCGATCGTGATCGGGCTGGCCACCATCGCGGTGGTGATCACGGCGAGGCAGGTCCGGCTCCGCTACCCGCGGGCCGCCCGGCTCCCGTGGGTGCTGCTCGCCATGGGCGCCGCCCTGGTGGTGACCCGGCTCGGTCTGGTGACCGTACCGCAGATCGGGGCGGTGCCCAGCGGCCTGCCCACACCGCAGCTGGGGCTGCCCTGGACGTCGGTGCCGTCGCTGCTGGTGCCGGCGGTGCTGATCGCGCTGGTCGGGTTCGCCGAGCCGGCCTCGATCGCGCGCCGGTACGCCGCCGAGGACCGCCGGCCGTGGAACCCCGACCGGGAGTTCATCGGGCAGGGCCTCGCCAACGCCGCGGCCGGCTGCTTCGGCGGGTACCCGGTCGGCGGCTCGTTCTCGCGCTCCGCGCTCAACCGGGCCGCCGGGGCCCGCACCCGATGGAGCGGCGCGGTCGCCGGCCTCGCCGTCCTGGCGGTCCTGCCGGTGGCCGGACCGCTGGAGTCGCTACCCACCGCGGTGCTGGCCGGCGTGGTGATCGCGACCGTGCTCCCGCTGGTGGACCTGTCCGGATTCCGGGACTACTGGCGGTACTCCCGCGCGCAGTTCCTGGTCGCGCTGCCCACCCTGGTGGTCACCCTGGCGACCGCCCCGCAGGTGGAGCGGGGGCTGCTGGTCGGGGTGGGGCTGGCGCTGGTGGTCCACCTGTGGCGGGAGACCCGCATCCACGTCACGGCCGACCACCAGGCGGGCACGCTGTACCTGCGTCCGGAAGGGGTGCTGTACTTCGCCTCCACCCCGGTGCTCGACGCCCGCCTCGCCGAATTGCTCGACCGCCATGAGCACACCTCCCGGGTGGTGGTGGACCTCAGCCGGCTGGGGCGGCTGGACCTCACCGGCCTGTTGGCGTTGCGGGACTTCGCCGGCTACGCCGCTGACCGGGGAGCCCAGCTGGAGCTGCGGGGAGTACCGACGCACGCCCGCGAGCGGGTCCAGCGGGTCTTCGGCGAGGGCGACACCGGGGTGACGATCTCCCCCGGTGAGTAGCCCGGCTCCGCGTGAGAAGCCCTCGGCCGGTCAGGGCTCCATCGGCGTGGTGCCGGTGATCGAGACGCCGCCGGAGCACGAGGCGTGCGGCTCCGGCGCGGCGTTGATGCGCAGCAGCCGGATGAACTCGTCCACCCGCGGGTCGTCGGCCCAGTCCAGCTTCAACTGATACCCCCAGGCCTGCAGCGAGATCGGCGCGTCGAGACTCGGGTACGGGCTCATCAGCATCTTGTCGTTGCCGCGCACCCGGCCGGCGAGCGCCGCCACCTGGTCCGAGGGCAGCGAGGGGTGGTAGGTGATCCAGATCGCGCCGTGCTCCAAGCTGTGCACGGCGTGCTCGTTCGGAACCTCCGCGTCGTAGACGTCTCCCTGGCAGTTTTGCCAGACCGGATGGTGGGGCCCGCCGGGCGGTGGTAGCACCGGGTAGGCGATCGGGCCGTACCGGTGCTCGGGATCGAGCAGCTCCGGCGCGGTCTCGGTGTAGTCGACGATGCCCTCGATCGCCAGCGCCTGCGTGCGCCAGTCCGCCTCGTCCCCGAATTGTGACTGCGGGGACCCGCGGTCCAGCAGGCCGCATCCGGCCGTGGCGGCCAACAGCGCCAGGAACGGGACGAACCGTCCGAGCCATGTCATGGTCGGCAGCCTACCGGTCCGGGGCCACCCTGCCGACCGCCGAGCCGTGCGGCGGGCGGGCCGCCAGCCGCCTCAGGCGGCGAGGTCGAGGAAGGCGTTCCAGCGCGGGTCCGGGATCCGGTTGCCCAGCACCCGCCACGCCGCCCCCCGCGGGACCGACGGCACGGTGTGCAGCCGCCAGCCCATCTCCGCCGGGGTCCGGTCGCCCTTGCGGTGGTTGCACCGGGCGCAGGCGGCGACGACGTTCTCCCAGGTGTGCCGGCCGCCCCGGCTGCGCGGCATGACGTGGTCGATGGTCTCCGCGGCCGCCCGGCAGTACGCGCACCGGCCGCCGTCACGCGCGAACACGGCCCGGCGGGAGAGTCCGACATGGGCCCGGTAGGGTACCCGGACGAACCGGGTCAGCCGCACCACCGAGGGGACGGGGATGGCGTGCCGAGCACTGTGTAAGATGCCATCGCCGTCCGCGACGCAGACCGCCTTGGCGGACAGGACCAGGATGGCGGCGCGACGCACCGACACGACCCCCAGCGGCTCGTAGGTGGCGTTGAGGATCAACGCGGCCGAGCTCGCTGGGCGTCGTATGTCAGGCATCGTGGCTCATCCCTCCAGTGACGGCGACAGCCGTAAGGCAATGATTCCTGATGGAATCCAGGATCGCACGTCCATACGGTGTCGATTTGGCAAACCGCAGCCGCGCGGCCACGCGCGGCGCCGCGGGACGTCCTGACGGTGGCGAGGTCGTGACTCCGGATCTCGCGGCCCTACCGGGAGGTGCTGTGGAGTCCAACCAGAACGAGCCGGATTGCTTGAACGAGACCGCCTGCCGCTGGGTGTGGGAGCTCACCGGTCAGCGCTGGCTCGCGCAGGCCAGCGAGCTGGCGCTGGTCGGGCTGCGCATCCTGCTGATCGTGCTCCTGGCGCTGGCCGTGCGCTGGTTGGCCCGCCGCGCCATCACCCGGCTGGTACGCCGGGCCGCGACCCCGAAGCTGCCGGTGCTGCTCAAGCCGCTGCCGGAGAAGCTGCGCAGCACGGTGCGGCAGAGCACCAGCGTGACGCCGGCGCGCCGCCAGCAACGGGCCGAGGCCATCGGCTCGGTCCTGCGCAGCGCGGCCACGGTGGTGATCTTCACCGTGGCCGCGCTGCTGATCCTCGGCGAGCTGCGGATCAACCTGGCGCCCCTGCTCGCCGGGGCGGGCATCGCCGGGGTGGCGCTCGGCTTCGGGGCTCAGAGCCTGGTCAAGGACATGCTGGCGGGCCTGTTCATCCTGCTGGAAGATCAGTACGGGGTGGGCGACATCGTCAACCTCGGTGAGGCCAGCGGGGTGGTGGTCGCGATCGGGCTGCGGGTGACGACTCTGCGTGACCTGCAGGGCGTGATCTGGCACGTGCCGAACGGGGAGATCCACCGGGTGGCGAACCGCAGCCATACCCCGGCCGGTGTGGTGGTGGACATCCCGATCGGCTTCGTGCCGGTGCAGGAGGCGGCCGAGGCGCTACGGCGCGGAGCCGAGCGCCTGGCCGAGGACCCGGAGTTCTCCGAGCACCTGGTGGAACCACCGGAGCTGCTGGGAGTGGAGAACGTCACCGTGGAGGGCGCGGTCTACCGCACCCTGGTGACGACCACCGCCGAAAGCCAGTGGCGGGTGGCCCGGGCACTGCGGCGATACCAGACCGAGGCGCTCACCGAAGCCGGATTAGCCGACCAGATCCTGGCCGCCCGGGTATACCCGCGGGAGCCGCAGACACCTCAAGGGTGACTGCCGGTCGACCATAGGACGGTGTGATCCACCGGGTCAGGCATCACCATGAACTGTTAGCACTGGCGCGTTCTCGGTCGATCGGGCAGAATCCCGCTACAAGGCGTCGGCGCCGGCTGCCACGCCGCGAGCAGACGGAGGTTCTGGGTGGCCGACGACCGCACGGACCGCACGGAACACACCGTCACGTTCTCCGAGGTATTCCGGGTAGGCGAGTACCGGGCGATCTTCGCCGCCACCCAGCTCGCCGAGGCCGGCGAGCACATGGCCAAAGCCGCGGTGACGGCCCTGGTCTTCTTCGTCACCGACTCGGTGACGCTGACCGCGGTCACGTTCGCCATCTCCTACGCGCCGTGGGTGGTGGGCGGGCCGTTCCTGGCCACCCTGGCCGAGCGGCTGCGCTACCGCGCGGTGATGGTCACCTCCGACGCCTTGCGGGCGGCGATCCTCGGCGGCGTCGCGGTGTTGGCGGTCACCTTGCCGGCGGCCGATACCTCCGGCGACCGGGTGCCGGGCGCGATCTGGCTGATCCTGGTCCTGCTGTTCGCCGAGGCGCTGCTGGCGCCCCCGGCCCTCGCCGCCCGGTCCGCGGTACTGCCGCTGGTGCTGGAGGGCGAGCGGGTGACCCTGGGGCTCGCGATCAACCAGACCGGCCGGCAGGCGACCCAGGTGCTCGGCTACATGGCCGGGGCGCTGATCGCGATCGTGGACCCGACGCTGGCGCTGGCGATCAACAGCGGTACCTACGTGCTCACCGCACTGATCATCCGGTTCGGCCTGCGCGACTGGGCTCCGGCGATGCGCGCCGAGGACCGCAGCCACCTGCTGCGGGAGACCCGCGAGGGGTTCCAGATCGTGTTCGGCACTCCGACCCTGCGCGCGATCGCGGTCGTGGTCTTCGCCTCCATGCTGTTCGCGATCGTGCCGGAAGGGCTGGCGATCACCTGGGCCGAGGATCTGGCTCAGGACAACGAGGCGCGGCGCGGCCTCTACCAGGGGCTCATCATGATCGCGAATCCGGTGGGCCACGCGATGGCGGGCATGCTGGTGGTGCGCCTCCTGCGCCCGACCGTACGCAGCCGGCTGGTGCGCTACTTCGTGGTGGCGGCGCCCTTGGCGCTGGTCCCGGCCGTGTTCAGCCCCGGCATCACCGGGGTGGTGGCGATGACGATGATCTCCGGCTTGGCGATCGCCGGCATGCTGCCGACCCTCAACGGGATCTTCGTGCAGATCCTGCGGCACGGCTACCGGGCCCGTGCGTTCGGCGTGATGAACTCCGGCATGCAGCTCACCCAGGGGGGCGCGGTGCTGGCGGTGGGTGCGATCGCCGGCCTCGGCGACCTGCCGCTACCGGTGGTGGTCGGCGTGTGGAGCGCGGGTGGGGTGGTGCTCACCCTGATCCTCGCGCTTCGCTGGCCCCGGCCCGAGGTGTTCCAGGCCGCGATCGTCGACGCCCTGGCGGCCAACCGGTCACGGCGCGCGGGCGAGGATCCGGCGTCTGACCCGGCTTCGGCCCCAACGGCACCCCGGCCCCGCGGCGAGGTGACGCCGCAGATGCCGGCCCGCCCGTCCGGGGACGGCCGGCCACCGGCCTGATCCAGGATCCACCGCGCGCCGCGCACGTCACCAGGCCGCCTACATAACCCAGGTGGTAAAGGCTGGCGGGTCTGGCACCATGGAGGGCGTGCAAATCTCCCGCTCGCTACCCCACTCCGGCTCGTTCTACGACCTCGTCGGTGGGGAGCCGACCTTCCGCAAGCTGGTCACCGAGTTCTACACCGGCGTGGCCGAAGACCCGCTGCTGCGGCCGCTCTACCCGGAGGAGGATCTGGGCCCGGCCGCGGAGCGCCTGACCCTGTTTCTGATCCAGTACTGGGGTGGGCCGAACACCTACTCCCAGCAGCGGGGTCACCCCAGGCTGCGGATGCGGCACGCGCCGTTCCGGATCGGCGCGGCCGAGCGGGATGCGTGGCTGCGACACATGCGCCGGGCGCTGGACGCCGTGGCGTTGCCGCCGGAGCAGGACACCGTGCTGTGGGACTACCTCCAGCACGCCGCCAAGTTCCTGGTGAACACCGAGGAGTGAGACCAGCCGGGACACCGCGGTGTCTCGCCGCCGGGTAGCCACCACCAGTCGACCGGGTGGCTATCGCCGCGTAGGCCACTACTGACCCCCGGAGCCGCGTCGCCCGCTCCCGGGTCGGGCGTGAGCTGCCGCACCTTCGCCGCGACCGCGGGAATGGCGCACACCCGCGGCGCGATTGTCTGAAGCGTCCTACCGGGCCGGCCCTCGCCGTCCCCGCTACCCCGTTCCCCCGGAGGCATCCGATGAGGACTCTCAGTCCGGCCGAGGCCAGGCCGCTACCGGCGACGTCGGTCTCGACGCCGGCGAGGTCGCGCCCGACCTCGCCGGCGGCCATACCCGCCCCAGCCGGCCGGGCCGGTCGGGCCAAGCTGATCCTGCTACTCGGCTCCCTCATCGCGGTGGGGCCGCTGACCATCGACATGTATCTGCCCGCGCTGCCCGTGATCACCACGGAGCTGACGACGAATTCCGCGACGGTGCAGCTCACCCTCACCGGCACGCTGGTGGGGCTGGCCGGGGGTCAACTGCTGGTAGGCCCGATCTCGGACGCGGTGGGCCGCCGCCGGCCACTGATCGCCGGTCTGGCACTGCATGTGGTCGCCTCGGTGCTCTGCGCGCTGGCGCCGAACATCGCCGTCCTCGGGGTGCTGCGCGCGTTGCAGGGATTCGGCGCGGCGGCCGCGCTGGTGGTGGCGGTCGCGGTGGTACGGGACCGGTTCAGCGGTAGCGCCTTCGCCAGCGTGATGTCCCGGCTGATGCTGGTGATGGGGGTGGCGCCGATCCTGGCGCCCACCCTGGGCGGGGCGCTGTTGAACTGGACCGACTGGCGGGGCGTGTTCGTCGCGCTCGCCGTCGCCGGGACCCTGCTGGCGGCGGTCGCCGCGGCCGGGCTGCGGGAGACGCTACCGGTCGCCCGGCGCCGGCCCGCCCGGGTCAGCGCCACCGTCCGCTACTACGGCGCGCTGCTTCGTGACCGCACGTTCATGGGGCTGGTGCTGGTCACGGCGCTGACGATGGGGGCGATATTCGCCAATGTCGCCGGCTCCCCGTTCGTCCTACAAGGACAGTTTGGCCTCACCGAGCAGCAGTTCGCGGTCGCCTTCGGCGCCGGGGCGCTCGGGCTGATCATCGCTACCCAGGTCAACGTACGCCTGTTGCGGCGCTACCCTCCGCAGCAGATCGCCGTCACCGCCCTGGTGGCGGCCTCGGTGGCCGCGCTGGCGCTGGTCGGGTTCGCCGCCACCGGCGCCGGCGGGCTCGCCGGGATACTCGTGCCGTTGTTCCTGGCATTGATGGCCGCGGGTCTGGTAATGCCGAACGCGCCGGCGGTGGCGATGTCCCGGCACGGCGAGGCGGCCGGCACCGCCGGAGCGGTCCTGGGCGCGGTCCAGTTCGGCCTCGCCGCGCTCACCGCCCCGATGGTCGGGGTACTCGGCTCCGGGGCGCTGGCGATGGCGGCCGTGATCGCCGGCGCGATGCTATCGGCCACGGTGATCATGCTGCTGGTGGTGGCAGCCCGCGGCCGGTCACGCCCGGCGACGGCGGCCCCGGCGACATCCTAAGCGGCACCGCACCATAGGCCTGGGGCGCTGCCGGACACCCGGCAGCGCCCACCGGCCACTCTCGGCTCGTCACCGGCCGGTCAGACCGGCCCGGCGCAGCGCCGCCGCCAGCGCGGTGTCCGGCGGCGCGTCCCGCCGGTGGCGCGGACCTCGACGGCGCGGCCCAGCGTCACCACCCACCTCGTCGTCGAGGCGCAGGGTGAGCGAGATCCGCGACCGGACCGGATCCACCTCACGCACCTTGACCTTCACCACGTCGCCAGGCTTGACCACGTCGCGCGGGTCCTTGACGTAACCGCGCGCCATCGCCGAGACGTGTACCAGGCCGTCCTGGTGGACTCCGATGTCGACGAAGGCGCCGAACGCCGCGACGTTGGTGACCACACCCTCCAGCACCATCCCCGGGCGCAGGTCGGCGAGCGTGTCCACACCCTCGGCGAAGGCCGCGGTGCGAAACGCCGGCCGGGGGTCGCGGCCGGGCTTGTCGAGTTCGGCGAGGATGTCGGTGACGGTGGGCAGGCCGAACCGCTCGTCCACAAAGTCCTGGGGGGACAGCGAACGCAGCAACCGGGTGTTGCCGATCAGGTCACGGACCGCACAGCCGGTCGCCGCCCCGATCCGGCGGACCACCGGGTACGCCTCAGGGTGCACCGCGGAAGCGTCCAGCGGGTCCTCCCCGCCGGTGATCCGGAGGAACCCCGCGCACTGCTCGAACGCCTTGGGTCCTAGCCGCGGGACCCCGGTCAACTCCCGGCGAGAGCGGAACGGCCCGTGGGTATCCCGGTGGGCCACGATGCCCTCGGCGAGTGCGGGGCTGATGCCGGAGACCCGGGCCAGCAGCGGTGCGGAGGCGGTGTTCACGTCCACCCCCACGGCGTTCACACAGTCCTCCACCACCGCGTCCAGTGACCGGGACAGCTTCGCCTCGGAGACGTCGTGCTGGTACTGCCCGACCCCGATCGACTTCGGATCGATCTTGACCAGCTCAGCGAGCGGATCCTGCAGCCGGCGCGCGATGGAGACCGCACCGCGCAGGGAGACGTCCAGGTCGGGCAGTTCCCGGGAGGCGTACGCGGAGGCGGAGTAGACCGAGGCGCCCGCCTCGGAGACCATGACCTTGGTGAGTCGCCGGCCCGGCAGCGACCGCACCAGCTCCCCCGCGAGTTTGTCGGTCTCCCGGGACGCGGTGCCGTTGCCGATCGCGATCAGCTCCACACCGTGCCGTTCGACCAGGGCTGCCAGGGTGGCCAGCGCCTCCTGCCAGCGGTGCTGCGGCTGGTGCGGGTAGACGGTGGCGGTGTCCACCACCCGCCCGGTGCCGTCCACCACGGCCACTTTGACCCCGGTGCGGTACGCGGGGTCCAACCCCATGGTCGGGCGGGCCCCGGCCGGCGCGGCCAGCAACAGGTCCCGCAGGTTCGCGGCGAAGATCCGCACCGCCTCGTCCTCGGCCGCCTGCTTCAACCGCATCCGGAGGTCCACCGAGAGCCGCACCAGAATCCGGGTACGCCAGGCCAGGCGTACCGTGTCGGCCAGCCACCGGTCAGCCGGGCGGCCCTGGTCGGCGATGCCGAACCGGCGCGCGATCTCCTGCTCATAACCGTTCGGGCCGGTGACCGGCGAGTCGGTCGGCTCCACCGGCTCCGGCTCCAAGGTGAGGTCGAGCACCTCTTCCCGTTCGCCCCGGAACAGCGCCAGCACGCGGTGGGAGGGCAGGGTGCCGAACGCCTCGGCGAAGGAGAAGTAGTCGGAGTACTTCGCACCCTTCTCTTCGGCCCCCTCCCGCACCCGGGCCACCAGCCGGCCGCGCGTCCACATCCGCTCCCGCAGCTCCCCCACCAGGTCGGCGTCCTCGGCGAAGCGCTCCACCAGGATCGCCCGGGCCCCGTCCAGGGCGGCGGCGGCGTCGGCGACGCCGCGGTCCGGGTCCACGTAGGCCGCCGCGGTCGCGTGCGGGTCGCGGCTCGGGTCGGCGAGCAGCGTCTCGGCCAGCGGCGCCAGGCCCGCCTCCACCGCGATCTGGGCGCGGGTACGCCGCTTGGGCTTGAACGGCAGGTAGATGTCCTCCAGCCGGGCCTTGGTGTCCGCCGCCATGATCCGGGCGAGCAACGCGTCGTCGAGCTTGCCCTGGTCACGGATGGACTGGATCACCGCTGCCCGCCGTTCGTCCAGTTCCCGCAGGTAACCCAGGCGCTCCTGGAGCGTGCGTAGCTGGGCGTCGTCGAGGCCGCCGGTAGCCTCCTTGCGGTACCGGGCGATGAAGGGCACGGTGGCGCCACCGTCCAGCAGCGCCACCGCGGCGCTCACCGCCGCCTCCGGCACCGCCAGCTCCTCAGCGATCCGTCCGGTCACACTCTTCGGCGGGGTCAAATGGTCACCGTCCTCTGGTTGCGGTCAGGGAGGTCGGGCAGGCCGAGCCGTGGACATGCTAAAGCCGTGGACATGCTAGACGGCCGGGTCACTGCCGCGGCGCACGCTCGAAGTCGGGCACGTCGCGCCCGCCCCGGGCGCGGACCATCCGGTCCCCGCGGCTCAGATCCCGGCCGGAGCTGGCCAGTTGCCACGGCACGCTGGTCACCATCACCCCCGGCTCGTTGTGCAGGCGGGTACGCAGCCGCAGCGCGCTCTGGTTGTGCAGCAGCTTCTCCCACCACCGGCCCACGACGTACTCGGGGATGAAGACGGTGACCACGTCCCGGGGGGAGCTGCGGCGGATGGAGCGGATGAAGTCGATGACCGGGCGGGTGATCTCACGGTAGGGAGAGTCCACCACGGTCAGCGGGACCGCCAGGTCGCGCCCCTCCCACTCGGCGACCAGGCGCCGGGTCTCGGCCGGGTCCACGTTGACCGTCACCGCGGTCAACGTGTCGGGGCGGGTCGCCTGGGCGTACGCCAACGCCCGCATGGCCGGCTGGTGCAGCCGGCTGACCAGCACCACCGCGTGGTTGCGGGCGGGCAGCACCGGCCGCTCGTCGACCGGCGCCAACTCCCGCGTCACCTGGTCGTAGTGCCGGTAGATGCCCCGCATCAGCAGGTACACCACGCCGATCGCGACCACCGATAGCCACACTCCCCGGTCGAACTTGGCGACCAGGATGACCCCCAGCACCACCGCGGTCAGGACCGCGCCGAAGGCGTTGACCAGCCGGGAACGGTGTGCCCGCCGCCGGGCCACCGGATCACGTTGCGTGATCAGCGTGCGGTTCCAGTGCCGCACCATACCCACTTGGGAGGCGGTGAAGGCGGTGAAGACCCCGACGATGTAGAGGTGGATCAGCGCCACCGGGTCGGCCCGGAACGCCACCACCAGCACGATCGCCGCGGCGCCGAGCACCATGATGCCGTTGGAGAACGCCAGCCGGTCCCCCCGGGTGTGCAGCTGCCGCGGCAGGTAGCGGTGGGAGGCGAGGGCCGCCCCGAGCATGGGGAAGCCCTCGAAGGTGGTGTTGGCGGCGAACACCAGCACCAGCGCGGTGGCGACCAGCACCAGGTAGGTCAGCAGCGGCGCCTGGTCGAAGACCACCTCGGCGAGCTGGGCGGTCACCGGCGGCTGGACGTAGTCGCCAGCGGCGCCCTGGATCTGCTCCCGCGGGCGCTCGGCGTAGCGCACCCCGGTCAACCTGGCCAGCGCCACCACGGCCAGCAGCAGCCCGGCCGAGATCAGCCCCACCGTGAGCAGCGTGCGGGCGGCGTTGCGGCCCCGGGGCGGGCGGAACGCCGGCACGTGGTGGGCCAGCGCCTGCAGGCCGGTGAGCGCGACCGACCCGGACGCGAACGCGCGGGCGAGCAGGAACACCAGTCCGAGTCCGGTCAGCCCGTCCCCGGTGGAGGTGATCACCAGGTCCGCGCTCTCGGCGCGCAGCTCCTCGCCGCGCCCCAGCACCCGGAACAGCCCCCAGCCCACCAGCGCGGCCATGCCCGCGAGGAACGCGTAGGTAGGCAGCGCGAACAACACCCCGGACTGGCGTACCCCCCGCAGGTTGATCCCGACCAGCGCGACGATGATGGCCACCGCGACCGGCACCCGGTGGGCGACCACCGCCGGAGAGACGGCGCCGAGGTGGTCCACCGCGGCGGCGACCGAGACCGCGACCGTGAGCATGTAGTCCACCAGCAGGGCGCTCGCCACCAGCAGGGCGGTACGGGCGCCCAGGTTGGCGGTGGCCACTTCGTAGTCGCCACCGCCGGAGGGGTAGGCACGCACAATCTGCCGGTAGCTGGCGACCACCGACAGCAGCACCACCACCACCGCGGCCGCCACCCACGGGGCGTACGCGTACGCGGCGCCACCCGCCACCGACAGGGCGATCAGGATCTGGCCCGGGGCGTATGCGACGCTGGAGAGCGGGTCGGAGC
Source organism: Natronosporangium sp. (assembly GCA_035304685.1). GTDB lineage: Bacteria > Actinomycetota > Actinomycetes > Mycobacteriales > Micromonosporaceae > Natronosporangium. The sequence goes on along the minus strand of DATGPS010000029.1, from coordinate 8,458 downwards.
CGAAGATGGGCAGCGCGATCCGCTTCGGCAGCGAGGCGGGGCGGGACTCGTCCGACCGGAACGGCCGGCCGACCAGCAGCCGTTTGAGCAGTGACGCGGAGCGAGCCACAACGGGTAAGACTAAGGGGTAAGCGGGTCCCGGCGGGCTCGACGCACGCGTGGGCATTCCGCCCGCCGGCCGGGCAGGTGAGGTGAACCGGTGCACGTCGTGGTCATGGGTTGCGGTCGGGTCGGCGCCACCCTCGCCGCCACCCTGGACTCGCGTGGCCATACCGTGGCCGTCATCGACCAGAACGCGGACGCGTTCCGGCGGCTGCCTCCCAATTTCGGCGGCGAGCCGGTCACCGGAGTGGGCTTCGACCGCGGTGTGCTACTGCGCGCCGGGGTGGAGCGGGCGGACGCGTTCGCCGCCGTCTCCAGCGGCGACAACTCCAACATCATCTCCGCCCGGCTGGCTCGGGAGATCTTCGGCGTCCCCCGCGTGGCCGCCCGGATCTACGACGCCAAGCGGGCGGAGGTCTACGAGCGGCTGGGCATCCCCACCGTAGCCACCGTGCGCTGGACCGCGGACCGCATCCTGCGGCACCTGCTGCCCGAGGGCCCGACCGAGCTGTGGCGGGACCCGACCGGCACGGTGGCGATCCTGGACGTGGCGGTCCACCCGGACTGGGTGGGCCGGCCGCTACGCAGCCTGGAGGAGGCGACCGGCACCCGGGTGGCGTACCTGGTCCGCTTCGGTACCGGCCGGCTGCCCACCGCCTCCACCGCGGTGCAGGACGGCGACCGGGTGTACTTTCTGGTCACCGACGAGATCGCCGATACCGTGGCCGCGGTCGCGGGTGCGGCGCCGAAGGGGGCCTGAGCCGTGCGGGTCGCCATCGCCGGAGCCGGCAACGTGGGCCGGTCGATCGCGCAGGAGCTGCTCGACAACGGCCACCAGGTGATGCTGATCGAGCGGTACCCGCAGGCGCTACAACCGGAGCGCGTGCCGGACGCGGAGTGGGTGCTCGCCGACGCCTGCGAGCTGGCCAGCCTGCAGCAGGCGCAGCTGCAGCGCTGCGACGTGGTCGTGGCGGCGACCGGGGACGACAAGGTCAACCTGGTGGTCTCGCTGCTGGCCAAGACCGAATTCGCGGTGCCGCGGGTGGTCGCCCGGGTCAACCGGGCCGAGAACGAGTGGCTCTTCACCGACGCGTGGGGCGTGGATGTCTCGGTCAGCAAGCCCCGGGTGATGGCCGCCCTGGTAGAGGAGGCGGTCACGGTGGGCGAGCTGGTCCGGCTGATGACCTTCCGGCAGGGCGAGGCGAACCTGGTCGAGATCACGCTACCGGCGACCGCGCCGCACGTGGGGCGGCCGGTGCGGGAGGTGCCGCTGCCGCGCGACAGCGCGCTGGTCGCGATCGTGCGCGGCAAGCGGGTACTGGCGCCGACCGGGGACGACACGCTGGAGGCGGCCGACGAACTGATCTTCGTCTGCACCGCGGAGCGGGAGGCCGAGGTCCGCGAGGTGGTGCTCGGGGAGGCCCTGCGCCCCGACCGGATCCGGAACTCAGCCGGCCGGAACTCAGCCGGCCGGTTCCACCACCGCTGAGCGCTGCACCCGCCGCACCACCCAGACCGTGATCACGAGCAGCAGCAGGTACGGCGGCGTACCCAGCGCCAACCGGGCCACGCCGAGCAGGTGTTCCTGATCGGCCCCCCACAGCCACGCTTGGACGCTTACCTTGGCGATCCAGACCACCGCCCACAGCAGCGTCAGCCAGGTGAAGGTGCGCAGCAACCGCGGCTCCCGGCGCCACTCACCGCTGCCCTTGGCGAACAGCACCGACCACAACCACCCCACCACCGGGTGCCGTATCGCCACCGACAGCAGCATGCCGGCGGCGTAGCCGTAGCTGATCACGATCCCCGGTAGATAGAAGTCGCGGGCCTCGCCGGAGCGCCAGGCGATCAACGCGCCCAGGCCGATCCCGAGCAACCCGTTGACCGCGTACCGGATCGAACGGCGCTGGGCCAGCCGGGCGAGCGCGATCGCCACCGCGACCGCCACCGAGGCGATCAGTGCCGGGTTCAGGCTGGTGATCAGATTCACCACGATGAAGACCGAGACCGGCACCGCCGCCTCGACCATCCCCCGCCAGCCTCCGAGCTGGCTGGAGACCTGTTCGGCGAGCGTGGGCAGGGCGGGCAGCGGTTCGGCCGGCCGCGGGCCGTGCTGGTTGCTGGTCACTCGTCCTCCCGTCCGTCCGGCGGTGCCGGCCAGTGACCGCCATCGTACGACCGCACCCGGGTCACTACTCCATCGGCGGTCCGGGGTGCAGCTCGTAGTGCGGGTTGTAGATCGCGAACTGCTCGTCCCGCAGCGCGACCCGGCCGCGGACGGTAAGCACCGCGCCCGGCTCGATACCCCCGATCCGTCGGCGGCCCAGCCACACCAGCATCACCACGCCGCTGCCGTCGTAGAGCTCCGCCGTCAGCGTGGGCAGGGCCAACCCCGGGGTGTACGCCACGGTGCGCAGCCGCCCGGTCAGCTTCACCAGCTGCCCGCGCGTGACCTGCCCGGCCAGGGCGCAGCCGGCGCGGGTCGCATCCTGTCGCAGCTGCTCCGCCTCCAGTTGCTGGTCGCTCGCGGTCAGCCGGCGCATCCACCGGCGCCACGCCGGCGCCGGCGAAGGTCCGGCCGACCGGAGGCGCGGACTCGCCATCACCGCTCCTAAGCAGGCTCACCCGGCCGGTATGACGCCGCCCGCTCCCGGCGGCCTCGGCATTCGGGACGCGACCTCCGGCGAGAGGCGAAGCGGCAGCGGTTCCCGGACCGGCCGGGCCTCTCTGCCCCGGTCCACCACCACGCCGGCGAGGCACTGCGCCAGCAGCCCGGCCCGCGCGGGGTCCACCGCCGCGGGACCCTGGTAGACCGCCCGCACCAGCCACCGCGGCCCGTTCACCCCGACGAACCGCACGTCGCGCACGGCGTCCCCGGCGCGTACCCGGGCGCGCAGCTCGGTGCCGTACGGGCCGGCGATCTCCTCCACCGCCACCGCGTCGCGCAGCGACTCACGGATCTCGGCGCGTACCTCGTCCCAGATCGGCTCGGTGCGGGGTGCCGCGTACGCTCCCAGCTGCATCGACGAATCTCCGTGGACGAGGAACACCTGCCCGACCGCGCCATCCGGTCGCGCCTGCACCCGCACCTCCACCCCGGGCACCGCCGGGATCTGCAGGCTGCCCAGGTCCAGGCGCTTCACTCCCTCGGGCGCTTCGGAGATGTCGTACGGGCCAGGCTGCACGGTCGGGGCTGGCGGCGCCGGCTCCGGTACGGAGGCGCCGCCCGGCGCGGCGGACGCGGAATGGGCCGCGGGCGGGCCGGACCGCTCCCGGCGACCGGACCGAGACCGGGCATGCCGGCCCGGACTTCTGCCCCGTGAGAACATGCCGAACCCCCTTGGTCTGGCCCGGCGAGCGGCTCTGCTCCGGGCGACGTCACTACACCGCTGACGTTCCACGTCACGTCCGGCACCGGTGGGTCGGGCCGGGCCTTCCCTTCCAGGCTTGCACGCCCGGGCCGGTGCCCGCCCGCCGGTACCAGGCTGGCATGGTATTCGAGGCCAGCCCGCTCATCGCGGGTGGCATGCCGGGTCGAGTGCGTGGGCGGTCAGGCCGAGCCTGGTTGCCGGGGAGGGTGGCTATTCCAGGCTGGCGTGGCCACCGGTGGACCCGTGCCCGCCGGCGCCGCGCCGGGACGGGGGCAGCTCCTCGACCTCCTCGAACTCCGCCTCTTCCACCCGCTGGATGACGAGCTGGGCGATCCGGTCACCGCGGGCGATCTTCACCGAGTTGGTCCGGTCGTGGTTGACCAGGATGACCATGATCTCGCCCCGGTAGCCGGCGTCCACCGTGCCCGGTGCGTTGAGCACCGTGACCCCCAGCCGGGCCGCCAGGCCGGAACGCGGGTGCACCAGCCCCACGTAGCCCGGCGGCAGCGCGATCGCCACCCCGGTCGGCACCAGTGCTCGCTCCCCGGGCGCCAGCTCCACCTCCCGCGCGGCCATCAGGTCCGCGCCGGCGTCGCCGGGGTGGGCGTACGACGGCAACGGCAGATCCGGCACCAGCCGGCGCAACGCCACCCGAACCTTGGCCAACTGCCTGCCCTCCTGCAGTTTCTCCGGGGTGCAAATTCTCCGGGGTGCAAACTACCCTCACGATGGTGACGACCACGCATGAGGAGCGCCTCACCGTACCGTGGCGGTGGTGGCTGGGGACGCTCGCGGTGACCGCCGGGCTGGCCGCGCCGTTCGGCGTCGGCGTGCTGGGCCCGCGCGGATGGGCGGGCGCGTTCGTCGTATTCGCGCTGGCGGCCGCCGCGGGGCTGTGGTGGCTGGGGCGGATCCGGGTGGCGGTGGTCGGCGAGGAGCTGGTGGTGGACGACGCCCGGCTGCCGGTGCGGTACATCGCCGACGTGATCCCGCTGGACGCCGCCGGGCGCCGGGAGCTACTCGGCCCCGCTGCGGACCCGCTGGCGTTCGTGATACAGCGTCCCTGGGTACCCGGCGCCGTCCAGGTGGTCCTGGACGACCCGGCCGATCCCACGCCGTACTGGTTGATCAGTACCCGGCACCCGGAGCGGCTCGCGGCCGCGCTCGGGCACCCGTCACACTCGAGTCCGGCCGGACCGAGCCCGGCTCACGGGTAGCCGGCGACCCCGGGCCGGGGTCGCCGGCCCCGCGGTGGCGCGGGCGGGCCCGCCCGGTGCGCCGGGCCGGTCGGGCTCGGTGAGCCCGCCGGACCGGCTATGCGCACTCACGGCAGATCATCTCGCCGTTGTGCTCCCTCGCCAGTTGGCTGCGGTGATGCACCAGGAAGCACCGCGAGCAACGGAACTCGTCACCCTGCATCGGCAGGACCCGGACCGGCATCTCCTCGTCCGCGAGTTCCGCGAGGTCGGCGCCGGGTAGCTCGAAGCTCTCCGCCGCCTCCGCCTCGTCTACATCGACGCTGGCGGACTGGGTGTCGACCCGCCGCGCCTTGAGTTCCTCGAGGCTGTCTTCCCCGAGATCCGCGTCGTCGCGACGCGGGGCGTCGTAGTCGGTGGCCATCGATCTTTTCACTCTCTCCCGTACTCGTGTAGAGGTCACGCCCCGCCGGTGCTACCGGTGGAGGCGAGACCGCGTCCCTGTGCTAACGCCGGACCGCGATGGGACGTTCCCGCGCCGCCGAGCGGGGTACCCTACCTTCCCCCCGGCACACATCCACGCCCGGACCCCCAGATCCACCTCGATTGTGACGGGCATCACTGCGTACCAGCCAGGCGAATCCGGTCCTCGCGGGAGTATGCCACCCGTCCCGGGGACCGACCGCCGACCCGCCGCATCGCCGATCGGGTGACGGCCCCGGTCGGCGACTCGCCCCACCGCTGCCTCCCGGCATAATCAGCCTGTCGGGACCTGCCGGCATAATCAGACCGGATGAACAACCGCGTACGATCCGGCGGCGGGTACCGGAGGGCACCGTCACCGGCCCGGTGGCACGTCTGCGCCACCGCTGGCGGAGTTGTCCATCCGGAAGTTGTCCGTATGAAGGTTACCGCCTACCGGGAGTACCGCCATCATGTTGAGCTTCGCCCGGGTCCGCGCCATTGCCATCGTGACGGTGATGATCATCGTCGCCGTCGTGCTGGTCTTCCGGGCCCTGGAACGCGACGAGGATCTGCCGGTGGAGGCGGAAGGCTGCCCGGAGGGCTTCGTGCCGGCGGATCTGACCCTGCGCGACGCCCGGGACATCCGCATCAACGTCTACAACGGGACCGACCAGGTCGGCCTGGCCAACCAGGTCGGGGAGAACTTCGCCAACCGGGGCTTCGACGTGCTCGACCGGGACGACGCCGCCGACAGCGAGGTGGGCGAGGACGACGTGGCGGTGCTGCGGTACGGCCCGGAGGCGGTCGGGGCGGCCCACGTGCTGCAGGCGTACTTCCTCAACACCGCGGTCTCCCAGTTCCAGATCGACCGGGAGGGCGACGTGGTGGACGTGGTGATCGGGCCGGGGTTCCGGCAGCTCGCCACCGAGACCGAAGTGCGGCAGGCGATCGCGGGCAGCGGCAACCCGCAACTACCCGCCGGCACCTGCCCGGCCGACGCGGTGGGGTAAGGGGCGACCTTCGCCGGCGGGTCAGGGCCCGCCGGCGGCGTCCAGCGCGACCAGCCGGTCGTGCAGCGCCGGGAAGAGCGCCGGCGGCGCCGCCACCAGCATCTGCGAGCCGGCCGGAGCGCCCGCCAGCCCGGCCACCGTCAGCCCGGCCTCGGCGGCGACCAGCCCGCCGGCGGCGTGGTCCCACGGGTTGAGCCCCTGCTCGAAGTAGGCGTCCATGGTCCCGTCGGCGACCAGGCACAGGTCCAGCGAGGCCGCGCCGAGCCGGCGGATGTCGCGTACCTCGGGGAGCAGCGCGGCGACCACCGCGGCCTGGTGCGCCCGGCGCGCCGGGTCGTAGCTGAACCCGGTCGCCACCAGCGCCTGGCTGAGCCGGGTCTCGGCAGAACCGGCGAGGCGGACCCCGTCGCGCCAGGCCCCCTGGCCGGCCACGGCGGTCCACTCCTGCCCGGTCACCGGGTTGTGGACCACGCCGGCTACCGCCCGGCCGTCCATCTCGGCCGCGAGCGAGACCGCGTACCAGGGCAGGCCGTACAGGTAGTTCACGGTGCCGTCGATCGGGTCCAGCACCCACCGCACCACGCCGTCGCCGGGCGGACCCTGCCCGTACTCCTCACCGAGCACCGCGTCCCGCGGCCGGCGCTGGCGCAGTTCGGCCACGATCTGCCGCTCCACGGCCCGGTCGGCCGCGGTGACGACGTCGGTCTCCGTGGTCTTCGTCGTAACCCCACCGCGCGCCTGGTCCCGCATCCGCTGCACCTGCCGCGCCGCCGGCCGGACCACCGCACACGCGATCTCGAGCAGCTCCGCGGGGTCTGGTCGGGCGGCGTCCGGTCGGGTGGTGGCCATGGCCCTGATTCTCTCCTGACGCCCCAATTCTGTCCCGATGACCCCCTCCACCGTGATCTCCCAGCCGGTGCGGCGTGCGCGAGGGGGAAGATCCGGCCGGACAGCGCTACACTTCACACCTGGCGCCCTCCACGGACCCGGCCCGCGAGCTGCTCGATGCTGGGGTGGGGGCCAGGATTACACAACCGTCCATCGCGTTCCGGAAGGTCGTTCGTGTCAGAAGCCCGCCACACCGGCGCCGACGTACGTTCGCTCACCCGCTCCCTGATCGCGCACGCCGGCGGGGCCGGCGGCCGGATCGCGTCCACCGCGCTCGCGGAGGCGGTCGAGTCCGCGGCGGTGACGCCGGATCAGGCGAGGAAGGTGTTGCGCGCGCTGGCGGACGCCGGGGTCACCGTGGTCGTCGACGCTACACCCGGACCCCGACGGACCGCCGCCGCCCGGTCGGCCACACCCGCGTCCAGCGCGACCACTGCCCGCACGAGCCGTCCGGCCAAGTCCGCCGGGCAGAGCAAGTCCAGCCAGGCCAAGTCCGGCCAGGCGAAGACCGGCCAGGCCAAGACCGGGGAGGGTAAGGCCAGCCCGGCCAAGTCCGGCCAGGCCAAGACCGCCCGCGCCAAGGCTGCCAAGTCCGACCAGGGTAAGAGCTCCCCCTCGAAGACCCAGGATCCGGCCCGCGCGGAGAAGTCGACCCCCACCGGCCAGGGGCAGGCGCCGGCAGGCGACGGTTCCGCGCCGCAGGCCACGCGCGGCGGCGGCTCCGCCCCGGCCAAGTCCGCGTCCACCCGGAAGGCCAAGGGCCGGGCCGGCCAACCGGCCCCCGACGCCGCGCCGTCGGCCGGCACGGACGGCTCAGAGGCCCTCGACCCGCTGGGGAGCGGCTCCGGCACCGGGATCACCCTGGACGAGGACGAAGCCGCGGCCCTCGCCGCCGCGGTCGATGACGTGGTGGTCGACGAACCGGCCGCGATGGCGGCGAAGGCCAAGGCCGACGCCGAGGCCGATGACGACTTCGACTGGGACGACGAGGAGTCCGAGGCGCTCAAGCAGGCCCGCCGGGATGCCGAGCTGACCGCCAGCGCGGACTCGGTCCGGGCGTACCTCAAGCAGATCGGCAAGGTCCCCTTGCTCAACGCCGAGCAGGAGGTGGAGCTCGCCAAGCGGATCGAGGCCGGGCTGTACGCCATGGAGCGGCTGCGCGCCGCGGAGGAGAAGGGCGAGACCCTCGCCACCAGCCTGCGCCGGGACCTGTTGTGGATCACCCGGGACGGGGAACGGGCCAAGAACCACCTGCTGGAGGCGAACCTTCGACTCGTGGTCTCGCTCGCGAAGCGGTACACCGGCCGGGGCATGGCGTTCCTGGATCTGATCCAGGAGGGCAACCTGGGCCTGATCCGGGCGGTGGAGAAGTTCGACTACACCAAGGGCTACAAGTTCTCCACGTACGCCACCTGGTGGATCCGCC
>DATGPS010000028.1:0-25729 GCA_035304685.1 Natronosporangium sp. | reverse complement strand
GGTGTCCACCACCGTGAACCGGCGCCCGGCCCACTCCGCGTCGTAGGCGACCCGGTCGCGGGTCACGCCCGGCGTATCCTCCACTACCGCCTGCCGGCGGCCGAGGATGCGGTTCACCAGAGTGGACTTCCCCACGTTCGGGCGGCCCACCACCGCCACCACCGGCACCGGGCCGGTGTCCTCCTCCGGGTAGGTCACGAGCGGCTGTCCCCCACCGCCAAGGCCGTCAGCCGGGCGACCACGGTGTCGATGTCCAGAGTGGTGGTATCCAGCTCCACCGCGTCCTGGGCGCGCCGCAGCGGGTCGGTCGCCCGGGTGGTGTCCAACCGGTCCCGCCGGGCCAGATCAGCCGCGGTGACGGCGTGGTCGGTGGCGTCCTGGGCGCTGCGGCGGCGGGCCCGCTCCTCGGCGGAGGCGGTGAGGAACACCTTCAGATCCGCGTCCGGCGCGACCACGCTGCCGATGTCGCGGCCCTCCACCACGATCCGGTCGGCCGCGGCGATGATCTCCCGCTGGCGGGCCACCAGCACCCGGCGTACCGCCGGCACCGCCGCCACCGCGGAGACCGCCCGGGTGACCTCCGGCCCCCGGATCGGCCCGTCCACCGCGACGCCGTTCACCCGGATGTACGGCGCGGCCGGATCGGTCCCGCACTCCAGGGTCGCCTCCGCGGCGATCTTGGCGACGCCATCCGGATCGTCCGGATCCACCCCGGCCCGCAGCACCGCCCAGGTCACCGCCCGGTACATCGCGCCCGTGTCCAGGTACGCGGCGTCCAGGGCGACCGCCAGCCGCCGGGAGACCGTTGACTTGCCTGATCCAGACGGCCCGTCCACCGCCACTACGCAGCGTTCCACCACTCCCCCATCATGCCCGACCGCCCTTCCCCGGCGCGGTCAGGCCGGGCTGGGCGGCGCCTCGACCGCGGCGAAGAGCCCCGCCAGCTCCGCGCGGGTCAGCGGGCGGGCCTGGCCGGGCCGCAGGTTACCCAGCCGCACCGGACCGACCGCGGTGCGGATCAACCGGGACACCGGATGGCCGACGTGGGCGAGCATCCGGCGTACCAGGTGCTTGCGGCCCTCGTGGACCACGATCTCCACCAGCGCGGACCGGCCGACCGTGTCCACCACCTTGAAGGCGTCGGCGCGGGCCGGCCCGTCCTCCAGCTCCACCCCGGCCAGCAACGCGCGGCCGGCGGCACGCGACACCGGACCCCGCACCTGGCACAAGTACGTCTTGGCGACGCCGTGCGAGGGGTGGGTGAGCTTGTGGGCGAGGTCGCCGTCGTTGGTGAGCAGCAGCAGGCCCTCGCTGTCGGCGTCCAGCCGTCCGACGTGGAACACCCGGGTGGGCACCCGGTCCAGGTAGTCGGCGATGGCGCGGCGACCCTGCTCGTCGTCCATGGTGGAGACCACGCCGCGGGGCTTGTTGAACGCCAGGTACACCAGGTCCGGGTTGGTCACTACCCGTTGCCCGTCCACGTGGATCACCGCGGTGGCCGGGTCGACCTTGTCGCCCAGCCGGGCCACCACGCCGTCGACCGTGACCCGGCCGTCGGCGATCAGCTCCTCGCAGGCCCGCCGGGATCCGACCCCGGCGGCGGCGAGGACCTTCTGCAACCGGATCGGCGACCCGGTCGAGGTGTCAGCCGGTGGCATGGTCGACCTCCGCGACGGCTACCTCCGAGGCGGTGGCTTCCGGACCGGCGCTCGTTCCAGAGGGCCCGCCGGCCCCGGCCGCCCCGCCGGCGTCGCCACCACCGCCTGAATCGCCACCACCGCCTGAATCGCCACCACCGTCTGAATCGCCACCACCGCCGGATTCGGCGTCATCGCCTCTACGGGAAGCCAGCACATCCCGGGCGTCCGGGTCGAGGGCGTCCACGTCGTCGGGGAGGAACGGCGCCAGCGGCGGCAGCTGTTCCAGCGAGTCCAGGCCCAGCTTCTCCAGGAACATGCTGGTCGTGCGATACAGGTAGGCGCCGGTCTCCGGCTCGGTGCCGGCCTCCTCCACCAGGCCGCGGGTGAGCAGGGTCCGGATCACCCCGTCGCAGTTCACCCCCCGGATGGCCGAGACGCGCGAGCGGGTCACCGGTTGCTTGTACGCGATGACCGCGAGTGTCTCCAGCGCCGCCTGAGACAACCGCGCCTGTTGACCGTCGAGCACGAACCGCTCCACGTACCGGGCCTGCTCGGGGCGGGTGTAGAGGCGCCAGCCGCCTGCCGCCCGCCGCAGGTCGAACCCGCGACCGGCGGCGGTGTACTCCTCCGACAGCGCGTGCAGCGCCGCGCTCACGCGCGCGACCGGCTGCTCCAGCACCCGCGCCAGGACGTCGTCGCCGACGGGTTCGTCCACCACCAGCAGGATCGCCTCCAGCGCTGACCGCAGCGCCGGCTCGGCCAGTTCCGGCTCGGCCAGTTCCGGCTCGGCCGGATTCGGTTCGGCCGGCTCCGACGCCGCCGGCTCCGCCCCGGCCGGCTGCGAGTCACCCTGGGCAGGCTCTCCCGGTACCACCGCCGGCACCGGCTCACCGGGCGCCGGCACGCCCGCATCCGGCCGGCCCGACGGCGGGCCCGACGGCCAACCGGGCGCAGACGGACCCGGCGAGAACAGACCACCCGAGAACGGACCAGCCAACAACCCACCGGTCAACAACAGACCGCCCGACAACAGACCGCCCGGGACCGGCTCGCCCGCAGGGTCGACCACCGGCTCCCGGACGTCGTCCGCCTGCGCGGACGGTAGTCCGGCCGCCTCGTCACTCACGCTGTGCTCCCCCATCTGCCGACGCCGGCGCGCCGGCGGCCGGCGCCGGCACGCCCGCGTACTCGTCCACGCTCAACTCGACCGCCTGCTCACCGCCGGCCCACCGGACGGTCAGCTCGCCGAGTGGGCGTACCTGGTCGAACGTGACCAGGCCCTCCCGGTACAGCTCCAACAGTGCCAGGAACCTGGCCACCACCTCCAGGGTGGTACGGCAGTCACCGCAGAGCGCCCGGAAGCTGGCCGTGCGGGTACGCAGCAACTGCTCCCGCAGAGCGGCCGCATGCTCCCGGACGCTGACCCGTTCGTGGTGCACGTGCGCGGTGGAGACCTCCGGCGGCCGCTTCGGCGCCAGGGCCCGGGCGGCCAAGGCCGCCAGCCGGTGCGGCCCGATCCCCAACACCAGGTCGGGCAGGGCCTGCGCGTACCGCGGCTCCAGCGCGACCGTCCGCGGCCAGCGGGTGGCGCCCGCCTCCACCAGCCGGGCCAGGTGGGCGGCGGCCTCCTTGAAGGCCTGGTACTGCAGGAGCCGGGCGAAGAGCAGGTCTCGCGCCTCCAGCAGGGCCAGATCCTCCTCGTCCTCGACCGCCGCGGCGGGCAGCAGCCGCGCGGCCTTCAGATCCAGCAGGGTGGCGGCGATCACCAGGAACTCGCTGACCTCGTCCAGGTCCCAGTCGTCGCCCATGGCCCGGATGTGGGCGAGGAAGTCGTCGGTCACCTGGTGCAGCGCGACCTCGGTGACGTCCAGCTTGTGCTTGCCGATCAGTTGCAGCAGCAGGTCGAAGGGCCCGGTGAAGTTGTCGAGCCGGACCGTGAAGCCGCCACCGCTGGCCCCGTTGCCGGGCGGAGACTCAGCCGCCACGTTCCGCTTGGGCCGCGATCACCTCGCGGGCGAGCTGCCGGTAGTTACGGGCTCCGGAGGAGGCCGGATCCAGCGTGGTGATGGGCGCGCCCGCGACCGTCGACTCCGGGAACTTCACGGTCTTGGTGATGACGGTCTGGTAGACCTTGTCCCCGAACGCCTCCACCACGCGCTGCAGCACCTGCCGGCAGTGGGTGGTGCGGCTGTCGTACATGGTGGCGAGGATCCCCTCCAGCTCCAGGTCAAAGTTGAGCCGCTCGCGCACCTTGTCGATGGTGTCCAACAGCAGCGCCACCCCGCGCAGACTGAAGAACTCGCACTCCAGCGGGATGAGGACGCCATCGGCGCAGGTCAGCGCGTTGATGGCGAGCAGGCCCAAGGACGGCTGGCAGTCTATCAGGATGAAGTCGTAGTCCTTGCGCACCGGTCGCAGCAGCCGGGCCAACGCCATCTCCCGCGCCACCTCGGTGACGAGCTGGATCTCGGCGGCGGAGAGGTCGATGTTCGCCGGCAGCATGTGCAGGCCGGCGACGTTGGTCTTGATCAGCACGTCCTCGATGCTCACGTCGTCCTGCATGAGCACGTTGTAGATGGACAGGTCGAGGGTGTGCGGGTTGGCGCCCAGCCCCACCGAGAGCGCCCCCTGCGGGTCGAAGTCGACCAGCAGCACCTTGCGTCCGTACTCGGCCAGGGCCGCGCCCAGGTTGATGGTGGTAGTGGTCTTGCCCACGCCGCCCTTCTGGTTGGCCATGGCGATGATCCGCGCCGGACCGTGCTGGTCGGTCGGCATCGGCTCCGGGATCGGCTTCCGCGTGGTGTACGCGGACGGGTCGGCGGGGCCCAGGTCAGCACCCAGGCCGAGCCCGGTCTGCTCCTGCCGTAGAGTGTCGGTCCAAGCCACGGCCTGGTCGCTGTTGCCTGCCATGCTGATCGGACCTGCTCCCCCTGCTCTCGCCTCTCGGCTCTGGCCGCTAGACCCGCGCGGTCCGCTTCGCCGCACCTCGCTCACGGCCCTCGCTGGCCCCCGGCACAACTCTGACGTTGCCTGACTGTACGCCACCTGCGGCGCTGGAGTCAGTGGGCACGCGGATGCGACACGACATAAACCTCGCGCAACCGCTCCACCGTGACCAACGTGTAGACCTGCGTGGTCGTCACGGAGGCGTGCCCCAGCAACTCCTGTACCACCCGCACGTCGGCGCCGCCGTCGAGCAGGTGGGTGGCGTAGGAGTGACGCAGCGTGTGGGGGGAGATCCCGCGTGGACCGGTCAGGGGCAGCCCGGCCCGCTGGGCGGCGGACCGCAGGATCGCCCAGGCGCTCTGCCGGGAGAGCCGCCCGCCGCGCTGGTTGAGGAAGAGGGCCGGCCCGCCCCGGCCGGCGGCGGCCATCTCCGGGCGGCCGGAGGTGAGCCAGGCGTGGGCCGCGTCGCACGCGTGCCGGCCCACCGGTACCTGCCGGGTGCGGCCACCCTTGCCGCGCAGGGTGAGCGTGCCCTCGGTCAGGTCCAGGTCGTCCACGCAGGCGCCCACCGCTTCGGAGACCCGCGCGCCGGTGCCGTAGAGCAGCTCCAGCAGAGCGCGGTCCCGCAGCCCGCGCGCGCCGCCGGGGCTGCCGGCCGCGGCGAGCAGCCGCTCCACCTCGGCCACCTCCAGCGCCTTCGGCAGCCGCCGCGGCGGGACCGGCGGGGGGATCTCGCGGGCCACGTCCGCGTCCACCCACCCCTCCCGGTGGGCGAACCGGTGCAGCCCGCGGACCGCGCTCACCGCCCGGGCCGCCGAGGCCGCGGCGAGCGGCGGGTGGGTGGCGTCACCCGCGCGCAGACCGGCGAGGAAGGCGCTCACCTGGGCGGCGTCCACCTGCCCCAGGTCGGTCACGCCCGCGGCGGTGAGGGCGTCGAGGTAACGTGCCAGATCCCGGCGGTACGCGGCGAGGGTGTTCCCGGCCAGCCCGCGCTCCACGGTCAGGTGGTCCAGGTATGCGCGGACTGTCCGGTGCAACCGTTCGCTCAGCGCAGGACCTCCTCCGGCGGGACCGCGGTCCGGCCGTGGGCGGCGGCCACGGCGGCGTTGGTGATCACCCCGGCGTGGGTGTTCAAGCCGGCCGCCAGCCCGGGGTCGCGCCGCATCGCCTCCCGCCAGCCGTGGCCGGCCAGCTCCAGCACGTACGGCACGGTCACGTTGGTCAGCGCGTAGGTGCTGGTGTGCGGCACCGCGCCGGGCATGTTGGTGACGCAGTAGAAGAGCGAGTCGTGCACCCGGAACACCGGGTCGGCGTGGGTGGTGGGCCGGGAGCTGGCGAAGCAGCCGCCCTGGTCGATGGAGATGTCGACCAGCACGCTGCCCGGTTTCATCCGGGCCACCAGCTCGTCGCTGACCAGCGTCGGCGTGCGGGCGCCGGGCACCAGCACGGTGCCGATCACCAGATCCGCGTCGAGCACCGCCCGCTCCACTTCGTACGCGTTGGAGGCGACGGTCTGCAGGTGGCCGTGGTAGATCGCATCAGCCCGGCGCAGCTTGTCGATGTCTTTGTCCAGCAGCAGCACCTCGGCGTGCATGCCCAGCGCCACCGCCGCGGCGTTCATGCCGCTCACCCCGGCGCCGAGCACCACCACCTTCGCCGCGTACACCCCGGGGGCGCCGCCGATCAGCACGCCCCGCCCGCCGGCCGAGCTCATCAGGTGGTACGCCCCGATCTGCGGGGCGAGCCGGCCGGCCACCTCGGACATCGGCGCCAGCAGCGGCAGCCGCCCGTCCGGGGAGGTCACGGTCTCGTAGGCCACGGCGGTGACGCCCCGTTCCAGCAGCGCGTCGGTGCATTCGGAGGCGGCCAGGTGCAGGAAGGCGAAGAGCACCAGGTCTGGTCGCAGCAGGTGGTACTCCTCCGGCACCGGCTCCTTTACCTTGAGCACCAGCTCGGCGGCCTCCCAGACGTCCGCCGCAGCCGGCAGGATCCGGGCGCCGGCCGCGGCGTACTCCTCATCCGGGATGGAGGAACCGGCGCCGGCGCCGGTCTCGATCAGGACCTCATGCCCGGCCCGGACCAGTTCGTGCGTACCGGCCGGGGTGATCGCCACCCGGTACTCGTGGTCCTTGACCTCCCGCGGGATTCCGACCTTCACGGAGCTCACCTCTTCTGGCTCATCCGCCGGCGCCGACGCCATCGGGGCCGGCATGCCGCCGGAATCACCGGCCGGCCATCGTCACCCGGGCAGCCTAACCGGCCTCAGCTGACGGGCTCCGGCATGCCCAGGTCCGCGACGATCATCTGGGCCCGGCGGGCGTGCCGCTCGGCCCCTGGCAGATCCCCGGCCAGGCGGCGTACCTGGGCGAGCACCGACTCGCCGTACGCCTCACCGGGCCGGTACCCGGTTTCCCGGCAGATGGCGAGAGCGGCCTCGGCGCAGGCGGAGGCCCGCCCCGGGTCGGCCTCCCCGAGCGCGAGCGCGGCGGTGTGGGTGAGCACCCTCGCCCGGGTCAGCCGCAGCCCCGACGCCTCGGCCAGGTCGAGCGCGTGCTGCAAGTAGTCCTGGGCGGGCTGATACTCACCCTGGTCGAGATGGGTGCGGGCCAGGTCGGCCAAGGTGTCGGCCGGCAGTGGGGCGGTCCGCAGTGCGGTGGCGAGCTCGAGCGCCTCACCCAGGTGGTCCAGGGCGCGGCGGTGATGGCCCAAGCGCCGGTGCACCGTGCCGAGGATATGCAGGCACGTCGCTTCGAGGTGGCGGTCGGCGATCTCCCGCGCGAACGCCGGCACCTCGTGGCAGGGCTCGTCGTCCGGCTTACCGAGGTCTCGGCGCACCACCGTCAGGGCGGCGTTGCAACGCGCGATCCGCACCGCATCGAAGGAACGGACCACGCTGGTGGTGGCGCACCGGTTGGCGACGGTGGTGGATGCCGACCAGATCGTGGTCCTCGACCAGGGCCGGGTCGTCGCCACTGGACGCCATGACGAGCTCACCGCCCGCAGTGCCCTGTACCGGGAACTCGCCGCGCACCAGTTGCTGGTCCCCTCGGCCGAGCCGGCCGTCCCCGCAGCGCCGCAGGTGGGCGTGGACGCCTGAAGCCCGTCGTCGATCGCCAGGCTCATGGCCCGGCGATGGGCGGTGGCGGTGGGGCGTCCAGCGCCCGCAGCGGCGCCCATCCCAGGTCCCGGGCGCGGGCGGCGGCGAGCAGGCCGGCCACGGCCGGACCGTTGGTGATCTGGCCGGACAGCACCTTCGCGACCGCCTCGTCCAGCGGCACGCGAGCCACGGTCAAGCCGGCCTCCTCGTGCTCGCGGGGGTGCGGGTGCGGCGACGGCGACAGGTCACGGGCGAGGAACACCCGGATCGCCTCGTCCGACACACCCGGCGAGGTGTGCAGGTCGACCAGCACGTCCCAGCGCGCCGCCACCAGGTCGGCCTCCTCGGCCAACTCCCGCGCCGCGACCTCCGGCAGCCGCTCGCCAGGCACATCGACCAGGCCGGCCGGCAACTCCCACAGTGGCCGGCGCACCGGATGCCGGTACTGGTGCACCAACACCACCCGCTCCCGCTCGTCCAGCGCCACCACCGCGACCGCGCCGACGTGGCGCAGGTAGTCGCGCTTGACCACTTCGCCGCCGGGCATCGTGACTTCGTCGGTCACGACCGAGAACACCGGCCCGGCGAAGTGTTCGGTCTGGCTCTGGACGGCGTACGTGTGCGGCTTCGATCTGGTCACCGTGCCAGCGTGCCAGATCTGGTCACCGTGCCAGCGGGCCATCCTGCCCACTGCCCCGGCGCGCTTCCTCCCCCACTCCGCGCCCCACCCCTCCGCGCGCAGTTTCGCCAAAACTGCGGCCTGGCGCGCTCCGGAGGGCGCAGTTTTGGCGAAACTGCGGGTAGACGGGGTAGGGCGGCCGCTACGCGCTGGCCGGGATCTCGACCGGGAGGCGGTCGGCCTCGGCGTAGTCGATCACCGCCCGTACGAACGCGGCGAAGAGCGGGTGCGGCCGGGTGGGGCGGCTCTTGAGCTCGGGGTGCGCCTGCGTAGCCACGTAGAACGGGTGTATGCCGCGGTCGAGCTCCACGAACTCCACCAACCGGCCGTCCGGAGACACCCCGCTGACCTGCAGCCCGGCCTTGGCCAGCTCATCCCGGTAGGCGTTGTTCACCTCGTACCGGTGCCGGTGCCGCTCGCTCACCTCGGTGGTGCCGTACGCCTCCGCCACGATCGAGCCCGGGGTGAGCCGGGCCGGGTAGGCGCCGAGCCGCATGGTGCCGCCCAGGTCGCCCCGGCCGGCCACGATCTCCTGCTGGTCGGGCATGCTGGCGATCACCGGATGCGGGGTGGACTCGTCGAACTCGGTGGAGTTCGCGCCCTCCAGGCCGGCGAGGTTACGCGCCACCTCGATGCTCATACACTGCAGGCCCAGACACAGTCCGAGGGTGGGGAGCTGGTTCTCCCGGGCGTAGCGAGCCGCGCCGATCTTGCCTTCGATCCCCCGTACGCCGAACCCGCCCGGGATCACCACGCCGTCCACCCCGGCCAGGGCGGCCGCCGCCCCGGAGGGGGTGGCGCACTCGTCACTGGGCACCCACCGCAGCTGCACCCGCGCCCGGTGGGCGAACCCGCCCGCCTGGATCGCCTCGCACACCGACAGGTACGCGTCGGGCAGGTCGACGTACTTGCCCACCAGCGCCACGGTCACGGTGTGCTTGGGCCGGTGCACCCGGTCCAGCAGGTCATCCCACCGGGTCCAGTCCACGTCCCGGAACGACAGTCCGAGCCGGCGTACCACGAACGCGTCCAGGCCGGCCGCGTGCAGCACCTTGGGGATGTCGTAGATGCTGGGGGCGTCCGGGGCGGCGACCACGCCCTCCGGCTCCACGTCGGTGTAGAGCGACAGCTTGTGCAGCAGTTTCTCCGGGATCTCCCGGTCGGCCCGGCACACCAGCGCGTCCGGCTGGATACCGATGTTGCGCAGCGCGGCCACCGAGTGCTGGGTCGGCTTGGTCTTCAACTCCCCGGAGGGCGCCAGGTACGGGACCAGCGAGACGTGCAGGTAGAGGCAGTGGTCGCGGCCCACGTCGTGGCGGATCTGCCGGATCGCCTCCAGGAACGGCAGCGACTCGATGTCCCCGACCGTGCCCCCCACCTCGGTGATCACCACATCCGGCACGCGCCCGTGCTCGTCCGGCTCGGCGAGTGCCCGCACCCGGGCCTTGATCTCGTTGGTGATGTGCGGGATCACCTGGACGGTGTCGCCGAGGTACTCCCCGCGCCGTTCCTTGGCGATCACCTCGGCGTAGATCTGGCCGGTGGTCACGTTCGCCGCGGCGGAGAGGTTCCGGTCGAGGAACCGTTCGTAGTGGCCGATGTCCAGGTCGGTCTCGGCGCCATCCTCGGTGACGAAGACTTCCCCGTGCTGGAACGGGTTCATGGTGCCGGGATCGACGTTGAGGTACGGGTCCAGCTTCTGCATGACCACCCGGAGCCCCCGGGCGGAGAGGAGATTACCGAGGCTGGAGGCGGTCAGTCCCTTGCCCAGTGACGAAGCTACGCCGCCGGTGACGAAGATGTGTCTGGTGTTGCCGTTGGCCCCAGCTAAGCCTGGCCTTCGCTCCACGGAGCTCCACCCTAACACCTACCGGTGCGCGGCCGGCTCGGGTGCGGTGTCCACGCGCGCCGCGGCGCGTCGTTGGCTGCGGCGCAGCCGCAGCGCGGCCAGCGTGAGCAGCGGTACGCCCACCGCGGCCGCCGCGCCGGCGACGGTCAGGGCCGCGCCGATCAGGATGCCACCGACCAGGGAGGCGACGGTAGCCCCGATCACGCCCGCCCGCAGCGCCGGGTGGATGCCGAACAACCGCCGCAGGCCGCCCCACGGCCGCAGCAGCGCGAACCACAGGTACGCTCCGGCCCCGATCGCCAGTACGGTCAACGGGCTGCCGGTGAGCGACTCCGCGTTCGCCTGCGAGACCTGCTGCGCGCCGGCGCCGGCGGTGCCCTCGGCGAACTGGGTCAGCAGGCTGCCCAGCCCGGTGCGGCTCTCCACCGGCTGGCGCAGGTCGGAGATGGCCACCGCGACCACCACGGTGAGTCCGGCCAGCACCCCCCAGGCCACCCGGCGGCCGGTGAGCCAGCCACCGGTGGCGAGCACCGCGGCCAGACCGACGCCGACGATCATCGCCACCGCGCCCCCCATGTCGTCGCCGAGGTACGGGCTGCCGGCCAGCACCACGCCGAGCGCGCCCACCCCGACCACCACCAGCGGCCGGTGCCGCCGCGGCACCTGCTCGGCCAGGCAGCCGGCGACCAGCAAGGTACTCGCGATCAGCACACCGAGGCCGATCTCGCTCAACCCCACGTAGCGCCCGCCGTCGTGGGCCGAGTATCCGACCACGCTGTTGAACTGCAGCCAGGAGCCGGTGAGCAGGTCGGCGCCGACCGCCGCGGCGGAGACCCCGGCGGCGGCGGCGATCAACCCCAGGGTGTGCCGGAACGCCGGGGAGCCGGCCACCACGGCGGCCGCGGCGGCCAGTACGCCCAGGCTGGTGAGCGCGAACACGCCGCCGGCCGACTCCGCCCGCCACCACGGCACCGCCCCGGCGGCCAACGCCGCCGGCACCGCTAGGGCGGCCGCCACCAGCAGCACCGGGCTCGCGCGGTGCAGGGCTGCCCGCGGGCGCCGCCAGCCCGGATCCGCGCCCGTCTCGGTGGGCACCGGCTCCCGGCGCCGCAGCAGCGGCACGATCACCAGAAACAGCGCGAGCTGGAACACGGTGAGCGCGGCCAGGAACCCGTCGGCCACCGGCCGGGCCCGCACCGCGGCCTGGTCGGCGGCGACGAGGTCGGCCACCGCCTCGGCCAGGTCGGCCGGCCGGCCCGCGCGGCTGGTCACCGGCTTGCCGGCGAGCGGCACCTCCGGCGGCGGCCGGTCCAGGGCGGCGAGCACGGTCGGGGCGACGTCGACCAGCTGCAGGTAGCCGGTGCGCCCGGTGGTGGCGGAGGTCAGCCACCCCGCCGACAGCCCGCCGCCGTCGGCGACGGCGACATGCAGGTGGGCGTCCTGGTCGGTGTCGGCCACCCCGACCACCAGCAACAGCGTGTCCGGCGGCCGGGCCGCGAGCAGGCGCGCCACGGCAGCGTCGAGGCGGCGCACGTCGGCGATCCGGCTGGCGCCCTCGCCCGCCACCACGCCGAGGTCCACGATCCCCAGCGCGCATTCGCCCGCCAGGGTCTGGGCCGCCCGCTCCGGGTCATCGGGCAGGCTCGGCCGGTAGTAGTCGACCCGGCCGAAGGAACGGGCGGCCGCGACCGCGGCACCCATGCCGAACGCCCGGGTGCAGTCCACCGCCCCGGCCAGCGCGCCCGGCACCGCGCCCCACGGCAGGTCCCGGTTGTAGCGCACCAGCGTCTCCTGGTGGGGCAACAGGGCCTTGCCGGACTCGGTCTCCACCGTGACGTCCAACCGCGGGCAGTACTCCCCGGGTGGGCCGCTGTCGCCGCTGTGCAGCCGGTCGCCGGCCCGGTCGGCGGCCCAGTTGCCGGCGCCCAGGGTGAGCCACCCGTCGGCGGCACAGGTCGGGGAGTTCGCCGAGCGTACCGACAGCGCCCCGATCGACCCGCCGGCCGCCAGCCGCCACAGGTTCGGGGTCCGGTCCGGGTCCACGTCGTCCCAGCGCAGGCCCACCGCGCCGGCCACGATGACCCGCTCGGCGGCGGGCGTGGCTCCGGGGCTGTCCGGCCGGGTGGTCAGGCCGGCGATGGTGGCCAGCGCCACCACGCCGACGAACAGGTACGGCGCCAGCCGGCGTAGGGATGCGGTCATGCCCCCGCCGCCGGTAGCCCGGTCAGCTCGGCGTACACGTCCTGGACCTGCGCCAGGGCCTGGGCAGGGGTGGGCCAGG
The DNA here is from genome assembly GCA_035304685.1 of Natronosporangium sp. Classification (GTDB taxonomy): domain Bacteria; phylum Actinomycetota; class Actinomycetes; order Mycobacteriales; family Micromonosporaceae; genus Natronosporangium. The sequence goes on along the minus strand of DATGPS010000028.1, from coordinate 13,237 downwards.
TGGCGGCCTGTGCCCGCCCCGCCCGCGCGTAGTGAGCCCGCGCCGCCGGCTCGTCGAGCATCTGCTGGACCGCGTCGTCGAGCGCGTCCACGTCCCCCGGCGGCACCAGCACCGCGGCCGACCCGGTCAGCTCAGGGATGCCCCCGACCCGGGTGGCGACGAGGGGCACACCCGCCTGCATCGCCTCTTGGGCGAAGAGCTGCCGCGCCTCCCACACGCTGCTCACCACCGCCAGGTCGGCGGCGGCGAGCAGGTCGGCCACGTCCCGCCGGTGGCCCAGCAGGGTCACCGGCGCCCGGCTGGCCGAGATCCGCGCAGTCAGGTCGAGGTAGCTGGGGCCATTACCCGCGATCACCACGCGCGGCACCGGTTGGCGCGCGCGCCACCGGGCGGCCGCCGCCACGAGTACGTCATAGCCCTTCTGGGGGTGCAACCGGCCCACCGAGAGCACCAGCGGGGTGGTCGGGGGGACGCCGAGCTCGGCCCGCACGGAGGCCCGGCTACGCTGCGGCGGCGGCAACGCTGGCGCGGCCACCGGTCCCAGCCGGGCGTCGGAGGCCCCCAGCCGGGTGGCACGCTCCACCAGGTCGCTGGAGGCCCCCAGGATCACGTCGGCGGAGCGGACCACCATCCGCTCCGCCAGCCGGGACGCGCCGCCGCGCAGGCCCCGGCTCAGCACCGCGTTGTGGAGGGTGACCACCAGCGGCCGCCGGGCGGTGCGGGCCCGGCCGGCCAGCACGGCGACCAGACCGGCGCGCAGTCCGTGCGCGTGGACCAGGTCCGGGTCGGCGGCGGTGACCGCCCGGCGCAGCGCGCTGACCGCCCGGGCGTCGGAGGGTTGCGGAGCGGGCGCGATCTCGACCACCTGGAACTCGGCCCCGGCGCCGGTGAAGTCGAACCGCTCCTCGGTGGCGGCTGGCCCGCACACGGTCACCTCGACCCCGTCGGCCACCAGGCCGCGAGAAAGCTCCGCCACGTGGGTGCCGACCCCGCCGGTGCTCGTCGCCAGCACCTGGACAACCCTCATCTGTGCGCTACCCCCTGTGCCTTCCGCCGCCCCGCTCATCCGGACCCTGTGGACGGCCGGCGGTGACGCGGGCGTCGGGCCACGCGCGAGGCCACGGCCGCCACCAGCGGGCGCACGTCGCGCCGGTCCAGTGCCCAGGCGACCACCCCGAACACCGCACCGACCGCCACACCGGCCAGCATGCCGGAACCGACCACGGACCCGACGGCGGGGGGCTCACTCCACCGTATCCACTCCACCACACCCCGGCCGGCGGCGGTGGCTAGTCCGGCGGCGATCAGCCCGACGATCCCGGCCCGCAGCAGGCCGGCGAGCGCAACCCGGCCAGCACCCGCCGCGACGCCGGCCAGCAGCGCGCCACCGAGCACGGTCATCCCGATCGAGTTCGCCACGGTGAGGGCGACCACCCGGTCGCTGGCGGGCAGCAGCGCGGCGAGCGCCACCGCGGCGGCCGCCACCGCCGCCCACCCGGCCACCGCGGCCAGCGCCGCCCGCCCGGTGTCCCCGCGGGCGTAGAGCGCCCGCGACAGTACCGCGAACAGCCCGTAGCCGATCAGGCCGGGCGCGAACCCGGCGATGCCCGCGGCGAGCCGGTCGGCCGAGGCCAGGTCCGCGGTGGGCATCAGGTGCGCCAGCAGGGTGGCGACCGGGTCGGCGAGCGCCGTCAGGGCGGCGCTTCCCAGCAGCGTCAACAACATGGTGGCCCGGCTGGTGCTGGCCAACGTGGCGGCGTAGTGGTCGGCCCGGCCGGTGGCGGCCGAATCGGCCAGGCTGGGGTAGGCGGCCGTGGCCACCGGCACCGCCAGGACCGCCCACGGCAGCAGGAAGATGGTCTGCGCCAGGGTGAAGAGGACCCAGCTACCCTCCGGGCCGGACAACCCCCGCCACAGCACCACCAGCAACGCCAGGTGCTGGGCGGCGAGCGTACTCGCGCCCGCGCCGGCGAGGCCGCCGATCCGGCTGCGCACCCCCGGCGCGAACCGGAAGCCGAGCCGCGGCCGGATGCCGAGCCGCCACACCGGGGGCACCAGGCAACCGGCGAGCACCACCACACCGAGCGTGGTCCCGGCGCCGAGCACCAGCAGACCAGCCGGGCTGACCTCGGCCACCGGCGTGCCACGCCCGTCCACCACCACGAACAGGGCGTACGCGGCCGCGACCGTCAGGCTCGACAGCAACGGTGCCAGCACGGGCCACGCGAACCGGCGATGTGCATGCAGCACGCCGGTCAGCACGATCCCGATGCCGTAGAGCGGGAGTTGCGGGGCGAAGATCCGCAGTAGCTGGGTACCGGCCTGGACCTCGGCGGCCGAGGCGTCCCCGGCCAGGGCGGCGACGACCGGGCCGGCGGCCAGGGCCACCAGCCCGGCCAGCGGGACCAGCAGCGCCAGGGTCCAGCACAGCAGCGCCGAGGCGGTGCGGCCGACCTCGGCCGAGTCGCCGGCGGCGGCGGCCGCGGCCAGCAGCGGCACCACCAGGCTGGCGAGGGCCCCGCCCGCGACGATCTCGAAGATGATGTTGGGGATCAGGTTGGCGGCGAGGTAGATGTCGCCCAGGTCGTTGTCGCCGACCGCCCAGGCGAAGACCATGGTGCGCCCGAAGCCGGCCAGCCGGGCCAGCACCGTCAGGACGGCGATCAGCGTCGCGGCGCCGGCGATGCGGGCCCCGGCGGGCACGCGGCGCGGCCGGGCCACCGGGCTCAGCCCTTCCGCGGCGGGACCTGGTCCCCCGCAGCGGGTCCCGCCCCCGGGGCGGGTCCCGGCCGCCGTCCCAGCTCGTCCAGCCAGCGGAGCACCGGCTGACCGGCGATGACCTGGGTGAAGCTGATCCGCTCGCTGGCCGCGGTCAACCCGGCGATCATCGCCAACGCCGCGGTCCGCCCGACCGGCCCGGTGCGGGCCGCCAGCGCCGTACCCAGCACCGCCCCGAGCGCGTTCGCGCCGCAGTCGCCGAGCATGGTCCGTTCGGCGAGGTCGGCCGGGAGTGCCCCGAGCGCGGCCCCGACCGCGGCGGCGGCCACGCCTCCGCGGGGGCCGGCCGCCAGCGGGGTACCTACCAGCGCCGCCACCTTCAACGCCCGCCCGGGCCGCAGGTCCAGCAGGTTGAACAGGTTCGCGGCGCCGGCGATCACTCCGGCTCCCAGCAGCGTCTGCACCACCGACCCGCCGGGGGACCCGGGCCGGCGCGGCAGCAGGGCGGAGGCGGCGAGGCTGGCGGCACCGATCCCGAGCAACTTGGTCATCCCGCTGGTGACCCGCCCCTGGCGCAGCGCCGCCAGGTGGCCGTGGAAGCCCTTGGCGCGGTGCTCCGGCCGCCCGCCCACCAGGTCGTCGTAGAGGCCGAAGGCCCCGGCGCCGACCCCGGCGGCCAGGGCCGCGGCGGCGGTGCGGGGGGTGGCCGCGGCGGCCGCGGCGCCGAGCGAGGCCGCGGCGGCCACCCCCGGCCCGCCGGCGAGGCTCACCGGCGTACCCCGGAAGTTCACCCGGGACCAGCCGGCACGCCCCCGGGTGGCGCGGCGCAACCCGGCCACGGTCATCCCAGCCGCCACCGCCGCGCCGGCGGCCGCCAGCCAGACCCTCCCGCGGTTCACTGCTCGGGGTCGCCGGGCAGCATGGACTCGGCCCGGTCGCCGATCCCGTAGTGACCGACGGTGCCGGCGAGGCGTTCCGCCACGGCGAGGCCGGTGGCGACCTGGCCCTGCGGACCCCCGGCGTTGTCCACGGTGGAGACCGTAGCGGCGAGCTCCGGGTTGCCCCGCACCTCGGCGACGACGTTGCCGTCACCGGCCAGGCCCACGCCGGCCACCACCACCGGGCCGGCCAGGCCGAACTGGGTCACGGTAGTCACGATCGCGTCGTTGCGCTGGTCGGCGTCGCTCTCCGAGTCGGGCAGCCCGGTGACCACCACCACCAGCTCCGCCGGGGTCTCCCAGCCGTCGCGCTCCAGGTACTCCAGCGTGGTGTACGCCGAGAGGACCGCCTGCCGTTCGTCATCCGGAACCGCGGCCGCAGACGGCGGGCGGTCCTGCGGCGCCTCCGCCTGGGGCCCGGCCGCCTCGTCCCCAGCCTCCTCCTCCGGCGGCGCGGCCGGCGGCCCGGCGGCCGCCGGTGCGTCCGCCATCAGCACCGCCGCCAGCAGGGCGGCGGAGGTCTCCACCCCGTCGCTGTTCGACGGCAGCGCGTCGGCGTCCACGCTCTCCGGCACGGAGTTCAGCGCCACGTCCAGCAACTCGTTCATCCGGTGCTGCGGATGACTGAACTTGTCGGTGAGCGCCACGGTGCCGGTGATGATGGCTCCGGCCAGCTCCAGCTTCTCCGCCACCCCGGCCGCGTAGTCGCGGCCCGCCGGGGTCACGAGCAGCCCCACCCGGCGGCCGGTCAGGGTGCCGGCGAGCAACGCGGGCGCCGCCTCGTCGGCCCAGACCTGTTCCCGGTTGACCTCCTCCTCCAGGAACGCCACCTGTTCGCGCAACTGGCTGTTCTCCCGGCCCATGGTGTTGACGCGACTCTCCAGCGCGTCCAGCATCGGCCCGTTGAGCACCGTGCTGCCGAGTACCAGCCCCACCGCCAGTGCCAGAAACACCGCGGTCAGCGACACCACGTGGTAACGAAAGTTGATCATCTCAGGTCCTCGTCAGGGCAGCCCGCCTAGAGCAGCTGCTGGAGTTGGAAGATCAGGTTGTCCCACCACTCGGCCAGTACGCCGAGGAACGCCTTGCCCGCGGTGGAGACGGCCACCGCCGCCGCCATCGCGGCGACCGCGGAGAGCACCAGCAGCAGCAACGACGAGCCGGGCAGGCCCTGCCGGTAGAGCCGGCTGACGCCCTTGGCATCGACCAGCTTGCCCCCGATCCGCAGCCGGGTCAGGAAGGTGGAGGACATGCCGTCGCGCCCCTTGTCGAGGAACTCCACCAGGTTGAAGTGGGTCCCCACCGCCACCAGCAGCGAGGCGCCCTTCTCGTCGGCGAGCAGCAACGCGATGTCCTCGCTGGTGGCGGCGGCCGGGAAGACCTGCGCCGCCACCCCGAGCCGGTTCACCCGCGCCAGCCCGGGCGCCCGCCCGTCCGGGTAGGCGTGCACCACCACCTCGGCGCCGCACCGCAGCACCTCGTCGGTGACCGAGTCCATGTCACCGATGATCAGATCCGGTGTGTAGCCCGCCTCGACGAGCGCATCGGCGCCGCCGTCCACGCCGATCAGCACCGGCTTGAACTCGCGGATGTACGGGCGGAGGACGTCCAGGTCAGCCTCGTAGTCGTAGCCCCGGACCACCACCAGGCAGTGCCGGCCGGCGATCTCGGTCTGGATGTCCGGTACGCCGACCCCGTCCAGCAGCAGGTCACGCTCCTGCTTGAGGTACTCCATGGTGTTGGCGACGAAGGCTTCGAGCTGCGCCGACAGGCCTTCGCGGGCGGCGGCCATGGCCGCGGCCACGCGCTCGGCATCCTGCCGCACCCCCCGGGCCACCTGCTCGCCGTCGCGCTCGACGATGGCGCCCTCCACCCGGACGTGGTCGCCCTCGCGCAACACGTCGAAGAGGCTCTCTCCGAGGTTGTCCACCAGCGGCACCCCGGCCCGCACCAGCACCTCCGGGCCGAGGTTCGGGTAGCGCCCAGAGATCGAGGGCTGGGCGTTGAGCACCGCGCCCACCTCGGCGTTGACGAGTGACTCGGCCGCGACCCGGTCCAGATCCAGGTGATCGATGACCGCGATGTCGCCCGGGCGAAGCCGCCCGACCAGCCGTTTGGTGCGGCGGTCCAGCCGGACCGTACCGGCGACCGCCCCCGGTTCGACGCCGCGGGATCGGCGTAGGGTCGGCAGGCGCATCAAGACCATCCTGACACGCGCCCGGACAAACGCCCCGACACCGCCGGGTAGGCCGGCCCCGGCCGCGCCTGTCTCCCGCGCCGGACCCCGTGTCGCGTCCGGCGCCGCCGGCTCAGCCACGCTTCTCCCGCCCCGCGACGGCGAGCAGCTCCTCGGCGTGCGCGATGCCGAGGTCGGAGTCGGGCAGCCCGGCCAGCATCCGGGCCAGCTCCCGGGCGCGGTCGGTGTCCTCCACCACGCGTACGCCGCTGGTGGTGATCGCCCCGCCGGTGTCCTTCGCCACCACCAGGTGCCGGTCGGCGAAGGCGGCCACCTGGGGCAGGTGGGTGACGACCAGGACCTGGTGGCGGCGGGCGAGCCGGGCCAGCCGGCGCCCGATCTCCACCGCCGCCCGGCCGCCCACACCCGCGTCGACCTCGTCGAAGACCAGCGTCTCGGGCCCGCCGGCCCCGGCGAAGACCACCTCGATCGCTAGCATCACCCGCGACAGCTCGCCGCCCGAGGCCCCCTTCTGCAGCGGCAACGCCGGGGCCCCGGGGTGTGCGACCAGCCGCAGCTCGACCTCGTCCAGGCCGTCCGGCCCGGCGCCGACCTCGGTCTCACCCTGGTCGTCGCGCACGCTCAGGCGCGCCTCGCCCTTGCCCGGCGGCCGCGGCGCCACCACTACCTCGATCCGGGCATGGGGCATGGCGAGCCCGGTCAGCTCCTCGCTCACCTCGGCGGCGAACCGGGTCGCCGCCGCGCGCCGGGCAGCGGTCAGCCGGGCACCCAGGGTGGCCGTCTCCTGCGCCAGCCGGTCCGCCTCGGCGGCCAGCTCGGCGAGCAGCTCATCCGAAGAGTCCAGCTCGGCCAGGCGGGCCTGGGCCCGCTCGGCCCACGCGATGACCCCCTCGGCGTCTTCGGCGTACTTGCGGGTCAGCCCGCGCAGCGCGGCCCGGCGCTCATAGATCGCCGCCAACCGGTCCGGATCCGCCTCCAGCGCGTCCAGGTATGAACTGAGCTCGACCGCGACGTCACCGACCTGGGTGGCGGCCTCGGCGAGCCGGCTGGCCAGGTCGCCGAGCTTGGAGTCCACATTAGCCTGTGACTCCAGGGTACGGCGGGCCGCGCCGAGCAGGCTCGCCGCGTCCGGAGCGTCCTCACCGGAGGCGGCCCCGCCGGCCACCGCCTGGTACGCCGCGGCGGCGGCGCTACGCAGACCCTCGGCGTGCTCCAGCCGCTGGGCCTCGGCGCGCAGCTCCTCGTCCTCCCCCGGCTGCGGGTCGATCCGCTTGATCTCGGCCAGCCCCAGCTTCAGCAGCTCCGCCTCCTGCTGGCGTTCCCGGGCGTTGCGGCGGCGGTCGGCCAGGTCCTCGCACACCTGCCGCCACCGGGCGTACACCTCGCGGTAGCTCGCGAGCAGCTTCTCGTGCTCGGCCCCGGCGAACCGGTCCAGGGCGGCGCGCTGCTCGGCCGGGCGCAGCAGCCGCAGCTGGTCGGACTGGCCGTGCACGGCCACCGCCTCCTGGCCCAGGTCCGCCAGCACCGACACCGGTACCGACCGGCCTCCCAGGTGCGCCCGGGAACGCCCCTCAGCGGTCACGGTCCGGCTCAGCAGCAGGCTGCCGTCCGCGTCCGGCTCGGCGCCGGCCTCCACCACCCGGGCCTGCGCGGCCTCGGCGGCCGCGCCGCTCAGCCGCAGCCGGCCCTCCACCACCGCCCGGCCCGGCTCCGCCCGCACCCGCGCCGCGTCCGCCCGGCCGCCGAAGAGCAGGCCCAGGCCGGTCACCACCATGGTCTTGCCCGCACCGGTCTCCCCCGTGATCACGTTCATGCCGCTGATCAGCGGCAGCGTCGTATCTTCAATGACGCCCAGGCCGGTGATGCGCAGCTCTTCCAGCACAGCCCGACCCTAGTGGCTCCCCGCCAGAGCCGCTAGCGCGGCTCGCGGACGGTAGCACCACCCTACCCGTACCCGGGTCAAACCTCGTCCTGAATCATCCCGTTGTGGCGCCAGCCCGCCACCGGGAGCCCGAACTTGGCGACCAACCGGTCGGTGAACGGCCGATGTGGGCGTAGCCGCACTACTCTGACCGGCCGCTCGCCCCGGCGTACCGTCACCCGCGCGCCGGGGGGCAGCGGGAAGGTGCGCCGTCCGTCACAGCACAGCACGGCACCGACCGCGTACGGGTCCACAGTGATCACCACGGTGGAGGTGGGCGCGGCGACCAGCGGCCGGCTGAACAGCGCGTGCGCGCTCACCGGCACCAGCAGCAACGCCTCCACCTCCGGCCAGACCACCGGGCCACCGGCGGAGAAGGCGTACGCGGTGGAGCCGGTAGGGGTGGCGCAGAGCACACCGTCGCAGCCGTACCGGGACAGCGGCCGTCCGTCCACGTCCACCCGCAGCTCCAGCATCTCCCGGGACGCCTTCTCCACACTCGCCTCGTTGAGCGCCCACGAGCTGGCGAGCGGGACTCCGTCCAGCTCGGCCGTCACCTCCACGGTGAGCCGCTCGTCCACGGTGTAGCCCCGGTCGACCACCACGGCCACGACCTCGTCCAGATCTCCGGCTTCGGCCTCGGCGAGGAACCCGACCTTGCCCAGGTTGACCCCGAGCAGCGGGGCACCGGCCGGGCGGGCCAGCTCGGCCGCGCGCAACAGGGTGCCGTCGCCGCCCAGCGCCAGCACGATCTCGGCGCCGGCCGCGGCGTCCAGGCCGGCCACCGGCTCCACCCCGGGCAGGTGGAGGTCCAGGTTAGCCGCCTCCTCGGCCACCACCCGGACGGTGAACCCCGCCTTGGTCAGATCCCGGGCGAGGGTCCGGGCGTGCTCGGTGCTGCGCTGCCGCCCGGTGTGGGTCACCAGCAGCGCGGTCCGGCTCACGAGCCCACCGCCTCGCGTACCTCGTCGAGGTCGAGCGGCGGCGCTCCTCGCCGCAGCCACAGGAACACCTCCCGGTTACCAGCCGGGCCGGGCAGCGGGCTGGGGGTGACACCGGCCACGCCGAGCCCGTGCCGGGCGGCGGCGCGCGCCACGTCGCTGACCGCCTCGACGCGCAACTGCGGATCCCGGACCACACCGTTGGGTCCGACCCGGTGACGGCCGACTTCGAACTGCGGCTTGACCATGAGTAGTAGGTCCCCGTCCGGCTCGGTACAACCGGCCAACGCCGGCAGTACCAGTCGTAGCGAGATGAACGACAGGTCGGCGACGGTCAGCCCGACCGGTCCACCGATCATCTCCGGAGACAGGGTACGCGCGTTGGTGCGCTCCAGCACCCGCACCCGGGGGTCGGTGCGCAGCGACCAGGCGAGCTGCCCGTACCCGACATCCACCGCCACCACCTCGGCCGCGCCCCGGCGAAGCAGCACGTCGGTGAACCCGCCGGTGGAAGCCCCCGCGTCCAGGCAGCGGCGCCCCGCCACCCGGGGCCCGCCAGAACGTAGCGCCGCCAGGGCCCCGGCGAGCTTATGGCCGCCGCGGGAGACGTAGTCCTCCTCCTCGCCCGCGCCGCCGACGAGCACCGGATCCGCGGGGTCCACCATGGTCGCCACCTTGCGGGCGACCGTACCCCGGACCCGTACCCGGCCGGCCGCCACCAGCTCAGCGGCCTGGGCCCGGGAACGGGCGAGCCCGCGGCGGACCAGCTCCGTGTCGAGTCGGATGCGTCGGACCATCACTGCTCGTCGATACTGGCCAGGGTCTCTTGCAGAACGCGGTGCGTGGTCTGCAGCGCCGGCACCTGCGTGGCGGGAGGCGCGCCGGCGAGGCGCGCCAGCTCGGCGAGTGCGGCGTCCACCGCGGGGTGCCCGGTGGTCTCCGGATCGGCCGGCGGCGTCGGGGCGGCCGGACCGACGGCCTCACCGGTCTCCGGGGCCGGTGGCATCGGGTCGGGAAGGTCCGCCATCACGCCGCTCCCGCCGAGCCGGTCGCCGCGCCGCTGCCGCCCGTGGTCTTCTTAGCCACCGTCTTCTTCGCCACGGTCTTCTTCGCGACCGTCTTCTTCGCCGGTGCCTTCTTGGCGGTGGCCTTCTTCACCGCGCTCTTCTTCGCGGCAGTCTTCTCCGCCGACGCCGCCGGCGCCTCGGCGGGGGGTTTCGCGGGCGCACCCGGGACCGCCGTCCCGGCGGTCGCGTACACCTCGCGCTCCAGCTCCCGCACCCGCTCGGTGAGCTCCGCGACCTCCTCGGAGGTAGCCAGACCCAGCGCCCCCAATGCCCGGTCCACCTCGTATCGGACCAGTCTGGCCAGCGTCTCCCGGTTGGCCCGGCTGGTCGCCAGCAACTCCGCGGCCGCGTTCTGCAGCTGTGTCGCGGTCGCCTCGCCCTTGTCGAACAGGTTCTTGGTCACTTCCCTAGCCTTCTTGCGTGACGCCTCGGTCAAGCCGAGGGCCACTTCCAGGTACGCGCGCCACGCGTCCTGCATCCCGGCCACCCCCTCATTGTCGACCCGTCCCCTGGTTGTCAAACTACCCGGTTGGTCGGTAATCCTCGTACAGTACGGTCGATCGGCCGCGCGGGGAGGCGCGGAGAGGAGGCAGCGTGGCGACCGTGGACGAGTGCCGGGCAGCGCTCGCCCGACTCACCGCCAACCTGGCGGCCAACGCGGACGAGGTACGCGAGAAGGTCAACGTCGACCGCCGGATGGTGTGCCGGGTGACCGACCTGCGGATCGCCTTTCGCGGGCGGCTGCGCAACGGAGAGTTGGTGGACGTGGCGGAGGGGGACGATCCGGAGGCGCACATCGTCCTCACCGCCGCCAGCGACGACCTGATCGCGATGGTCGACGGCGAGCTGGACTTCCTCCAGGCTCTCGCGAGCCGGCGGATCCGGGTCAGCGCGAACCCGCTCGACCTGCTCAAGCTACGGAAGCTCCGGTAGCCGCGGCCAGCTCGTTACCCGGTGCGAACAGGGCGGTCAGGTCCGCTCCGACAAAGGTCGGCCGTTGCGGCTGCGGTGCCTCGCGGGCCCGCGCCGCGTCGTCCACCCCGGTGAGGACGAGCAGACTGTCCATGCCGGCCCGGTGCGCGCCCTCGATGTCCGTGTCGAGCCGGTCTCCCACCACCAGCGGGGTCCGCGCGCCGGTCCGGCTGGCGGCGGCGGTGAAGAGCGCCGGCTGCGGCTTGCCGACCACCAGGTCCGGCTCCCGCCCGAGCGAGGTACGCAGCACCGCCACGAGCGAACCATTGCCCGGCAGCATCCCGCGCGGGCTGGGCAGGGTGCGGTCGGTGTTCGTGACCGCCCACAGTGCTCCGGCCTGGATCGCCAGGTGCGCCTCGGCCAGGTGCGACCAGCCCACGTGCGGGCCGTACCCTTGCACCACCGCGCGCGGCTCGTCGGTCGCCCGGTCGACCGGCCGCAGCCCCGCCCGACGGATCTCACCGGCGAGCGCCTCGGTGCCAACCACCAGCACCGCCGCGTCCGGCTCGAGTCGGCGGGCGAGCGCGTCCGCCGCCACCGCGGCCGATGTGAGCACATCGTCCGCGGTGGCCTCGATCCCGAGCCGGACCAGCAGGTCCGCCACCTCGCCCGGGCTGCGGGAGGCGTTGTTGGTGGCGAACACCACCCGCACCCCCTCGCGCCGCAGCCGGGCGATCGCCTCGTCGGCCGCGGGCACGAGCTGTTCGCCCACGTAGACCACGCCATCCAGGTCCAGGATCACCAGGTCGTACGCGTCGACCAGCCGCTGTGGCCGGTCCGGGGTCGGCGCCGGCTCGGCCGGTGCCACAGCTGCTTCTACGGTGGCTGTCTCTCCAGTGGTTGGTTCTCCAGTGGTTGGTTCTCCGGTGGCCGGCTCTTCGGTGTGGTCGGGCCCTTCGGTATCGGGCTTCTCGGTGTCCGGCTCTTGATCGGCCGGCTCTGTGGCCGGTGCTTGGGTCGGCGCTTCTTCGGCGGTTGCTTCCTCGGTGGCTGCTTCCCCCGCGGATGCTTCGTCTGGGACTCCCGCTTCGGGCGGCGTCTCTTCGACCTCTTCCAGCGTCACCCCGTCGAGCTCCAGGGCCCGCTCCGCGGCGTCGGTGGCGTCCTCAGCGTCCGCGGCGGCCGCGCGGACGAACCACTCCCGCGCCTCGGCCGTGCGTCCGGCCGCCAGCAGCATGTCGGCGTACGCGTACCTGAGCCGCGCTACCCATGGCGCGGCCTCGTCCGCGGTGAGCTCCGGCACTTGGAGCATGGCTACGGCCGCGTCCCGTTGGCCCAGATCCCGGCGCGCGCCGGCAGCCACGATGAGCAGCTCGATCGCCTCCGCCCGGGTGAGCCGGCTCGAATCGGCGGTGCGGTACAGGTCGATGGCCCGCTCGGGACGGCCGAGCGCCCGTTCGCAGTCGGCGACCACGGCGAGGTGGGAGAGCCGGCCCGATATCCGGTGGTAAGTCCGCAGCTCGGACATGGCGGTCTGCCACTGACCGGCGTGGTAGGCGGCGATCCCGACCGCCTCGCGTACCGCGGCGATCCGGGCGGCCACCCGGCGCGCCGCCAGGGCGTGTGCCAGCGCCTGCTCGGGATCCTCGTCCACCAGGCGCCCCGCGGCCACCAGGTGGCGGGCGACGGTCTCGAACTGGGGTTTGGGCAGCCCTCGCAGCTCGGCGCGGATCTCGCGGTCGAGGTCGGCGGGGGTGATCTCGTCGGGCACCGGCGGTGCTGCCGCCGCGCCGGTCGGCTCACGAGGCGCCGATGGGGTACCGGCCCGCTCCGGGCGGGCGCGCTCGGGCTCGTCGCGCTGGTCACGCCGGCGCGCGGGCTGGTCGCGCCGGCGGTCGCGACGGTCCGCGGGCGGCGGGTAGCGGCGACCGGCTTCCCGGCCGCGGCCCGCGCGCGGATAGCCGCGGTCCGGACCAGCCTCCTGGTCGCGCCGGTAGCCCCGACCCTGACTCTCCGCGCCCCGGCCCGGCTCCCGGTCTCGACCCGGCTCCCGGCCGCGGCGATGGCCGCGGTCCCGGGGCTGGCCGCCACCGCTGGGACGGTACCGGCCACCGCCACGCGGTCCGTGGCGATCCCGGCCATGGTCACGTCCCGATCGGTTCACTAACCCATCCTCCTCACAGGCTGAGGGCCACCCCGACCGGGGCGGCCCTCGGCTTCGAATATCGATCTTATCCGCGTGGCAGCGCCGGACCCCCGCTGGCCGGCGGGGTATGACTTCTCCCCGCTGCCCGATCAGGACGCTCAGCGCTGGCGCCCCGGCGGCCGCGCCCGCCGCAAGCCGATACCAAGAAGGGGGCCGATACCAAATAGGGGGCCCAATGGGCCCCCTATTTTGGTGTTGTCCGGCGGTGTCCTACTCTCCCACACTGTTTCCGGTGCAGTACCATCGGCGCTGGAGGGCTTAGCTTCCGGGTTCGGAATGTTACCGGGCGTTTCCCCTCCGCCATTGCCGCCGTAACCTTATTTCCAACCCCGTTTGG
>DATGPS010000027.1:0-91333 GCA_035304685.1 Natronosporangium sp. | reverse complement strand
GTACCTCCAGCGGCGCCGGATCGAGCGGGCGATGGCCCTGCTGCGCCACACCGACCGGCCGGTGACCGATATCTCCCTCGCCGTCGGGTTCAGCAGCCTGGGCACTTTCAGCCGCACGTTCCAGGCGGTAGTCGGCGAGTCGCCCTCGTCCTACCGCCGCCGGTCCGTGCCCACCCCGGTGCCGACCTGCTTCACGATGGCGTGGACCCGACGGAGCAGTTTTGGAGAAGCGCGGCCGGCCGGCCGGCCGTAGCGTGGGCCGCATGTTCAACGCGATTAGCCACTCCGCGATCTACGTCCTGGATCAGGACGAGGCGCTCGACTTCTACGTCGGCAAGCTCGGCCTGGAGGTGGGTGTCGACGTCGACCTCGGCTTCATGCGCTGGCTGACGGTCACCGTCCCGGGCCAGCCGGACCGGCAGATCCTGCTGGAGCGGCCCGGCCCGCCGGCTCTGTCGGAGGAGACCGCGGCCCAGGTCCGGGACCTGCTGACCAAGGGCGCACTGGGGCTCGGCTTCATCCTCACCACCGATGACTGCCGCAAGACCTACGAAGAGCTGCGCGCCAGAGGGGTGGAGTTCACCCAGGAGCCGACCCAGCAGTCGTACGGCATCGACTGCGCCCTGCGCGACCCGTTCGGCAACCACATCCGGATCAGCCAGCCGGCATAACAGCGGATAGCGCGCGCGAGCGGTACCGCCCGCCACGAGGCGGGCGGTACCGCTTTTTTGTCGCGCAGTTTCGCCAAAACTGCGCCCTCGCGCGCGCCGGAGGGCGCAGTTTTGGCGAAACTGCGCCGCGGGTGCGATCACGATCGCCATCGCGGGCGCACTCGGCGTACCCTGCGCGATCATGAGGTGAGAGACCTTCACCTCGCGCGATCATGGAGGCAGGTTCATGATCTCGCGGTGGGGTAACGGCCTGGTGGGGGTGGCGCGGAGTGGGAGGACGACCCGGGAGCGGCGGGGGCAGATGATCATCACGCTGGTCACCGACACGTTCCATGTCGGCAACAACGGAACCACGGTGTCGGCGATGCGGCTCGCCGACGCCCTCATCGCACGCGGGCACACGGTCCGCGTAGTCGCGTGCGGCGAGGGTGACACGACCGGGCCGGGGCCGGAGATGTACTGGGTCCCCGAACTCTCGGTGCCGATCGCGAGCCGGTTCGCCCACCGCCAGCGCACGCTCTTCGCCAAGCCTGTCAAGGAGGTGCTGACCGCGGCGATCACGGGCGCCGATGTGGTCCACATCTACCAGCCCTGGGCACTGGGCCGGGCCGCGGAGCGGATCGCCCGCCGGCTCGGCGTACCCGCGATCGCCGCGTTCCACATCCAGCCGGAGAACATCACGTACAACATCGGCCTGGGCTGGTTTCCCCCGGCCGCGCGCCTGGTCTACACCCTGCTGCGGCTCACCTTCTACCGGCGTTTCGCCGACATCCACTGCCCGTCCACCTTCATCGCGGCTCAGCTACGCCGGCACCGGTACCGGGCCCGGCTCCACGTGATCTCCAACGGGGTGAGCGGCGACTTCCAACCGGGGCCGACCCGGGTACGCGGCAACGACCCGTTCCGGATCCTCATGGTGGGGCGCTTCTCCCCGGAGAAGCGGCAGGAGGTGCTGATCGAGGCCGTGCGGCGATCGCGCCACGCCGGCCGGATCGAGCTCCACTTCGCGGGGCACGGCCCGCGGGAGAAGCGGCTACGCCGGCTGGCGTCGACGCTGCCCCGCCCGGCGCGGTTCGGCTACTACTCGCAGCCTGAGCTGATCGACCTCATCCGTAGCTGCGACCTCTACGTGCATGCATCTGATGTGGAGATTGAAGGTGTGTCCTGTATGGAGGCCTTCGCCTGCGGGCTGGTGCCGGTCATCTCCGACAGCCGGCAGAGCGCGACCGGCCAGTTCGCGCTGGAACCCAGGAACCTGTTCCGCTCCGGCGACCCGGCCTCGCTCGCCGAACGGATCGACGGGTGGATCGACGACCCGACCGGGCTCGAAGCTGCCTCCAAAGCCTATCTCCGCTACGCGGAGCTGTACACCGTCGACCGGAGCGTCCGGGCCATCGAGCGGGTCTACGCGCGGGCGGGCCGCCCACCGCAAGCGCCCCCCGGGTACGCCGGCCGGGCGTACCGGCTGTGGTCGAATGCCTTCTACTACGCGGTCGCGGCCCCGCTGCTCTTCCTCTGGACCCGCGTGGTCCTCGGCGTCCGGTGGGAAGGCGAGCGCCGGCTCCCCCGGACCGGGGCGGTCACGGTCTCCAACCACGTGCACTACCTCGACAGCGCGCTGGTCGGGCTGGCGCTGTTCCCCCGCCGGCCGCTCTTCACGTCGATGCCGATCAACCTGCGGCACCGCTGGTACGGCGGCCTGGTGAGGCTGCTCGGCGGGGTGGCGGTGCCGGCCGACCCGGCCGAGCTGCCACGCTTCTTCGCCGAGATGGAGCTGTTCCTCGCCCGGGGACGGATCGTGCACTTCTATCCCGAGGGGGAGCTGAAGCCGTACCACCCGCACCTGCGCGACTTCGCTCGGGGAGCGTTCTACCTCGCCGCCCGCGCGCGGGTACCGGTCGTGCCGGTGTCGATCCGGTTCACTCCGCCCAGCGGCGTACGCCGGATGCTGCGTCGCCGACCCACCATGGTCGTCGCCGTGGGTGAGCCGATCCACCCCACGACCGCCGGCCCCCGTAGTGACGAGCGGATCCGTAAGGACCTCGCCTGGCGCCGGATGCACGCGCAGATCAGCGAGGCGACCTGAGCGAAATTGTCGGGGTGGGGCGCCATCCTGGAGGCATGTCGCAGATCTCGCTGCTCCGTCCCGAAGGACTCGTGCGGTCACCCGCCTTCAGCCACGTCGCGGTGGTGCCTCCGGGCGCGACCACAATCTACGTCGGCGGGCAGAACGCGGTCACCGCCGACGGCACGCTGGTCGGTGGGGACGACATCGTCGCCCAGACCGAACAGGTGATGGCGAACCTGCAGGTCGCGCTCGCCGCGGCCGGCGCCACCGTGCACGACCTGGTGTCGGTGACGGTCCTGCTGGTCGAGGGCGTGGATCTCAACCAGGCGTACCCGGTCGCGGCCGCCGCGTTGGCCGGCGCCACGCCGCTGGTGACCGCCGCGCGGGTGGCCGGGCTGGGGGTGCCGGGCGCGCTGATCGAGGTCAGCGCGATCGCGGCAGTGTCGCGGTGACGCCGGAGCAGCCTCGCCACGAAACTCCGGTGGCGTGTCGAAACGGCGGGTGGCCTGTTCGACCTAAGAGCGAGAAGGTCCGCTGAGAGACCTGGACGCCACGGAGAGACTGAGGAGATCGACCATGCGTACGCTGATCGTCACCGCGTTTGTGTCTGTTGACGGGGTCATGGAGGCCCCCGGCGGCGATACCGGTTACCGCAACGCTGGCTGGACTTACAAGGATGTCCCGTTCGAGGAGGCCGCGTACGAGATCAAGGCGCGCGAGCAGGACGAGACCACGGCGCTGCTGCTGGGCCGGCGTACGTACGAGGAGTTTGCACCGGTGTGGCCCACCATGGAGGAGTTCGCTGGCTACAACGCCATGCCGCGCTACGTGGTCTCCACCACCCTCGCCGAGGGCGACCCGCGGTGGCCCGCCACCGTGCTGCGCTCCGTGGACGAGGTCGCCGAGCTCAAGCAGACCGAGGGGGGTCCCATCGCGGTGCACGGCAGCGCCGCGTTGGGCCACGCCCTCGCCGACGCCGGTCTGGTGGACCGGTACCACCTACTGGTCTTCCCGGTGCTGCTCGGTGCCGGCAAGCGGCTGTTCAGCGAGGCCGACACGGACACCACGAAGCTGCGGCTGGTGGAGCACGAGGTGTACGGCAACGGCGTACAGAAGCAGGTGTTCGACGTCATCCGCTGACCGCCGGTGCGGAGGCGTTTCTCCGCGCACCTGGCCCTGAGTTATGTCTGCACAGCCAGTCGCCGCCCAGGCGATGTACCCCGGCGGTATGCGCATACCGCCGGGGTACATCGCCTGGGCAGGCACGTCCCGCCACCGCTGCCGCCGGCCTCAGGTTGACGGTGGCGAGTCCGGCCGGGTCAGCGGCCCGCCTGCGCCGGCTGCTGACCGCGGGGGAGCGGGCGCTGCTCACCGAGTTGCTGGACCGGCTCGCGGATGCCCGCCCCCGGTCACGAGCCCACGTTCGTGAGCCCGGCGGGGAGGTCAGCGGACCTCGAAGACCCGGACCATGTTGCCGGCCGGGTCCCGGAACGCGCAGTCGCGTACGCCCCACGGCTGGTCGGTCGGCTCCTGGACCACCTCCGCCGCGTCGCTGGCCTGCAGCCGCTCGAACGTGCCGTCCAGGTCCGGGGTGGCGAGGTTGACGCCGGCGAACGTGCCCTTCGCCATCATCTCGGCGATGGTCCGGCGTTCCTCCTCGGTGATGCCCGGGTCGACCGCGGGCGGGTGCAGCACGATGGACGTGTCCGGCTGCCCGGGCGGGCCCACCGTGATCCAGTGCAGCCCCTGGTACTCGACGTCGTTACGCACCTCGAAACCGAGCGTGTCGCGCCAGAATGCCAACGCCGCCTCCGGGTCGGTGTGCGGCAGGTAGCTCTGGTAGATGGTGACGTTCATGGGGTTCACGCTAGTTGCGGTACCCCGGAGCGGACTTCTCGATTCCTGACCGGTCTCGCCACCTGCTTCACCACGCACGGCGGGATGCCCGCCATCGCGCCCGTGGCCTGCTTCCGGTAGACGCTCGGCGGCATACCGACCAGCTCGGTGAAGCGCGTGCTGAAGGTGCCCAGCGAGGAACAGCCGACCGCGAAGCAGGCCTCGGTGACGCTGAGATCGCCGCGGCGCAGCAGCGCCATCGCGCGCTCAATGCGCCGGGTCATCAGGTAGGCGTACGGCGTCTCGCCGTACGCCCGGCGGAACTCGCGGCTGAGGTGCCCGGCGGACATGTTCACGCTGCGGGCCAGCGCCTCGACGTTCAACGGCTGCGCGTACTCCCGGTCGATCCGGTCGCGGACCCGGCGGAGCGCGGCCAGGTCGCGCAGCCGCTGCGCATCGGCGGATCTGCTGCTCACTGCGCGATCGTGCCACGCCCGGCCCGCCGCCGGCCAGGGGGTTCGGCGCGGCGGGCCCGCCAGACCCACCGGCCCCCGGTCATCCGTCCGCGTACGACGAGAGGTGGGCGAGGCTGGTGACGAGCGCGTTCACATACGAGTGGATCCGCCAGCAGGTGACCACCGCGGTGGTGAGCTGGGAGGCGGTCACCGGCAGCGGGACCACGCTTCGGGTGCCCGCCATCCAGCTGACCAGGCGGGCGACCAGGTCTGCGACCAGGCCCCGCACGATGTCGCGGGTCAGCAGGATCAGGTCCCCGGCGGCCTTCGTGATCAGCGCCATGGCGGCGGAGATGTCGGCGAGCCCGGCGATCGCGTCGACGTTGTGCGACATCATGGTCCGGTAGCCCCGCACCTCCGGCCACGGCCAACCGGACAGGTCCCGGTCGAGGCACGACCAGAGGTCGGCACCGATGCGGTGCAGATCCGTGGCGATGGTGCGCCAGGTGGCCGCGTGGGCAGCGACCAGCTCCGGCATGCCGGTGAGGTCGTCGAGCATCCGCCGCAGCGACGGGATGTACGCCAACGCCCAGTCCAGGCTGCCCGCCCGCAACGCGGTGAACGAGTCGGTCGCCGGCGCGGCGAACTCCACCACCGGCGCGGCGCCGGCGAGCAGATCGTCCACCCATTCGCGGCTCTGCACCGCCTCGATCACCCGCTCCGCCACCTCGCTGCCTGACCGGCGCGTCTCCCAGGGAGTCGTGGCGGCGTCAATGTCCGAGTCGTCGCCGTCTCCGCTCGACAGCTCGGTGAGGTCGCCGTGGCCGGCGGCGATCCGGCGCAGCCCGTCGGCGGCGATGAACAGGTTCTCCTCCACGTAGGCGATCAGTTCGTCCTGCCGGGCGTGCCGGTCTCCCAGGCCGGTGAAGATCCATCCGCACAACGGGCCGAAGGCCCCCTGGTCCCTGGCGATCTTCTGGCTGGCGGCGCGGACCGCAGCGAACCGCGCCCGCACCGCGTCCAGGTGCGAGGCGTGTACGCGCAGCTGCCGCGGATCAACCATGACGGTGCCCACCGTCTCTTCCGAACGCACGCGCCGGCTCCGGACGCGCGCGCCACCGGGGCACCATGGAGTGGTGATATCGCTGGAGTTGGCGACCCGGCTGCGCGACGCCGGCCTGGACTGGACACCCGCGCCCGGGGACCGGTTCGCCCTGCCCGGGCGCGGCATCGACGAGGTGTTCGTGCTCAGCAACATGACCATCCAGGTCTACGAGCTGCCCAAAGGCTCCGTGATCGGGTTCAACGGCACCACCGAGTGGGCGCTCGACGACATCGAGAAGGACGAGGCGATCTGGCTGCCGAGCGAGGAGCAGCTGCGGGACCGGCTGGGCGGCGCGTTCCAGCGGCTGGAGCGGGTAGACGGGCATTACGCAGTAGTGACGGACGGGCAGCGGTTCGTCGCGGCGCGCCCGGCGGACGCGTACGGGCAGGCGCTGCTGCACCGACTCCGCGGCTGACCGGGGCACGGTCAGTGCCCGCGGGAGTCCTGCTCGGTGGCCGGGGAGGTGAGTCTGAACCGGCCCCGTGCGTCCGGGGGCACCAGCTGCAGGTACTCGGGGTGGCGCTGGATGTAGCCGCGGATGAACGGGCAGAACGGCAGCACCGAGGCGCCCTGGTCGCGGATGGCGGTCAGGGCGTGGCGGGCCAGGGTGGAGCCGAGGCCGCGGCCCTCGAACTCGGGGTCGATGGAGGTATGAGTCAGGGCCACGGTAGCGCCGTCGCGCCGGTACTCGGCGTAGCCGACCACCCGGTCCTCGACGAGGATCTCGAACCGGCTGGCGGACGGGTTGTCGATGACGGTGGGTTTCATGGCTCCCATCCTCCCCGCCGGGCGCCAGGGGGGCGCGGGTGCGGGGCCACGCCACGCCGGGCGGGGCCGCTAGCGAGGTGGTGCGGTGCTCTCGCGTACCACCAGCTCGGTGACGAGGTCGACCCGGCTGGTCAGCGGCTCCACCCCGTTGGCGAGGTCGAGCAGGATCCGGGCCGCGGTGCTCGCCATGTCGTGCAGTGGCTGGTTGACGGTGGTCAGGGCCGGGCCGGTCCAGGCGGCCAGCGGTAGGTTGTCGTATCCGATCACCGACAGGTCCCGGGGAACGTCCAGACCGCACTGCCGCGCGGCCCGCAACACGCCCAGCGCCTGCAGGTCCGACCCGGCGAAGATGGCGGTAGGGCGGTCCGGGGCGGTGAGCAGGGCCATCCCGTGTTCGTAGCCGCTGGTGGCGGTGAAGCTGCCGTACCGGACCAGCTCGGGCGCGATCTTGAGCCCCGCCTCGTCGTGGGCGGACCGGAACCCGGCGACCCGGGCCTGGCTGCACAGTACGTCGACCGGGCCGGAGATCACGGCGACCCGGCGATGCCCCAGCTCCAGCAGGTGACGGGCGGCGATCAGGCCCCCGTTCCAGTTGTTGGAGCCGACCGTGGGCACCGAGGCCGAGGTGGCGCTGTCGGTGTCGACGACGACAAACGGGATCCGTTGACGTTGGAGCTGGCGGTTCTGCGCCGGGGTCGGGTGGCACAGCACCAGCACCACCCCCAGTGGGCGGCGGGCGAGCACACCGTCCAGCCAGGCCTGCGGCGGCTGGTGGGCGCCGTCGAGCTGGGAGAGCACCACATTGGCGTTCGCCGTGGTCGCGACCGCGTCGACGCCGCGGATGATCTCCATCGCCCAGGCGCTGTCGAACCGGGGGAACGCGAGGTCGATCTGCCTGATGCCGGCCGGCTGCCGCCGGGGACGCCGGCGGTACCGGTGCCGCTCCAGGCTGGCTTCAACGCGCGCCCGGGTAGCGGGTGCCACGTCCGCGTGACCGTTGAGGACCTTGGAGACGGTCGTCGTAGACACTCCGACCTCATCAGCGATCGTGGCGATCGTGGCGGAACGAGGTCCGGCAACCACCCCTTCACCTGCTCTCGAATCGCACCTCATCTGACCGGAAGTTTCGGTCTGACTGTAGCAGTGCTCCGGCTGAACAGCGCTGGGTTATCCCACGTTCCGCGCGGTTGAGTCCGTTGTCGGGCGCCCATTCCCCAGCTGTGTCCGGGCTGCTGAGGCCTTGACACGCCTCGGTGGCGACGCTAAGTTGCAGCCAAACTAACCGCGTACTTTACGAAAGTTTCGGGACATCGGGGGCCGATACTTCAGGAGACACGGTGGACGACGCCCTCGTCTGACCGGAGGGGTGGCATGGCCGTACGAGCTACGCCCGCGGCGCTTGACCAGTCGCCGGGCAGCGAGGTCCAGGTTCAGGCCACCTCCACGCCCAGCCCGGTCCGTCCCCGCGCCAACACGTGGCGCCGAGCGTTACGCCGCGACTGGCAGCTCTACTCGCTGGCGGTCCTGCCGCTGCTGTTCTTCCTGATCTTCCGGTACCTGCCGATGGCCGGAAACATCATCGCGTTCCGGCGGTACCTCCCGGGGGGCAGCCTCTTCGGTGAAGAGTGGGTGGGGTTCACCTACTTCCAGCTGTTCATCGACGACCCCGGGTTCTGGCGGGCGTTCTTCAACACGCTCATCCTCGGCTCGCTGACCCTGCTGTTCCTCTTCCCCGCACCGCTGATCCTGGCGCTGCTGCTGAACGAGGTGCGGACCCGGCTGCTGAAGCGCTTCGTCCAGACCATCTCCTACATGCCGCACTTCCTCTCCATCGTGGTGGTGGCGGGCCTCATCTTCCAGATCATGTCCATCGATGGAGTGATCAACCAGGCGCTGACGGCGCTGGGCGGTGACGCCATTTCGTTCATGCAGGATCCGGGCTGGTTCCGGACTATCTACATCTCGTCGGAGGCGTGGCAGACCGTCGGCTGGGGGACCATCCTCTACCTGGCCGCGTTGACCACCATCGACCCCGACCTGTATGAAGCGGCCCGCATCGACGGCGCGAACCGCTGGTGGCAGACCTGGCATGTGACGCTCCCGGGCATCCGGCCCACCATCGTCACCCTCCTGGTCCTCAACACCGGCACCTTCATGGCGGTCGGGTTCGAGAAGATCCTGCTGATCTACAACCCGCTGACGTACGAGACGGCGGACGTCATCGCCACCTACGTCTTCCGGATCGGCGTGCAGAACGGCCTGTTCAGTTACGCCACGGCGATCGGCATGTTCGAGGCGGTGATCGGGCTGGTCCTGGTCTACACGGTCAACTTCATTTCGCGCCGGACGGTGGGGACGAGCCTATGGTGATCCCAGCTGCGACCCGACATGCTCCCCGGCCCACCCCTCGGCGGCAGCAGGTCACCCGCGGATACCGGGTCTTCCAGGTGTTCAACGCCCTGGCGCTGACGCTGGTCGTGGTCCTGACGCTGTACCCGTTCTTCAACATCCTGGCCCGGTCCTTCAGCGAGACCAGCTTCATCCGGCGGGGCGAGGTCAACCTGCTCCCCAAAGGTTTCAACCTCACCACCTATAAGTACGTCATGTCCGACGCGGTGTTCTGGAACTCCTACAAGAACACCGTGATCTACACGGTGGTAGCCACCGCCATCGCGATGGTGCTGACCACGTGCTACGCGTACGTGTTGTCGAAGAAGCATCTCAAGGGGCGGACCCTCCTCATCGGAATCGCTGTCTTCACGATGTTCTTCAACGGCGGCATCATCCCGCAGTACGTGCTCATCAGCGGCACCCTGGGCTTGCGTAACACGATCTGGGCGATCGCGCTCCCCAACGCCATCAGCGTCTTCAACCTGCTGGTGATGAAGGCGTTCTTCGAGAACCAGCCGCCCGATCTGGAGGAGGCGGGCGCGGTCGACGGGCTCAACACCTACGGCATCCTGTTGCGGATCGTGCTGCCGCTCTCCAAAGCGGTGATCGCCACGATGGTCCTCTTCTACTCGGTCAGCTTTTGGAACTCGTGGTTCGCAGCGTTCCTCTACCTCGACCGGAAGGAACTCTGGCCGGTCACGATCTACCTGCGCAATCTGCTCGCCGGAGCCATGGGGACCTCGGACCCGGGGGCCGCGAGTGATGTAGCGCTGCAGACCGCCGCCAACATCCAGGCGGTGACGATCGTGCTGATCGCCACTCCAATCATGCTTGTCTATCCCTTCATTCAGCGCTACTTCGTGACCGGGGTGATGCTCGGATCCATCAAGGGGTAGCGCAGATCACCGCCCGAAACCCCGAAAGGACGCAACTATGGCGCTATATCTACCCAGGCCCCGGCTATCGCGGCGTCGCCTCCTGGCCGGCGCCGGTGGACTCACCATCGGAGGCTTTCTCGCCGCCTGTGGCGGCGACAACGGCGACTCGGGTGGTGACGATCTCTCCGGCAACCGGGTCGGAGCCATGGAGAACTACGGGGTCGGCGACCAGTTCAAGGCCACCGAGCCGGTCACCTTCTCCATTCTGATGCAGGATCACCCCGGCTACCCGTTCAATCCGGAGTGGATGTTCTGGGAGGAGCTCACCAAGCGGACCAACGTCACCCTGGACAACGTCGTGGTGCCGCTCGCCGACTACAACGACCGGCGCGGCGTCATGATCTCCGGGGGCGAGGCGCCGATGATCATGCCACGGACCTACCCGCCGGATGAGGAGCAGTTCATCGCTGGTGGCGCGATCCTTCCGGTCAGCGACTACTTCGACCTGATGCCGCATTTTCAAGACACAGTTAACAAGTGGAACCTGCAGGGCGAGCTGGACACCCTGCGGCAGCAGGACGGCAAGATCTACGTGATCCCGGGCCTGCACGAGGCGCCCTACCTCGACTACACGCTCGGCGTACGCACCGACATCCTGGAGGAGCTGGGCATCCCGGAGCCGAACACCGTGGAGGAGGTGGCCGACATGCTCCGGGAGATGAAGCGCGCCTACCCCGACCGCTACCCGTTCTCGGACCGCTGGAGCACGCCACCCCAGCCGGGCGCCAACAGCCTGCTGGCCGTCCTCAGCGACTCGTTCGGCACCCGTGCCGGCTGGGCCTGGCAGCACTCGCACTGGGACGGCACCAAGTTCGTCTACCCGGGCGCGATGGACGAGTACCGGCAGCTGCTCGAGTACCTGCACATGCTGGTCACCGAGGAGCTGCTGGACCCGGAGAGCTTCACCCAGCCGGACGACCTGGCGATCGAGAAGTTCGCCTCCGGCCAGTCGTTCGTGATCAGCGTGAACGCGCAGACCGTGGTCGAGCACCGGGACGACCTCGAGGCACTCGGTGGGGGCGCGACCATCGCCAAGATCCCGCGGCCGGTCGGGCCGGCCGGCATGATCACGTTCACCGGCCGCCGGGAGAACGGCATCATGATCTCGTCGGAGGCGCGCAAGAGCGAGAACTTCGTCGCGATGATGCAGTTCATCGACTGGCTCTGGTACTCCCCCGAGGGCAAGATGTTCGCCAAGTGGGGCGTGGAGGGCGTCACCTACACCGGCAGCGTGGAGGATGGCACCTTCCAGCTCGCGGAGAACATCGACTGGGCCGGCCTGAACCCGGGCGCGGACGAGCTGCTCAACGCCGACTACGGGTTCTTCCAGGGAAGCTTCGTCTACGGCGGGAGCACCGCCCTGCTCCAGTCGCAGTTCCCCGAGGAGGAGAAGGAGTTCCAGCAGAAGATCGCCGGGCGCGAGAGCCTCGTGGCGCCGCCCAAGCCGCTCACGCCCGAGGAGCGCGAGCGGGCCGCCTTGTGGGAGACCGGGCTGCGTGACCACGTGGACCAGGAGACGCTCAAGTTCGCACTCGGGCAGCGCCCACTCTCCGAGTGGGACGCCTTCGTGAGCGAGCTCGAGCGCCTGAACATGAACGAGTACATCGACCTGATCAACGGTGCGTACGAGCGCTACCAAGAGGAGCACGGCTGATCCACGTACCCCGACAGTCGACCGGCCGGTTGACCGACGCCTGGCGCACCTGCGTCGGCACCGGCCGGTTCGACCTTGCGCTGCGACAGGACTACCAGGAGTCGTTGGCGCTGGTCCAGCGCGAGATCGGCTTCCGGCACATCCGGGGCCACGGGCTCCTCAGCGACCAGGCCGGCGTCTACCGGCCGTACGAGTACCAGGGCACGCGCCAGGTGCGGTACGCGTTCACCTACGTCGACCAGGTGATCGACGCGTACCTCGGGCTCGGCATCGCGCCCTTCCTGGAACTCGGGTTCATGCCGTCCGGACTCGCCTGCGGTGACCAGACCGTGTTCTGGTGGCGCGGCAACGTCACGCCGCCCCGCTCCTGGACCGGATGGGCGGACCTGGTCAAGGCCACAGTGGCGCACCTGGTCGATCGCTACGGGATCGACCAGGTGCGCCACTGGCCGATCGAGGTGTGGAACGAGCCCAACCTGAAGGACTTCTGGCAGGGCGCGGACCAGGCCGCCTACCACCGGATGTACGAGGTGACCGCGCACGCGGTCAAGGAAGTGGACGCCTCGCTGCAGGTCGGGGGGCCGGCCATCTCCCCGGGCAACGACGAGTGGCTGGAGCGGTTCGCGGAGTTCGTGTTTGACCGCGCGGTGCCGATCGACTTCATCAGCCGGCACGCGTACAGCTCCGGGCCGGCGCAGCACGTGCCGTTCGGCGTACGCCAGACCCTGGCGCCCGCCTCCCGGCTGCTGGAGCAGTTCGCGCGACCCCGCGAGCAGCTCCGGGGCACCGCCCTGGCCGACCTGCCGGTGCACATCACCGAGTACAACTCCTCCTACCGGCCGGACAACCCGATCCACGACACCGCCTTCCACGCCGCGTACCTGGCGCCGGTGGTGACCCGCGGGGGTGACCTGGTCGACTCCTTCTCGTACTGGACCTTCTGCGACGTGTTCGAGGAGGTGGGGATCCCGACCTCGCTGTTCCACGGCGGGTTCGGGCTGCTCACCCACCGCCAGATCAAGAAACCCACCTACCACCTGTACGCGTTCCTGGCCCGGATGGGTGACCAGATCCTCGCGCGCGGGGACGACCACCTGGTCACCCGGGACACCGGCGGCCGGGTCACGATCCTGGCCTGGGCCCCGGTGGACGTGACCGGCGCGGCGGCCGGCCCGGGGGTGGACCGCCCGGACCCGGTGGCGCGCCACCGCGTACGGCTCTCGGTGCCGGTCGGGGCGCGGCCCGGTGGGGAGCCGCCCACCGCGGCCTTCCTGCTGCGGTCCTCGGTGAGCGAGGAGCAGGGCAACGCCTGGGCGGCCTGGTGCGACATGGGGTGCCCCCGGTCGCCGCTACCGCGCCAGCTCGACGCCCTGCGGGAGGCGGCGGAACCGGCCCGCAGCCACCGGCGGGTGCCGCTGGTCGACGGCCGCGCCGAGCTGGACCTGACCCTGGGCCGGCACGAGGTGACGCTGGTGGAGCTGACCGCCGTGACCGACGAGACCCCGCCGTGGGACCGCCCTCGCCCCAGCGGCCTCCCGGCTCCCGGCGACTGACCCGGGCCGGCGGTAGCGTGAGCGCCGTGGTAGACGCCGAACGGTCCGAGAACGCCCGGTCCGAGAATGCCCGGGCCCGGGATGCCCGGTCGGGAAACGCCGGGACCGGGGAGTCCCGCGGCCCGGCGGAGTACCGCTGGGGAGAGGGCACGCTCGCCCGCGCCTCCGCGCTCATCTACACGCTGCTGGTGGCGGAGTTCTTCTTCCTGCTCACCGCCGTGCCCGGGCTGATCCCGCTGGTGCTGCTGGACCGCGACCCCAGCAACCTGCCGCTGGTCGCGCTCTGCCTGGTGCCGCTCGGGCCGGCGCTGTCGGCGATGCTCTTCGCGCTGCGCCACCGCAGCCGGGACCTGACCGACCTGCACCCGGCGGCGGCGTTCTGGCGCGGCTACCGGCTCAATGTTTGGCCGGTGCTGCGCCTCTGGGTGCCCTGGCTGCTGGGCATGACCGTGATCTCGGTGAACCTGGCGTACTTCCAGGCCGCCGCCGTACCCGGGTGGTGGGCGGTGCTGCTCGTCATCATCGCGGTCGGGGCGACCCTGTGGATGGTCAACGCCCTGGTGATCACGTCCCTGTTCGCGTTCCGGGCGCGGGACGTCGCCCGCCTCGCCACGTACTTCCTGGCGCGTACCCCCGGGGCCACCCTCGGCAACGCCTGCCTGCTGATCGTGGCGCTCGGCGTCACGTATTACCTCTCCGAGGCGGTGCTCGCGCTCCTGACCTGGGCTTTCGCCCAGTTCCTGTTGCTGACCAACCGGTCCACGATCAGCGAGGTGACCGACCGGTTCACCGCCTGACGCCGGCCACGCTCCACCGCCCGGACGCTGGCACGGGTGAGCCCTCAACCACCGGGCAGTAGAGCGATTCCGCGTACTCGGCCGGCTACTTCTCTTCCCGCAAGTGCTTCTGCGCGGCCTCGTTGGCCTTCTCTTGTGCCTGGTCAACCTTGTCCGCGTACTTGCCACCGGTGGCCTGGTCGAACTTGTCCCCGGCCTGCTCGACGCCGCGCTCCGCCTGCTCCGGCTTGACCTTGCCGCGGGCGCGGTCTGCGATGTTGCGGATGGACTGGCCGATACCCATGACGGCCCCCCGTCTATCGTCACGATCGGTCGACTGGCCGATCACCTCCCGAGGCTACGCGCGGTGGGGGGACCACCACCACCTCTCCGGGACGGCACCGCCGGTGGGTCTCCGGTTCAGTCGTCGTTGTCATCGTCGTCGTCATCGTCGTTGTTGTCGCCATTGTCGCTGTCGTCGTCGTGGTGGTCGTCGCCGCGGCGGTGGCGGTGGTGGTCGTCGTCGTTGTCGTCCCAACCGCCGTCGTCCCGGTCGTCGACGCAGAGCTGGACCTCGACCCGCCCGTCGTCGATCTCGACCTCAAGCTCCCGCTCTTCGCCGCCTCGGCGAAAGTCGACCTCCACCTCGTCGTCACCGTGCTCGGTGACGTCGTACGTCCAGCCGGACGACGGCGCCACCTCCTCGACCACCAGCCGGTCACCGTCCCGGCGTACCACCGCCGTGCCCGCGTCGCCGGCGGTGTACCGCCCGTCCGCCGCCTCGGGCAGATCTGCGCAGGAGCCGGGCGGTGGCACCCCGGCGGCGTCTCCGCCTCCGGTAGCCGGCGGGGGCGTGGCCGGGGTCTCCCGCGGGGTATCGGCCGGGCTCTCTTCCGGCGTGATCGGGGCGGGTGCGTCGTCGTCGCCGTCCGCGCACCCCACCAGGCTCAGCGCGCATACCGCGATCACCGCGGCCAGCCGTCGCCTCACCGCTCCGCGTTCTGCCATGGCCGCTGGGTACCCCGTGGGGTTCCGGTGGAAACGGCGCATGTCGCGCCGCCACCGGGGCGCCACCCGGAGGGGGATACCCGGTTCGGCGTACCCGTGAACCGGGGAGGGCGGTTGGCACATCACTTAAGCGTGTGCTTTACTAAAGCCGATGCTTAACCAACTGGATGATCTGGACGCGGTGTTCCACGCGCTCGCCGACCCGACCCGGCGGGCGATGGTGGAGCGGATGACCGCCGGGCCTACCTCGGTGTCGGAGTTGGCCCGTCCGTTCCAGATGAGCCTCGCCGCGGTGCTGCAGCACGTCCAGGTGCTCGAGGCCAGCGGGCTGGTGCGCACTCGCAAGCAGGGGCGGGTGCGGATCTGCCGGATCGAGCCGCGGGCGCTGCGCCGGGCGGAACAGTGGATACAAGAGCGCCGCACCACCTGGGAGCAGCGGCTCGATCGGCTGGGTGAGGTGCTCGGCGAGGAGTGACCGGCGGCGACCACGCCACCGGTGGCGGTAAGGCCCGAGGGGGAACGAATCACATGATTGACCGCAAACTGGCGCATTCCACGTTCGTGATTGAGCGGGTTTACCGGGCCGCGCCCGCGAAGGTGTTCCACGCCTTCGCCGACCCGGCGACCAAGGCGCTCTGGTTCGGCGCACCCACCGACGAGTGGAAGCTGATCAGTTCCGCCATGGACTTCCGGGAGGGTGGCCGCGAACACCACGAGGCCCGCCGCGGAGCGGACGGCCCGGTCTCCCGGTTCGACGCGTACTACCACGAGATCATCCCGGACACCCGGATCGTCTACAGCTACGAGATGCGGGTGGACGGCGCCCGGCTGTCGGTGTCGCTGACCTCGATCGAACTGAAGCCGGGCGCCGGCGGCTCCGGTTCGTCCGGTACGGCGACTACCGCATCGGGGCCACCATCATGGGCCACAACATGTTCAGCCCGCGCCGTGGCCCGTGGTCGTCGCGCGACCCGTGGCGGGGTTGGTGGGGGGAGGACCCGCCGTTCCGCCACCCGGTGTTCGTGCTCACCCACCATCCGCGCGAACCAGTGGAGATGGCCAACGGTACTACCTTCCACTTTGTCACCGGCGGCATCTACGAGGCGCTGGAACGCGCCCGGGAGGCCGCTGGTGACCTGGACATCCGGATCGGCGGCGGCGTCGCGACCATCCAGCAGTACCTGCGTGCCGGCCTGATCGACCGGCTCCACCTGGCCGTCGTCCCGGTCCTGCTCGGCCGGGGAGAGCGGCTGCTGGACGGGTTCGACACCGTCCCGGGGTACGAGTGCGCGGCGCTGTCCAGCGCCGGGACGGTGGTGCACGTGCAGCTAGTCCGCTCTGCCTCAGAGGAGTGAGCCGTATGCGTACCTCTACTTTGGATATACCCGCGGCAACTCGCGCAGCCGGATCGACGGGCCGCCGCAACCGCAGCAGATCGAGACCCACGCGGAGGACGCCGCGCGGGTGCTGCGGGAGGTGGGCGTCGACGCCGCGCGGCCGGCGTACGTGTTCGGCAACAGTTCCGGGGCCACGATCGCGGTAGCACTCGCCAGCCGCCACCGGGACCTGGTATGCGCCGTGGTCGCGCATGAACCACCGCTGTTCTCGCTGCTGTCCGACTGGGACCGACTCTACGAACTGCTCGACCGGGTCGAGGCCAGCTTCGCCACCCAAGGAGCGGAGGTGGCGATGGCGGAGTTCAGCGCCGGCCGGGCGGCTCGGCGTACCGGCTTTCCATCGTCGCGGATGCCGAGCAGCACCACGTCGTCCAGGTACGAGAGGGTGAGGCCGACGGTCTCGGCCTCCGCGTGCCGGGCCACGTTCGTCAGCGCCTCCTGCGCTACCCGGAACAGCGCGACCTCGATCGGCGGGCTGATCGGCGTCGGGTCCCCGGTGACATCGATCCGCAGGCGGACGTCCCGGCCTTCGGCCCAGCGCCGGGCCAGGTCGCCGAGCGCGTCGGGCAGGTGGGCGTCCTCCAGTTGCCGCGGCCGCAACGCCTGCACCGAGCGCCGGGCCTCGGCCAGGCTGTCCAGGGCCAGGGCCAGGGTGCGGTCCAGGTACGGCTTCGCCTCCTCGGGCGAGTCCCACAACCGCTGGGCCGCCTGCACCTGGGTGATGATGCCGGCGAGCCCTTGTGCCAGCGTGTCGTGGATCTCCCGGGCCATCCGCTGCCGCTCGTCCAGCACGCCGGCCTCGCGTGCCTGGGTCAGCAGTTGGGCGTGCAGCCCGGCGTTCTCTTCCAGCGCCGCCTCCAGTTTCGCCACCAGGGCGTCCCGCCGCCGGACGTGCTCGTCGGCCTTGGCCATGCCCACGATGCCGGAGCTGATCGCCACCGTCTGGATCGCGATCACTCCGATGTAGCTGCTGAGGGTGGCCGGGTCCGCACCGGGCGGCTCCATCACCATGGTGTTGAGCGTCACCGAGGTGCCGAACACGCCGGCCACTCCCAGCGGCCACCCACGGAGTTGGTACGCGTGGAAGAAGCCGGTGATCGCGAACAGGACGAAGACCCGGTCCCGGCTTATCAGAGCGAGAAACAGCGCCAGCAGGCCGAGGAAGTAGACCACCATCGGCGCGGTCCGCCACCACCGCCGCGCAGCTCGGTCACCTCAGGTAGGCCGGTCAGCAGCGCGTCGTCCAGCCGCGGGGACGGGCGGAACCGTACCCGCTGCTCCTGGGGGACGCGCGAGACCAGCCGCGCGGGCGTGTCCAGGGCCACGATCCGGCCCGAGTCGATCACCGCCAGCCGGTCGCAGAGCCGTTCCGCCTCGTCCATGAAGTGGGTGACCAGCAGGATCGTGACCCCGCGGTCGCGGACCTGCTCGACCAGCTCTCAAGTGTCGCGGCGGGCCTGCGGGTCCAGCCCGGTGGTCAGCTCGTCCAGTATCGCGATCTCCGGGTAGCCCACCAGGGCGAGCGCGATCGATAGCCGCTGCTTGCCCGCCGGACAGCGCGCCGTAGCGGGTGTTCCGCTGCCCGGCGAGGCCCAGCGTCTCCAGCAGCGCCCGCCAGTCGGCCGGCCGCTGGTAGTAGGAAGCGTAGAGGTCCAGCGCCTCCCAGACCTTCAGCTTCTCCGGGAGCCGGCTCTCCTGCAGCTGTACGCCGACCCGCTGCCGCACCTGGGCCCGGTCCCGCAGCGGGTCGACGCCGAGTACCCGGATGGTGCCGCCATCGGGGGCGGAGCCCCTCCACGCACTCCACCGTGGTGGTCTTGCCGGCGCCGTTGGGGCCCAGGATCCCGAAGATCTCACCTCTCTCCACTGTGAAGGACACGTCGTCGACCGCGACCGTGTCGCCGTACCGCTTGTGAAGGTGGGACACCTCGATGACGTTCATCTGTCCAGCGTGTCCGGAGCGGCGTACCGGGCGCGTCGGCGAGCCGGTCGCGGATCGGTCGGTTCGCCGTATCCACCGATCGGTTGATACGGCGACCCGTCCTTGATCGACGAAAGTTCCCCGAATTTGCTGGGTTGGCGCGGCGCTAACCCAGCAAATTCGGGGAACGTGATTTGATCACGGTCGGGGTTGTGGTCAGATCGGGGCGCCGCGGCTGCGCAGGGCCCGCCGGACCTCGTACTGCAAGCTCTCGAACTCCCGGTACAGCCGGCGGGCGGTGGCGTGCAGGACCAGCCAGCCGGCGTCGGTGAGCTGGTTGAGCCGGCGGCGGTCCAGGTCGAGCTGGTCCGGGTCGGCGTGGTAGCCACCGTCGTACTCCAGCGCCACCCGGTAGCGTGGCCAGGCCAGATCCGGGTGCAGCACGCGGCCGGACCGGACGCGGATCGGGTGCTGCGGCACCGGTGGCGGGATGCCGCGCAGCACGAGTTTGACGCGTAGCAGTGACTCCGCCGGTGACTGGGCCCGGCCGTCGGCCAGCGCGAAGACGCGGCCGGCCCGCCGGGTGCCCCTCGCGCCCAGCTCCCGCCGGGCCTGCAGCAGCCGCGCCAGGTCGGCGGGCGCCACCAGGTTGCTACCCAGCATCGCGTCGAGGGTGGGGACGGCCCGGAGTGGATCGAGCCACATCGCCAGGTCCCAGGCGGTACGCAGCGGGGTGGTGCAGTTGAGCCCGTGGCGTACGGTGCGGTCGGTCTCCGGCAGTGCCCCGGTGTGGATCCGTAGCCCGTTGACCGGGCCGAACCGTTGCTTCGGCTCCACCGCCAGGTGCACCGCCGCCTCCGGGCCGGCCGCGCTCTCGATACCGTGCAGGTACGCGGCAGACGGTCCGGCGATCGCCGCCGCGGCCGGGGCGAGCAACGCCGCCGCCTGGCACCGCAGCAGGTGGTCCGGTTCGAGCCGACTGTCGGCGTACACCCCGCGAAGCACCCGCCGCCAGGCGGCGTTGCGCAGTTGTGCGGGGGTCAACAGCCCTTGGCGGAGCGCGTCCCTGCTGCGGAACACCTGGAACTGCAGGGAGTGAGGTCGTGGTGACACAGGCGGCATGCCGGCCAGTGTGGCGCCGCCTGTCCACCCGGTGACCCGGCCGTGCTCATGATCGAATCAACTTCCCCGAACTTGCTGGGTTGGCGCCGCGCCAACCCAGCAAATTCCGGGAATGTGGTCGAGGGGGGTGCGGCAACACAGCGAGATGACCGCCAACCAGGACGACCTGCCGGCCGTGTGGCGGGAGCACGCGCCGACCTGGACCACTTCGATCATGGGCTTCGACGACGGGTCGGGGGAGTTCCGGTCGCTCTACACCGATTCTCGCGGTGTGCATCGGATCTACCAGATGAGCCTCGACGAGGGTGACAGCTGGCGGTTGTGGCGGGCGGCCCCCGGGTTCCACCAGCGGTTCACCGGCAGGTTGAGCGAGGACGGGCAGACCATCCGCGGCCGCTGGGAGATGTCAGAGGACGGGCGGGAATGGCGGACCGACTTCGACCTCACCTACACCCGCACCGGACCGGGCTGAGCCCTCAGCGAGAGGTCGCGGATGTCGCGTACCTCGTCGCACCAGTGGTCGGCGAGCACCCGGTCGTGCGTGATCAGCAGGATGCCGGCGCCGCCGGCCTGCTGGCGGTCGGCGAGCGCCGCCAGCAGTGATGC
The DNA here is from genome assembly GCA_035304685.1 of Natronosporangium sp. Taxonomy (GTDB): domain Bacteria; phylum Actinomycetota; class Actinomycetes; order Mycobacteriales; family Micromonosporaceae; genus Natronosporangium. The sequence goes on along the minus strand of DATGPS010000027.1, from coordinate 71,064 downwards.
CTGGGTCGAGACGTCCAGCATCGCGGTGGGCTCGTCGCAGATCAGGTACTGGGGCCGCAGCACCAGTGCCCGGGCGAGCGCCGCGCGCTGCAGTTGTCCGTCGGAGACCTCGTGCGGGTAGCGGGTGAGCAGCTCCCGGGTGAGCCCGACCGCCTCGGTCACCTCCGCCAGCAGTCGACTGTGGGCCTCCGGCGGCTCGCCGTGGGCGATCAGCGGCTCTCGTACCACCCGGTCCAGCCGCAGCCGTGGGTCCACCGCCGCCCGCGGCGACTGCCACACCAGCTGCACCCGCCGCCGAAGCTGCCGTGGTACGCCCAGCCCGGCACCGGTGACCACCTGCCCGTCCAGGCGGACCCGCCCCCCGTCCGGGGCCCGTAGCAGCGCCAGTACCTGGGCCAAGGTGGACTTGCCGGAGCCGCTGGGGCCGGTCAGCCCCAACCGCTGGCCCGGCGCCAACGCCAGGCTCGCCCCGGCGACCGCGGTGATCCGCTGGCGCCCCCGGCCGTACCGGACAGTCACCTGCTCGGCGCTAAGCATCGCCGCCCCCGCGGTGGTGCCGGTAGCAGCGGACCCAGCCGGGCGCCGGCGCATCCCCGGCCACCGGCACCGGCTCGGGCATCGGCCCGTCGCAGGCGTCGATCCGCACCGGGCAGCGCGGCTGGAACGGGCAGCCCTCGGGTAGCGCCGTCAGCTCCGGCGGCTGGCCCGGGATCGGGACGCCGCCGTGCTCCGGCATGGCGGCGAGCAGTCCCCGCCCGTACGGGTGGGCCGGGGCGTCGAAGAACCGCTCGGTGGGGCGGGACTCCACCAGGTGGCTGCCGTAGAGCAGGGCCAGCCGGCCACCCAGCCGGCGTGCCAGGCGCAGGTCGTGGGTGATGACCAGCAGGCCGGCCCCGCGCTCGGCCAGCTTGCTCAGGCCCGCCGCGGTCGCCTCCACCAGGTCCGGGTCGAGGCCGGAGGTGGGCTCGTCGGCGATCACCAGCGCCGGCTCGCCGACCATCGCCACCGCGTTGAGTACCCGCTGCTGCATCCCCCCGGAGAGCTGGTGCGGGTACCGCCGCGCCACGTCGTGGAAGTCCAGATCCAGGGCGCCGAGGGCAGACTCCAGCGCGGCGGTGGCCGCGGGACCGGTGAGGCCGCGCGCGCGGGCGAGCTCCATCAGCAGCGAACCCACCCGCCGGACCGGGTTGAGCGCGGTGGCCGGGCTCTGCGGGATGTACGCGACGTGCCGGCGGCGGAAGCGGCGCTGGGCGGCCGGCGGCAACGAGGACAGTTCTTCCCCGCGGACCCACACGGTGCCGCTGGCGGTGGCGTTGCCGGGCAGGTTCCGCAGCACCGCCGCGGCGAGCACGCTCTTGCCGCTGCCGCTCTCGCCGGCCACCACCATGGTCTCGCCCGCCGCCAGCCGCAGGTCGACCCCTAAGAGCGCCGTCACCACCCTGCCGGCGGTGGCGAACCGCACCGACAACCCGTCGACCAGCAGGGCCGGTGCTCCCGGCTCGGGGCCGGTAGCCGCGGTGGTGGTGACCGCGTGGGACGTCTTCGTGCCGGTCATAGTTGCAGCTCCGATCGCCAGCGCGGCTGGGTACGGTCGCGTAGCCACTCGCCGAGGGTGCCGACCGAGGCGGCGAGGGCGAAGATGACCAGGCCGGGGTAGAGCACCGTCCACCACGCCCCGGCGTAGATCGCGTGCTGGCTGTCGGCGAGCATGTTGCCGAGCGAGGCCCGGTGGGCCGGCAGCCCGAGCCCCAGGAACGACAACCCGGACTCGTGGAAGATCGCGTGCGGTACCAGCAGGATCATCGCGGTGATCGTCGCCGGTGCCAGGTGCGGCAGCAGGTGCCGGCGGAAGAGCCGCCAGCGGCCGGCCCCGCCGCCGATCGCGGCCGCGATGAACGGCCGGGTACGCAGCGACAGCAGCTCGCTGCGGATGATCCGGGCCACGGTGGTCCAGTGGGTCAGGCCGACCGACAGCAGCACCGCGCCCTGCCCGCCGAGCACCGGCCGGAACAGCACCACCAGCAGGATCGCGAACAGGAAGTGGTTCTGGCTGGCCATGAAGTCGATGAACCGCATGGTCAGGGCGTCCGCCCAGCGGCCCAGGATGCCGGCGACCGCGCCGATCGTGACGCCGACCGCCACCGCCACCGCGGCCGCGAGCACGCTGATGACCAGCGACACCCGCATCGCCGAGAGCACCATCGCCAGCAGGTCCCGGCCGGAGCCGTCGGCGCCCATCGGGTGGGCCAGCGATGGCGCGGCGTATACGCGGTCCAGGTCCACCCGGGCCGGGCGCAGCACCGGGCCGATCAGGGCCCCGAGCACCAGCACCGCGAGCACCCCGGCGGCGACCGCGGCGCCGACCGGCATCCGGCCCGGCCGCTCGCCGATCCGGGCCAGCCGCGCCCACGGCCGCCGACCTCGCAGCCGCCATCGCGTGGCCGGAGCGGCCGATCCCGCGCTCACAGCGCCGGCTCCCGTACCCGCGGATCAGCGATCCGGTACGACACGTCGGCGGTGAGGTTGCCGAGCACCACCAGGACGCTGCCGGCGAGGGTGATCGCCAGCAGCAGCGGCAGGTCGGCGGCGAGGGCGGCCTGGACCGCGAGCTGCCCCACGCCGGGCCAGCCGAAGATCGTCTCGGCCAGCACCGTGCCGCCGATCAGCTCGGCGAGGTGCGCGCCGGTCAAGGTGAGGAAGGGAAGCAGCGCGTTGGGCAGCGCGTGGCGGAACAGCACCGTCCCCCGGCCCAGCCCGCTCGCCTCGGCGAACCGGACGTAGTCATCCTGCCGTACGGACAGCACGGTGTTGCGTACGTACAGGGTGAACCAGGCGTGCTGGGCCGCGGCCAGGGTCAGCGCCGGCAGGATCAGGTGCCGCAGGTCCACCAGCGGGGGGTCGACCGCCCTCGGGTCGGTCATCCCGCCGGGCGGCAGCCAGCCGAGCTGGATCGCGAACACCCAGATCATCAACAGGCCGATCCAGAACGACGGGGCCGCCAGGTTGACGTAGCACAGGGTACGCACGGCGCGGTCCACCCAGGTGTCGCGGAACGCGGCCGCGGCGGTGCCGGCGAGCAGTCCGCCCACCAGCACCAGCAGCAGCGCCGCGCCCACCAGCACCGCCGAGGGGAGCAGCCGGGCGCCGATCTCGTCCAGCACCGGCTGGCCGCCCAGCAGCCGGGAGTTGCCGAGATCGCCGCGCAGCAGGTTGCCGAGCCAGGACAGGAACTGCCGGTGCGGCGGCTCGTTCAGCCCCCACGCGGCTGCGATCTCCTCGGCGGTCTGCTGCCGCACGGTGCTCTGCACGGTGGCGTACGACTGCACCGGGTCCCGCGGCGACACCCGCGCCAGGAAGAAGGTGAACGCCGCGACCGCGAGGAGCACCACCGGCAGCGCCAGCAGCCGCCGGCCGATCATCGCCCAGGTCGAGGACGGTGACCGGCCGCCGCGCGTGCGCCTCAGCATGCTGCCGGCCTCACCCGGTCACGTGCCACTCGTGCAGGTTCCACAGCAGGCCTCGCGAGAAGCCGTGCAGGTGACCCTCGCCGACCTGCGGCGCCACGCCCTCGACCTGGTCGGAGACGACGAAGACGTGCTCGGGGCGTACCAGGAAGATCCACCCGCCGCTGGCCGCGACCAGCCGCTGCACCTCCTGGTACGCGGCCACGCGCTGCTCGCGGTCGAGGGTGGCGCGGCCCGCCTCCAGCGCGGCGTCGAGCTCCTTGTCGTCGAGCACCGCCGGGTTGTGGAACGGTTCCTCGTCATCGATCCGGGAGGAGTGGAACATGTCGAGGAAGTCCAGGTCGGGGTCGAAGACGGTGCCGGTGCGGTTGAGGGCGGCGTTACCCTCGGCGAGCCATTCGCCCATGGCGGCGTGGCTGGCCGAGGTGAGCTCCACCTCGATCCCCAGGTCGCTCAACTGGGACTCGACCGCGAGTGCCGCGCCGCGGTCGCCGTCGCTGCCGGCGCTGTACGCCAGGTTGATGCGCAGCGGCTGCCCGCCGGCGTCGACCAACCGGTCGCCGTCGCGCTCCCACCCGGCGTCGGCGAGCAGGTCGAGGGCGCCCTCCGGGTCGTGGGGCTGGCTGATGGAGCTGTCGGCCGCCCAGTGGCCGGGCGGGATGGCGGTGTAGACCGGCTCGGCGCGGCCGTCGAACACCCCGTCCACGATCGCCTGCCGGTTGATCGCGAGGCCGATCGCTTCGCGTACCCGCGGGTCGGCGAAGGTCGGGTTGTCGGTGGGCAGGATGAGCGCCAGGGAGTCGCCCGGGATGCCGACCACCTGGTAACCGTCGCGGTCGAAGGTGTTGGCGGTCCGTGGCGGCAGGCCGCTGGCGTCGGCGTCGACCGCGCCGCTGGTGAGCTGGGCTGCCCGGGCGTTCTCGTCTGAGACGAAGACGAACGTCACCGACGGGCTGGCCACCTCGCCGCCGAACCAGTCCGGGTTCGCCGACAGCACCAGCCGGTCACCGCGGCGCCACTCCTCGAACCGGAACGGCCCGCTGCCCACCGGGGCCACGTTGAACTCCGCGGTGTTGAGGTCCTCCCCGGCGAGCAGGTGTTCCGGAATGATGCCGATGTAGAGCTTGTCGAGGAAGGCCGGGTCGACCCGGTCCAGGGTGAACTCGACCGTGTGCTCGTCCACCGCTCGTACCTCGACCAGCGAGTCGAAGAGCAGGTCCCGCAGCCGGGTGGCGACCGAGCTATCCATGATGGACTCGTAGGTGAAGACCACGTCCTCGGCGGTGAGCGGCTCGCCGTCGTGGAAGGTGACGCCCTCGCGCAACCGCACCTCGACCGTGGTGCCGGTGATCTCCGGCAGCTCGGCCGCGAGGTCCGGAACCGGGTTGAGCTGCTGGTCGTAGCCGACCAGCCCGCTGAAGATCGGCCACTTGTCGCCGTAGATCGTCCCGTAGATGTCGCCGAAGATCGGGTTGAGGTTCTCCGGCTCGTCGCTGAGCGCGATCACCAGCGACTCGTCCGTGGGTCCGGAAGCGTCGCCCGCGCCGCAGGCGGCGACCGTCAGCACCAGGCTGGTCGCGACAAGTAGGGAGGCTAGGCGTCCGGTGCGCATGCCGACCACACTATTGCAAGTGACTGGCAACAGACAACCAGGCGCGATTGTGGCGGCCGGCATACGCCCGCCGCCGGTCAGCCGAGGTGCGCCAGCGGCTCCGGCAGGTCACCGGTGTGGACCACCGCGAGCCGGCGGGTCGCCCGGGTGAGCGCGACGTAGAGGTCCGAGAGCCCGCGCGGCGAGCCGGCCACGATCTCCGCCGGTTCGACCACCACCACGCAGTCGAACTCCAGACCCTTCGCCTGCCGCGGGGTGAGCACGGCCACCGGGTGGGACAGCACGTCCGGAGCCGCGTCGCCGCCCACCCCGGCGTCGTCGCGGGCGGCGGTGACCGCCGGGCCCAGCACCGGGAGCAGCGTCGCCGGCACGATCACGCCGGTCCGGCCGCCGCCGGCCTCGCCGACCTCCCGGGCCAGGATCTCCGGTACGCCGGTCGCCAGGTCGGCCACCCGGTGGGCACCGGGCTCGACGCCGGTGTACCGCACCGACCGGGGGGCGCGGAAACTCCCGTCCATCGCGCGCAGCACCCGGGTGGCGACCGCCATGATCTCGGCGGCGGTGCGGTAGTTGACGCTCAGCCTCGCCAGCTTCCACCGGTCGCCGGCGACCGGTTCGAGCGCGCTGCGCCAGGACGAGAACCCGGGCACACCGGTCTGGGCCGGGTCCCCCACGATCGTCATCCAGCGGCTCGGGCAGCGGCGGATCAGCATCCGCCAGGCCATCGGGGAGAGTTCCTGCGCCTCGTCCACGATCACGTGCCCGTACGTCCACCGCCGGTCGGCGGCGGCGCGCTCGGCCACGCTGCGGGTGTCCACCTCGGCCTGCCGGCGGGCGATCTCCTCGGCGGTGAGCACCTCGGAGACCTCCACCACCTCGTCGTCCTCGTACTCCAGGGCCCGGGAGCCGGCGGCCACCTCGAGCACGCCGCGGGCGTACTGGACCGCCTCGGCCTCCTCGCGGCGCTGCGCCGCGCGCCGCGCCGAGTCGTCTTCACCCAGCAGGTTGGCCGCTTCGTCCAGCAGCGGAATGTCCGCGGCGGTCCAGCCCTCGCCGGGTTCGCGGCGCAGCAGCCGCCGCTCCGTCTCGGTCAGCCACGGCGCGGCGGCGGTGAGCCGCTCGTCCGAGGCGTACAGGTCGGTGAGCAACTGCTGCGGGGTCAGCTGCGGCCACAGCTCGTCCAGGGCCGCGTTGATCGCTGGATCGCCGCGCAGATCGTCGGCGATGACCGCGACGTCCGCGTCGCCGAGCAGGCTGGCGCCCTCACCGGGCGCGTCGTCGCCGCCGAGCGGGTCGCCCGCGTACGGGTCCTCGCCGAGCCGGTCGGCGACCTGCCCGGCCAGCACCCACACCACGTACTCGAGGAAGACCGCGCGGGCCTGGTTGTGCGGCAGCTTGCTGGCGCGGGCGTGCTCCCGGGCGGCCCGGCACGCCGCCGGATGGAGCACCACGGTCTCCGACTGGTAGCCCAGGCCGGCGTGGGTGTCGCTGGTGGTGATCGTGCGCGGGGTCTCGGGCACCTCCTGGCGGTCGCGCACCGCCGCCGCCACCACGTCGGCCATCACCGCCCGCCCCTTGATCTCCGCGACCTCCGCCGGCTCCGCCCGCCGGGGGACGATCCCGGGGAAGAGGTCGGCGATGGTGGCCAGCCGCACGCCGGTCTCGCCGAGCGAGGGCAGGACCTGGTCGATGTAGCGCAGGAAGGTGGCGTTGGGGCCGACCACCAGCACGCCGCGCTGGGCGAGCTGCTCGCGGTAGGTGTAGAGCAGGTACGCCGCGCGGTGCAGCGCGACCGCGGTCTTGCCGGTGCCGGGGCCCCCCTCCACCACCAGTACGCCCTGATGGTCGGAGCGGATGATCCGGTCCTGCTCGGCCTGGATGGTGGCGACGATGTCGCGCATCCGGCCGGTGCGGCGCTCGGCCAGGGCGGCGAGCAGCACGGCGTCGCCGGCCGCCGGGTCGCCGTCGCCGTCCGCGCCGTCCACCGCCAGCACCTCGTCCTGTAGGTCCACTACGGTGCGCTGGTCGGTACGCAGGTGCCGCCGCCGGCGTACGCCCTCCGGGGCGGCCGCGGTGGCGAGGTAGAACGGGCGCGCGGCCGGGGCCCGCCAGTCGATCAGCAGCGGCTGGTAGTCGGCTGCTTCATCGAAGATGCCGATCCGGCCGATGTAGCGCCGCTCCCCGTCGTGCAGGTCCAGGCGGCCGAAGCAGAGCCCGTGCTCGGCGGCCCGGAACTGGACGAGCTGCCCCTGGTAGCGCGCGATGGTCACGTCCCGCTCGCGGTGCATCTGGGGAGTGTCCACGGGTTGCCGCAGCGCCTCCGACAGCCGGGTTGCGGCCTGCTGGCGCATCCGGTCGAGCTGGTCGTACAGCCGGGAGACGTAGGCGCGTTCCTCCCGCAGGTCAGCACTGCGCAAGGGATCTCCAATCAGGTATAATCGCGGCTTTTCGCGCATAAAGCGTGGGCCCTACGAATGTACCCGGACGGGCGGGCCGCGCCAGGTGTCAGGCGGGGGCGGGCGGGTACTCACCCGCATGGTCGCAGTATCGCGGGCGGGGGAGGGCCCGGGTGGGGCTGCAGGTTGAGCGCGCCCACCGGTTCCACCAGCGGGAGGTGGCCGCCCAGCGAATCGGTGTCATCGCCGTGGCCGTGCTCCTGCTGACGGCGGTGCTCGGGGTGTTCGGCGGCGGGGGGCCGCTGAACGACACCGTCCAGTCCGCTCCGGACGGCGGGTTCGACCTGTCGTACCACCGGTTCCTGCACCGCGAGACCAGCGAGCGCCTCACGGTGTCGGTGGCTGGCTCGGCGGTCACCAGCGACCACGTGGACCTGGAGCTGGCAGCCGGCTGGCTGGCGCAGGTGCAGCTCAGCGTGGTGCTGCCGGAACCGGCCGCCGAGACGAGCACCGTGGACGGTGTGCGGTTCCAGTTCGCCGCCGATCCAGGCACCCCGCTCAAGGTGCAGTTCCGCTTCCGGGCAGATGAGGTGGGCGTACTCGACGGCTGGGTGCGACTGGTCCCCGGGGAACGGGTCCCGCTCACGCAGTTCGTATACCCGTAGTCGGTCCTGGGGGAGGTCATGGACGGGGTGCTCCGCGGGGCGGTCATCTACCTGATCCTGTTCGTGCTGTTCCGCGTCTTCGGCAAGCGGACGCTGGCGCAGGTGACCCCGTTCGACTTCGTGGTGTTGCTGATCGTGGGCGAGGCTACCCAGCAGGCGCTGCTGGGCGACAACTTCTCCATCACCCAGGCGGCGGTGGTCATCGCCACCCTGCTGCTGCTGGAGCGGCTCTGGGACCTGCTGGCGTGGCGGTTCCCGCGGTTCCGCCGGGTGGCCGAGAGCCGGCCGCTGGTACTGATGGTGGACGGCGTGCTGGATCGGCAGGCGATGCGGCGGGTGCAGGTCACCGAGGAGGACATCCTGCAGGCGGCCCGGGCCGGCCCCGGGGTGGAGCGCATGGACCAGATCAAGCACGTGGTGCTGGAGAGCACCGGCGGGCTGAGCATCATTCCCCGTGGCTGAGCCACCACGGTGCGCGCCGGAATTGTGGCGGTACGTGGGGTGGGGTGCCGCCGGACGCCCGATTGGCGGTAGCGTGTCGAGGGTCCAAGCTGTCGGTGTGGTCCGGTGCAGCCGCGGCGGCGTGGCTCACCTGTCAGCATCGTGCCCCCGGGACGGGATGGAGGATGGCATGTCCGGCGAGGATCTGTTCGCACCACGTGGCGGCGCGGCCGCGCGGCCGAGCTTCGAGGTCGCGCTGCGTGGCTACGACAAGCGGCAGGTGGACGAGTATGTCTCTCGGGTGGACCGGATGGTGTCCACGCTGGCCGGGGAGCGGGACCAGGCGCTCACCCAGGTCCAGGAACTCGCCACCCACCTGGAGCAGGTGCAGGCGGAGCTGACCGAGCTGCGGCAGCAGCCGCCGCGGGTGGACCGGGCGTCCTTCCGCGACCTCGGCCCGACCGTGGACCAGATCATCGCCCTGGCGGAGCATCAGGCGCAGAACATCACCGACGCCGCCGCGCAGCGGGCGGCCGAGCACCAGGCCGAGGCCGAGCGGGTGCTCAGCGACGCCCGGCAGGAGGCGGACCGGCTGCGGGCCGAGGGGGAGGCCGCGTACGAAGAGGCCAAGGCGGAGGCGCAGCGGATCAACGAGCAGAGCGCCCAGCACCTGGAGAACACCCGGGCGGAGGCGGAGTCGCTGTTGGAGGCGGCCCGGGCCCAGACCGAGCAGGAGGTCCAGGCCCGCCGGCAGGTGCTGACCCAGCTGCAAGGGGAGCTGGACAACGCTCAGCAGCAGCTCGCCCAGGTACGCCAGGAGGGCGCGTCGCTGGAGCGCGAGATCTCCTACATGCAGCAGAAGCTGGGCGACGTCAACCAGGAGCTGGCCCGGGAGATGGAGCGGCTGGAGAACGCGCGCCGGGCGGCGGAGTCGGCCGAGCGGCACGCCCAGAAGGTGCGCGCCCGGGTCCAGCGCGAAGCCGAGCGGGTGGCCCAGCTCGCCGCGGCGGCGGTGATGGCCGCGGCTGAGCGGGGCGGCGAGACCGGGGAGTACCCGATGGTGCTGCCGGTCCGGTCGCCGGGCACGAACGGTGCGGGCGCAGGGGCCTCGGATGACCAGGTGGCGGAGGCGGCCGGGGACGCGTTCGCCGGTGAGCGCCCCGCCGGTGAGCCGGGCGTCGGGGAACCGGGCCCGGGCAGTGACGCCGGGCCGGTCGCCGGGGGTGGTGACCCCCGGCAGCAGCCGGCCGGGTTCGTTGACGGCGACGGGCCCAGCCACCCCGGCGGCGCCGGCCATGCCGGGACCGGTCCGGCGGCGCCGGACGCCTCGCCGGCCAGCCGCGACTTCCACCCGTTCGGGCAGCCGGCGGCGGGCGCCCCGCCCCGGGAGCTGGACGCCACCCAGGACTTCCCGGCGGTGGACGTCGCCGCCGTCGACGCCCGGTACATCCCGACCCAGCCCGGCCCGCACGCCGGGTCTCCCGCCGGCTCCCCCGCGGACCGCGAGTAGCACCGGTGCTCGCCACCCGGCGGGCGCCGCCGTGACCGCGGCCGGCGCTACCGGGGTATGCCGGCGCTCTCTGTGGATAGGCGCTGCGGGTATCCACCTGCCTGCGCAGACGCCGGGGAGCCGGTACCCGCGGGTGCCGGGGGCGGTGCCGCCGGCTGCTTCGCTAGCCCGGGCGGGCGAGCGCGATCGCGCTCCCACATCGCGATGTAGCGTTCCAGCGACCGGGTGGCCGCACCCGTCTCGCCGGTGACCAGCACGTCGATCAGCAGTCCCCGGACCACCGCCACCCCGAGCCGGATCTCGTCCGATTCGAAGGCGGCGCCGAGCTGGGCGGCCACGCTCTGGGTGGTGTCCAGCCACGGGGAGGTCAGGTGGTCGCTGCCGGCGCCGGCGGTGTGAGACACGGCTTCGAAGAACAGGCGGACGAACGGGCGCAGTTCTTCGGAGGAGACCCGCTGCCAGAGCGCGCGGACGAGGGCGGCGGTGCTGTCCGCGTGGGCCGCCAGATCGCGAAACATCGCCTGTTGCGCCTTCTCGACCTCGGCCACGACGGCGGCCACCAGCCCTTCCCGGGACCCGAAGTGGTACAGCAGCATGCGGTGGCTGGTGCCGGCCGCGCGTGCGATCTCACGCAGGCTGCGGTCCTGGATGCCGTGCGCGGCCACGTCGGCCACGACCCGCTGGAGTAGGGAGTCGGTCACGGTCCGCGAGTGTACCAGTTGGTACACTCGCCAGCGTGCATGCGAATACCGTGATCGTCAGCGACGAGACCGTCATCGACGCGCCGGCGGCCGAGGTGTGGAAGCTGACCCTGGACGTCGAGGCGTGGCCCGCCATGTCCCCGACCTTCCGGCAGATCCGCCGCCTCGACAGCGGACCGTTAGGTCCTGGTAGCCGGGCGCGGGTCACGCAGCCCGGCCAGTTGCCGCGGGTCTGGACGGTGACCACCGTGGATCCACCGAGTACGTTCGCCTGGGAGACCCGGTTCCTCGGCGTCCACATGATCGCCACGCACATCGTGGCGCCGGCCGGCGAGGGGTGCCGGAACACGATGCGCATCGAACTGCGAGGTCGGGGGGCGCGCCTGCTGGGTTGGGCGGCCGGACGGCTGTTCCGGCGCAGCCTCGCCATCGAGAACGCCGGGTTGAAGCGGTATGCCGAGGCGGCTCACTCCGGCCGCTCGGCGCAGTCCTGACCCACCGGTCGGGAAGCGGGCGAGCCTTAGAACCCGATGGTGAGACCTCCGGCGCGCGGCCACCGCGTACCCTCAAGTTGCGCTGCCCCGCGCCGGGGTGGCCGGCGCCCGCACGAAACGGAGACCACAGTTGTCTACCCCAGACGGTACGCCGGAGCTGCGGATCGGCATGGTCGGGCACGCCTTCATGGGCGCGGCGCACTCCCACGCCTGGCGTACCGTGAACCGGGTATTCGATCTCCCGTTGCGGGCCCGGATGGTGGCGGTGGCCGGCCGGGACCCGGAGCGGGTCGCGACCGCGGCTAAGAAGCTGGGCTGGGAAGGCCACACCGCGGATTGGCGGTCGCTGTTGGAGCGCGACGACATCGACGCGGTGGACATCTGCACCCCGGGCGACTCACACGCCGAGATCGCGGTCGCGGCGCTCGCCGCCGGCAAGCACGTGCTGTGTGAGAAACCCCTGGCCAACACCGTGGCCGAGGCGAGCACGATGGTGGCGGCGGCCCGCACCGCACAGGCGGCCGGCATCCGCTCCATGTGCGGGTTCAACTACCGGCGGCTGCCGGCGGTGGCGCTGATGCGGCGCCTGGTGGCCGAGGGCCGGATCGGCGAGATCCGGCACGTCCGCGCGGCGTACCTGCAGGACTGGCTCACCGACCCGGAGTCTCCGCTGGTCTGGCGCCTGCGGCGGGAGCGGGCCGGCTCCGGCGCGCTGGGGGACATCGGCTCGCACATCGTGGACCTCACCCAGTACGTCACCGGCCAGCGGATCACCGGGGTCAGCGCGCTCACGCACACCTTCGTGACGCGGCGGCCGCTACTCGCCGGGGACGGACACGGCGAAGTCACTGTGGATGACGCGGCGATGTTTCTGGCCCGGTTGGACGGCGGGGCGCTCGCGACCTACGAGGCCACCCGGTTCGCCACCGGGCGCAAGAACGGGCTACGGGTCGAGCTGAACGGCTCGCTCGGGTCGCTCGCGTTCGACCTGGAGCGCCTGAACGAACTCGAGTTCTACGACGGGACCGGGCCGGCCGACCGGCAGGGGTTCCGCCGGATCCTGGTTACCGAGCCCGAGCACCCGTACCTGTCCGCGTGGTGGCCGCCCGGGCACGTGCTCGGCTACGAGCACAGCTTCACCCACCAGGCGCGGGATTTTCTCGCCGCGGTGGCGGAGGGTACGGACCCGAGCCCGTCGTTCGCGGAGGCGTACGGGGTGCAGCAGGTGCTCGACGCGGTGGCCCGCAGCGCCGGCCGCGACTCGGTGTGGACGCCGGTAGGGGCGCCCGCGGTCAGCGGGTAGCCATCGCACACGGTGTGCGACCTCCCGGGGGGCGGGCGGATTAACGTCCCCGCATCCGCCCGACCAGGACCGAGGTATGGAGCCGAGCCGCCGTTCACGCGTACGCCTGAAGATCGTCGCCCTGCTGGCGGCGCTCACCGCGCTGTGGGCGTTCGCCGCCGTGATGACCGTGGGGGACGGTGTCGCGGTCTGGGCCGCCCGGACCGTGGACGAGCAGATCAACCGGCCGACCAGCCGGCTGATCGAGGCGCTGCAGCAGGAGCGGCGGCTCTCCGCGACCCTGCTCGGCGGCGACACCGGGGTCCGGGTAGCGCTGTGGGGCAGCCGGGCCGCGACCGATCAAGCGCTCACCGACTGGCGGGAGCGGCAGACCGGCACCGGTGCGGAGCTGGCCGCCGGCGACGCGCTGGCGGACCGGCTCGCCGCCGCCGCGGCGGCGCTCGCCGGACTGGACCAGCTCCGCGCGGACGTGGACGACCAGCGGCTGGACCGGGTGGCGGCGCAGGCCCGCTACACCGCGATGATCGAGGCCGGTCTCGCGGCGTACGGGGCGGTCAGCGCCGCCGCCGACCCGGAACTCGCCCGGCAGGCCGGAGCCCTGGTGACCCTGGCCCGGGGCCGGGAGGCGTTCGCCCGCCAGGACGCGCTGCTGAGCGGGGCGCTGGCCGCGGGCGAGTTCAACGTGGGTGAGCGCGAAAGCTTCACCCAATGGGTCGGGGTGCGGCGGTCCCAGTACGCGCAGGCCGCCGCCGGGCTACCCGCCCCGGACCAGGCGGTGCTGGCCGAGACCCTGGCGCAGCCGGCCGTGGCCGAGCTACGCCGGATGGAAGACCGGATCGTCGCCCAGTCCGGGGGCGGCGGAGCCCCGCCGGTGACCGCGGCGGCCTGGCGGGACACCGCCGATCTCGCCGCGGCGGCCCTGGCCGACCTGGAACGCGCGGCCACCGGCGCGGTCCGGGCCCGGTCCGCCGACGCGGAGTTGTGGGCGGTGGTCCGGCTGGCGCTCGCCGGCGGCCTGGGACTGGTCGCCGTGCTCGTCGCGGTGGTGGTCACGGTCTCCACCAGCCGGGCGCTGGTCCGGCAGGTGCAGCGGCTGCGCGACGCCGCCCACGAAGTCGCCCGGGAACGGCTACCCCGGGTGGTGACGCGGCTGAGCGCCGGCGAGCAGGTGGACGTGGCGACCGAGGCGCCCCCGCTGCAGTTCGGCGATGACCAGCTCGGCCAGGTGGGGCAGGCGTTCAACCTGGTGCAGCAGACCGCGGTGCAGGCCGCGGTCTCCCAGGCGGAGCTGCGCCGCGGGGTCCGGGACGTGTTCCTCAGCCTGGCCCGGCGTACCCAGAATCTCGTCCACAGGCAACTCACCGCGCTGGACGGGATGGAGCGGCGCGAGACCGACCCGGACAAGGTGGCGGAGCTGTACCGGATCGACCACCTCGCCACCCGGATGCGCCGCAACGCCGAGAACCTGATCGTGCTCTCCGGCGCCCGCCCGGGGCGCACCTGGCGGCGCCCGGTGTCGATCATCGATGTGATCCGCGGGGCGATCGCGGAGGTGGAGCACTACACCCGGGTGGTGCTGCTGCCGGTGGACCCGGCGGCGCTGGACGGCCGGGCGGTGGGCGACCTGATCCACCTACTGGCGGAGCTGATCGAGAACGCGGCCGCGTTCTCCCCGCCGTACGCGCGGGTCAGCGTGGGCGGGGAACGGGTAGCGCACGGGTACGCCGTGGCGATCGAGGACCGCGGCCTGGGGATGAGCGAAGCCGAGCTGGCCGCCGCCAACCAGCGGCTCACCGACCCGGGCGACTTCGACCTGGCCGACGCCTCCCACCTGGGCCACTACGTGGTGGCGAAGCTGGCGCAGCGGCACGGCATCCGGGTGCACCTGCGCGGCTCACCGTACGGCGGGATCGTGGCGATCGTCCTGGTGCCGAGCGCGCTGCTGGCGGATACCCCGGACGACGACCGCGCGGTGGCCTCGGCCTCGACCGGCCAGGACCCGCAGGCGGCGGAGCCGGCGTCCGGTCCGGCCACCACGGACTCCGGGGATGCGGCCGGTGAGCGTTCGGGGGAGGACGTGGCGGGCGCAGTGGCCGACCTGGGGGGCACCGGCACTGCGGCCGGTGCGCGCGGTGAGCGTTCGGGGGAGGACGTGGCGGCCGCAGTGGCCGACCTGGGGGGCTCGGCCACTGCGGCCGCCCCGGCGGGCGGCGCCGGACCCGCGGCGCCGCCGCTCGCCGCCACGACCGCCGACCACCGAGAAGCGGGCGTCGGCGGGCTCACCCCCGCGGGCCTGCCGTGGCGGGTCCGCCAGGCCAGCCTGCCGGCGCCCGCCGCCGAGCAGTCTCCGATCGCCGAGCCCACCGCGCGGGACCCGGAACAGGCGCGCCTGATGATGCAGGCGTACCAGCGCGGGACCAGGCGTGGGCGGGCCAGCACCGCCGAGGCCGGCGGCGGACCCATTCCCGACCCTCGACCAGCCAGGAAGGACGAACGGTGAGACCGACCAGCCCCACCCGGGACCTGACATGGCTCCTGGACGATCTGGTGGCGCGGGTGGCACACGCCCAGTGCGGGATCGTGCTGTCCAACGACGGGTTGCTGATCGCCTCCTCCCAGGGTCTGTCCCGCGAGGACGCCGAGCATCTCGCCGCCGCCGCGAGCGGCATGCAGAGCCTCGCCCGGGGCACCGGACGCTACATCGGCGGCGGGGCGGTGCGGCAGACCGTGATCGAACTGGAGCACGCGTTCTTCTTCATCAGCAGCGCCGGCGACGGCGCCTGCCTGGCGGTGCAGACCGCCGCCGAGGCCGATGTCGGGCTGGTCGCGTACGAGATGGCCCGGCTGGTCACCAGCGTCGGGGCGTTCCTGAGTACGCCGGTGCGACCCCTGCCGGATCCGCTCGGATAGTGCACCGGCATGCCGACTCCGCCGCCCGCCGACCCGGTAGACGCCGACGCCCAGCCGGTGGTGCGGCCGTACGCGTTGACCAGCGGACGGACGCGGCCGGTGGGGGATGTGTTCGATCTCATGGCGCTGATCCAGGCCGCCGGGCCGCCGGCCGCGCTGGGTCCGGCGCACAGCCCGGAGCGGGTGGAGATCGTCCGGCTGAGCCAGCGGCCGATCTCGGTGGCGGAGCTCGCGGCCCGGCTCGACCTGCCGCTCAGCGTGGTCCGCGTGGTCCTGAGTGACCTGCGGCAACTGGACCTGATCTCGGTCCGGCTGCCGCAGCCGGCTGACGCCCCGCTCAGCGACGAGACCCTGGAAGCGCTGCTGGAGGGACTCCGTGCCCTCTAAGCGCCCGGCCACCTCCCCGCCCACCTCGTCGGTGAAGATCGTCGTCGCCGGCGGGTTCGGGGTCGGCAAGACCACGCTGGTGAGCGCGGTGAGCGAGATCGAGCCGCTGAGCACCGAGGAGTACCTGACCGAGGCCGGGGTGGGGGTCGATGACCTGTCCGGCGTGGACGGCAAGCGCGCCACGACCGTGGCGCTGGACTTCGGCCGGATCACCATCCGCGAGGATCTGGTCTGCTACCTGTTCGGCGCGCCGGGGCAGCACCGGTTCTGGTTCATCTGGGAGGAGCTGGTGCGCGGCGCGCTCGGCGCGGTGGTGCTCGCCGACACCCGCCGGCTGGAGGCGTGCTTCCCGGCGGTGGACTACTTCGAGCGCGGCGTCACCCCGTTCCTCGTGGCGGTCAACCGCTTCGAGGGTGCGCCCCGGCAGTTCCGGGCCGACGAGGTCCGGCTCGCGCTCGACCTGGACCCGCACGTGCCGGTGCTGCTCTGCGACGCCCGCAGCCGGGGCTCCGTCAAGGAGGTGCTCGTCGCCCTGGTCGAGCACGTCATGAGCCTCGGCCGGACCGCGCCCGCCTGATGCCGCGCCCGCCTGATCCGGGTGGCCGCCCCGGCCGGAGTAGTAGGCTGCCGGTGTGGAGGGCTACCTGGGCTCGTACGCCACGCTCGGGTTGCTGTTGCTGGCTGGAGTGCTGTTCCTGGCGGCGGCCTACGGGGCGAACCGCCTGCTGCGTCCGGCCCGGCCGGCTGACCCGCCGGGCAAGACCACGCCGTACGAGTGCGGTGTGGACCCGGTCGGCAGCGACTGGGCGCAGGCGCAACTTCGCTACTACGTGTACGCCTATCTATTTGTGATCTTCGCGGTGGAGGCGGTGTTCCTGTTCCCGTGGGCGGTGGTCTACGCGGCTCCCGGGTTTGGCCTGGTCACCGTGGTAGAGATGGGCGTATTTATCAGCGTGCTCGTCCTCGGTCTGCTGTACGCGTGGCGCCGGGGAGTCCTGCAGTGGACCTGACCCGGTCGGGGTGGGGTCGCGAGCGCCGGCGAGGTCTGCCACGATCGGGGGCGTGAACCAGCTTCTGCTTGTCATCGCCGTGGCGCTGACCACCGGTGCGATCGTGTTCGGCGTCATCGCGTTGCTCGCCGGCGACGATGGCGGGCTCCGCCCCGCCGAGCCGGACGGGCGTGCCATCCCGCTACCCGTGGACCGGCCGCTGATCGAGACGGACGTGACCGAGGTCCGGTTCGACACCGCCGTGCGGGGTTACCGGATGGCGCAGGTGGACGCCGCGTTGCGCCGGCTCGCGTACGACATCGGGTACAAGGACGAGCTGGTGAAGGTCCTCCAGGCCGAGGTCGACGCGCTGCGAGCGGGCCGGTTCCCGGAGGCGGAGGTGATGCGGCGGGCGCGGGAGGCGGCGCTCGCCGAGGTCCCGTCGGCCGCGGTATCCGCCGAGCCGGCCGGGGCGGCACCGACCGCTCCGCTCCCCGCCCCGGACGGCCTTGCGGACCGGGAAGGGCCGGCCGACCGGGCGGAGCCGGCTAAGCCGGAGGAGGCAGCAGAGCCGCAGGAACCGGCCGGGCCGGAGGGCCGGGACGGTGCCGAGGCGCCCGGAGAACCCGCCGGCTCGGAGGGACCGGAGGCGCCGGCCGGTGCCGAGGAGCCCGCTAAGGCGCCGGCCGGTGCCGAGGAGTCGGCCGGCGCGCAAGCGACCGCCGCTCGCGAGGAGCCGGCCGATCGCGACGGCGCCGCCGATCCTGAGAATCCGGTGGACGACCACGCGGACCAGGATGACCGCACTGGTGACGCGCAGGCCGGGGGCGGCGGGCGGGACGGCGAGACCACCACCGCCACCAGCCAGCGGTGAGCCAGCGGTGAGCCAACCCGCGTCGAGTCTCGAGATCACCGCCTCGGTCATCGTCGCCGCGCCGGCACCGGTCGTCTTCGCCGGCCTCACCGCGTGGGAACGCCAGGGCGACTGGATCCCCCTCACCACTGTCCGGGTGGTCGAGGGCGACGGCGGCGTGGGTAGCCGGATCGAGGCGGTCACCGCGGTAGGCCCGGCGGCGCTGCGGGACGAGATGCGGGTGATGCGCCTGGACCCGCCGTACGAGGTCCAGGTGATGCACACCGGTCGCGTACTGCGCGGGCCCGGTGTGATGCGCTGTACGCCGCTCAACGCCGGGCGTACCCAGGTGGTGTGGCACGAATGGTTCCACCTGCCCGGCGGCCTGCTGGGCCGGGTGGCCGGGCCGGCGCTGTGGCCGGGGTCGAAAGCCGGCCTCACCCACGCCCTGCGCCGCTTCGCCCGGCTGGTCGAGGCGGGTGACCTGCCGTGACCGGTGCGGTGGTGGGCGCCGACGGGCTGGCTCGCTGCCCCTGGGCGGTCACCACCCCGGACTACCAGGCGTACCACGACCAGGAGTGGGGCCGGCCGGTACGCGACGACGACGGGCTCTACGAGCGGCTGACCCTGGAGGCGTTCCAGTCCGGGTTGTCGTGGCTGACGATCCTGCGCAAGCGCCCGTCGTTCCGGGCGGCGTTCGACGGCTTCCACATCGCGGCGGTCGCGGCGTACCAGGAGCGGGACATTGCCCGGCTGCTGGCGGACGCCGGCATCGTCCGCAACCGGGCCAAGATCGAGGCGGCGGTGCAGAACGCGCGCGCCGCGGCGGCGCTGCCGGACGGGCTCGCCGCGCTGTTGTGGTCGTTCGCCCCGCCGCCGCGCCCCCGGCCGGAGAGCCTGGCGCGGGTGCCAGCGACCACGCCGGAGTCCACCGCGATGGCCCGGGAACTCAAGCGCCGCGGCTTCCGGTTCGTCGGGCCCACCACCGCGTACGCCCTGATGCAGGCCACCGGCATGGTCGACGACCACCTCGCCGGCTGCCACGTGCCGCCGGCCCGGTGAACCACCCGGCGGTCCTGTTGCCGGGGTGGAACCCGGGCGTGATGAGATAGCCGGGTGGCGCAGCGAAAGACCTGGCTGGTGAGCGTGGACCTGCCGATCGAGGCGGCCGACCCGCGGGAGGCGGTCGCCGAGTACTGGCGCTTCCTGGGTGAACTGGGCCCGGGCCAGTTGCCCACGTTCGTGGCGCCGCTCGGCGACGAGCTGGCCATGCGGGCGTACCTGGGGGACGAGCCGCACGACCTCGACCCCGAGGACGACGACTGACCCACCGCGGCCGCGCCGGTGGAGTCAGCGGCCGGTGAAGGTGGGCCGGCGCTTGGCGAGGAACGCCGCCACCGCGGCGCGGTGGTCGTCGGTCGCGCCGCACACCTGTTGCGCCTCCGCCTCCACCGCCAGGGCCGCCGGCAACCCGCCGGTGGTCGCCAGGGCGCGCTTGATCTGCGCGTACGCCACGGTGGGCCCGGACGCCAGGCGGGCGGCCAGCTCCTGGGCGGCCGGCAGTACCGCCTCGTCATCGTCGACCAGCCTGGTCAGCAACCCCAGCCGCAGCGCCTCCGGTGCGTCGACCGGCTCGCCCAGCAGCAGCAGTTCGGTGGCCTTGGCAGGCCCGACCAGCCGCGGCAGCGACCACGACAGCCCGGTGTCGGTGGCCAGCCCCACCTGCGCGAACGCCGGCACGAACCGGGTGGATGGGCCGCCGATCCGCAGGTCGGCGAGGAGCGCCAGGCCGGCCCCGGCCCCGGCCGCGGTACCGCGTACCGCCGCCACCACCGGCCGCGGCAGCTCCGCCAGGGCTTGCGCGATCGGACCGTAGTGCCGGCGTACCGTGGCCATCACCTCGCCGCCGGCGGCCAGGGTCTCCGCGTGCTCGCGCAGGTCCTGCCCGGCGCAGAAGGCGCGCCCGGCACCGGCCAGCACCACCGCGCGTACCTCCTCGTCGGTGGCGAGGCCGGTCAGGGCCGCCAGCAGCTCCTCCTTCAGCGCGGTGTCCAGCGCGTTGAGCGCCTCCGGCCGGGCCAGGGTGAGGGTGGCGACGGCCCCGTCGCGGGTGATCTCCAGGCTCACGTCATCGCTCCAAGCACTGGTTGACGAACCGGTCGGCGGCCGGGCGTAGCCGGGCCGCGTGCTGGTCGAAGAAGGCCGCCGCGGCCGCCCCCGCCCACGGGTCCGGCAGCAGCGCCGGCGGTAGCTGCGGGTCGCGGAACAGGAACGAACGCCAGGCGTGCACCAGCCGGAACCGCGCGCGGTACGCGGCCTCGTCGTCGCCCCGCGCGGGGACCGGCTCCACCAGCGGGGCGAAGGTCGCGATGAACTCCTCGTACGCGCGGGCCAGCGCGGGCAGGTCCCAGGCCCGGCGTACCAGTGAGGCGGCCCCGTCCGTGCCGGCGGCGTGGGCGGCGACGAACCGGTCGTAGCGCACCCCGGCCTCTCTCAGCAGCGTGTCCACCTCGTCGCTGGCCCGGGGGGCGACCCATGCCCGCTCCCCGATGTGCCCGTAACCGAGGAAGGCCAGGCTGGAACCGATCCGGGTGCGGAGCGCCCGCGACCGTGGCGGCTCCAGCACGATCAGGTCGAACCGGCCGTTCCAGGTGGGGCGCCCGGTCCGGTAGATCCGCGCCGCGGCCTCGTCCAGCCGCCGGGTCGCCTTCGGTGTCAGGGCGTAGCCGGGCCCGGAGGCGAGCCGGACCGGCTCCAGCCAGCCCTGGCGGACCATCCGGGAGACGGCGGTACGCACCGCCGGCGCGGCGATCTCCAACGGCGCCAGCAGGCGTACCAGTGCGGCCACCGGCGCCCGGCCGCCGCGGGATCGCAGGTGGTCGCCGTAGAGGTCAAAAAGAGCCGACCGGGCCTGCATGACCGGAAATTGTGACACGCTCCCCGCCCGCTAGCCAGCAAGTTGTCACATGCTGACCGGGCCGGTTTGAGCTTCCCGGGCGGCATCAGGGAAAATCATGTGTCTGTGCTGCGCAGGGACGCGGCGCGACAGGCAGTTGAGGGGTTGGTGGAGCCACCACCGGCCCCGCTAGATCCTGAGGGGAGACGAAATGGCGGCCATGAAGCCGCGGACGGGTGACGGTCCGCTGGAGGTCACCAAAGAGGGCCGAGGCATCGTCATGCGCGTGCCGTTGGAGGGCGGGGGCCGGTTGGTAGTGGAGATGACTCCGGATGAGGCGACCGCGCTCGGCGCCGCGTTGAAGACCGCGGTGGGCTGACCCCACGTGCTGACGGTTCGTCTCGCGGCCGGTCGAGGCCCGGCCGACGTTCTTGCGCTGCCCGTCACCGACGGTGACGGGCAGCTTCTCGACGTCGGCGGAGTGCCGGCTGAGCTGGCGCAGGAGTGCGCGGCGCTGCTGGAGCAGGCCGCGCGTGCGCCCGATGATGGCGCCCGGCCGGGAGCGCCGGCCCCGCGGGTAGGGCAGGCCGGGAAGGTGCACGTCCTGCCCCGCCCGCTGGGCCGGCCGCGCCGGGTGCTGCTGGTGGGTATCGGCGACGGCCGGGAGGCGGACTGGCGGGCCGCGGGCGCCGCGGTGGCGCGCGCCGGTGCCCGGGAACGCACGCTCACCGTCGCGCTGCCGGCCGGCGTGGCGCCGGCGGCAGTGCGCGGGCTGGTCGAGGGCCTGCAGCTCGCCGCGTACCGGTTCCGGCTCGGCGCGGACCGGCCGGACGGGCCGCGGCTGCGCCGGGTGCGGGTGGCCGTCGCCGACCCGGACCGGTTCGACCAGGCGGTGACCCAGGCCACGGTGGTGGCGAGGTCCACTTACCTGGCACGGGACCTGACCAACACGCCGTCGCTGCGAAAGACTCCGGCCTGGTTCGCCCGCCAGGTCGCCGCCCGGGCCGATATCCCCGGCCTGACGGTACGGGTGTGGGGCGAGTCGGACCTCGCCGAAGCGGGGTTCGGTGGAATTCTGGCCGTCGGCGGCGGCTCGGCGAACCCGCCGCGCCTGCTGGAGCTGTCGTGGCGCCCCCGCGGCGCGCGCGAACACGTGGTGCTGGTCGGCAAGGGGATCACGTTCGACACCGGCGGCATCTCGATCAAACCGGCGGACGCCATGATCCTCATGCGCAAGGACATGGCCGGGGCCGCGGCGGTGGCCGCCGCCACCCTGGGAGCGGCCGAGCTCGGCCTGCCGGTGCGGCTGACCACCCTCACCCCGCTGGCGGAGAACATGCCCAGCGGGTCGGCGTTGCGTCCGGGAGACGTGGTGCGCCACTGGGGTGGGCGTACCTGCGAGGTCCGCAACACCGACGCGGAGGGGCGGCTGGTGCTGGCCGACGCGCTGGCGTACGCCGCCGCCCGCCTTCGACCGGACGTGCTGGTGGACCTCGCCACCCTCACCGGCGCGAACGCGGTAGCCCTCGGCAAACGCACCGGCGCCCTCTACAGCCACGACGACGCCCTGGCCGAGTCGCTCGCCGCGGCCGCCGCCGAGGCCGGCGAGAAGGTGTGGCGGATGCCGCTGGTGGAGGACTACCGGGAGGCGCTCGGCAGTGACCTCGCCGACCTGACCAACGCGCCGGAGGGCGGCGCCGGGTCGGTGCTGGCCGCGCTGTTCCTGCGGGAGTTCACCGGATCGGCCCGGGGCCGGTGGGCACACATCGACATGTCCGCCCCGTCCTGGATCGAGCGGGACGAGGGCGAACTCAGTCGCGGCGCGACCGGCTGGGGCGTGCGTACCCTGCTGCGCTGGCTGGAGGCGCGGGCCAGAACGTAGCGGCGATCGGTGGTGTCGCGCCGGATCTCCGGGATGCTTTCCTACCCCTCGTGTCATGCTGGTTTGGTGAGCGACGGTGCGAGCCGAGTCACGCCCGGCCAGACCGGGCCGCGGGACACCGGCGGGTCGCCCCGCGACGAGGGGTTCTGGTGGTCCGACGGGCATACCGACCCGTGGCGCGATCCGTCCACACCCACCCAGATCGTCATCACGGCCCCCGCGCCCACGCATCCGGCGACGCCGCTGGAACCGGTCCCGGACCCGGACGCGCCGCGCCCAGCCGGTCTGCGGGTCCTGCCGGCGGTGCTGATCACCGCGGTGCTGGTGGGCGTGCTCGCGGGTGTCCTGGGCGGTGCGCTCGGCTACACCTACGCCGCGCGCGACCGGCCATCCACGGTGCTCGGCGCCGACCCGGGTACCGCCCCGGCGGCGGTGGCCGAACGCCCGCCGGACAGCCTCGCCGGGGTGGTGGAGCGGGTGCTGCCGAGCGTGGTGACGGTACGCTCGGACGCCGGTGCGGGCAGCAGCCTCGGCTCCGGGTTCGTGGTCTCCGGCGCCGGCCATCTGATCACCAATGACCATGTGCTAGGGGACTCCGGCACCGCCACCATCACCTACCACGATGGCGTTACCACCTCGGCCACTGTGGTCGGGCGGGACCACGAGTCCGACCTGGCGGTGCTGCGCGCCGAGAACGTCCGCAACGTGCCGGTCCAGTTCGGGGACTCAGACGTGGTGGCGGTCGGTGACCAGGTGATCGCCATCGGTTCGCCGCTGGCGCTGGCGAACACCGTCACCGCCGGCATCGTCAGCGCGCTGGACCGGACCATCCAGGCCGGCGACCCGGGCGGTACCACCCGGTACTACGCGGCCATCCAGACCGACGCGGCGGTGAACCAGGGGAACTCCGGCGGCCCGCTGCTGGACACGGCGGGCCGCGTGATCGGCATCAACTCGGTGATCCGGTCGGTGGCGGCGGTCGAGGATGAGGCCGCCAACATCGGGCTGGCGTTCGCGATCCCGATCAACCACGCCAAACGCGTGGCGCAGGAGATCATCGACACCGGGCAGGCGCGCCGGACCGTGCTCGGCGCCGAACTGGACCGGATCGGCCCGGCGACCGGCGGCGGGGTGCGGCTCGCCACCGTGGTCGCGGACGGTCCGGCCGACCGCGCCGGACTGCGCGGCGGCGACGTGCTCGTCCGCTTCGACGGGCGGCCGTTGAACGAGCCGGCGGACCTGATCGCCCTGGTACGCAAGCAGGCCCCGGGCACGGTGGTCACGGTGGAGTACCGCCGCGGGGCCACCGACGCCTCCACCGCCGTGACACTCGCCGCCGACACGGACTAGCGTGTGGGGCAGCCCGCGGTGGTGGCCCGGGAGGAGGCGTTCACGTGTTGAGCAACCTGAGCTGGGTCGAGATCGTCGCCCTGCTGTTGCTGGCGGTGTTCATCTTCGGTGACAAGCTGCCGCAGGTGATCAGCGACGGGCTGCGACTGCTGCGCAACCTGCGCCGGATGGCCCGCAGCGCGACCAGTGACCTCAGCCGGGAGTTGGGCACCGACATCCAGCTGGAGGATCTCAACCCCAAGACCTTCATCCGCCGGCACGTACTCAGCGACGCCGACCAGGAGGCGCTGCTCAAGCCACTGAAGGGCATCTCGGAGGAGCTGCGGGCACAGGCCCGGGGGCTGGAGAAGGACCTGAAGGACATCGCGACCGAGGCGGAGCAGGCCGGCGACGGCCGGGGCGCCGGCTCGGGCCGGCGGGACGCCAAGCCGGTGAGCCCGGGCGGGCCTGGCAGCCGCTCCGGTTCCAGCAGCGCCCTGGACGACATCGCCTGACGCCGGCTTGCCGCCGGCGCGCCGCCCGCCTCAGCCTCCCGGTCACCCGGGGTCAGCGTCCGGGTCTCGCAGCGTCCGCGGTTACGCGGGCTGGAGCCCGAGCGGCTTGCCGACCAGCGACTCCCGGCGTACGGCCAACTGTTCCGCGACCGAGGTGAGGGCCTTGGCGGCGGGCGTTTCCGGAGCGGCGAGCACCACCGGGGTGCCGTCGTCGCCGGTCTCCCGCAGCCGCGGGTCGAGCGGGACCTGGCCCAGCAGCGGCACCGGTGCGCCGACCAGCCGGCTGAGCGACTCTGCCAGCGTGGCCCCACCGCCAGAGCCGAAGATCTCCATCCGCTCCCCGGAGGGGAGCTCCAGCCAGGACATGTTCTCCACCACGCCGACCAGCCGTTGGTGGGTCTGCAGGGCGATCCCGCCGGCGCGCTCCGCCACCTCCGCCGCCGCCACCTGCGGGGTGGTGACCACCAGGAGCTCGGCGTTCGGCAACAGTTGCGCCACGGAGATGGCGATGTCGCCGGTCCCCGGCGGCAGGTCCAGCAGCAGCACGTCCAGCTCTCCCCACCACACGTCGGAGAGGAACTGCTGCAGCGCCCGGTGCAGCATCGGGCCGCGCCACACCACGGCGGCGTTGCCGGCGGTGAACATGCCGATCGAGATCACCTTGATCCCGTGCGCCTGTACCGGCATGATCATGTCCTCGACCTGGGTGGGCCGGTCCTGCGTCCCGAGCATCCGGGGCACACTGTGGCCGTAGATGTCGGCGTCGATCACACCGACGTCGAGGCCCCGCGCGGCCAGGGCGGCGGCGAGGTTGACCGTGACGCTGGACTTGCCGACCCCGCCCTTGCCGGAGGCGACCGCGTAGATCCGGGTGCGGGAACCGGGCTGGGCGAACGGGATCACCGGCTCGGCGCCGGCGCCCCCGCGCAGCCGGGTCTGTAGCTCCCGCCGCTGCTCCGGGGTCATCACACCGAAGTCCACCGCCACCTCGGTGACCCCCTCGACCGCGCTCGCCGCGGCGGTGATGTCGGTACGCAGCGTGTCCCGCAGCGGGCAGCCGGCGACCGTGAGCAACAGCTCGACGGTCACGCGGCCGTCCTCGGCTACGTGGACGTCGCGCACCATGCCGAGGTCGGTGATGGGGCGGCGGATCTCCGGATCCTGGACAGTGGCGAGCGCCGCCGTCACCGCCTCGCGGATCGTGGTCGCGTGGCTGGGCATGCCCCCATGCTACGTCCGGTGCCAGGCTGGACGAGCGGCCGGCGGGGTGCCACCATCGAGGGAACCGAGCCGCGCGCCGAGCCCCTTGCGGCGCGCGGTCTGGTCTTACCGGGGGTGTCCCCGGGTGCGCGGCGGCGCGGCCAGCGGGCCGTCCGGCAGGGTCGGTCCGGCCGCCACCGGGTCGCCCGCCGGGGTGAGCGTCAGCACCGCGCACTCGGCCGCCCACCGCTCCACCAGCGTGGCCGCGTCCACGGGTGCGTTCAGTCGCTTGCCGGCGAGGAGCGGCACCACGTCGTTCCACTCCTGGCTGCCCGGCGCTACCCGGGTCACCGTGGCCGGGTACGTCACCACCTGTCCACCGTGATCACCGCGCAGCGTCACCCGTGCCTGCCGCGCCTCGGCCAGGCCGGGGGCGTCCTGCTCACCCGGGCCGGTGACCACCCACAGGGCGCCGTCCACCGGCATGCACCACACCGCCCGGGCCGGCCGGTCATCGACCGCGACCCAGGCGACCGCGGCCTTGCGGACCGCCTCGGCCACGAGCGGATGAGTCACGGCGACCATCCTAGAGCCGCGGGCGCCGGGTTCACGCTCTGGCGTCCTCCGGGGGTTTGCGGTCGCGCGCGAGAAGGTGGAACTCTGCGGTGGTGTAGCGGCCGGCGGAGAGCCCGGCCGGCCAGCCCTGCCAGCCGCCCTTGGCGAGCAGGGCGGTCACGAACTGCTCCGGTGTCGGGTAGCGGTCCCACACCGCGGGCAGGAAGGTGGCCCGGCGCCCGCCGCGGGTCAGGATGAGCCCGTCCACGCCGGGGCGGAGCTTCCCGATCAGGGCCTCCCGGTCGGTGCAGGGCACATTCTCGATCGTGGACAGGACTGAGACCGAGAGGTCCAGGGCGGGCCAGTCCTCGGCGGTCACCGGGGGCAGCCGCGGGTCCGTCATCGCGTGCACTGCGTTGCGGATCACATCCTGGTAGAGCGGGCGTACCGGGGTCAGGCTGCCGACACAGCCGCGCAGGTGGCCGGCGGCGGTGAGGGTGACGAACGTGGCGCCGGGCTCACGCAACGCCGGTGACTCCGGGGCCGCGCCCGCCAGTTGGTGTCCGGCGAGGCGCGCGGCGATCGCGGCGGCGGCCAGGTCGGTGAGTGCCGCGCCCTCCTCCGGCGTGAGAGGCACAGCCATCACCGCAGCCTAATCTCGCCCCACTGATCCCGCTCGTTACCGCCCGCCCCCCGCCCGCAGTTCCGCCAAAACCGGGGCCTCCGCGTAGCCCGAGGCCGCAGTTTCGCCAAAACTGCGGCTCGGGCCCGCCCCGGCTGCAGTTTCGCCAAAACTGCGGCCTGCCCCGCCCCCAAGGGCGCAGTTTCGCCAAAACTGCGGCCTGCGGCCGCAGCGGTCCAGGACGTGACACGATCATCAACCGTGAGCCGCCCCTTCGACCCGCTGATCGTCGGGGTCCTGGCGGTCGCCGTGCTCGGGGTCGGTACCTCCGGCCCGCTGATCGCGTACGCCGCCGCGCCCGCGCTGGCGATCGCGTTCTGGCGGACCGCACTGGCGCTGGGCGTACTCGGTCCGGCGGCGCTGACCCACCGCCGGCACGAGGTTGCCGCCCTGCTCAGACGCGGCGACGCCGCCCGGGCGAGCCTGCTCGCCGGGGTGGCGCTCGCCGCGCACTTCGGCACCTGGGTACCCAGCGTCACCCTCACCACCGTCGCCACCGCCACCGCCCTGGTGGCCACCCAACCGGTGTGGCAGGGCCTGCTCGCCCGTGCCCAGGGGCGCCGGTTACCGGCGCGGGTATGGGTGGGGATCGTGTTGGCGGTCGCCGGCGCGGTCTGGGCCACCGGCGCCGACGTCACCTTCTCGGCCCGGGCGGTCGCCGGTGACCTGCTGGCGCTCGCCGGGGGCATGCTCAGCGCGGTGTACATGGCCGCCGGGGAGCGGGCACGCGCTACCACCAGCACCACCGCGTACACCACCGTGTGCTACACGGTCTGCGCCGTGGTGCTCGGTCTGATCTGCCTGGTGGCGCGGACGCCGATGGCCGGCTACGACGCCACCGCCTGGCTGGCCATCGCCGGCCTGGTGGTCGGGCCGCAGCTACTCGGCCACACCCTCTTCAACTACGCCCTGCGCAAGGTGCCGGCGACCACGGTCAGCGTACTGATCTTGCTGGAGGTGCCGGTCGCGTCGCTGATCGCGTGGCTGTGGCTAGGGCAACTGCCCCGACCGACCGCCCTGCCAGGCCTGCTGTTGCTGCTCGCCGGAGTCGCGGCGGTGGTGGTACGCCGACCGAGCCGGCCTGCGGTCCCGTAGCGTGGGCAGCTCGCCGCCTTGGTGTCGGGCGCGGGTGGCCGAGTATGGATACTCTCCGTTTGGGGGTGCCGTGGGCACCGGACCCGGGCGCGGCGCCGGCCGGCCGCCGCCCGTACGGACGACCGGGAGGACCGCATGACCTACGTCGAACCCCCGGCTGGGGACCGGCTGGACGGGAAGGTCGCACTGGTGACCGGTGCCGGCAGCTCAGAAGGGATCGGGTACGCCACGGCGAGCCGACTGGTGGCGATGGGCGCACGAGTGGCGATCGTCTCCACCACCCGGCGCATCCACGACCGGGCCGCCGAGCTGGGCGCCACCGGTTTCGTGGTGGACCTGACCGACGAGTCTGAGGTCGGGGCCCTGCACGACGCCATCGCCGACCAGCTTGGCGAGGTGGAGGTGCTGGTCAACAACGCCGGCCTGGCGAGTAAGGCCAGCCCCGAGGTGCTGCGCCCGATCGCCCAGCTCAGCCTGGAGGAGTGGCGCGTGGAGGTGGACCGCAACCTCACCACCGCGTTTCTGTGCAGCCGGGCCTTCGCGCCACACATGGCGGAGCGGGGCTGGGGCCGGATCGTCAACCTCGCCGCCACCGCCGGCCCGGTCAGCGCGCTGCCGGCGGAGGGAGCCTACGCCGCGGCCAAGGCCGGCGTGCTGGGCCTGACCCGGGCGCTGGCGATGGAGCTGGTCGCGGACGGGGTTACCGTGAACGCGGTGGCACCCTCGTCGATCTACACCGCAGCCTCCACAGTGGCCGAGCTGAAACAGGGCTTGGGTACGCCGATGGGCCGGCCCGGCCGGCCGGACGAGGTCGCCGCCGCGATCGCGTTTCTCTGTTCTCCGTCGGCGTCGTACATCACCGGGCAGATGCTCGTCATCGACGGTGGCAACAGCGTCCGGGAGGCGCACTACCCGTGACGCCCACCGGCTGGTGAGCCCGCCGGCTGGCCGGCGGCGCCGGCGGAGCGGAGCCGCTGGTGAGCGGCGCCGGCTGACGGGAGCCGCCGGGCGGCAGTCCGGCGAGGCGTCCGGTTAGTAGCTACCGCCGGCCGTTAGTAGCTACCGCCGGCCGCGCCGAAGAGCGCCAGCACACCGACGTAGCTGCCACAGCACAGCACCAGGGTCCCTACGTACAGGCTGGTGAAGATGTAGCCGATGACCAGTCCGGCCGTGGCCAGCCCGTCACCTTCCTCACCGGACTCGCGGATCTGCTTCTTGGCGATGTGACCGAACACAATGCCGAGTGGCGAGAAGAGCAAGGCGAACACCAGCGACAGGATCGCCATGGTGTTAGTGCCGGGCGGGGGTGGGGGCGGCGGCGCATACCCGTACCCGTAGCCGGGCGGGCCCGGGGGCGGCGGATAGCTACCGGGCGGCGGGTAGCCGCCTGGCGGCGGGGAGCTGGGGCCGTACGGGTCGGGCGGGGGCTGGCTCGACATCGGTACCTCCTGACCGCGTCAGGTTACCGTGTGGACGCAACTGCCGGCGGCGCCGCCTGGCTCGCCGAGGGCGCTACCAGAGCGTGGGCTGCTCGACCCGGGCCGGCGGCCGGCCGCGCCACGGCCGGTCCGGCTCGGGCTCGCCTCCGGTCAGCCCATGCCGGCGGGCCGCCTCGCGTACCCGGGCGGTGACCTCGCGCTGGTAGGCGCCGGGCGCGTACGCGCCGCGCGCGTACAGGCCGCGGTAGTGGTCGATCAGCTCGGGGTGGGTCCGGGCCAGCCACTGCTGATACCACTCCCGGGCGCCGGGGCGCAGGTGCAGCACCAGCGGGGTGAGGCTCGCCGCCCCGGCTGCCGCCACCGCCGCCACCGTGTCCTCTATGGAGTCGTCATCGTCGGTCAGGCCGGGAAGGATCGGCGCCATCAGCACCGAGACCCGGAACCCGGCGTCGGTCAGCGTGCGTACCACGTCCAGCCGTCGCCGCGGGCTGGGCGTGCCCGGCTCCACCGAACGCCACAGCGCCTCGTCCACCAGCCCGACCGAGACCGCCAGCCGTACCTCGGTGACGTCGGCGGCCTGGCGTAGCAGATCCAGGTCGCGCAGGATGAGCGTGCCCTTGGTGAGGATGGAGAAGGGGTTGGCGAAGTCGCGCAGGGCGGTGAGGATCTCCCGCATCAGCCGGTACTTGCCCTCGGCCCGCTGGTAGCAGTCCACATTGGTGCCCATGGCGATCGGGTCGCCGCGCCAGCGCGGGGCGGCTAGTTCCCGCCGCAGCAGGGCACCGGCGTTGACCTTCACCACGATGCGGCGGTCGAAGTCGGCTCCCGCGTCCAGATCCAGGTAGGTGTGCGTATTGCGGGCGAAGCAGTAGACGCAGGCGTGTCCGCAGCCGCGGTACGGGTTGATCGTCCACTCGAACGGCACCCGGGAGGCAGCGGGCACCCGGTTGATGATTGACTTCGCCTGGATCTCGTAGAACGTCATGCCCGCGAAGCCCGGGGTGTCGAACCGCCGGACCACCGCCCCGGGCAGGCGCAGCGGCAGCTCGTCCGGAGCCGCCGCCTCCCCGCCGGGTTGCGGCCCGTCGCCGGGACCGTTGGTCGGCCGGGGTAGCGCGTCGACTGCCAGGTGCGACCAGCGCATACCGGCAATAGTACAGGCGTACGCCAGACGTGGCCCGGCCCCGGCCGCGCGCAGCGTGACGGCGCCGAGGCCGCGCGGCCGGGGCCGGGGTGAGGGCGGGCCGGACGGAATGGGGGTACAGTCGTCCAGCCAGTGGGTCGGCGCCGGTTTGTTGGGGCGGGCGCCGGGTGGGTGCCGGGGATGGGTGCCCTGCGGCTCTGTCAGCGGGCTCCGGTCACCCGGAGCGGGCCGCCAGCTTGGCGCGTACCTCGTCCATGTCCAGCGCGCGCACCTGCTCGATCAGCGACTCCAGCAGGTTGTCAGGCAGCGCGCCCGGCTGCGCGAAGACGATCACGCCGTCCCGGATCGCCATCAGAGTCGGGATCGAACGGATGCCGAACCGCTGCGCGATCTCCGGCTCCGCCTCGGTGTCGAGCTTGCCGAACACGATGTCAGGGTGCTTCTCCGAGGCGCGCTCGTAGACCGGTGCGAACATCCGGCACGGGCCGCACCAGGCGGCCCAGAAGTCGACCAGCACGATCCCGTCTGAGCTGGTGACCTCATCAAAGTTGGCCGCGGTAAGCTCCACGGTCGCCATTGGGGATACCCCCTCCAGGTAGGTTGCTAACGCTTCGCACAACCCAATCGACACCGTGCGTATTCCACGACGCCCGGCATCTCCACCGGAGGGGTTTCAAGGCCTCAGCAGGGCGCCCCTGCTGGGGCTTGAGCACTAGCAGGGCGCCCCGCTTGCGCATCCACCGTCCGGCAGGGCGCCCCTATGGCGTACGCAAACCTCAGCCGGGCGCCCCTGTTGTGGCGCTAGCACGAGGAGGGCGCCCCTGCTGCGGCGCTAGCACGAGGAGGGCGCCCCTGCTGTGGCGCTAGCACTAGCAGGGCGCCCCTACGGGAGCATTAGGGCGCCCCTGCTGGAGCTTTGACGTCAGCCGGGCGCCCCTGCTGGAGCTTCGACGTCAGCCGGGCGCCCCTATGGCGCGCCTCAACCCCAGCAGGGCGCCCCTGCTGGGGCTTGAGTACCAGCAGGGCGCCCCTGCTGGGGAGCGAGGGCGTGGCCGCCAGTGGGACAATGGGGTGGTGACCGCGACATTCGTGTACGACGGGGACTGCGCGTTCTGCACCTCGTGCGCCCGGTTCGTGGACCGTTGGGTCCCCACCCGTGCCGCCGTCATCCCCTGGCAGTGGGCCGACCTCACCGCGCTCGGCCTGACCGCGGCCGAGTGCGAAGCGGCGGTCCAGTGGGTGACGACCGGGCCGGACGGGCCGGCGCCGGCGCTGGCCGGGCCGGACGCGATCGCGGCGCTGCTCGGCTCCAGCCACCGAGCCTGGCGCGCGGTGGGCTGGCTACTGCGGCGGCGCGTGGTGCGGGGCCTCGCCTGGCCCGCCTACCGCTGGGTCGCCCGCAACCGGCACCGGATGCCCGGCGGCACGGCCGCCTGCGCGCTCCCCCCGACGGGCGCTGGCTAGCCGCCGGGCCCAGATCATCGGCCGGACCCGCTCCAGCGGCAGGAAGCTGGTCATCGCCACCAGGTGAGGCAGGAACGAGATGGTGATGGTGGCGAACGAGACCAGGTGGAAGGAGTAGAAGAACCCCACCGCGGCGTACCGCCAGCGGGGTCGCAGGACGAAGACCAGCGGGCTGAGCAGCTCGAAGGCGACGATTCCGATCTGAGCGGCGATCAGCAGCGCCGGCACCTCCAGCAGCGGCTCGGCGAGGAAGGTGCCCCGGCGCACGATCGCCCAGGTCAAGGTGGCGCCGGTGAGCCACTCCAGCCCGCCCCAGCGCAGCTTGGCGAACGCCGCCAGGAAGTACGTGGCGACCACCGCCAGCTGGGTCGCGCGCAGCGCCCAACCCGCCGCCTCAGACCGGGTAGCGTCCCCGTGCCGGGCCCGCCCCACGGTGGCCAGCACCGCCAGCGCCACCAGCAGGCCGAACCGGTCGTGGTCGACCTTGCCGTAGCTGAACGCGATGATCATCCACTCTAGATAGAGCAGCGCGACCACGGTGCCGGCCAGCCGGGGCAGCCGCCCGGTGGCCGCCACCGCCGCGCTCACCAACAGGCCCGCGAACACGCCCCACACCAGCGCCGGGGCGGGCGTCGGCAGGGGCAGCAGCCGGCCGATCAGCAGCGGCCGGTACAACTCGCCGGGGACGTCAGCGTGCGCGCGCACCCAGGGCGTGAACACCACCAGGTCGGCGATGACGAACAGGTAGACCAGGGTACGGAAGGCGGCGAGCCGGCCCAGCGGAACCGGCTCGGTCAGCCACCGGGTCACCGCTCCGGTGAGCCGCCCCGGCTGTCCGGTCACGGCCGCCACGTCGCCACCACCTCCTCCTCCCAGTCACCGGTGGGGGTGAAGTCACGTACCTCGTGCCATCTAATGACGATCCGGACCTCCGTCAGCGCAGGCGCGTCCGGGTTGCGGCTGGCGTACGCGTCGGCGGCGACGCGCAACAACTCCGGCTCGGCGCGGAAGCGGTCGATCTGCCCCTCGATCTCGGCCCGGCGGATCCCGGTGTTTCGCTCAGTGAGCGGCACCGTGGCGCCGGCCGCGTCGGTGGCCTCCAGCCTCGTGTCCACAGTGGGCGCGTCCGGGTCGACCGCGCTGGCGTACATCTTGAACGGGCCGAAGGGAAAGTGGTCGTCCTCTCCCCAGAACGTGCCCGCCAACAACAGTCCGGCGCCGACCACGGTGACCAGCAACCGAATCAGACGCCCGCGCGTACTCAGTGATGTGACCGGCGTCTCGGTGCTCGCCACTGTTGCTCCCCGTCGTTGTCCGGGATAATAGGTTGCACACCAGAGCGTGGGCGGTGGGAGCCAGTAGGGCCCCACCGCTCATTGCGTCTGCGGCCGAATCCTAACGTGCTGTCTCACCACTACCCGGGTCATGGCGGCAGGTAATCTCTTACGGGCGCACGGTTACCGGCACCGCGCACCCAGCCAGGTCGTGACCCCGGGCATAT
This sequence comes from Natronosporangium sp., assembly GCA_035304685.1. GTDB lineage: Bacteria > Actinomycetota > Actinomycetes > Mycobacteriales > Micromonosporaceae > Natronosporangium. Next base: position 37,637 of record DATGPS010000027.1, on the reverse strand, counting down.
GCTGAGGCCATGCCCCGCACCAGTTTCACCCCCCGTCATCCCAGTCATGCCCCCGGCGCCTTCACGGTCGAGCAGTGGCGACTGCTCACGTGGCTCCCCGCCGAGGTGATGATCATGGCGGTCTCCTCCCTCGGGCGGCGCCGTACCGTGGCCGAGGGTCTCGCCGGCCTCGACGCCATCGCCGCCGGCCGCGCCTACGACAGCGATCTGGTCCGGGCCGTGGTGGCGGCGATCTACGCCGAGCCCGAGTCGGAAGAGGAGCGCTCCTACCCGGCGGAGCCGGCGCGGGTCCTGGCCGACTGCCGGCGAGTCTCCGGCATCCTGCGGGCACACGCCGACCCGGCCGACGCGGCCGTGTACCGGCACTGGGTGCAGCAGGTGGCGGTACGCGTGTACCGCGCCGGCCCCGACCAGCCCGGCAGCGACCGTACGCCGCAGTCGCTGCTGGACGACCTGGCGGCCGCGCTGGCATGACCGTTCCGGCCGGAGTGAGGTGGGCCGCGGGTGGGTGAACCCGAGACCGCCCCGGTCGAGGTCGGTGTGGGCCCGTGGCGAGGGCCCTGGCCGGACGATCCACGCTACGACCCGCACCTGCTCGCCGAGGGCGACCGGCGCAATGTGGTGGACCGCTACCGGTACTGGCGCCACGAGGCGATCGTCGCCGACCTGGACCGGCGGCGGCACGACTTCCACGTCGCGATCGAGAACTGGCAGCACGATCTGAACATCGGCACGGTGGTACGCACCGCGAACGCCTTTCTGGCGCGGGAAGTGCACATCGTGGGCCGCCGTCGCTGGAACCGTCGTGGCGCCATGGTCACCGATCGCTACCAGCACATCCGGCACCACGAGACGGTGGCGGAGCTGCGGGACTGGGCGGACGCGGAAGGTCTCCCGTTGATCGGCATCGACAACCTGCCCGGTAGCGCGCCGCTGGAGTCCGCGCCCCTACCCCGGCGGTGCGTGCTCGTATTCGGACAGGAGGGGCCGGGCCTGTCGGCACCGGCCCGCGCCGCCTGTGCCCGGCTCTACTCCATCGCGCAGTACGGCTCTACCCGGTCGATCAACGCCGGGGTCGCCTCCGGCATCGCGATGCACGCCTGGATCCGCGAGCACGCGGGCCCGCCCCCGCCTCCGGGTCCGGCTCCGTCCCCGTCCGCATAGGGGCGCCCGGCCTCGCTCAACCGGGGTGCCCTATCGGCTCAGCAGGGGAGCCCTGCTGAGCCAATAGGGGAGCCCTGTTGGCTCAAGAGGGGAGCCCTGCTGGGTCAACCGGGGCGCCCCGTTGAGGCTCGCTGCTCAACCGGGGCGCCCTGCTGATGCTGCGTCCTCAGCAGGGGCGCCCTGTGGGGTCGTTTTGTTTAGTAGGGGCGCCCTGCTGGGGCTCTAGGCACTGTAGGGGCGCCCTGTTGCTCGAAGGCGGACTATTCCGGTCGAGCGCCATCCGCATGTGGCACCGTAGGGCCCGTGGGCGTGACGGTGTCCTGTCCCCGCTGTGGTGGTCCGGTGCGGCCACCCGACTCGCTGGACGGCGAGTGGCGGTGCGACCGGTGCGGACCCGGGCCTCCGCTGCACCTGCCGGCCGAGATCAACACCGCGATCCTCCGGGCCGTCGTCGCCACGCTCGCCAGCGACCAGGAGCCGCTTCCGCTGTGGTGTCCGTGGCCATTGCCCGAGGGCTGGACCCTCACCGGGGTGGGCTGGGTCGGCGACGACCACTCCGGCGCTCGGGCGACCGTGCTCGCGAGTAGCGGCCCCGCGCCGCTGACCGGCGGACCGGCCGACCTGTTGCTGATCGCCGAGGCGCCGGGGACCGGGCTGGCCAACCGGTACGCCGGGCTGGGCGCCCGGGACCCGGGGCCGCTGTTGACCGAGGCGATGGCCGGCCAACCGGCGCACGCTAAGCCGCGCGTCGACCGGCACCCCACCCCGCTGTGGTCGGTGCCGTCGGCGCCGGAGTGCAGCACCTACATCGGAGAGGCTCGCGGATTGTGGATGGTGGCCGTGACCTGGCCGGCCAACGCCGGCTACCTGCTGGCGGAGGATCTCACGCTGCAGGATCTGGTGGACTGGTCACCGGGTGAGCTGGTGTTCGGCGCGCCCACGACTCGCCTCCGTGGTGGTGCCGGGCTGCCGCCGGGGTAGGACATACGATGACAATGAGGCGTCCGCGTTCCAGACGCTGATACTCTCGACGGCAAGCCACAGTCCGCCACGAGTACGTGTCGGCCCGGTGTTGTCGCCGACGTCGGTGCGGTGGGGAGGAGGCCGACCCTTATGGTCAAGAAAATCTTATTATGGGGCGGCGTCGCATTTTTGATCCTATTCATCGCGTACAACCCATCTGATGCCGCCGACGTCGTGCGCGCCCTGGGCCGCGGGCTGGTCAACATGGCCCAGGGGTTCGGTGACTTCATCTCCTTGCTGATCGGGTGACCCATGGCTGCGGCTTCCACCGGTCCTACCCGCCCTGACAGCCCTGCCGGTCCCAGCGACCCCACCGACCCGGCGGCGGGCCGGCCCGGGTGGGACCAGGATGACACCCACATCCTCGGGATGGCGCCGGTCACGGAGACTACGGAGCGTGACGGAAGCCTGGCCGACGATGACCTGACGGAGGACCTGGCGAGCCTGTTCGGCCCCGAGCGCGAGCCCGATGGTTCGCTGCCCAGGATCGACCCGGCGGAACTCGCCGGCCTGCAGGACCAGGGCGCGGGGGCGGCGACCAGCGTCCGCCGGGTGCTGCCGCTGGAGGACGAGCCGAGCAACCTGGTGGCGCGCTACCTGTTCCCCACCGAGCGGTACCGGGGCGAGTGGCGGCGGCACATCATCTACCTGGCCAAACCACTCTCGATCGGGGTGCTGGCGACGCTCGCGCTGGGCTGGCTCGCCGGCAGCCTGGTCCACTGGGGGGCGTGGCCCTGGCTGACCTACACCGTGTTGATGATCTGGATCGGAGTCATGGGCTACGTCGGGTGGCGGGTGGCCGACTGGCACTTCGACCGGTTCATCCTCACCAACAAGCGGGTCATGGTGGTCCGCGGGATCATCAAACGCGATGTCGGCATGATGCCGCTGCTGCGGGTCACCGACATGAAGTACGAGCAGACGCCGCTGGGCCGGATCCTCAACTACGGCACGTTCGTGCTGGAGTCCGCCGGGCAGGACCAGGCGCTACGCGAGGTGGCGCAGCTGCCCAACCCGAACGAGCTCTACCTGCGCGTAGTGGAGGAGATGTACGAGCCGGCGGCGGTTGAGGCCCGGATGGGCAACGGCGACGAGGAAGAGGAGCAGCGGCCGGGGGAGTCGTAGGCGGCTGGCGACCGCGGGGCGGCTGTGACAGGCTGGCCGCAGCACGCCGGTCAGGTGAGAGGGCGGTGGAGTGGCGCCGGTACCGAGCCTGGAGGAGGAGTTCCGCGAGTTCGTCGCGGCGCGTTCGGCCGCGCTGCTGCGCACCGCGTACCTGCTCGCCGGCGACTGGGCCAGCGCGGAGGATCTCCTCCAGACCTCGTTGACCAAGACCTATCTGGCCTGGCTGCGGCATGGCGGCATCGAGGCGATCGAGCCGTACGCGCGGCGCGTGCTGGTCAACACCGCTACCAGTTGGCGCCGGCGCCGCTGGCACGGCGAGCGTCCGACCGAGACGCTGCCGGAGCAGCCGGGGCCGGACCGCCACGCGGAGACTGTGGAGCGGGATCTGCTCTGGCGGCATGTGCGCGCGTTGCCGGTGCGCCAGCGCGCGGTCCTGGTGCTGCGTTACTACGAAGACCTCTCCGAAGCGCAGACCGCCGAGTTGCTGGAGATTTCACCGGGCACAGTGAAGAGCCAGACCGCCCGGGCCCTCGCCACCCTGCGCAAGAAGCTGCGGGCGGAGGGCGTGATGCCGCAGGACGCGCCGGTGGCGCCGGGACCGACGGAGTCCAGCGGCCGGACAGCCACCACGCCCCTGGACCGGGGTGCCGCCCCGGTGGCGCCGGCCGCCGCCTCGGCCGCACCGCCCGGCGAGTCGCCCGCCCGGTCGCCGGTTCCTCCGCTGGCCGGCCCGCCGGTGCATCCGCCGGTCCAGCGGCGCCCCGATGCGGCTCCCTCAGCCGAGTCGGGGCAGCCCGCGGTGCCGCGACTGGATCACGCGACCTCCGCCGCCGGACCGGGCGGCACCGGGTAGGCGGGAGCGGGACCATGGCCGGATCCGGGTCCCGCTACCGTGGTGATGACAACCACGGTGAGGCATTGGCGCGTCTCTACGGCGTGGCCGAGGACGCGTGGGAGGCGAAGATCCGCCGTACCCTGGCCGAACAGGCGGCCCAGGTACGCACGTCCCGGGTGGACTTCGCCGGGGCGGCGGTGGCCCGCGCGCACCGGGTACGCCGCCGGCGGATGCTGAGCCTCTTCGGGACCGCGGCCGCGGTGGTCACCGCCGCGGGCGTGCTGGTGAGCTACGGCCTGCCGGGCGGCGCACCGGTCCCCTCCTACACCACCCTCTTCGGTGACGCGCACCTCGCCACCGCCGAACCCGACCCCGACGGTGACCCGCTCACCGGGGCGGTATCGCTCGCGGCTGACCTCGCCGTCAGCCTGGTGGTCGCGACCGAGACCGGCGAGCCGGCGGTGGTCAGCCCGGAGGGGACGGCCCAGACGCTCGACCCGGTGGCAGGGGTGGTCAGCGCGTACCGGATGGGTGAGGGCTGGGCGGTGGTCGATGGTGACCCGGGCGCCCATGGCCTCTGGTGGGTGACGCCCGGTTTTGAGCCGGTGCCGCTGCTGTCCGACCTGGACGCGGTCGTCCTGGGTGACGGCCGGGTGGCCTGGCAGCGAGGCTCGACCCTGTCGACCGCGGCGCTGACCGCCGACGGCCGGCTGACCGGCCAGGCCGACACCCGTACTCCGGCCAAGGTGGAGCTGGTCGGTTTCGCCGGCGACGCGGTGTTGCTCTCCCAGGACCACGGCGCGCGCTGGGACGTGTGGCCGCCGGCCGGTGGTGACTACCGTCCGGCCTGGACGGAGGAGGTGGCGCGGGTGTTCGGCGTGGCGCCCGGCGGGGAGACCGCGATCGGGTTGGCGGCGCCCCGGCCGGGTGACCCCGGACCGTGCCTGGTCCGCTTGCGCGTGGCCAGCGGGCTGGCCGTGACCGCGCGCGCCTGCCCGGACGGCCTGCCCGACCTGGGCCCGGGCACGCTCTCCCCGACCGGGCGGTGGCTGGTCGCCGCCGCGACACCGGCCCGGCGCGGCCTCATCGCCGGTTCCACGGTGGTGGTGGTGGACGTGCCGGCGGTGTTCGGCGACCGGGCTCCGCCGGCCGGGACCGCGCGCATGGACCCGGTCGCGGTCGTCCCGCTGGCCGGTGCGCCCGCCAACCGGCACCACCTGGTCTGGTCCGCGCCGGACGAGGCGGTCCTCGCCACCGCTGGCAGCCTGGTGTGGCTCGCCCCGCAGCGCGTGCTCGCCGGTGAGCCGGAGGCGATCGACGAGGTACCGCTGGGCGGGTCCGCGCCGCTGCTGGTGCCGGGGCCCCGGCCCTGACCGGGGTGGGCGGCGCTTCGGGCAGCGCCTCGGGCGGCGGCCTCACGCGGCGCTCCGGTCAGCGCGGAGCCGCCCGGCGCAGCAGCGTCTCCACCGCGGCCCGCCCCTCCTCCCCGAGGTCCAGAGTGAACTCGTTGACGTAGAGGGCGATGTGCCGGTCCACCACGTCCGGCTCCATCTCCTGGGCGTGGGCCAGCACGTAGTCCCGGCTGGCCGCCGGGTCGGCCCACGCGGTGCGCACCGACGCGCGTACCCACTCGGCCGCTTGCTCCGGGTCGACGGTCGCCCGCCGGGCCAGGATCGCGCCCAACGGGATCGGCAGCCCGGTGTCGCGTTCCCACCACTCGCCGAGGTCGACCAGCTCGCGCAGGCCGTACCGGGGGTAGGTGAAGCGGGCTTCGTGGATGACCAGGCCGGCGTCGTAGCGGCCGGCGGCCACCCCGGGCATGATCTCGTGGAACGGGACCACCTCCACCGCCGCCGGCCAGCCGCCGACCTGTTCGGCCCAGAGCCGGAACAGCAGGTACGCGGTGGTGCGCTCGCCGGGGATCGCGAGCCTGGCCGCCCGCCACCACGCCTCGTCCGGCGCTCCGGCCGGTGTGGCCGCGGCTGGCTGACCGCGCGAACCCGGAGCGGGTTCGCCGGCGTCGCCGCGGACCAGCAGGAGCGGCCCGCAGCCACGGCCGAGCGCCCCGCCGCAGGGCAGCAGCGCGTAGTCGTCACCGAGCCACGGCAGCGCCGCGTAGCTCACCTTGACCAGGTCGAACTCCCGGTCGCGGGCGGCCGTGTTGGTGACGTCGACGTCGGCGTAGGTCACCTTCACCGGCGGGGCCCCGGGCACCTGGCCGTGCACCAGGGCGTGGAAGACGAAGGTGTCGTTAGGGCAGGGTGAGATCGCCAGCGACAGGGTCACGCCCCTACCGTACGCGCCGCGGCGCATCACCCAGGGGTCACCGGCTCCGCCAGACCACGACCCGCTCCACCTCGGCACAGGCTACGTAGTCCCCCAGCGCCTGGCAGCCATATAGTCCACTATCGACCGATCCGAGCACCTCCAGGCGCGGCGGGTCGAAGCGCAGCCGGGCGAACCAGGTGCGACCTGGCTGAACGGTGCGCTGGCCCGCCGGGGGCGCCTCACCGGGCGGTGGCGCCTCACCGGGCGGTGGCGCAGGCCGCACGCGCTGCCGGCCGGCATCACCATCGCCGCGCATCTCGGAGGCCGGCACGTAGCGTTGCAGGATCGGGTCGGTGTGCCGCGCCCACGCGTCCGAGGCGGAACTGCGCCCCCGCGTGACCGTGCTGGTCGGCGACGTCCACCCCGGGAACTCCGCCACCACCTCGCCGGTCCTGGCTCGTACCAGCGCCAGCGGCAGCCGCCGGGCCAGGTACGGGTCCTGGTGTTCGACCACCAGGTAATCCGATAGCCATGGCGGGCCCGGTTGGTAGGCGAGGTAGCCGATCGGAAACTCCCGCCCCGCCCACACCTGCTCGCCGGTGGCGGGGTCGAGCGCGGCCAGGCGGCCGTGGTGTACGCACAGCACCGGGCCGCAGGGCTGCACCGACCAGATCGGGATCTGCGGGTCCCCGCGCCACCGCGGTGCCAGGGTGCGGGCGTCGTAGGCGGTGTAGGCCGGGTCCGCCGCCCGAGGTTGCACCAGCAGCACGTCGCCGGCCACCACGAGGGCCCCGTCCTCGCTCAGGTCGATCCCGGGCGCGGTCGCCACCACCTCGCCGGTGGCCAGGTCGTAGGTGGTGACGGGTTGCCCGTCCGCGGCGATCACCAGGGTGGCGGGGCCGGTCGGCGGGTCGGAGATGCCCCACTGGCGTACCCGGTCCAGTCGCCGCACCGTCTCGCCGGTGTACCGGTCCACGACCTCGATGCGCAACTGGGGCAACCGCGGCTCGTCCGTCTCCGTCGCCGGTGGCTCCGACCGGTCGTGGACGATCAGCAACCGGTCGGCGGCGACCTCGGCGACGCTGCCAGCGCCCTGCCACAACACCCGGCCGGTGACCGGGTCGTACACCTTCGTCTGCCAGGTCCCGCCCGGCCGGGCCTCCCAGATCACGGGGATGCCGTCCCAGATGTAGCCTTCGGTGCCCCGCGCGTCCCACCGGACGGCCCCGTCGGTGAGCCGGTAGGCGGTCATGACGATCTGCCGGTCGCTGATGCGTTCGCTCACCAGCAGTGTGTCCTCGGTCAGGTAGATCCCGCTGGTGAGGGACCGGGCCTCGACCGTGAAGTGCGGGATCGGCCAGGGTGGGGCGGGCGCCGCGGCAGCGCCGGTGAGCAGCAGCACGGCCGCCACCAGCGCGGCGGCCAGGTACGCGCGGGGTGGCATCCGCCGGTGTCCCCACCAGGCGGAGTCGGGCGGCTCGGGGTCGGACGCGGGCAGCACGCCCAACTCGATCACGCGGGGCCTGCTCACCGCCTTACCGTACGTCGAGGTCCGCCGGTGGTTGGGGTTCATCGCACAACTGCTATGGCCGCGCGGAACCGGTCTCGCCCGCGAGCGGCCGGCGCAACCTTGCCGGACGTGTGGCAATCGCGGCCGGTCAGAACACGGCGGTGGCCGCGGCGGTGAGGGCGGCGAGCGCCTCCTCCATCCGCCACGCCGACCGGTCCCGCGGACCCACCAGATTAGACACCGTACGCAGCTCGCCGAAGGCGGCTCCGGCGGCCGCGGCCGCACACGCCACTCCGTACCCCTCCATCGCCTCGGCCACCGCCATCGGGTGGGCCGACGCGAGCGCGGCCGCCCGCTCGGCGGTGCCGGTGACCGTGGCGACCGTGAGCACCTCGCCCGTGATCGCGTTCGGAAGCGCGACTTGGAGCGTGGCGAGCACCACCGGGTCGGCCGCGACCGTACCCGACCCGAGGCCCAGCCGTTCCAGCGGCAGGAAACCCTCGGGCGAGTCGGCCCCCAGGTCGGCCTGGCGGCTGCGGCTGGCCAGCACGGTGGCGCCCACCGGGGCCCGGCCGGGAAACCCACCCGCCACCCCGGCCGAGATCACCGTCCGGTACGGCCGGCCGGACGCCTCGGCCAGCGCCAGCACCCAGGCCGCGCCGGCGGCCGCGGCGGCCGGCCCGACCCCGGCGGCGGTGACGGTGACCCCGGTGTGCCCGGGCGGCAGCCCGGCCAGCACCGCGTCCCGTTCCGCGGCCACCGCCGTGACCACCAGTACCGGCGGGATCATCCCGCCGCCCGGGGCCGGTCGGGCTGAGTCCCCCCGGTCTCTGCGCCTGGGGGTAACTCGGCCGTGGAGTCACGGGGCCGGGGCGGCACGTCACCGGGCGCCCGGCCGGAGAGGCGGTCGCCGCGCAGCCGGACCGCGCCGATCAGCGCCCGCGCCGCGGCGACCGCCACCAGCCCGGCCGCGATCCCCATCCCGACCTGGCCCGGCAGCGGGATCAAGCCGGCCCCGGCGCCGGCCACGAACGCCAGCATGAGCAGGGTCTCGGAGCGGGCGAACGCGGTGGTCCGGAGGGTATCGTCGATGCGCTCCTGGATCGAGGAGTCCACCGCCAGCTTGGCCAGGCCACTGGCGACCGCGGCGAGCAGGCACAGCGCCGCCACCACCGGTAGCCGGAACCACACCACCGCCGCCACCGCGGTGCCGGCCGAGACCGTCAGCCCGGCGGCCTGTAAGGCGAGCGGCCGGCGGATCCGCAACCGGCTCCCCGCAACCACCGCCAGGAAGGTGCCGGCGACCAGCGCCCCGCTGACCACGCCGAGCGCGGTTCCCTCCCCGATCTGCCGGCCGGCGACCACGGTGGGTAGCTGGTCTTCCCGGATCGCGAACGCGAGGAACATCAGCAGGAAGCCGTAGAGCGCGCGGTGGACCACTCCGCCGAGCAGGGTGGCGGTCACCAGGCCACCGGTGAGGATGCGCTGGGCGTTGATCGAGTGGCGCAGCCACCTGAGCAGCGGGGGCGGCTGTTCGGGCCGGTCCGAGTCGGCGCTGGCCGGCAGGCGCAGCGCGAGCACCATCCCCACCAGGAAGATCACCGAGGCGACGCGTAGCGGCCAGCCACCGCCGATCGCGAACGCGGCCAGCCCCAGTGGAAGTACCAGCAGGCCGGCGAGGGTCCCGTAGACGCTGCCGCGGGCGTTGGCCTGGGAGAGGGAGAGCGTCTGCGGTAGCAGCCGGGGCACGGTCGCCGCCCGCGTCACCCCGTACGCGCGGGACAGGATCAGCACCCCGAACGCGGCCGGGTAGAGCGCCAGCGCGTCCAGATGGTCGGCGAGCAGCCAGGCCAGGATCGCCCGGCCCAGCATGGTGGCGGCCAGCGCGTACCGGCGGCCGTGCCGCAGATGGTCCAGCAACGGGCCGATCAGCGGCGCCAGCACCGCGAACGGCACCATCGTGACCAGGAGGTAGAGGGCGACGTTGACCCGCGCCTCCTGCGGGTCGACGAAGAAGATCGTGCCGGCCAGCCCGATCGCGATCAGGGCGTCGCCAGCGGCGGAGATCGCGTGCAGGTCCAGCAACCGCATCATGCCGGCGTCGCCGCCGGCGAACCGGGACCGCAGCCGGCCGGCGTAGCGACCGGCCCAGCGACTGCCGGTGGCCACCCGGGTGGCCGTGGCCCGGGCGCCCTGCCCGGTGGCGACGGCCGCGCCGCGTAGTCTCGTGAGTACCGGCATGGCCCCATCCTCGCGTACCGCCGCATCCGGTGGGGGGCTGCTGCCGCCCAACCAGCATGGTGGATGGGAGAATGACCGACATGCCCCGGACGAGCAATCCGAGCACCGGCACCCGACCCGCCCGGGCCAGCAGCGGCACCCGCACCCGGGCCCCGCGGTTGGACGCGATCTGCGCCGAGGCGGTGGAGCTGGCCCGCGCGGCCATCACCGAGGTGGAGGCCGAGCACGTCGGCGAGCACCTGACGGCGATCGCGGAGGCGGACCGGGTGGTGACCCACCTGTTCGACTGCCGGCTTCCCGGGTACCGCGGCTGGCGGTGGGCGGTGACGGTCACCCGGATACCCCGCAGCCGCAAGGTCACGATCTGCGAGACGGTACTGCTCCCCGGACCCGAGGCGCTGCGGGCACCGGAGTGGGTGCCCTGGGAGGAGCGCCTCGCCCCGGGCGACCTCGGCATCGGCGACCTGCTCGTCACCGCGCCCGACGACGAGCGGTTGGCCCCCGGCTACCTGCACTCCGACGACCCGGCGGTGGAGGAGACCGCGTGGGAGCTGGGGTTGGGCCGGCCCCGGGTGATGTCCCGGGAGGGTCGCTTGGACACCGCGCAGCGGTGGTACGAGGGTGACCACGGTCCGCAGGCGCCGATCTCCACCGCTGCGCCGCGCGAGGCCCGGTGCGGCTCCTGCGGTTTCTACCTGCCGCTCGCCGGCGCCATGCGGCAGCTCTTCGGCGTCTGCGGCAACCTGTACGCGCCCGACGACGGCCGGGTGGTCAGCGCCGATCATGGCTGCGGCGCGCACTCCGAGGTCCTCGGCGCCGCTCCGGAGCTGCCGGTCGAGGAGCTACCGACCGTCTACGACGACGGCGAAGTCGAGCCGGTGAGCTGATCCCCGCCCGCGCCTCGCATGATCATGAACTAGTTTCACCATCGTCGCGGCCGGTTCCCGACGCGGGTATGGGCCGGTCACGCCCGGTCGGCCGTGGTGCGCCGGCGCCGGCGGCGGTCCCGTGCCCACATGAATCCGGTCATCGCCACTCCGAACAGGAACCCGGCCAGGCAGGTACGCAGGTGGGCGGAGGGTGCCGCGGCGGCCAGCAGTCCCAGGCCGATCACCGCCCAGATGACGGTGCCGGCCACCATGAGCGGGACCATCGGGGGGTCCAGGGGCGCCGGCTGGGAACGGTCGCCGCGGTCGGGCACGCTGGAGAGAGTACTCTGCTCGCACACGGCTGCGCGGCTTGGCCGTGTGACTGTGGTCATGAAGGGTAGTCGTTAGCCAGGCTTATTAGCTAAGCTAACTATTGTGACGGAGTGGGCGGTGATGGCCGAGCGCGTACCAACGTCGCAGCTAGCGGTGGTGCTGCGCGACGCGATCACCCGGCTCAACCGGCGGGTCCGGCAGACCCGGCCGGTAGGTGACATCACGGTTACCCAGCTTTCCGCGCTGGCCAGCCTGGAGCTGGCCGGGGCGATGAGTCCCCGCGAGCTGGCCGATACCGAGCGGGTCCGGCCACCGACGATGACCAAGATAGTCGCCAAGCTGGAGGCCCGCGGCCTGGTGCAGCGCTCGCCGCACCCCACCGACGGCCGCCAGGTGGTGCTCGCCGCGACCGCGAAGGGGCGCGAGCTGCTGCGCCAGATCGAGCGGGCCCGGGACGAGTGGCTCACGCAGCGGCTGGCGGAGTTGACCGCCGCCGAGCGGGATGTCCTGCAGCGTGCGGCAGAGCTGTTGCGGAGAGTGGCGCGCGGCTAGTCGGCTGCCCAGCGTCTGCTTCGTCACGAGGAAGCGGAGGGACGCTACCCAAGGAGGAGCAGCCGCCAGTGCGGACCGGTGTATGGAAGACCTTTCAGTCGCTGAGCGTACGTAACTACCGGCTCTTCGCGACTGGCCAGCTGGGCCGGCTGATCGCCGTCTGGATGATCTTCGTGGCCCAGGACTGGCTGGTGCTGAAGCTGTCCGGGGACTCCGCGGCGGCGGTGGGGTTCACGGTGGCGCTGCAGTTCACTCCGGTGATGCTGCTCAGCCTGGTCGGCGGCGCCCTGGCTGACCGGTACGACAAGCGCAAGCTGCTGATGATCGTCAACAGCGCGTGGAGCGTCGTCGCGACCATCCTGGCGATCCTCGTGCTCACCGGTGCGGTGCGGCTGTGGCACGTCTTCACGACCGCCGCGCTCATCGGCGTGGCCAACGCGATGGAGAACCCGATCCGCCAGTCCTTCATCTCCGAGCTGGTCGGCAACACCCTGCTGCCCAACGCGCTGGCGTTGAACTCGGCGATCTTCAACACCGCCCGGATCGCCGGGCCGGCGTTCGCCGGGGGTGCCATCGCCCTGATCGGCCTCGGGTCGACCTTCCTGATCGCCGCGGTCGCCGCGATCTCCCCGCTGTTCAGCCTCTCCCGGATGCGGCCGAGGGAGCTGCACCGCGAGGGCGTCCCCGCGCCCGGCACCCGGCGGGCACGGATCGTGGACGGCCTGCTCTACGTGGCCCGCCGCTCCGATCTGGCGATGCCGATCGCGCTGGTAGCGGTGGTCGGCGCCGCCGGGTTCAACTTCCAGGTGACCCTGCCGGTGCTCTCGAAGGTGGTCTACCACACCGGGCCGGCCGCGTTCGGGCTGCTCGCCGCGGCGCTGGCGGCCGGCTCGCTGGCCGGCGCGCTGGCCGGGAGCTGGCGGCGGGAGCGGCCCTCGGCGTACGTCCTGCTCGCCGCGGCGATCGGGTTCGGTGTCTTCTCCATCCTGGTCGGCCTCGCCTCGCCGTACTGGCTGGTCCTGACGCTGCTGGTGCCCACCGGGTTCTTCGCGGTCTACTTCGCGCAGGCCGCCAACCAGCGGGTGCAGCTGGGTAGCGACCCGGCGGTGCGCGGCCGGGTGATGGCGCTGTACATCCTCGTCTTCCTGGGCACCACCCCGCTGGGGGCGCTCGCCGTGGGCTGGTGGGCGGAGCGGTTCGGGGCTCCGTCCGCGATCTGGCTGGGCGGCGTCGCCTCGCTGCTCGCGGCGGTGGTCGGGTTGATCTGGCAGCTGCGCCACCACGGCGAGCAGCTGCGCATCCAGCTCCGTCCGCGGCCCAAGGTCGCGGTGGTCTCCGCGGTCCCGCTCCCCCGCGAGCCGGAGCCTCGTCCGGGAGCGCGCCACCCGAGATCGCGCCACCCGGAACCGCGTCACCCGGACCGCGCCGTTCCGCACCGCGTCGTCCCGCTTCGCGCCGCCGCGCGTCGCGCCACCCGGGCTCGCGCGATCATGAAGTTGAGGTCATGATCGAAGCGTGCGTGGCGTCCTGACCGACGCGGTAGAGGGGAGAGCGTGAGGCTGTTCGTGGGCGTGTACCCGCCCGCCGAGGCCCTGGACCACCTGGCGGCCGCGGTGGACCGGCTACGGCTGGGCGCCGCCGCCGCGGCCGGCACCAACGTCCGGATCGTGGCCCGGCCCCTGTGGCACGTCACGCTCGCCTTCCTCGGCGACACGCCGGACGAGCGGGCGGGCGACGCCCACGCGGCGGTGGCGGCGGGCGTCTCCCGCTGGCGCTCGGGCGCGGACGCCGCACCGCGGCTGCGGCTGGCCGGCGGCGGCCGGTTCGGCCGCCGCCGGTTCACCGTGCTGTGGGTGGGGCTGCGTGGAGACGTCGCCGGGCTGCGGGCGCTCGGCGAGGCGGTACGCCGCGAGTTGAAACGGACCCGCCTGGCGTACGACCCGAAGCCGCTGCGGCCCCACCTGACCTTCGCCCGCCCCGGCGAGAAGCTGAGCGCGGTCGACCTCGCCGCCGACCTGGCGGCGCTGGACGAGTACGAAGGTCCCGGGTGGACGGTGGACGCGGTGCACCTGGTGCGCAGCCAGCTCGGGCCGAAACCGGTGCATACCTCGCTGGCCGCGGTGCCGCTCGCGCCACCGCCCTGACGCCGTCCGGCTACCAGGCCCAGGCCTCCGGCCCGGGGCCGCCCTTGCCGATCGGTGGGAACAGCTCGTCCAGGGTGTCCAGCGTGGCCTCGTCCAGGTTCACGGTCAACGCCCGCACCGAGGCGTCGAGCTGTTCGAGCGTACGCGGGCCGATGATCGGCGCGGTCACCGCCGGCTGGGCCAGTAGCCACGCGATCCCCACGTCGGCCGGGTCGTGGCCGAGGTCGGCGCAGAGCTTCTCGTACGCCTCGATAGCCGGCCGGTGGGTGCGCAGCACCTCGTCGGCACGGCCGGAGTTGGCCCGCCCGGCCGACCCCTCGGCCTGCTTGCGCAGGGCTCCGGCGAGCGCCCCGCCGTGCAGCGGTGACCAGGGGATGATGCCGATGCCGTACGCCTGCGCGGCCGGCAGGACCTCCAGCTCCACGTGCCGGGTGAGCAGGTTGTAGATGCACTGTTCGGAGACGAGCCCCAGGAAGTGGCGCTTCGCCGCCGCCTCCTGCGCCTGCACCAGGTGCCAGCCGGCGAAGTTGGACGAGCCGACATAGCGGATCTTGCCCTGGGTGACCAGCACCTCCATCGCCTGCCAGATCTCCTCCCACGGGGTGCTCCGCTCCACGTGGTGCATCTGGTACAGGTCGATCCAGTCGGTCTGGAGCCGGCGGAGCGAGTCCTCACAGGCCGCGATCAGGTGGCGGGCCGAGAGCCCGCGGTCGGTGGGCCAGTCGCCCATCTCCCCGTACGCCTTGGTGGCGAGCACCACGTGGTCGCGGCGCCCCCCGCCCTGGGCGAACCAGCGCCCGATGATCTGCTCGGTGACGCCCTCGCCCTTCTTCCACCCGTAGACGTTGGCGGTGTCGAAGAAGTTGATGCCGTGCTCCAGCGCCCGGTCCATGATGGCGAAGCTGTCCGGTTCGGAGGTCTGCGGGCCGAAGTTCATCGTGCCCAGGCAGAGCCGGCTCACGGCGAGGCCGGTACGGCCGAGATTGGTGTAATCCATGAGACCACCCTGCCACGCGCGCGCGGCCGGGCGGCCGCCCCACGCGGCTTGTGATCATGAGCGCACGCACCAGATCTCGTGGCGATCATGAAGCCAGGTTCATGATCGCGGGGAGGGCGGGGATGGCGCGGGGCGGGCGAGGGGGAATCGGTGCGACGGGTCACGGCGTGTTGTCCTACGCTGGGCGGCATGAGTCACGTCCTCGTCGCCGTCGCGTGGCCGTACGCGAACGGCCCGCGACACATCGGCCATGTCTCCGGGTTCGGAGTGCCCTCCGACGTCTTCGCCCGGTACATGCGAATGGCCGGGCACGACGTGCTCATGGTCTCGGGCACCGACGAACACGGCACCCCGATCCTGGTGCAGGCGGAGCAGGAGGGGGTCAGCCCCCGGGAGCTCGCCGACCGGTACAACCGCGTGATCGTCGAGGACCTCGCCGCACTCGGGCTCTCCTACGACCTGTTCACCCGCACCACCACCCGCAACCACTACGCGGTGGCCCAGGAGCTGTTCCTCACCCTGCACCGCAACGGGTACATGGTCGAGCAGAAGACCCAGGGGGCGATCTCGCCCTCCAGCGGGCGCACCCTGCCCGACCGCTACATCGAGGGCACCTGCCCGATCTGCGGCTTCGAGGGGGCCCGGGGTGACCAGTGCGACAACTGCGGCAACCAGCTCGACGCGGTCGACCTGATCAACCCGCGCTCGCGGATCAACGGTGAGGTGCCCGAGTTCGTGGAGACCGAGCACTTCTTCCTGGACCTGCCGGCGCTGCGGGACGCGCTCGCGGAGTGGCTGCGCAGCCGTACCGACTGGCGCCCGAACGTCCTCAAGTTCGCACTCAACCTGCTGGAAGACATGCGGCCCCGGGCGATGACCCGGGACATCGACTGGGGCATCCCGGTGCCGCTGCCCGGCTGGCGGGAGAACCCGAACAAGCGGCTCTACGTCTGGTTCGACGCGGTGATCGGGTACCTGTCGGCGCCGATCGAGTGGGCCCGCCGCGGCGGGGACCCGCAGGCCTGGCGGCACTGGTGGACCAACCCGCAGGCCCGGCAGTACTACTTCATGGGCAAGGACAACATCACCTTCCACGCCCAGATCTGGCCGGCGGAGCTGCTCGGCTACAGCGGCCGGGGCGCCCGCGGCGGCGAGCCCGGCGAGTACGGCGAGCTGATCCTGCCCACCGAGGTGGTCTCCAGCGAGTTCCTCACCATGGAGGGGGCGAAGTTCTCCTCCTCCCGCCGGGTGGTCATCTACGTGCGCGACTTCCTGGAGCGGTACGGCCCGGACCCGCTGCGCTACTTCATCGCGGTGGCCGGCCCGGAGAACCAGGACACCGACTTCACCTGGGCCGAGTTCCTGCGCCGCAACAACGACGAACTCGTGGCCGGGTGGGGCAACCTGGTCAACCGGTCGATCTCCATGGCGGCGAAGAACTTCGGTGCGGTGCCGGCGGCCGGGGAACTGACCGACGCCGACCAGACCCTGCTCGCCTCGGCGCGCGACGCCTTCGGCGTGGTCGGCGGGCTGATCGAGCGCCACCGCCAGAAGCAGGCGATCAGCGAGGCCATGCGGGTGGTCGGGGAGGCGAACAAGTACCTCTCCGACCAGGCGCCGTGGAAGCTGCGGGAGACCGACCGGGAGCGGATGGCCACCATCCTGCACGTGGCGTTGCAGGTGGTCAGCGACTGCAACACGCTGCTCTCCCCGTTCCTGCCGCACGCCGCCCAGCGGGTGCACGAGCTGCTGGGGGGCACCGGGGTGCACACCCCGCAGCCGGAGATCCAGGAGGTGGAGGATCTCGACGGCGGGCCCGGGTACCCGATCCTCACCGGTGACTACACGGTGGGTGCCCGGTGGGAGTCGGTGCCGTTGCCGGCCGGCCAGGCGCTGTCCCCGCCCAAGCCGCTCTTCCGCAAGCTGGATCCCAGCATCGTGGATGAGGAGCTGGCCCGCCTCGAGGCTGGGTAGGCGGGCCCAGCGCTCACCGGTCCGGAGTCCGCTCGGCGGAGGGGAACCGCGGCACCCACCGGGAAGGGTCCCCCGCGCCGGCCGGCGCCTGGTAGCAGGGCGAGTCCACCCACAACGCGAGCGCGTCCGGCGAACTCGTCGCCAGCAGCGCGTACGCGAACCCGTCCGGGCTGGTCGCGCGCAGGTCACCGGAGCCGTCGTCGAACCAGGTGATGCCCCGCACCTCGAAGCCGCGGTCGGTGAAGTGGGAGTGGGCGGCGCGCAGCACGTCACCGACCCGGTCGCCGACGGGCAGGGTGAACGACCCGTGGATGTGGTACACCCCGGTGCGCGACGGGTTACCCTGCGGGTCCTCGCACGGCGGCGCGCTGAAGTACGGCTCTGCCAGCGGCACCGCCAGTACCTCCGCGACCGCGTCCGCGCGCTGCTTGACCGCGGCCGCGGCGTCGTCGTAGTGCACCTGCTCAGGTCCGGCCATCTGCTGTCCTTCCCCGCCGGAGCAGCCGGCCAGCGCCAGCATCATTGCCAGCGCCGCCGCCCGACCGGGGTGTCTCATCGCGGTGGCGTGCCGTGCTCCAGGCCGACCCGGTCGTACTCGCCGACCACGATCCGGGCCTGGTTCAACAGGCTATCCGTGCCGCGCCGCCAGTAGTCGCTGTGGCCGGTGGTGTCGACCACGAACCGGTTGGCGCCGAAGCTCTCCTTGTGGGGTTCCGGGCCGTGGGCGAAGTGGCTCATCCAGCCGGAGACGTCGTCGCCCTCGGCGGCGCCGGCCCACACGTGACGGGGGTCGATCTGCAGGTCGGCCACTTTGTCCACTCGCATCCCCGGGCTACCGGCCACGATGATGTCGTCCACCGCGAGGCCGTCACCGGCGCTGGCGGCCTCGCCCACCACCGTCGACCCGTAGCTGTGCCCGATCACGGTGAGCCGGTCCGCACCGCCGGTGTGGGAAGCGCGCAGCCCGTCCAGGAACGAGTCGAGCAGCGGCGCGCCCGCCTCGGCGTGGGCACCCCGGACCGCGCTGAGGTCCGCGCCGGGAGCGTCGTAGCCCAACCACATCACCGTGGCGACGTCCCCGCTCGCGCCGCGGGTCAACCGGTCCGCCTCCCGTTGCAGGTCGCGCACCCGGGTGAGGTCACCGCCGATGTTGTCGATGGTCGAGTTGACCCCCGGCACCCACACCGCGGTGTGGTCGGCGGTGTCCGGGTCGCCCACCGAGATGATCGCCCGGCCGTCGTCGACCAGGTCGTAGCCGATGAGGTGCAGCCGCTGCTCCGGCGGGTCGTACTCCGACGCCTCCAGCCGGTCCAGCAGGTCCTGGGCGCGGTCGCGGGACCGGGGGTCGAGGGTAGGCGAGCCGAGCGCGTACTGCAGCGCGAGCCGATTGGCCTGGTCGCGGACTGCCACCGGCAGCCCGTCCAGCCCGCCGATCAGGCGGGGGTACGCAGCCAGGTACATCGCCCGCTCCGCTTCGCTGAGCGCGGCCCACCAGGCGGCGTTGGCGGCCGGATCGTCGTGGTCCGGGATGTCCCGGCTGGAGAGCCCGTACTCCCAGGCGAGTCCCTGGGCGTCCCAGCCCAGCTCCTGCCAGCCGGAGAGGCCCAGTGTGTCGTCCGGGGAGAGGCTCGCCAGCGCCTCGGCGGTCTGCCGGTCGATCGCGTCCGCCTCGGCGACGATCCGGGCGATCTGCTCGGTGAGCTCCTGTGCCCGTTGCGCCCGCTCCGCCAGCCAGACGCCACCGTCCAGGTTGTGCTCCCACGGCTGGGCCGGTGGCGGCTCCACCGTGCCGTCCTCGCGTACGGTCATGCCCAGCGAACCGGCACTGTCCACCGCGGAGATCAGCCGCCACCGCAGCCGCCACAGCCGCTCGTACGCCGAGTCGTAGACGCTGGCGACCAGCTCCGCCACGTGCGCCCGGATCTCGAAGCGCTCCTCGATCTGCTCGCTGCGTGCCACCGCCACCTCGGCGATGTCACCGGCCCAGCCGGAGGCGAGCAACGCGCCGGCCACGTCGGTGTTCATCCGTTCCGCGAGGTCGCGTACGGCCGAGGCGTGGTCTCGCCAGGTCTGGCCGGCGGTCTGGAGCGGCTGCAGGTCGGCCTGGCGCAGATCGGCGAAGGTAACCATCACTCCACCGTCGGGAACAGGCCGAACGCCTCGGCGGTGACCTGGTCGACGTGCCGGTAGTCCTGCGCGCAGCGGCGCAGCGCAGCCGCGTAATCCGAAAGCCACCCCTCGGCCTGCTTGGCCTCGTCCTGCCAGGCGAAGGCGCGGTCCTCAGTGGTCTTGGCCAGCCGCCACCCGGCGAGTCGCCGGCCGACCTCCTCGGCGGTCGCGGTGACGGCGCTGGCCGTCCGGCCGTGGTCTTCCCGCAGCCCGTCCACGTCGTCGGCCACCCGCTCCAGGGCCGCCGGCTCGACCTGCACTCCAGGTTGCACCATGCGCGCCTCCACCTGGTCGTCTGTGCCTGGAGACGGTATCGGTCGTTGGCGATCCCGGCAACGCGGCGGCGGCCACCAGCGGCTGCGGGTGACCCGGTCTGGGATCATGCGGAGGATGAGCGAGCAGGGACCGAGCCGGCACGCGCGCGCGGCGCGGCGGGAGACACCGCCCCCGGCGCCGGAACCACTGGCCGTGCCGGTGTTGGATAGCCACACCCACCTGGACATCGTGGGCGGGGACCCGGCGGCGCAGATCGAGGCGGCCGCGGCGGTGGGGGTGGACCGGCTGGTGCAGGTGGGCACCGACGTCGACTCCTCCCGGTGGGCGGTCCGGCTGGCGCAGCGGCACCCGGAGGTGGTCGCCGCGGTCGGGCTGCACCCCAACGACGCCCCCCGCCTGAGCGCCGCCGACCTGGACGAGGCCCTGCGGGTGATCGACCAGCTCGCCGGCGAGCCGCGGGTGCGCGCGGTGGGCGAGACCGGCCTGGACACGTTCCGCACCGGACCGGAGGGGCGGGCGGCGCAGGAGGCGAGCTTCCGGGCGCAGATCGCCATCGCCAAGCGGCATGGCAAGGCACTGGTGATCCACGATCGGGACGCGCACGCCGAGGTGCTGCGGGTCCTCGACGAGGAGGGGCCGCCGGCCACGGTGGTGATGCACTGCTTCTCCGGCGACGCCGAGTTCGCCCGCGCCTGCGTACGGCGCGGGTTCGTGCTCAGCTTCGCCGGCACGGTTACCTTCCGCAACGCCCCGCACCTGCGGGAGGCGGCGGCGGTCTGCCCGGTCGACCAGTTGCTGGTGGAGACCGACGCGCCGTTCCTCACCCCGATGCCGTACCGGGGGCGGCCGAACGCCCCGTACCTGATCCCGCTGACGGTCCGGTCGCTGGCGCAGACCAAGGCGGTGGACCTGGACGCCCTCTGCGCCGCGATCTCGGCCACCGGGGAGCGGGTGTTCGGCCGCTGGCGAGCGTCGTGACCGCGCTGCTGGGGCCGGCCGAGATCCGCCAGCTCGCCGACCGGCTGGGCCTGCGCCCCAGCAAGCGCCGGGGCCAGAACTTCGTGCACGACCCGAACACGGTGCGGCGGATCGTGCACACCGCCGCGCTCTCCCCAAGCGACGTGGTGCTGGAGGTGGGGCCGGGGCTCGGGTCGCTCACCCTGGCGCTGCTGGGCGCCGCCGCCCATGTCCACGCGGTGGAGGTGGAGCCGGTACTGGCCCGGGCCCTGCCGGCGACCGTGGCGCGGCACGTGCCGCAGTACGCCGACCGCCTGACCGTCGTCGAACAGGACGCCCTGACCCTGACCGAAGTGCCCGAACCGGCGCCCACCGCGCTCGTCTCCAACCTGCCGTACAACGTGGCGGTGCCCGTGCTGCTGCACCTGCTGGCGGTGCTGCCAGGGATCCGGCGGGGCCTGGTGATGGTGCAACAGGAGGTGGCCGACCGGCTCACCGCCGCCCCCGGCTCCCGGGTGTACGGGGTGCCGACGGTGAAGCTGGCCTGGTTCGCCACCGCCCGCCCGGCCGGGCGGATTCCGCGGAGCGTCTTCTGGCCGGTGCCGAATGTGGACTCCGGGTTGGTGGCGTTGGACCGGCGGGAACCGCCGGCCGGCGCTGACCGGGCCGCCACCTTCGCGGTCGTGGACGCGGCGTTCGGGCAGCGCCGCAAGACGCTGCGGGCGGCGCTCGCTGGGTGGGCCGGCGGGGCGGACCGGGCCGCGGCGGTGCTGGAGCGGGCGGGGGTGGCGCCGGCCGCGCGGGCGGAGTCGCTCACGATAGAGCAGTTCGCGGCCATCGCCGTGGCCGGTGACCAGTCCGAGGGAGCACACGCGTGACCAGACCGCTATGGGCCGACGCGGACGACGAGCGCCCGGGGCTGGCCGCTTCCGGTGCGGTCCGGGTGCGCGCACCGGCAAAGATCAACCTGCACCTGGCGGTGGGTCCGCTGCGCCCCGACGGCTACCACGAGGTGCAGACCGTCTACCACGCGATCTCGCTCTACGACGAACTCACCGCCCGGCCGGGCGACACGCTCACGCTCACCATGGACGGTGAGGGCGCCGGCGAGCTGCCGCTGGACGAGTCCAACCTGGCGATCCGGGCGGTCACCGCGCTCGCCGCCGACGCTGGCGTACCCGCGCACGCGCGGCTGCACCTGCGCAAGCAGATCCCGCTCGCCGCGGGGTTGGCCGGCGGCAGTGCGGACGCGGCCGCGGCGCTGGTGGCCTGCGACGCGCTGTGGGGGCTGGGCCGGTCGCGGGAGGAGCTGGCGCGGCTGGCCGCGCAGCTCGGCGCGGACGTGCCGTTCCTGCTCTACGGGGGTACCGCGCTCGGCACCGGGGTGGGGGAGCAGGTCAGTCCGGTGCTCGCCCGCGGTGGCGCTTGGCACTGGGTGGTGGCGATCTCACCGGACGGGCTCGCTACCCCCCGGGTGTACGCGGAGCTGGACCGGCTCCGGGCGGACGGGGCGGCGCCGGCCGGACTGGGGGCGCCGGACGCGCTGCTGGCCGCCCTGCGCCAGCGGGACCCGGAGGTGCTCGCCGCGGCGCTCGGCAACGACCTGGCGCCGGCGGCGCTGGCCTTGCGGCCGGAGTTGGGGTCCGTGCTGGCGGCGGGGACGGCCGCCGGGGCGCTCGCCGGGCTGGTCTCCGGCTCCGGCCCGACCTGTGTCTTCCTGGCCCGGGACGCGGCGCACGCGGAGCAGGTGGCGGCGGGCCTGGCCGCGGCCGGCGTGTGCCGGGCGGTCCGGGTGGCCCACGGCCCGGTGGCCGGCGCCCGCCTCATCTGATCATGATCGAATCACGTTCCCTGAACTTGCTGGGTTAGCGCCGCCGCAACCCAGCAAGTTCAGGGAAGTTGATTCGATCATGGGCGGCGGCCGGCCCCGCTCGTTGCGCGCCGAGCTCAAGGACCGTCGACATATCGCCTGACGTATCGTCTGGAACTATGGCGCATCTACCTGTCAACCACCCGATCCGTCCGTTCGTGCGGCTCGTGGCGGGGGCGATCGGGCTCTACATCCTCGCCTTCGGCGTCGTCGGCTTCGTGGAGTCCCGCGGGCAGTCGTTCTTCGCCCGGGAAGACACGTGGGTGCTGGGGTTGCAGACCAACCCCGCCTTCAGCATCCTGTCGATCCTGGCCGGCGCGGTCGTGCTGGGCGCCGCGCTGATCGGCCGCAACGTCGACCACTTCCTGAACCTGGCCGGCGGCGTGGTCTTCCTGGTCTCCGGGGTGGTCATGATGCTGGTGCTGCACACCGAAGCCAACCTGCTCAACTTCGCGATGCCGAACGTGATCGTCTCCATGCTGATCGGCGTGGCGCTGGTGCACGCCGGGTTGTACGGGAAGACCGGCTCGGCGGAGTTGGCGGAGGCGGAGGAGAAGTTCCGGCACAGCGAGGCCGGCGAACCGACGCTCCAGTCGAGCGAACGGAGCTGAGCCGGCGAGCGGTCGCACCGGCACCGGGCTGGCCGCCGGCACCGGCTACCGCGGCCGCGGATCAGCGGCCGCGGCGGGTCAGCAACGTCGGCTTGGTCTCCAGGTGGGACAGGCCGTTCCAGGCCAGGTTCACCAGGTGCGCGGCGACCGCCGCCTTGCGCGGTTTACGTACGTCCAGCCACCAGCGGCCCACCAGGGCGACCATGCCGACCAGCGCCTGGGAGTAGAGCCCGGCGAGCTTGGGATCGTACCCCCGGGCCTTGAACTCGGCGCCCAGGATGTGCTCCACCCGGTTGGCCACGTCGTTGAGTACGGAGGAGAAGTTCCCGGTCTGGGACATCATCGGCGCTTCCCGGACCAGCACCTGGAACCCGTCGGTCTCCTCCTCGATGTAGTCCAGCAGCGCCAGCGCCGCCTGCTCCAGCAGTTCGCGCGGGTGGCCGGCGGTCAGCGCGGCGGCGATCCGGTCGAGCAGTGAGCGGACCTCCCGGTCCACCACCACCGCGTACAGCCCTTCCTTGCCGCCGAAGTGCTCGTACACCACCGGCTTGGAGACCTTCGCCCGGGCGGCGACCACCTCGACCGACGTGGCGTCGAAGCCACGTTCGGCGAAGAGTTGTCGCCCGATGCTGATCAACTGTTCCCGCCGCTGGGCGGAGGACATGCGCACTCGTCGTTTGGATGGCTCGCCAGCGCCTTCGGTCATCTGGCTATCGTGCCAGTCCGGGGCCGGGGTGGTCGCCCGGCGCCGGGCCGCGGTGGTCATTTTCCGGTGCCAACCAGCTTCGCCTGGAGCCGCTCCGGCCGCGGCCACCGCACGTCGTACACCCAGCCCAGCTTCTCCAGCAGCCAGATCGCCCGGGCGGTGATATCGATCTGCCCGCGCAGCGCGCCGTGCCGGGCGCAGGTCGGGTCGGAGTGGTGCAGGTTGTGCCAGCTCTCGCCGAACGACAGGATCGCCAGCGGCCAGAAGTTCGCCGCCTTGTCGCCGTCACGGACGGCGAACGGCCGCTCACCGAAGACGTGGCAGATCGAGTTGATGGACCAGGTGACGTGGTGCAGCAGCCCCACGCGCACCAGCCCGGCCCAGAAGAACGCGGTGAGCGCGCCCTGCCAAGACCAGGTGATCAGGCCGCCCAGCAACGCCGGGGAGATCATCGAGACCGCGACCAGCAGCGGGAACAGGGACGAGACGCGGCGGATGGCGCGGTCCGCCTCCAGGTCCGGCGCGAACCGCGCCCGGTTGGACAGCTCCCGGTGGAACAACCACCCGACGTGGGCGTACACCAGTCCTTTGAGGAGCCCACGGACGCTCGCGCCGTAGCGCCAGGGGGAGTGGGGGTCGCCTTCGACGTCGGAGAAGGCGTGGTGGCGGCGGTGGTCGGCGACCCACTGGTTCACGTCGCCCTGAATCGCCAGGGAGCCGGCGACGGCCAGCGCGATGCGCACCGGCCGGCGGGCTTTGAACGAACCGTGGGTGAGGTAGCGGTGGAAGCCCATCGTGATCCCGAGACCGGACACGACGTAGAAGAACACCGCGAGCCCGACATCGGTCCAGGAGAGCCAGCCGCCCCAAGCGATCGGCACCGCCGCGATCAACGCCGCGAAGGGAATGACGACAAAGGACCACAGCGCGATGAGCACGCCGGTGGACTGGCGGCCCTGGGTCAGTGGCTTGGGCCCGGACTCCGGGCGGGGTCGGTCGATCAAAGTGGTGGACATGGCGACCTCACTTGCTTCGGAGACTCGGGCGCGCTTCCTACGCTTACGTTACCGTAACCTACGCTGGCGTAGGTTGCAAAGAAACGTGCCCGTCGAATCTTCGCTCGATGTGCTGTCGAAGAGGTACCCACCCGCCCCGGAAGTATGCGTAGCGGCTTCCCGCCCCGGCTCCTGCGCGGCGATCACGGATTGGTCCCCGGGAGACGCACCCGGCCGCCGCCGGGAAGCGGTGGTCGAGGGCGCAAGCCGGCCGGGCTTCGCGGTTCGTAGGCCGGACACGATGGGCGGCGGGGCGGCGGCTGGGGAGGGTCGGGGGAGAGGGGTGGTTGGGTAAGGTGGAGGAGATCGCGCGGCAGCATGCCGGTGGCGTCGCCGTTCGGCCGTGGTGTAATGGGCAACACTTCCGCCTTTGGAGCGGAAATTCCAGGTTCGAGTCCTGGCGGCCGAGCTGAGCTGAGCCCGACCGTGCGGGAGATGCGTTCCACCCCAGAGGTCGACAATGGGGCGCGGCTAGCATGACGGTCCATCTACCGGCGACGAGGGGAGCGTACCGGTGAGCCAGGAACCAGCCCGCACCGTGGTCGTTCTGGCGGCCGGTGAGGGCAAGCGGATGCGTTCGGCCCAGCCCAAGGTGCTGCACCCGTTGCTGGGGCGCAGCCTGCTCGGGCACGTACTCGTCGCGGCCGAAGGGTTGGCCGCGGACCGCACGATCGTGGTGGTCGGGGTCGGCGCCGACCAGGTCACCGCACATCTAGCCGAGATCGCCCCGAAGGCCACGCCGGTGGTCCAGTCCAAGCAGCGGGGGACCGGCCACGCCGTGCGTACCGCCCTCACCGCGGCCGGCGCGCCGGAGCCCCGCGGGACCGTGGTGGTGCTCTACGGCGACACCCCGCTGCTGCGGCCGGAGACCGTGGAGGCCCTGGTGGCGGCGCACGAGGCGAGCGGGGCGGCGGCGACGCTGCTCTCGGCCGAGGTCGACGACCCGACCGGCCTGGGCCGGATCGTCCGCGGAGCCAACGGCACGCTCGCCCGGGTCGTGGAGGAGCGGGACGCCACGCCGCGGCAACGCGCGATCCGGGAGATCAACGCCGGGGTGTACGCGTTCGACGCGGCGCTGCTCCAGGCGACGCTCGGCGAGCTGACCACCGACAACGACCAGGGCGAGGAGTACCTCACCGACGTGCCGGGGCTGCTGGTGGCGGCCGGGCACCGGGTGGAGGTCCAGCGGACGGCGGACCCGGTGGAGACCCGGGGCTGCAACGACCGGGCCGAGTTGGCCGCGCTGCGGGCGCTGCTGCGCGACCGGGTGAACGCCGCCTGGATGGCGGCCGGGGTGACCATCCTCGACCCGGCCACCACCTGGATCGACGTGACCGCGACGCTCGGCCGGGACGCCGTGATCGACCAGAACACGCAGGTGCGGGGCGCCAGCATGATCGGTGAGGGCGCGACCGTCGGGCCGGACGTGAGCCTGATCGACACGGTGGTAGGGGACGGCGCGTCGGTGGTGCGGGCCCACGCGGTGCAGTCGGTGATCGGCCCCGGCGCCCAGGTCGGGCCGTACGCCTCGTTGCGGCCGGGCAGCCACCTCGCCGAGGGGGCGAAGGTGGGCACGTTCGTGGAGACCAAGAACTCCCAGATCGGTGAGGGGGCCAAGGTCGCCCACCAGGCGTACATCGGCGATGCGACGATCGGGCCCCGGGCCAACATCGGCGCCGGCACGATCGTGGTCAACTACGACGGCCTGACCAAGCACCACACGCAGATCGGCGAGGCGGCCTTCGTCGGCAGCAACTCCAACCTGGTCGCCCCGGTCGAGGTGGGCGACGGCGCGTACGTGGCGGCGGGCAGCACCGTGGTGCAGAAGGTGCCGGCCGGCGCGTTGGCGGTGGCCCGGGGCCAGCAGCGCAACATCCAGGGGTGGGTGCAGCGTCGCCGCCCCGGCACCCGGTCCGCGGAGGCCGCGGCGCGGGCGGCCGACGGCGAGTGACCAGACCGCGAGTAAACCATCAGGTGCGCATAGCAAGGTGCGGCGGGGGGTGTCGCCGGCCCTCCCCGGGCATGAATACTGGAGGTGGCAGCAGCCTAGGGACTGGGGGCGTCACCACCTATGGGTAGCATCGTCGCGACTAATCGCAAGAGCATGATGCTCTTCTCGGGGCGGGGTTACCCCTCCCTGGCCAAGGAGATCGGGGAGGCGCTCGGCATCGCGCCCACCCCGACCGAGCTCTACGACTTCGCCAACGGCGAGTTGTTCGTGCGCTACGAGGAGTCCGTGCGTGGCTCGGACGCGTTCGTGGTGCAGTCGATCACCGAACCGGTGAACCAGTGGTTCATGGAGACCCTGATCATGGTGGACGCGCTGAAGCGCGGCTCCGCCAAGCGGATCACCGTGGTGCTGCCGTTCTACCCGTACGCCCGGCAGGACAAGAAGCACCGCGGCCGGGAGCCGATCTCCGCCCGGCTCGTCGCCGACCTGCTCAAGACCGCCGGGGCCAACCGGATCCTCACCGTGGATCTGCACACCGCGCAGATCCAGGGGTTCTTCGACGGCCCGGTGGACCATCTGTTCGCGATGGACATCCTCGCCTCCTACATCGAGCAGCGGTACGGGTCGCGGCCGATGACCGTGGTGGCGCCCGACTCCGGGCGGGTACGGGTGGCCGAACGCTGGACCGACCGGCTCGGCGGCCTGCCGCTGGCGTTCATCCACAAGACCCGGGATCCGTCCACCCCGAACGAGGTGATCGCCAACCGGGTGGTGGGCGACGTGGAGGGCCGGGTCTGCCTGATCGTCGACGACATGATCGACACCGGCGGCACGATCTGTCGCGCCTCGGAGATCCTGCTCCGCACCGGCGCCGCGGACGTGGTGGTGGCCGCCACCCACGCGATCCTCTCCGACCCGGCCACGGAGCGGCTCAAGAACAGCCAGATCAGCGAGGTCGTGGTGACCAACACCCTGCCGCTGCCGCCGGAGAAGCAGCTCGACAAGATCACCGTGCTCTCGATCGCCCCGCTGCTCGCTCGCGCCATGCGCGAGGTCTTCGACGACGGGTCGGTCACCACCCTGTTCGGGGGCCTGAGCTGACCAGGTAGAATCAGCCGGTTACCGCCACAGCAGACTGGAGTGCAGCCGTGTCCGTTTCTACCCTCCGCGCGGAGATCCGTACTGAGTTCGGTAAGGGTGCCGCCCGGCGTGCCCGCCGGGCCGGCAAGGTGCCCGCGGTGTTGTACGGGCACGGTGAGGAGCCCAAGCACCTGGAGTTGCCGGCCCTGGAGTTCGCCTCTGCGATCCGCTACGGCGGCATGACCCAGGTGCTGACGCTGGAGCTGTCCGACGGCAGCCAGGCGACCGCCCTGCCCAAGGCGATCCAGCGGCACCCGATCCGGAACACCTACGACCACGCCGACCTGCTGCTGGTCCGCCGCGGGGAGAAGGTCACCGTGGAGGTGCCGGTCCACCTGGTGGGCGAGGCGGCGAGGGGCACGCTGGTGATCCACGAGCAGGACCGGATCGCGGTCAACGCCGACGCGACGCAGCTCCCCGACCGGGTGGAGGCGTCGGTGGAGGGCCTGGACGTCGGGGAGCGGGTCACCGCCGCGGAGCTCACCCTGCCGCCGGGCGCGGAGCTGGCCGCCGATCCGGAGACGGTGATCGCGGTCGTGAGCGTGGCCCCGACCGCCGAGCAGATGGCGGCCGAGGCCGGCGAGGCTCCGGCCGAGGCGGTCGAGCCCGCCCCCGAAGGGGCCGCGGCTGGCGAGGCCGCGTCCAGCTGATCAGGCGCCTCGTGTCCGCCCTCACCGGTTCGCCCGCGGCCGGGGCCGACGGTACGCGGTGGCTGGTGGTCGGGCTCGGCAACCCCGGGCGGCAGTACGCCGGCAACCGGCACAACGCCGGCTTCCTCGTCGCGGACCTGCTCGCCCGCAGGTACGACCTCCGCTTCAGCCGGCACAAGCGGGTGGTGGCGGAGGTGGCCGAGGGCCGCCTGGGGTACGGGGGGCCGGCGGTGGTGCTCGCCAAGCCGATGACGTACATGAACCTCTCCGGTGGGCCGGTAGCCGGGTTGGTCCGGTTCTACAAGATCCCGCCGGAGCGGGTACTGGCCGTGCACGACGAGATGGACCTGCCGTTCGGCACCCTGCGGGCTCGGCAGGGCGGGGGCGAGGGCGGCCACAACGGGCTGCGCTCGATCTCCCGGTCGCTCGCCACCCGGGAGTACACCCGGGTGCGGTTCGGCGTGGGGCGCCCGCCCGGGCGGCAGGACCCGGCCGACTGGGTGCTGTCGGACTTCTCCGCCGCCGAACGCAAGGACTTGGACTACCTGGTGGACCGGGCCGCCGACTTCGTCGAGGCGATCATCACCAAGGGCCTGGAGCCGGCGCAGAACCTCTACCACGCCGCGACGTGAGCCCGCGTACGCTGGCGATGCCGCCCGCCGGCGAAGCCCCGGTACGCCCGGGCCGGCGGTGAGGCGGGGAGGACCGAGGCCGGACGGAGGGCAGGGAGCGTGGCCGCTGCGACGGGAGATGCCTCGTTGGCCCGCTGGCTGGCGGAGCGCGCCGGTGAGCGGCTGCTGGCACTGCGCGCGGAGCGGGGCTTCGCCGATCCGGCCGCGCTGCGGGCAGCCGGTGACCAGCAGGCCCACGACCTGCTGGTCACGGCGTTGAAGGAGCACCGGCCCGCGGATGCGGTCCTCTCCGAGGAGGGGGTACGCGACGACCCGGGCCGGTTGACCGCGCAGCGGGTCTGGATCGTCGACCCGCTGGACGGCACGCGGGAGTTCGGCGAGGCCGGGCGGAGCGACTGGGCGGTGCACGTCGCCCTCTGGCAGCGTGGGGCGGGTCTGGTGGCGGGCGCGGTGGCCCTGCCCGCCCAGGGCCTGGTGCTGGCCACCGACCGCCCTCCGGCCCGCCCCGCCGCGGCGAGCCCGGACGGTGCGATCAGGCTGATGGTCAGCCGCAGCCGGGCCCCGGCGCTGGTCGCCGCGGTGGCCGAGCGGGTCGGCGCCGAGTTGGTGCCGCGGGGCTCGGCCGGCGCCAAGATCGCCGCGGTGGTGACCGGCGAGGCAGACGCCTACCTGCACGCGGGCGGCATGTATGAGTGGGATTCGGCGGCCCCGGTGGCTGTGGCGAATGCCACGGGACTGCACACATCTCGCATCGATGGATCTACCCTGGAGTACAACCAGGTCGACCCGCACCTGCCCGACCTGCTGGTGTGCAGGCGGGAGCTGGCCGGCCCGCTTCTGACCGCGATCCAGGAGAGCAGATGACCGTCGATCCGCACGGGGCGCGGGCCCCCGCCAACCTTCCCAAGTCGTACCGAGTGTCGCATCTCGATGCCCTGGAGGCGGAGAGCATCTTCATCATCCGGGAGGTCGCCGCCGAGCTGGAGCGGCCGGTGCTGCTCTTCTCCGGCGGTAAGGATTCGGTGGTGATGCTCCGGTTGGCGCAGAAGGCGTTCGCGCCGGCGCGGATTCCGTTTCCGGTGATGCACGTGGACACCGGCCACAACTTCCCGGAGGTCATCGAGTTCCGGGATGCGCAGGTGGCGGCGCTGGGCCTGCAGCTGGTGGTGGCGAGCGTGCCGGAGGCGCTGGACAGCGGGCTGGTGCAGGAGCCGGCCGACGGCTCGCGTAACCGCATCCAGACCCCGGTGCTGCTGAACGCGGTGGAGAAGTACCGCTTCGACGCGCTGTTCGGCGGGGCCCGGCGGGATGAGGAGAAGGCCCGGGCCAAGGAGCGGGTGTTCTCTTTCCGGGACGAGTTCGGCCAGTGGGACCCGAAGAACCAGCGTCCCGAATTGTGGTCACTCTACAATGGTCGCCGGCACCCCGGCGAGTCGATCCGGGTTTTCCCACTCTCCAACTGGACTGAACTGGACATCTGGCACTACATCGCCCGCGAGCAGGTGCCGCTACCGTCGATCTACTTCGCGCACGAGCGGGCGGTGGTCGAGCGCGACGGCATGCTGTACGCGGTGAACGAGTTCCTCCCCGCGCGGGACGGGGAGACACCGCAGGTGCGGCGGGTACGCTACCGCACGGTCGGGGACGCGACCTGCACCGCGGCGGTCGCGTCCGAGGCGGAGACGATCGAAGCGGTGATCGAGGAGGTCGCCGCCACCCGGATCACTGAGCGCGGCGCAACCCGAGGAGACGACCGGTTCAGCGAGGCCGCCATGGAGGACCGCAAGCGGGAGGGGTACTTCTGATGACGGCTGTCGGGACGGTCGAACCAGCTACCGGGCCGGCCACGGAGCGGGGCATGGACATGCTCCGGTTCGCCACCGCGGGCAGTGTGGATGACGGTAAGTCCACGCTGATCGGAAGGTTGCTCTACGACACCAAGTCGCTCTTCACCGACCAGTTGGCGGCGGTGGAGGCGGTGAGCGCCGCGCGCGGGGACGAGTACACCGACCTGGCCCTGCTCACCGACGGGCTGCGCGCCGAGCGGGAGCAGGGGATCACCATCGACGTGGCGTACCGCTACTTCGCCACGCCGCGGCGCAAGTTCATCATCGCCGACACGCCCGGTCACATCCAGTACACGCGCAACATGGTCACCGGGGCGTCCACCGCCGATCTGGCGCTGATCCTGGTCGACGCCCGCAAGGGGCTGGTGGAGCAGTCCCGCCGGCACGCGTTCCTGTGCACGCTGCTGCGGGTGCCGCACCTGGTGCTGTGCGTGAACAAGATGGATCTGGTCGACTTCTCGCAGCAGGTGTTCGAGTCGATCGCGGATGACTTCACCTCGTTCGCGGCCAAACTGGAGGCGCCGGACCTGGCGGTGATCCCGATCTCGGCGCTGCACGGTGACAACATCGTCACCCGGTCCGCGCGCATGCCCTGGTATGAGGGGCCGTCGCTGCTGCACCACATGGAGCATCTGCACATCGCCTCGGACCGCAACCTGGTGGACGTGCGGTTCCCGGTGCAGTACGTGATCCGGCCGCAGTCGCACGCGGTGCGCGACTACCGCGGGTACGCCGGCCAGGTCGCCAGCGGGGTCATGAAGCCCGGTGACGAGGTGATGGTGTTGCCGTCCGGGTTCACCACCACCATCGCCTCGATCGAGACCGCGGACGGGCCGGTCGCCGAGGCGTACCCACCGATGTCGGTCACGGTACGCCTCACCGACGAGCTGGACGTCTCCCGCGGGGACATGATCTGCCGCCCGCACAACGCCCCCACGCCGGCCCAGGACATCGACGCGATGATCTGCTGGATGGACGAGACCCGGCCGCTGACCGTGGGCGGGAAGTACGCGCTGAAGCACACGACCCGCAGCGCCCGGGCGGTGATCCGTGACCTCCAGTACCGGTTGGACATCAACACCCTGCACCGGGACGAGTCCGCCGACCGTCTGGGGTTGAACGAGATCGGCCGGGTCCGCCTGCGGACCACGGTGCCGCTACTCGCCGACGAGTACCGCCGTAACCGCACCACCGGCGGGTTCATCCTGATCGACGAGGCGACCAACCGCACCGTCGGCGCCGGCATGATCGTCGAGGCTTCCTGAAGCACGGGTGGGCCGGCGGCCAGGCTAGCGGTCACCCGCTCCGACCCGACCGTGCCTGCGCACGATCGGGTCAGCCGGCGGGGTGCGCCGAACCCGGGCCGCCGGCCCCACCGGGCAGGTCGACCGTCCAGCCTTCTGGTACTCCGGCCAGCTCAGCCGAGCCGCCGGAGGCGACCACCCCGATCCGCGCCGGGCCGAGGCGTAGCTCGGTCAGCCGCACCGCCCCCCAGCCTTCCGGTAGCCGGGGTCGCAGCGTCAGCCGGCGCTGCGGCACGTGCGGGTCCAGTCCGATGAGGGCGCGGATCAGCAGCAGCGGCGCGGCCGCGGCCCATGCCTGCGGCGAGCAGGAGGTGGGGTACGGCACCGGCGGGGCGTGCCGCTCCCGCGGGAAGCCACAGTAGAGCTCGGGTAGCCGGCCGCCGAACGCCTCGGCGGCGTCGAGGAGGCCGTTGGCCAGCCGGTGTGCCGTCTCTACCGCCCCGGGCACGTGGGCGTAGCGGATCAGCCCGGCCACGCACAGCGCCGTGTCGTGGGGCCACACCGATCCATTGTGGTAGCTCATCGGGTTGTACGCGCCCATGCTGGTGGCGAGCGTGCGCAGCCCGAACCCGCTGTCCATCTCGGCCCCGCCGAGGTGGGCGATCAGCCGCTCGGCCCGCTCGTCGTCGACGATCCCGGTCCACAGGCAGTGTCCGGGATTGCTGGTGAGCGCGTCCAGCGGCTGCTTGTCCGCGTCCAGTGCCACCGAGTACCAGCCCCGGTCCGGCAGCCAGAACCGCTGGTTGAACAGCTCTCGCAGGTGTGCCGCCCGCCGGCGGCAGCGGTCGGCGGTGGCCTGGTCGCCGAACCCGGCGGCCAGCTCGGCCCGGGCCAGCCAGGCCGCGTACGCGTACCCCTGCACCTCCACCAGCGCCAGCGGTGGGTGTCCGAGCCGGCCGCGAGCGTCGTTGATCCCGTCGAAGCTGTCCTTCCAGCCCTGGTTGATCAGCCCCCGGTCGGTGGCCCGCTGGTACTCCACGAAGCCGTCGCCGTCCCGGTCGCCGTACTCGTCGAGCCAGTCCAGCGCGGCGTCGGCGGCCGGCAGCAGTGAGCGTACGGTGTCCTCGTCCGCTCCCCAGCGCCACACCTCGGCGAGCAGCATCACGAACAACGGCGTGGCGTCGACCGTGCCGTAGTAGTGCGCGCCCCCGATCGCCGCCGTGTTGTCCGGCCCGCGCCGCAGCTCGTGCAGGATCCGGCCGGGTTCCTCCTCGGTGGACGGGTTGACCCGCTTGCCCTGGCGCGCGGCGAGTGCCCGCAGCGTGCCGACCGCCAGGTCCAGGTCGAGCGGCAGGGCCATCCAGCCGGTGAGGAGGCTGTCCCGGCCGAAGAGGGTCATGAACCACGGCGCTCCGGCGGCGACGAAGCTGTGGCCGCGGTAGGTCGGGTCTTCGAGCCGCAGCGCGCCGAGATCGGCGAGGGTCCGGCGCAGCGCCAGGGCCAGCCGGTGATCGTCTGCGCTGAGTGAGGTGCTGCTCACCCGCCAGCTCTCCAGCTCGCGGGCGGGGGCGGTGCGGTGGATCAGCTCTCCGCTGTGGAACCGGGGCGGCACCGGCGCGCCGTCCAGTACCGGCCGGGCGACGATCTCGGTGCTCCACTGTCCGCGGGATGGGATCACGAGTCGCCAGGTGAGGGCTCCGGGCGTGAGGACCGGGTCGGAGGTGGCGGTCACCCGCAGCCCGCGGGAGCCGTCGGCCCGGTCCCGCAGCAGCAGCTCATCGTCGGCGACCACGGTAGTGGCCCCGTCGGCGTCGGCCCGGCCGGCCTTCACCGCGAACAGGTCGGCGAAGTCGGCGTCCACGTGCAGGGTCAGCATGGCCACGGTCGGCTCGGCGCCCAGGTTCTCGATCGTGACCGTTTCGCGCAACCCGTTGCCGACCAGCCGTTCGCGGAGCAGCAGCAGGGTGCTGTCGGCGTGCCCGCCGGCCGGCGGCCGGCGGGCGACGAACTGGGCCGCGAACGTCTCCGCCGGCCGGACCGCCAGGGTCTCCACCGGGTGGCCGTCCAGGCTCAGCTCCCACCGGGACAGCACCCGCGTGTCATGGAAGTAGAACCCCTGCGCCCCGCCGGGGGAGACGTCCCCGGTGATGTCCGAGATGCAGAAGGTCGTGCCGTCGATCAGGGTGACCGTGCCGGCCCCGGTGTTCACCGCGGCCGGCTCGGCGGTGCTGTTGAGCGGCTGGGTCATCGCGCCAGCGGCGCCCTCGCCCGGAGGGGACCGTGCGCGCCGCTGACCCGCGGCCGGCTGCGGGACGGCGCCGGCACCCGCTCGGCGGTCGCCAGCACCCGGCGGTACGCCGCTTCGTAGCCGGCGGCGAGCTGGGTGTGGGTGAACCGGGCCGCGACGTGGGCCCGGCAGGCGGCCGGGTCCAGCTCGCCTACCTGGCGTAGCGCGTCGGGCAGCTCGTCGGGTCGTTCCCGGATGAGCCCGGTCACGCCGTCGACGACCACCTCCGGCACCGCGCCACCGCGCAGCGCCACCACCGGGGTACCGCAGGCCATCGCCTCGATCATCACCATCCCGAACGGCTCCTCCCATTGGATGGGGAACAGCAGGCACCGGGCGTTGGCGAGCAGCCGGCGCTTGGCGGTCGCGTCCGCCACGCCGAACACGTGGTCGCTCGACCGGAGCCTCGGTTTCACCTCGCGGTCAAAGTATTCCTTCTCCAGCGGCTCCGCGCACTTGCCGGCGAGCACCAGCGGGATGCCGGCGGCGTGGGCCGCCTCCAGCGCCAGGTGCGGGGCCTTGTTGGGGTGGAACCGGCCGAGGAACAACGCGTAGTCCTGTTTGTCGGCCTGGAAGGGCCAGGTCTCCAGCCGCAGTGCGTTGTGCACGGTGCCGACCCAGTTGAGCTCCGGCGCCAGTTCCCGCTGCCGGTCGCTGATCGCGACCAGCGCGACCTCCCGGCCGAGCAGCCGGTAGTAGTCCCGCATCTCGGCGTCGACCGGGCCGTGCACGGTGGCGACCGTGGGCAGGCCCAGCCCGGCGTACGCCGGGGCGTTGAGTGGTCCGGCCAGGGTGTGGTCGTGCACCAGATCGGCACCGCTGGTGGCGGCGATCCGGGCGACCGCCCGCCGGACCGCGGCGGTGTGCGCTACCTCCGGGTACGCCTCGCCGAGCCGGTCGGCGAAGCTGTGCTCCCATACCGGTTCGAACCGTGCCTGGGTCCGCGCTTCCCCGACGCCCAGCAGCGTCACCTCGTGACCGGCGGCCACGAGCGCGTCGGCGAGGTCGGCGAGGACCGCTTCTACGCCGCCGTAGCCGTCCGGTGGGACCGGGAAGTACGGCGGTGACACCAGGATCACCCGAAGCGGACGGTCCGGATTGTCTGGTTGTGGCTGGTCGGACCCGCGCATCGGCCGCCGGGCGACCCGCGGCGGCGTGAACAGTGCCTTATCCGTGCTGGTCACATGCCCCTCCTTAGTGGCGGACACGCGAGTGATTAGCACTCGACGATGTCAAGTGCTAACACAGTCCCCGGATGGTTGGCAACTGCGTGAGACCGGGTGAATGATGGTAAGAATCGGATTAACCGACCCGGCCGGCGCCGGGCCCGGCGGTGGCGGTGAACCACCGCGGGGCGGCGAATCCCCGGGCGGCGAACGCGTCCGCGGCCGCCTGCCCGACGCGATCCACCAGGTCCACACCGACCAGTGCGATCACACAGCCACCGAAACCACCGCCGGTCATCCGGGCGCCGAGCGCGCCCGCGGCCAGGGCGGCGTCCACCGCGGTGTCCAACTCGGGCACCGTAACCTGGTAGTCATCGCGCAGTGACGCGTGAGAAGCGGTGAGTAGCGGGCCGATCCGCGCCGGGTGCCCGGCCCGCAGCAGCGCCACCGTGTCGAGGACCCGCTGATTCTCGGTGACCACATGGCGTACCCGGCGTCGCGAGACCTCGTCCGGCAGCGCGTCCAGGGCCGCGGGCAGGCCGGCCGGGTCCACATCGCGCAGCGCCGGCACGCCCAGCGCCGCCGCGGCCTGTTCACAGGTGGTACGCCGGGCGGCGTACTCGCCGTCGACCAGCCGGTGCGGGGCCCGGGTGTCGATCACCAGCACCGCCAACCCGGCCCCGGCCAGGTCCAGCGGCACCTGCTCGGTGCCCCGGGTGCGGCAGTCCAGGAACAGCGCGTGCCCGGCCTGGCAGAGGATCGCCGCCGACTGGTCCATGATCCCGCTGGGTACGCCGACGAACCGGTTCTCCGCCCGCTGCGCCAGCTCCGGGCGCCGCGACACCGGCAGATCCAACTCGGCCAGGTCGACCAGAGCGGTGAGGACCGCACACTCCAGCGCGGCCGAAGAGGAGAGGCCGGCGCCGACCGGCACCTGCGAGTCCACCGCCAGCCGAGCTCCCGGCACCTCGTACCCGGCCTCGCGCAGGGCCCACACCACGCCCGCGACGTAGCCGGCCCACCCGGTGACCGCCCCGGGGCGTAGCTCCTCCGGTCCGATTTCGACCGTCTCGGCCATCTGGGCCGACCACACTCGCCACCGCGGCGCACCCCCGGTGCGGCCGGCCGCCACGAGGGTGCGCTGCGGAAGCGCGAATGGTAGGACGTATCCGTCGTTGTAGTCGGTGTGCTCCCCGATCAGGTTCGCCCGCCCGGGCGCAGCCCACACACCCTCAGCCGGTGCCCCGTACGCCTGCTGGAATGCCTTGCTGACCGCGTCCACGCGGGCAGGGTAGCCCGATCTAGGTCACTGCGCGGGGCCGATGGCCGGCGGTCGGCGGTAGGTCTGGGTGTCCCCGCAGGTGAACGCCGGCAGCATGGGGCCGAAGTCACGGCAGACCCGGATGTCCACCTGGTCGATCAACGTGACGGAGGGGCTGTTGCTGAGGCTGAAGTTGTAGCCGCCGGTGGTGTGGATCACCTCGCTGTCCACCAGCTGGCCGTTCGCGTAGGCGTAGAACTCGGCGAACGGGCTGCCTACCCGCGGGCCCGGGGGAACGCAGACCACCGGGAGGTCCACCAGCCTGCCGATGACGTCGACCTGCCCGGCGGCGCCGGGGGAGTTCGTGTTCCAGGCGATCCACCCCTCGGTGAAGGCGTAGTCGCAGTCGCGGCTGTGGGAGGCGTTGAACAGAGTGACGGGCTCGGCCGCGGCGGCGGGCGTGGCCGCCACCGCCACCAGCGGCAACGCCAGGCTGAGCGCAGCGGCGACGCGCACCAGGGTCTGCGATAGCTTCGACATCGGTGACTCCTTCCGGGTGGGGATAGGTCTGACATCAGCCTATGGAAATGTATGACAGCAGTCCAGCCGGTCGGGCTCCGGTGACCGGCCGGCCGGGAGTCTGGAAAGATGGAGGCATGTCGTCTTCGTCGGCCCGCCAGCGGGTGCTCTCGGGGATCCAGCCCACCGCCGACTCGTTCCACCTGGGCAACTACCTCGGCGCGCTGCGGAACTGGGTGGCGATGCAGGAGACCCACGACA
>DATGPS010000026.1:0-18906 GCA_035304685.1 Natronosporangium sp. | reverse complement strand
CCGGCACCGGTGATCGTGCCGCCGGTGCCGATCCCGGCGACGAAGTGGGTGACCCGGCCCTCGGTCTGCTCCCACACCTCCGGCCCGGTAGTGGCGTAGTGGGAGGCGGGGTTGTGCGGGTTCGCGTACTGGTCCGGCTTCCACGCCCCGGGTATCTCGGCCGCGAGCCGGTCCGACACCCGGTAGTACGAGCGGGGGTCATCCGGCGCCACTCCGGTCGGGCAGACCACCACCTCGGCGCCGTACGCGCGCAGCACATCCAGCTTGTCCGAGCTGACCTTGTCCGGGCAGACGAACACGCACCGGTAGCCTCGGGCCTGCGCCACCAGTGCCAGCCCCACGCCGGTGTTGCCGCTGGTCGGCTCGACGATCGTGCCGCCGGGCCGCAGCAGCCCCTCCCGCTCGGCCGCCTCCACCATCCGCAGGGCGATCCGGTCCTTGACCGACCCACCCGGATTCAGATACTCGATCTTGGCCAGGACGGTAGCGGTCGTCGCCTCCGGCACCACCCGCCGCAGGCGTACCAGCGGGGTGTGACCGATCAGTTCGACGACGTTGTCGGCG
Source organism: Natronosporangium sp. (assembly GCA_035304685.1). Classification (GTDB taxonomy): domain Bacteria; phylum Actinomycetota; class Actinomycetes; order Mycobacteriales; family Micromonosporaceae; genus Natronosporangium. The sequence continues at coordinate 18,342 of DATGPS010000026.1, read as the reverse complement.
TAGCGCACTCTGGCAGGCTACCTCCCCCGAACGCCCGACCCGGGCGCTGAAACACCGGGCCTGGGCCGGAACACCGGTCGAGGCTCCGCGGTCGCCGGACCTACTCGCGCGTCGAGTGGGCGGGGCCGGCGCCGGCCGGCTAATCTCTCGGCGTGATGTGGCGCACCCTGCGGATGCTCGGATATGGAGCGGCGGCCGCGGGGCTGGCCAGCGCGGCCAGCGCCGGGGTGCTACTAGGCCAGGTGCACCAGGCCCGCCGGGAGATCCCGCGGGCGCAGGAGCCGCCGCCGCGGGCCGATGGCCGGTACGGCGCCCGGCTGGGCGGCGAGCCGTTGACGATGGTCATGCTCGGCGACTCCACCGCCGCCGGCTACGGCGCGGCCAAGCCCCGCCAGACCCCGGGCGCACTGTTAGCCACCGGTGTCTCGCGCCGGCTGGGCCGCCCGGTCAACCTGCACTGCCTGGCCGTGGTCGGCGCTACCTCGCGGCGGCTGGCGCCGCAGGTCGAGGCAGCGCTGGAGCTGGAGCCACAGCTCGCGGTGATCATTGTCGGCGCCAACGACGTCACCCACCGCAACAACCCCCAGGTTGCGGTCCGCCACCTCGTCGAGGCGGTACGCGCGCTTCGCGGTATCGGCGCGGAGGTGGTGGTCGCCACCTGCCCGGATCTGGGTACGGTGCTGCCGATCCGGCCGCCGCTGCGCTGGCTCGCCCGGCGCTGGAGCCGGCAGTTGGCCGAGGCGCAGACGGTCGGAGTGGTGGAGGCGGGCGGCTGGACGGTGTCGCTGGGGGATCTGCTCGGTCCCCGGTTCGCCGCCGAACCGCACCGGATGTTCGGGGTGGACCGCTTCCACCCCTCCCCGGAGGGGTACGCGGTGGCCGCGGCCGCGGTGCTGCCCACCGTGCTCGCCGCGCTCGGCGTGGTGGACCCGCGCGTGCTGGTCCGCTCCGAGAGCATCCGGACGCTGCCGCGGGCCGCGGCCGAGGCGTCGCGCCGGGCCGGCACCGAGGTCTCCGGCACGGACGTGGCCGACCGCCGCGGCGTACCCGGTGGCCGGTGGGCGGCGCTTCGCCGGGTGACACCGGATGTCCTCCGCCGGGTGAACCCGGAGCTGCTGCGCCGGCTGTCACCCGATGTCCTGCGTCGCGTCACTCCGGGTACGCTGCGCCGGGTCAATCTCAACCTGCGCCGGGTGGCGCCGCTCATGCTGCGCCGGATGCCTCTAGGCTCGATGGAGCACCACCCTCGTACTCCCCCCAAGACAGCTCTGGAGCCCCGATGACCAGCCTTGCCCGACGTCTCCGCCGGGCCGCCACCTACTCCCTCGCCGCCGGCCTGGTCGGCGGAGTGGCGGTGATCGCCGCCGAGGTGGTCGCCGCCCGCACCCGGCGCTACGCCACCCCGGCCCTGGGCCTGGCGCTGCGCGCCACCATAGGGCCGCCCGAGGCCCCGCCGCTACGACTGACCCTGCTCGGCGACGCCACCGCGCTCGGGGTAGGGGTCGACTCGGTCTCCGAGACCCTCGGCGGCCAGCTCGCGGAGCTGCTGAGCAGCGAGGGCGAGCACGCGTGGCGGGTGGAGCTGTCCAGCGTGGCGGTGGCCGGCTCCCACTGCGCCGACCTCGGCCCGCAGGTGGCCCGGGCGCTGCTCGGCCCCCGGCCCGACGTCGCGGTCATCCTGATCGGTGCCAGGGACGCCACCGACCTGCGGCGCCCCACCGAGGCGGCCACTCACCTGGCCGCAGCGGTACGCCGGCTGCGCGACGCCGGCGTGGAGGTGGTCGTGGGCACCTGCCCGGACCTCGGCGCGGCCCGTGCGTTCGCGCCCCCGCTACGGCAACTCGTCGGCTGGTTGGGCCGGCGGATAGCCGACGCCCAGGCCCCGGCGGCGCACGTCGCGGGCGCGGACGTGGTAGACCTGGCTACCGAGACCGGGCCGGTCTTCCGCGCTGACCCGGGGACGCTCTGCTTCGACGGGTTCCACCCGTCCGCAGACGGTTACCGGGTCTGGGCCCACGCGCTGTACCCGGCGGTCGCGGCCGCCGCGCACGCCACCACGATCCACGAGTAGCCGCACGCCGCCACCCGCGCGCCGCCCCCCACCCACCCCCAACAGGGCTCCCCTGCTGAACGCCCTTCTTCAACCGGGCTCCCCTGTTGACTCAGGAGGGCACCCCGGTTGACCTAGCAGGGCTCCCCTATTGAGCACTCGCCCCCAGCAGGGCACCCCGGTTGACCTAGCAGGGCTCCCCTGTTGAGCGCTCGGCCTCAGCAGGGCTCCCCTGTAGTGCCCTTGTTCTTCAGCAGGGCGCCCCTGATAGGGCTAGAGCACCTGCAGGGGGCCCCGTTGAGGATCGGGATCGTCAGCGCGCCCACTGAGGGCGTGATGAGGGCGAGCCGGGCCGGCCGGGCGGGGGCGCCAGACTTGCACCAGTGTTCAGCCGGGCTCCGTGCTGACCCTCAAGCCCTAGCAGGGCTCCCCTGCTGAACGCCGATCCTCCGCAGGGCGCCCCCGTTAGGCCAGCAGGGCGCCCCCGTTAACTCAACAGGGCGCCCCTACGGAGCACTCGTCGCCAGCAGGGCGCCCCGGTTGACCTAGCAGGGCTCCCCTGTTGAGCGCTCGGCCTCAGCAGGGCGCCCCTGTGGTGCCCTTGAGCTTCAGCAGGGCACCCCTGATAGGGCTAGAGCACCTGCAGGGGCGCCCCGTTGAGGTTCGGGGCCGGACAGCCGGAGAAAAACGGCCGGAGACAAAACGGCCGGCGGCGACGGGTGGTACCCCGTCGCCGCCGGCCGTCACGCGTTTCCGGAGACGCTGCCGGGGCTACTCGCTGGCGAAGTAGCTCAACAGCCGGAGCACCTCCAGGTAGAGCCAGAGCAGGCTCACCACGATCCCGAATGCGCACGCCCAGGCGTACTTCTCCGGCAGGCCGAGCCGCACGCCCTCCTCCACCTCGTGGAAGCTGAGAATGAAGCTGAGTGCGGCGATCACGATGAACACCAGGCTGACGATGATGGCCACCGGCCCGCCGTCCCGCAGGATCGTGGGTTGCCCGGTGAAGAGCGTGATCAGCAGATTGATCAGCATCACCGCGGCGGCGCCGATCAGCGCCCCGGTCATGAACCGGACGAACTTCGGCGTGGCCCGGATGGTGCCGCTCTTGTAGAGGAAGGCCATCAGCAGGAACACGCCCATGGTGGCGACCACCGCCTGCACCACGATGCCCGGGAACCAAGCGTTGAAGGCCTGGCTGATGGCGCCCAGGAACACGCCCTCGATGACCGCGTACGCCCCGATCAGCAACGGGTTGGTCACCCGGGCGAACGCGATCACCAGGCCCAGGATCAGGCCCACGATCGCGGCGGGGAAGGCGAGCGCCAGCCCGGTCTGCGGCTCGGTCAGCAGCCACACCCCGGCGGCGCCGGCCACGACCAGCACCAGCAGCCCGATGGTCCGGGTGACAACATCGTCGATCGTCATCGGCCGCACGCTCGGTGGGGCGGTGCCCTCCACCGTGGGGTACGGCTGAGCGGCCGGCTGGCCGAAGACCTGCGGCGGAGCTGCAGCGGCCCGCTCCCGCGCGGCGTCGGCGCTGAGCCGGGTCAGCAACGGGTTGGTCGTCCTCACGTCACACTCTCCCTCGACGCACGTGGTTGCCATCACAGCGTACCCGGTCGCTTTCCCGGCGCTGGTTGGGCGCGGTGACGGCCGGGGTCACCGGTTAAGCTCCCTGCGACACCCCGGAGGAGCACTGTGACGGTCGTGGTCGGCGTCGATGGCGCGGGGCGGACCCACCGCCTGCGGGAGATCGCCGCGGCCGCGGGCGTACCAGTGGTACGCGTGGACGGGCGCGCCGGGGACGAGGTGGACCTCACCGGGGTGCCGGCCGGGCCGCCCGACGAGGGGTGCCTGGTGGTGGTCGACGACGCGCACCGGTTACCGGACCCGGCTTTGCGGACGCTCGCGGCGGCGGCTCGGCGGGGCGTACGCATGGCGATCGCGCGCCGGCCCACCGTGGACCGCCCGGCGCTGGCGGCACTGGACGAAGCGGTCGCGGAGCAGGGACCGGTGGAGTCCCTGGGTCCGCTCGACGACGACGCGCTCGCCGCGCTGATCTCTACTGTGACCGGCCGCCCGGCCGGGCCAGAGGCGGTGGCGCGGGTACGCGAGGCGTCGGCCGGCCAGGCCGCGATCGCCGCCGCGGTGGCCACGGTGGTGGCCGGGCCCGATGCCGGGGAGAGCGGCGGCGTACCCTCGCTCGCCGCCCGCCTCCAGCACCGCCTGACCCGGTTGCCGGCGTCCACTGTCGACCTCGCCCAGCTGCTCGCGCTCGGGCTGGACCTCACCGACGACGTCCTCGCCGGCGCGGCCGGGCTGGCCCCGGGCGACCTGGCGGCGGCCATGCGCACGCTGCGCGACGAGGGGATGCTGGTGCCCGGCGGGGAGCGGCTGATCCCGGCGGTGGCGCAGACCCTGCTCGCCGACGCGCCGCCGGCGCAGCGCCGCCGGCTGCACGACCGGGTCGCGCGCGCGCTGATCGCCGCCGGTGGGGACCCGGTGGCCGCCGCAAACCAGCTCAGCGCGGCCCGGGTCCGCACCGGCCAGGCCGCGCAGGTGTACGCCGCGGCCGCCGACCGGCTGCGCTTCACCGACCCGGAGGCCGCCAGTACCTGGTACGACGACGCCCTCGACGCCGGCGCCGACCCGGCCACGCTCGCCGCCGGGCGGGCGGAGGCGGAGGCGCTGCTGGGCCGGCCGGTCGACGTGGACGCCACCCCGGCGGCGCCGGAGGAGGCCCGGCGGGTGGCGCTCGCCGCCGGGGCGGCAGCGGCCCACCAGGGGCGGGCTACGCGGGCCGCGGAGGCCCTGACCGCGGCCGGCGATCCCGGCCCGTTGCTGGCCGTGCCGGTACTGGTGGCGGTGGGCCGGCCGGAGCCGGCGCAACGGGCGGCGGCCGGCACCGGCCCGCTACCGGTGCGCCGGTTCGCCGAGGCGGCGCTGGCGGCCGGCGACCCGGCCGCGGCGGTCCCGCTGCTGCTGGAAGCGGCCGAGGCGCTGATCGCCACCCCGCCGGCGCTGGTGTTGCCGGACACTCCACATGCGGTGGGCGCGCTGGTGGCGGTCACCGCCGGGGATGGGTCCACCGCCGAACACCTGCTCCAGCAGGCGATCGCCGGCGAGGTAGGGGGTCCGGTGGGGGTCGAGCGGCACCGGGCGCTGCTGGCGTGGGTACGCCTGCGTACCGGCCGGTTCGATACCGCGGTGGCCGAGCTGCGGCGGCTGGCCGGCACCGCGCTTCCCGGCCGGGAGCTGCTCCTCGCCGCCGTGCTCGCGGCCGGGATCGCCCGGCGCAGTGGTGACATCGCCGCGCTGAAGGATGCGTGGGCCGCCGCCGAGCCGGTCCTGGCCCGGCAGGCGGTGGACCTGTTCCACCTGGAGCCGATGGAGGAGCTGCTGGTGGCGGCGGCTCGGCTGCGGCAGTACCAGCGGCTCACCCCGGTGCTGGAGCGGCTGGACGCGATCGTCACCGGGCTCGGCGCGCCGCCGGCCTGGGTGGTATCGCTGGCCTGGGTCCGGCTCCAGATCGCGGTGGTGGGTGAGGACGCTGCGGCCGCGGCGGCGGCCGCCGGCGCGATCGAGCGCGCGCTGGACGGCGGCGGCACCGCAGCCCACCGCCAGGCCGCCCAGGGCATGGCCGCCGCCGAGTGGGCGCGTGCCCTCGCCGGCGAGGTGGACCCGGACGCGGTGGTGGCCGCCACCGAGGCGCTGGCCGCGGCCGAGCTCCCCTGGGAGGCGTCCCGGCTGGCAGGGCAGGCCGCCATCCGGACCGCGGACCAGGCGGCGGCGCGCCGGTTGCTGGAACGGGCGCGCGAGCTGACCGCAGCGGATCTGGAGGCGGCGAACCGGCCGGAGACCTCCCACGGTGGGCTCTCCGAACGCGAGCGGGAGGTGGCGCGCCTGGTGCTGGACGGCCGCACCTACCGGGAGATCGGAGCCCAGCTCTACCTCTCACCCAAGACCGTGGAGCACCATGTGGCCCGCGTGCGCACCAAGCTGGGAGCGACCAGCCGAGCGGAGCTCGTGGCCGCCCTGCGTCGTATCTTCGGGGATCAGTCCTCACCAGACCGCCAGCTGGGCTAGCCCTACCGGCCGATTTCACTGTCGGATCTGTGACATAACGCTGGTCGGATGATCCATGATCAGCGTGTGCTGATCCCCTATCGGCATAGGGGGAGGAGGGGGGTGTCCCCGATGTCTCGGGTGGGGTGAGTGAGCGACCGTGGGTGTGTGCCCGGGGCCGGAGGGGCCAAGGGCTTGAATAAGGAGGCTTGTGATGGCTGTGGACGCGTATGCGGCGTTGAAGGAGCTGCTGGCGAAGCTGCTCGGGGGTGACCGGGCGCTGGCGGCGCAGTACGCCGAGGACCCGGAGGGCACACTGGCGGCGCAGGGGGTCACCGATGGCGATCTGGGTGACGTGGACCTGTACCAGTTGGTGGGTCAGTGTGCGGCGGAGGCGGGTACGCAGGTGCCGGGTTACGGCGGCGCCCCGCCGGGGCAGTACCCGGTGGCATCTCCCCCGCCGGCGCACCCGGGTTCGCCGGCTACGGCGGAGGTGGTGCAGCACCTGAACTACATCACCTACGCCAAGTACGAGGGCGACGAGTACATCACCCAGCAGTTGATCAACTACCAGGACTACTCGACCACGATCGACAACTCCACCCATGTGGACGTCGACGGCGACTTCCACGGTGACATCGAGACCACCAACGTCAACGCGGTGGGCGAGGGTGCGATGGCCGCGGGGGAGAACCTGGCCGCTGATGGCGCTCAGGTCATCGACGGGGACAACCTGGGCACGGCACTGGCCAACTCCGGGGACGGGGCGGTGCAGAACGTCGGCCAGATCGACGGGCCGGTCTCCACCGGCGACGGTAACGTGCAGGCCGGCCGGGACATCGACGCCCCGGTCAACACCGGCGAGTTCACCGGTATCCAGGGTGAGCACGTGGACGCCACCAACGCGGTGCAGAACTTCGGCCAGGGCGACGTGACCCACTTCGGCGACGCGGACATCGACGATTCGGCGGTCAGCCTGGGTGGGGACGCGACCAACGTGTCCGACAACGAGCTCGACGAGGGTTCGGCGCTGAACGTCGGGGACGGGCAGGCCTCCGGCTACAACTACGAGCACGAGGAAGAGGTCCACATCGAGGCGCACGATTCCCAGGTCAGCACCGAGCAGGGCTTCGGCGACCAGACCGCCCAGCAGGTCAACGTCGACGTCGACGTCAACGCCGCGGACGGCCACGAGGACGTCCCTATCATGTGACCCGCCCGGCGAGCACCACCACCGGCAGCGGGCTCCCGACCGGCACACGACGGTCGACGGGAGTCCGCTGCCGCACGCGTTTGTCCGAGCCGGACGGAGGATAATTTGGTGATGGCACCCCAGCGCCCCGCCGCCGGCGCGACCGTGAACGCGGCCACGGTCGTCGACCTCGGCATCCAGGCCTGCGAGGCGTACGATCGGCCAGACCTCGCCACCCGTTTGAAGGTCGCGAAACGTCGGCTGGCCGACCCGGTCGTCCACGTTGTGGTCGTGGGCGAGTTCAAGCAGGGCAAGAGTTCCCTGGTCAATGCGGTGGTAGGGGGCACCATCTGCCCGGTGGACGATGATGTCGCCACCGCGCTCCCCACCTACGTCCGCCACGGGCCGGAACCGACCGCCGCCCTGATCTACGACGAAGACCCGCCCCGGCGGGAGCCGATCGCGGTCGAGGACGTCCGCAAGTGGGTGGTCGAGCACTCTCCCCTGGTGGACCCGGCCCAGCGGCCCTCCGGAGTGGAGGTCCGCGTCCCGCGCAAACTGCTCTCCGCCGGCCTGGTGCTGGTGGATACCCCGGGCGTCGGCGGGTTGGGGTCGGCGCACGCCGCCGCGAGCCTCGCCGCCGCGGCCATGGCCGACGCCCTGATCTTCGTCACCGACACCGCGCAGGAGCTCACCCGCAGTGAGGTGCAGTTCCTCCGCCAAGCGGGCGAACTGTGCGATACCGCGGTCTGCGTGCTCACCAAGACCGACCTCTATCCGTACTGGCGCAAGATCCGCGACCTGGACGTGGGGCACCTGCGGCGGGAGGGGATAGACATCCCCGTCATCCCGGTCTCCTCCGCGCTGCGTTCCCGGGCGATCGCCACCAACGACACCGCGCTCAACGCCGAGTCCGGCTATCCGGAGTTGGTCAAGTTCCTCACCGAGCGGGTCAGCGGTGGCGTCTCCGGCCGGCTGGCCAGCGAGGCGGCGGCCGAGGTGGCGGCGGTCTGCACCCAGCTGGAGGCGCAGTTCGAGGCCGAGCGCGCCGCCCAGGCCGACCCCGCCTCCGCCCGGCAGGTGGTAGACCACCTCTCCGAAGTCAAGCAGCGGGTGGAGGCGCTGAAGGCCGCCGCGGCCCGGTGGAACGTCACCCTCAACGACGGCATCGCCGACCTCAACGCCGACGTGGACCACGACCTGCGCCGGCGGATCCGCACCGTGACCCAGGAGGCTGACCAGGCGATCGAAGAGACCGATCCGGCCGACACCTGGTCGGAGATGACGTCCTGGCTGGAGTCCCGGGTAGCGCACGAGCTGCTCGCCAACTACACCTTCCTGAAGGACCGGGCCACCCTGCTCAGCGAGGAGGTGGCCGAACACTTCCGGGAGGCCTCGGGCGAAGTACTGGATCACATCGCCGTGCCCAACCCCACCCCGATGCTCGCCAAGGCGCAGGTCGATCACAAGATCGAGCTGGCGAAGATGAAGATCGGCAAGCAGGCCATGGTGGCGCTCAAGAGCGCGTACGGCGGCGCGATCATGTTCGTCATGCTCGGCGCCATGACCGGCATCACGCTCGGGCCGATCGGGCTCGGCATCGGCCTGGTGATGGGACGCAAGGGCCTGCGGGACGAGAAGAAGCGGCAGCGCACCGCCCGCCAGAACCAGGCCAAGAACGCCGTCCGCCGCTACTGCGACGAAGTGAGCTTCGTGATGGGCAAGCACTCCCGCGACACCCTGCGCCGCATCCAGCGCCAGCTGCGCGACCACTACACCGCACTCGCCGAAGAACTCAACCGCTCCAACGCCGAGGCGCTCCAGAGCGCCACCGAGGCGCTGCGGCGTACCCAGGCCGAGCGGGAGCAGCGCATACGCGACCTGGACGCGGAGTTGACCCGGCTGCGCACGCTGCGCAAGCAGGCGATGGCGGTCGCCCGATGAGCGTCCCGGCGGCACCCGGCGCCGGCGACGGCGCCCGACCCTCCCCGCTGCTGACCCGGACCCGCCACGCGCTGGCGCGGGCCACGGAGGTCTACCGCGGCACCGAGGCCGGCGAGCGGCTCGTGGAGCTGGCGCAGCGGCTGGACGAGCCGCTGCGGGTGGCGATCGCCGGGCGGATCAAGGCCGGGAAGTCCACCCTGCTCAACGCCCTGGTCGGGGAGCAGCTCGCGCCCACCGACGCGGGAGAATGCACCCGGATCGTGACCTGGTACCGCGACGGGCATACCTACCGGGTGACCGCCCGCCTGCCCGACGGCGACAGCCGGCAGCTCAAGTTCCAGCGGGAGGACAAGGCGATCGAGATCGACCTCGGCGGCCTCACCCCGGAGCAGGTCAGCGAGCTGGAGGTCACCTGGCCCTCGCAGGCCCTGCGCACCGCCACGTTGATCGACACGCCCGGCATCGGGTCACTCTCGGAGCAGGTGGCGCGCCGGACCTGGGATCTGCTCGCCGCCGAGGACGAGGAGACCCCGGCCGACGCGGTGCTCTACCTGATGCGGCACCTGCACGCCGCCGACATGGACTTCCTGCGCGCCTTCCACGACACCGAGGTCTCCCAGCCGAACCCGGTCAACGCGATCGGGGTCCTGTCGCGCGCCGACGAGATCGGAGTGTGCCGCCTGGACGCCATGGCCTCCGCCCGGCGGATCGCGAACCGGATGGCGACCGACCCGAACGTACGCCGCGTGGTGCAGACCGTGGTGCCGGTGGCGGGGCTGCTGGCCGAGACCGCCGCCACCCTCACCGAGACCGAGGTGGCCCAGCTGCGCAAGGTGGCGGCGCTGCCGGTACGGGAGGCGGACTCGCTGCTGCTCTCGGCCGACCGGTTCCTGAACCTGATGCCGGAGCTGGGTCTGACCTCGCTGGAGCGCGAGTCGTTGTTGCAGCGGTTCGGCTTGTTCGGCGTCCGCCTGGCCAGCACCCTGTTGCGGCGGGAGGTCGCGTCCACCGCCACCGAGCTGGCCGCCCAACTCACCGAGCGCAGCGGCATCGGCGAACTGCGGGAGGTGCTCAGGTCGCTGTTCTTCCAGCGCCGGGAGGTCCTCAAGAGCCGGTCCGCCCTGCTCGCGCTCGACGCGCTGACCCGCACCCAGCCCCGGCCGGGCAGCGACGCGGTCGCGGCCGAGGTGGAGGAGATCATCTCCAGCGCGCACCCGTTCCGGGAGTTGCGGGTGCTCTCCGCGCTGCGGGCGGGCTGGGTCACCGGCAAGCCGGAGGTCCTGGCCGACCTGGAGCGGCTGATCGGCGGCTCCGGCTCGGACCTGCACCAGCGGCTGGAGCTGCCGCCCGACGCGGACCGGGCCGCGCTCACCGCCGCGGCCTCGGAGGCCCTGGCCCGCTGGCAGCGGCGGGCGCAGAACCCGATGACCAGCCATGAGCTGTCGGTCGCCGCGCAGGTGGCGGTGCGCTCCTGCGAGGGCATGTTGGCCGAGTTGGTGAACCACCGGTGAACCGGCGACCGGTGATCCGTGACCCGGTGGGCCGTGTGGACCGCTGCCGGCCGGTCAGTCCGGACCCGGCGTACCGGCCGCCCGGCTCAGCCGGCGTCGAAGTCTGGCTCGGTCCCGGCGAGATCCTCCGGCTCCTCCCCGCTCGGCCGGTCAGCCGGCGCGAACGGCTCGACCTGCTCGGCCGGCTCCCTCTCCCCGACCGGTGCGAACGGGTCGGCGGCCTCCGGCACGACCGGGTCGAAGGCGCCGAACACCTCTGGGACCACCGCCGCCCCGCCAGGATCGCCCTCGCCGGTGTCCCCGCCGCCGAAGTCCAGGTCGAACGGATCGGCGGACAGCTCGGACGCGCCCTCAGCGTCACCGGCGCCGGCACCGGCGCTGCCGGGGAGGGCAGCCTCGGCCTCCAGATCGGCCAGATCCGGGGTTGGCGCGCTAGCCAGCAGCGCCAACCCGTCGGCCAGTTCTGGAGCGGTGGCGGCCGGATCGGCCGGCGGCACCGGACCGTGTGCGGTGACGAACGGCGCCAGGTGCTCCGCCACCTCCACCGGCGCGGTGCCGGCGAAGCTGACTATCGCCTCGGCGATCAGCGCGTCCGGCAAGTCGTGCCCGGCCGCCCGCAGGGCCTCCCCTGGGGCGGCGCCGGCTACGTCCTCGCCGGTGAGTCCGGCGAGGATGTCGTAGAGTGGGCGCGCCTGTGCCATACCGCAACTGTAGGGACCTTACCCGTCCGGGCGGCCAGGGGGACATCCCCGGTGCCGTCCCCTAACCCCCTCCACGCCCATCGCCTCCCCTCCCCGGACGGCCGCCGAGCTCGGCGGGGGATCTCCCCGATGCGTCACCGCGCACCGGGCGAGCAGGGTGGTGTCAGTCATCGCCGTCCACCACGTGAGCACGCAATCCTGGAGCAGAAGTGACGTACGCACTCGGCATCGATCTGGGCACCACGTACACCGCGGCGGCGACCTGGCGGGACGGTCGAGCCGAGATCGCCTCACTCGGCAGCCGCGCGGCCGTCATCCCGTCGGTGGTGCTGTTGCGGGAGGACGAGACCGTCCTCACCGGAGAGACCGCGCACCGGCGTGGTCTGACCGAGCCGCACCGGGTGTCCCGGGAGTTCAAGCGGCGACTCGGGGACACCACGCCGATCCTGCTCGGCGGGGTCCCGTACTCCGCCGAAGCACTGCTGGCCAAGCTGCTACGCGCGGTGGTCGACGACGTGACCGCGCGCGAGGGTGGCCCGGCGTCGGCGATCTGCATCTCCCACCCGGCCAACTGGGGTCCCTACAAGAAGGACCTGCTGCAGCAGGGCGTGCGGCTCTCCGGGGTGACCCAGCCGGTGACCATGACCACCGAGCCGGAGGCGGCGGCCGTGTTCTACGCCGCCCAGCAGCGGGTCGAGCCCGGGTCGATCGTGGCCGTCTACGACCTCGGCGGGGGCACGTTCGACGCGGCGGTGCTGCGCAAGACCGAGGCCGGGTTCGAGATCCTCGGCCAGCCGGAGGGCATCGAGCGACTCGGCGGGATCGACTTTGACGCGGCCGTCTTCAACCACGTGCGGCAGGCGCTCGGCGGGAAACTGGAGGAGCTGGACGAGGACGACCCGACCGCGATCGCCGCCGTCGCCCGCCTGCGGGAGGAGTGCGTCGCGGCCAAGGAGGCGCTCTCCTCGGACACGGACGCGACGATCCCGGTGCTGCTGCCGAACATCTCCACCGAGGTACGCCTCACCCGGGCCGAGTTCGAGGCGATGCTGCGCCCCATCCTCGGCAGCAGCATCGAGGCGCTGCGCCGGGCCCTGCAGTCCGCCCAGGTACCCCCGGAGCAGGTGCAGTCGGTGCTGCTGGTGGGCGGCTCGTCCCGGATCCCGCTGGTGGCCCAGATGGTCAGCGCGGAGCTGGGGCGGCCGGTGGCGGTGGACGCCCACCCCAAGCACGCGGTGGCGCTCGGCGCCGCCTGGCTGGCCAGCGGCGCGGCGCCGATGACCGCCGGCGACCAGCCGCCGGGCGCGGCCGCGGCCGCCGCGGCGGGCCCCACCCCGCCAGCTCCGAATCGACCCACCTACGCCGGCACCGCCGCGGTGCCCACCGTGCCGGTCGGCCAGGCCGCGGCGGCCGCGCCGACGCACGCGGCCGCGCCCACCTCACCGCCGGAGCCACCGACCGCGCAGATACCGCCCGCCTCGCCGACCTCACCCCCGCCGCGGCCGCCGATGTCGGCCACCGCGCCGATGCCGGCCGCCAGCGCCTCCGCGGCCATCCCGGCGCCCCGCAGCGGGTACGCCGACTACGACCCGCCCGGCGGGGCGTACGCGCCACCCGCCCCACCGGCACCCCCGGGCGGACCGGAGTCCGGGTCGCGGCGGCGGCTGCTGCTGATCGGCGGGGTCGCGCTAGCGGTGGTGCTCGCCGCCGGTACCGTGGCCTGGGCCGTCAGCAACCGCGGCGGCGAGGACCCGGGCGGCGGCGGCGAGGCCCCACAGGCGACCGGCGGCCCCGGGGCCGCAGAGCCGCAGCCCAGCGCGGACGCCCAGCCCACCCAGGACGCCGGCCCGGAGCCGACCGAGGCGGCGCTGCCGCCGGACGAGCAGTGCACCGACGCGATCCAGGCTAATGAGATGTGGGTCTGCATCACCTCCGCCGCCATTCAGGGCGGAGAGTTGGTCATCCACTACAACGCCGAGTGGGCCGGCCAGGTACCCACCATCCAGAACGGGTTCCACCTGCACATCTACGGCGGTGACGGGACCACCCCGCCGGACCACACCATGGGCACCCACGCCGACCAGCGAGGGGACTGGGTGATCAAGGACACCAACCCGGCGGTGCTCACCGCGGACGAGGTCTCCCGGGTGATCGGGGACTACCCGAAGGTGTGCGCCCGGATCGCCAACGGCGACCACCAGCTCGTGCCGGACACCTCCGGCGGCTACACCACCGGCAACTGTTGGCCGATCCAGCGATAGCGGCAGCCGGATGCGCCGGGCCGGTGGTCCGGCACACCGCGGTGTCGGGCGCCGGGCGACCAGGAAAGATGATCGGCATGGCCCTGCGTACCGACCTGCGTAATGTCGCCATCGTAGCGCACGTCGACCACGGTAAGACCACCCTGGTCGACGCGATGCTCCGCCAGGCCGGGGCCGCCGGGCGGCGGGGTGAGCTAGGCGACCGGGTGCTGGACTCGATGGATCTGGAGCGGGAGAAAGGCATCACGATCCTGGCCAAGAACACCGCCGTGCGGTACCGGCCGAGCGACGGTGATCCGCTCACCATCAACATCATCGACACCCCCGGCCACGCCGACTTCGGCGGCGAGGTGGAGCGGGGCCTCACCATGGTCGACGGGGTGCTGCTGCTGGTGGACGCCAGCGAAGGGCCACTGCCGCAGACCCGGTTCGTGCTGCGCAAGGCGCTCGCCGCCCACCTGCCGATCGTCCTCGTGGTGAACAAGGTGGACCGGTCCGATGCCCGGATCGCGCAGGTGGTGGACGAGACCTACGAGCTGTTCCTCGACCTGGCCGGGCCCGAGGCGCCCGGCGACCTGCTGGACTTCCCGGTGGTGTACGCCTGCGCACGAGCCGGTGTCGCCTCCCTGACCCGGCCGCCCGACGGCGCGATCCCGGCGGACTCGGCCGATCTGGAACCGCTGTTTCGCACCCTGCGGGAGACCATCCCGCCGCCCTCGTACCTCGATGGCGCGCCGTTGCAGGCACACGTGACCAACCTCGACTCCTCCCCGTTCCTGGGCCGGCTGGCGCTGTGCCGGGTGCGGCAGGGCAGCCTCCGCAAGGGTCAGACCGTGGCCTGGTGCCGGCGGGACGGCGGCGTGGAGCCGGTCAAGGTGACCGAGCTGCTGATGACCGAAGGGCTGGAGCGCAAGCCCGCGACCCAGGCCGGTCCGGGCGACATCATCGCGGTGGCCGGCATCCCGGAGATCATGATCGGGGAGACCCTGGCGGACCTCGAAGACCCGCGCCCGCTGCCGCTGATCACCGTGGACGAGCCGGCGATCGCGGTGACCATCGGGGTCAACACCTCTCCGCTGGCCGGACGGGCGAGGGACACCCGGGTCACCGCCCGGCTGATCAAGGACCGGCTGGACCGGGAACTGGTCGGCAACGTCTCGCTGCGGGTACTCCCCACCTCCCGGCCGGACACCTGGGAGGTGCAGGGCCGCGGGGAACTGGCCCTGGCGATCCTGGTCGAACAGATGCGCCGGGAACGCTACGAGTTGACCGTCGGCCGGCCCCGGGTGGTGACCCGCGAGATCGACGGGCGCACCTGCGAACCGGTCGAGCGACTCACCATCGACCTGCCCGAGGAGTACCTCGGCGCGGTCACTCAACTCCTGGCCGGGCGCAAGGGTCGCATGGAGCAGCTCGTCAACCACGGCACGGGCTGGGTGCGAGTGGAGTGGCTGATCCCGGCCCGCGGGTTGATCGGCTTCCGCACCGAGTTCCTCACCGAGACCCGGGGTACCGGCATCGCCCACCACGTATTCGAGAGTTACCAACCCTGGTTCGGCGAACTGCGCACCCGCACCTCCGGGTCGCTCGTGGCTGACCGGCGCGGCGCGGTCACGACCTACGCGATGTTCCAGTTGCAGCAGCGCGGGAGCCTATTCGTGGAGCCGGGCACGGAGGTCTACGCGGGCATGATCGTGGGCGAGCATTCGCGCCCCGACGACCTGGACGTCAACATCACCCGGGAGCGGAAGGTGTCCAACGTCCGCTCGTCCACCGCCGAGGAGCTGGAGCGGCTGGTCCCGCCAAGGCGACTCTCACTGGAGCAGGCGCTGGAGTTCTGCCGGGAGGACGAGTGCGTGGAGATCACCCCGGACGCGATCCGGCTGCGCAAGGCGATCTTGGACCCGGCTGAGCGGGCCCGCGCCGCCGCCCGCCGCCGATAGCACGCCCACCCTTCGCGCCAAGCGGCACCGCTCCACCGGCGCCGCCGTTCCCGCGCCAGCCGCAGCCGGGCTCCCCTGCCGGAAATAAAAGCCGCCGGGCCGAGCATTCGATGCGGGACTGTAGTCCCAATTAGGGCGGGACCTCTTACCCTGGGGTAGACAGCGGTCCCGGGCCAGACTCGCGAGGACCGTGTCCGCCGAGACGAGGAGGCGCCGTGACGGAGTCGCTCGGCGTAGCGAGTCGGGCCCTGCTGGCTGCCGGAGGGTTGCTGCGCCGGGCCGAGGTCTCCCCGGACGGCCGGACCTTGCACCTGGTCGGCGGCCGGCAGGCGGACGCCTTCTACCGGGACCGGTGGTCGTACGACCGGGTGGTGCGCTCCACCCACGGGGTCAACTGCACCGGCTCCTGTTCCTGGAAGGTGTACGTCAAGGACGGGATCATCACCTGGGAGGCGCAGCAGACCGACTACCCGTCGGTGGGGCCGGACCGGCCCGAGTACGAGCCACGGGGCTGCCCCCGGGGAGCGGCGTTCTCGTGGTACACGTACTCCCCGACCCGCGTGCGGTACCCGTACGCCCGGGGCGTACTGGTGCAGATGTACCGGGAGGCGAAGGCCCGGCTGGGCGACCCGGTGGCGGCCTGGGCGGAGATCCAGGGTGACCCGGAGCGCCGCCGCCGCTACCAGCGCGCCCGCGGCAAGGGCGGGTTGGTGCGGGTCACCTGGGACGAGGCGCTGGAGCTGGTCGCCGCCGCCCATGTGCACGCGATCAAGGAGTACGGGCCCGACCGGGTGGCCGGCTTCTCCCCGATCCCGGCGATGTCGATGGTCTCCCACGCGGTGGGTGCCCGGTTCATCTCCCTGATCGGCGGGGCGATGCTGTCGTTCTACGACTGGTACGCCGACCTGCCGGTCTCCTCGCCCCAGGTGTTCGGCGACCAGACCGACGTGCCGGAGTCGGCGGACTGGTGGGACGCCTCCTACCTGGTGATGTGGGGCAGCAACGTGCCGGTGACCCGCACCCCGGACGCGCACTGGATGGTGGAGGCCCGCTACCGCGGGCAGAAGGTGGTGGTGGTCTCCCCCGACTACGCCGACAACGTCAAGTTCGCCGATGAGTGGCTGCCGGCCGCGCCGGGGACGGACGGGGCCCTGGCGATGGCGATGGGGCACGTGATCCTGCGCGAGTTCTTCGTCACCCGCGCCACTCCCCGGTTCACCGACTATGTCCGGCGCTTCACCGACCTGCCGTTCCTGGTGACGCTGGAGCCGGCGCCGGGCGGCGGGTACCGGCCGGGCCGGTTCCTGACCGCGGCCGACCTGGGCCCGGACGCCGACCACGCCGGCGCCAACCACGCCGCGTTCAAGCCGGCGGTCTGGGACGAGCGTACGGATGCCCCGGCGGTCCCGGGCGGCTCGGCCGGATTCCGCTGGGACGGCTCCGGCCGGTGGAACCTGGACCTGGGCGAGATCGTGCCGGAGCTGGGCTGCCCGCTCGGCGGCGAGGTCGCCGAGGTGGTCCTGCCGCGGTTCGACACCACCCCGGCCGGGGTGCTGCGCCGCGGCGTACCGGTGCGGCGGATCGGCGACCAGCTGGTCACCACCGTCTACGACCTGCTGCTGGCGCAGTACGGGGTGGGCCGTGACGGCCTGCCCGGCGAGTGGGCCTCCTCCTACGAGGACGCGGACACGCCGTACACCCCGGCCTGGCAGGAGCCGATCACCGGGGTGCCGGCGGCGGCGGTGGCCCGGATCGCGCGCGAGTTCGCCGAGAACGCCGAGCGCTCCGGCGGCCGCTCGATGATCATCATGGGCGCCGGGGCGAACCACTGGTTCCACGCCGACGCCACCTACCGGGCGATGCTGGCGCTCACCACGCTCACCGGCTGCCAGGGGGTCAACGGCGGCGGTTGGGCCCACTACGTGGGCCAGGAGAAGGTACGCCCGATCACCGGCTGGGCCCAGCTCGCGTTCGGGTTGGACTGGCTGCGCCCACCGAGGCAGATGGCCGCCACCCCGTACTGGTACCTGCACACCGACCAGTGGCGCTACGACACCTACGACGCCGGCGTGCTGGCCAGCCCGACCGGCGATGGCCGGTTCACCGGCAGGCACACCACCGACCTGATCGCCCAGTCCGCGCGGCTGGGCTGGATGCCGAGCATCCCCACGTTCGACCGCAACCCGCTGGACGTGGCCGACGAGGCGCTCGCCGCCCGCCCGGACGACCCGGTGTCCTATGTGGCGGAGCAGATCCGCGCCGGGCGGCTGGGGTTCGCCTGCGAGGACCCGGACGCGCCGGAGAACTGGCCCCGGGTGCTGACCGTGTGGCGGGCCAACCTGCTCGGCTCCTCCGGCAAGGGCAACGAGTACTTCCTGCGCCACCTGCTGGGCACGGACGCCTCCCTGCGGGCGGCCGAGGCCGGCCCGGAGCACCGGCCGGCGGACGTACGCTGGCGCGACCCGGCCCCCGAGGGCAAGCTGGACCTGCTGCTGAGCCTGGATTTCCGGATGACCTCCACCACGCTCTTCTCCGACGTGGTGCTGCCGGCCGCCACCTGGTACGAGAAGCACGACCTGTCCAGCACCGACATGCACCCCTATGTGCACGCCTTCAACCCGGCGATCCCGCCGCCGTGGCAGACCCGTACCGACTTCGACGCCTTCCACGGG
>DATGPS010000025.1:0-15776 GCA_035304685.1 Natronosporangium sp. | reverse complement strand
GGCGATCCACCACAGGCCTCGATGCTCGCGCCACCCTTGCCACACCAGCCACGCGCCGCCGATCTCGGCCAGGGCAGCCAGCAGGAACAGGACGATCGAACGCGTGACGGTCACGCGGGCGACCGTACCCGACCCGAGCGGATCGCTGGACTGGATGGCGCCGGCGCCGGCCCGGCGCGCCCCACACCGGCTACCCGGGCTTCCAGGGCGCCGGCGGCCGGAAGCCGCCGGGTTGTCACACCGTTGGTGAGTGATCCGTCCTCTCAGCGGGTATCACAAACGAGAGGGGAGATCGTCATGACCACGCGAGTGTTTCTCGCCGGCGCCACCGGGGTGGTGGGCCGGCGGCTCGTGCCGGCGCTCGTGGCGCGCGGGTACGAGGTGGTCGGAACCACCCGGCACCAGCGCAAGACTGACCTCATCCGCGATGCGGGCGCCGAGCCGGTAGTGCTCGACCCGCTGGACCGGAGCGCAGTCGTCAGCGCGGTGGTCGAGGCGAAGCCGGACGTGGTGATCCACCAGCTGACCGCCCTCGGGGAGATTCCCCTGGACTACAAGCGGTTCGACCAGCACTTCGCCGCCACCAACCTGCTGCGGACCAAGGGCGTACACATCCTGATGGACGCGGCGATCCGGGCCGGTGCGCGGCGGTTCATCGCGCAGAGCTACGCCGGCTGGCCGGCCGAGCGTACCGGCGGGCCGGTCAAGACCGAGGACGATCCGCTCGACCCCCACCCGGTCGCGGGCGCCCGCAACAGCCACGCGGCCATCCGGGAGCTTGAGTCCACCGTCACCGGAACCACCGACATCGAAGGCGTCGTGCTGCGGTACGGAGGCTTCTACGGGCCGAGTACCGGATTCGAGCACGGCGGGCCGCTGCTGAAGCTGGTCCAGCAACGCAAGCTTCCGGTAGTCGGCCGCGGGACCGGGGTCTGGTCCCTTGTGCACATCGACGATGTGGCCGCGCCCACCGTAGCGGCGGTGGAGGAGGGAGCGCCGGGGATCTATCACATCACCGATGACGAGCCGGCCCCGATCTCAGAGTGGCTGCCGTACCTGGCCCGGGTCGTCGACGCGAAGCCGCCACGGCGGGTACCGGTGTGGCTGGCCAAGCCGATGGTGGGTGAGCTGGGGGTGGCGATGATGACCTCCATCCGGGGCGCCGCCAACGGCAAAGCGAAGGCCACCTTCGGGTGGCGGCTGAAGTACCCGACCTGGCGGCAGGGCTTCCGCTCAGGTCTCGGCTGACGACCAGGCTCGCTCCGGGCTGCTAACTCTCGGGCTGCCAACTCTTGACCCGGCAGCCCGGAGCGATACCTCTAGTACAGATCGGACGATACTTCGGAGCCCGAACCGGCGCTATGCTCGATCGATGCCAGGGCGGGACCACGCCGGGAGGCCCCGATGACCCGCCGGTCGATGCAACGGCGGATGGGCACCGCCGCGGCGCTGGAGGCGTTCAACGCCGGCTGGCTCGCGCTGGTGCTGTTCGTCGTGGCGGGGGTACCGGCGAGCACCGCCAACCTGGCCGGCTTCGCTGTCCTCGGCGCGCTGTTGCTGGAGGGCTCGGCGTACTGGACCCTGAAACGCCGGCAGTTGCGCGCGGGCGCGCGGTGTCCGTCCGGGTTGACGGTCCTGCGGGCGCTGCGGCGCGCCAACGTGGTGGTGCTGGCCGGGGCACTGGTGGTACTGGCGGTCGCCGCCGCGCGCCAACCGGGCCTGGAGGTCTGGCCCGGACTGGCGTTCTGGGCGTTCGCCGTGCTGGAGCATGTGAACTATTTCCATGTGCAGTTGTCGCACCAGTCCCGCGCTGACCTCCGGCGGCTACTGCGTACCCGGCGGCTACGCACCGCCCACCTCGCCGCCGACCTGACCCGCTGCCGGTAGCGCGCCATGTGACCCGGCCGGTGCTCGCCGGGTTGTCGCTGGTCGACGTGGCGTGCGTCAGGCCGGCCGCGGGGAGTCCTGGCCACCGGTGACCAACGGCCCTGGCCGGGTACGCCCCCGGGCCGCAGGATAGAGACATGACGACCCGCCCGGTACGCCGGCGGCCGGAGGCGAAGTGCCCCATCCGGCCGGGTGAGCCGTGCACCCTCTGCCAGCTCGACGTCACCGGCCCACAGGACTGCGGGTTGGTCTATCTGGTGATGAGCGACGACCAGCTGCGGGCCGGGCTGCGGGATGAGCGGCCGGAGCCGTACCGTACCTCCCGCCGGAGCAAGGCTAGCGGCGAACGGCGCCGGAGCCGGCGCGTCCCGGCGTGACCGGGCGTGACCGGGCGTGACCGGGCGTGGCCTGGCTACGGGTCCGGCAGATAGGACGACCTCGCCGGTTGGCCGTCAGGCGTCGAACAGCTCGGCGACTGAGTCGGCGGTGGCGGCGCGCCGCACCCAGGTCTCCAACTGCTTGACGTCGGTGCACCGGATGATGCGCTCCCGGGCATCGTCAGGGACCGGGATGCCCCGTGCGCCCAGCACGGCCAGCAAGGCGCGGGCCTCACCCTCGGCTCGGCCCTCGGCTCGGCCCTCGGCTCGGCCCTCCGCTCGGCCCTTTGCTCGACCCTCGGCCATGCCTTCCGCCATGCTGCGGGCAAGCCGGCGACGGAAATAGTCGCTCTGGAATTCATAGGTTGTGACATCCATGAGTGCCTCCAGGCAGTGCTGGGCCGCTTCCGGGAGCGCCGTGAGCACAATGTCAGTGTAGAGTTCGAAATGATCTTGGTCGACTGTCTGCAGTCCGGTGAGCATGGCGCGGAAGATCGGTTCTTCCCCCGGACCCCGGCCATGGGCGATGGCGGAGAGCACCGCCAGTTCCGGCGCACGGGAGGCCTCCGCCGTGTCAGTAATTACCGGAATCGTATCTGGGCCCACCACCAACGGCCGCAACACCCAACCAGGGTGTCCAATCTCGATCGGACCGGCACACCACCGCGCGGTCGCCGCATCCGTGCACATCACCAGCAACATGGTCGGGCAGCCAAGGCGAGCGTGCAGCGAGGTGAGGTAGTGCGGCCAGGTGCGGCGCTTGCGGGGGTCGCGCCGGAGCTGGACCTCGTTGACCACGGCCAGCACCGCGTTGTCCCGGGCGTCGGCGAAGACCGTCACCGCGTCGGCGCGGTACTGCACCGGCGTCAGCTCGGTCAGGTCGGCGTCCTGGGTACGCACCTGGCGCCAGTCCGGTAGCTCCATTTTGAACGTTCCCGTCAGCAGCTCGGCCACGACCGCCGGACGGTGCCGGACCATCTCCACCATTACCTCGTGAACGCGTGAGGGCATGGCAACGGACCATAGCCGCGGCCATACATCCGCCGCACCGAAACATCGACACAGATTGTGGTTCGGATGGGACGCAACTGGTGACGCAACGCGGACGTCCGGTGGAGCGTGCCGGATCGACCCACGACACACGTGGTGTGGGTTGGCCCAGGGCGCTCGGCTCATCGCCTGGGAACTGGGCCAGGCCGGCGTCGCGTACCGGATCTGGACCATGCCTGAGTTCGGTCTTCAGCCGGGCGCCCCTCCTCGTGTTCTAGCCCTATCAGGGGCGCCCTGCTGAAGCAGAACGGCTCTACCGGGGCGCCCTGTTGAAGAAGGCGACCCCAGCGGGGCGCCCGGCTAACAGAAACGGCTCAACCGGGGCGCCCCACTAGACCAAGAGGGGCGCCCTGCTGAAACATGCAGCTCAACCGGGGCACCCTATGGCAACAACAGGGCAGCCCTGCTGAAGCAAGCGGGGAGCCCGGTTGCACCGAGAGGGGCGCCCGGTTGCACCGAGAGGGGCGCCCTGCAGCAGTAAGAGGGCCCCTGTTGAAGTTGGAGGGCTCCGCTGTGGGTTCAACGTGGCTTCGGTTGGGTGAGCCGCCAGTGGTTGCCGAACGGGTCCCGGAAGGCGGCGTCGATACCGTAGAAGCGTTCCTGCGGTTCCTCAATGAACTCCACGCCCTTCGCCGCGAGCTCCCGGTAGGTGGCCCAACAGTCCTCGGTCCGAAACGCACCCGGCCCCAGGAAGCCGGTCGCCACCAGCGACCGGATCTGCTCGGCGATCTCGCCCTCCATCACCGGTGGGCCGGGCAGCACCAGCATCAGCGGCACCTCTGGCTGGGCCGGCGGGTGGACGACGAGAAAATGGAAGCCGTCGCTGACCATGTCGACGGCGACCTCGAAGCCGAGCGTGCCGACGTAGAAATCGCGAGCCTCGTCCATGTCCAGCACGTGGACGCAGACCAGCGCGAAACCGGTGATCACCCGTCCTCCTCACGCATGCTCGGCGGCGAACCCGGCGACCACCGGTGTGATGGCCGCGCCGGCCACGTCGTGGTCCTGCCCTGCCAGCTCCTCGTGGCGCGCTCCCGGGATCGCCTGGGCGGTCAGCGCGGCCGCGTGCCGCAGGAACTCCGGGCTCTCGGTGCCGGAGAGCACCAGTGCCGGTACGCCGATCCGGCGGAGACGGGCGGTAGGGATCCCACCGTCGCCCAGGATCGCCGCGTCGTAGGCGAGCGTGGGCGCCAGACTCAGGCCGAGCGGCCAGTACGGCGACTGGCGGGTCTGCGCGATCGCCTCCTCGGGCACGCCCACGAACCCCATGAAGTGTGCCAGCGCGTCGGCGCGGCGGCCGGCCCCGAGCAACTCGGTGAGCCGCTCGGCGTACGCGGTGAACCGCCGCCGGGCCGCCAGGTCGGGGCTGACCGGCGGCTCCCACATCACCAGACACTTGATCGCCACGCCGCTCGCGGCGGCCTCGGCGGCGAGCACCGCACCGGAGGAGAGCCCGAGCACCGTGGCGGTGCCGCCGGCCCCGTCCACCAGTGCCGCGATGTCCTCCACCTCCCGGTCCACCGCGTACGGCGGGGTGTCGTCGCTGTCGCCGCGGCCGCGACGGTCGTAGTTCAGCACGGTGAACCGCTGCGCCAGCGCGTCCGCGAGCGGTGCATCGACTCGCCGGTCGCAGGCGGCGCCGGAGACCAGGACCAGCGGCGGGCCGGCCCCCAGCTGGTCGAATGCGATGGTGGTGCCGTCGGCGGACTGGATCATCTCCATGACTGCTCCCTGCCCTCGGTGGATGCTCGCGACGGTACGGAGGCAGGGCGCGGTGAGGCTTCTCCAAACTGACCCGATCGGATGCGCGGTCGGGTCCACATCCGCACGTAGCAGGCCGGCACTCTCGCCAGGTCGGCGTGGTCCACCCGGCGCCGGTACGCCGATGGGCTCTCCCCCACCACCCGGCGGAACTGGCTGCTGAACGACCCGAGGCTGCTGAACCCCACCGCGTGACAGACCTCGGTGACCGACAGGTCGCCGGCGCGCAGCAGCGCCTTGGCGCGCTCCAATCGCCGGCTCGTGAGGTACTGGTGCGGGGTCTCGCCGAACGCCGCCTTGAAGCTGCGGCGAAAGTACGACGGTGACACCCAGGCGCTACGCGCGAGCGCGTCCACATCCAGGCGCTCGGCGTAGGCGCGGTCGATCAGATCCCGCACCCGCAGCAGGTGCCGCGCCAGCGGCACGGCCGGACGTCTCACTCCAGCTACGGTACCGCCGGGCGCCGGTGCGTTCGTCCCGCAAGCGACACCTGGCGGCGCCGCCGACGCAACCTGATCCGGCGGCAGCGGCCTGGGCGACAATGGTGGATGTGCGGTTCGGCGTCCTGGGGCCGACCCAGGTGTGGCGGGGTGACGGCGGCCAGGTGGCGGTCGGCGGCCCGCGGTTGCGCGCCCTGCTTGCACGGCTGCTACTGGCCCCGGGGCGTACGGTCGCGGCGGATCGCCTGATCGACGACCTCTACGGCGCGGAGGCGCCCAGCGGCGCCGCGAATGCCCTGCAGTCTCAGGTCAGCCGGCTACGCCGGGCCCTGCCCGAGCCGGTGGTGGAGCGGCGCCCGGCCGGTTACCGGCTCGCGGTCGACCCCGATCAGGTCGACCTGGCACGGTTCACCCGCCTGGCCGGCGCCGGACGGCGGGCGCTGGTCACGGGAGACCACGCCGCGGCGATGGACCGGCTGACCGAGGCGTTACGGCTGTGGCGCGGGCCGGCGTTGGCCGACGTCCGCGGCGCGCCGTTCGCGGCGGCGCAGGTCGCTCGGTTGGAGGAGCTGCGGCTCGCCGCCACTGAGGACCGGCTCGAAGCCGCGCTGGCGCTGGACCCGGCGGATCCGCCCGTGGCTGAGCTGCGGGAGCTGGTCGCCGCGTACCCGTTGCGGGAACGCTTGCGCGGCCTGCTGATGCGGGCCCTGACCACCGCCGGCCGGCAGGGCGAGGCGTTGGCGGTCTTCGACGACACCCGCCGGCTGCTCGCCGAGGAGCTGGGCATCGACCCGTCACCGCAGCTCGCCGCCGTCCACCGGGCGGTGTTGCGGGGCGAGTACGCCCCGCCGGCCCGGTCCGTCCCGCCGGCGGAGCAGCGGCCCGCCCCGGCGGTGCCGGCGCAGCTGACCAGCTTCCTGGGGCGGGAGGAGGAGCTGGAGCGGGTGGTGGATCTGCTCGCCGAGGCGCGGTTGGTCACGATCACCGGCCCGGGCGGCGCCGGGAAGACCCGGCTGGCGATCGAGCTGGCCGGCCGCCACCCCGCCGAGGTCGGGTTCGTGGAGCTCGCGCCCGTGGTCAACGGTGCGGAGGTGGCGCAGACGGTGCTGACCGCGTTGGGTCTGCGCGAGGCCCGGCTCCGCGGGGCAGCTCAACTCCCGGACGCCACCGACCGGCTAGTGGCCGCGTTGGCCGACCGGCGGCTGCTGCTGGTGCTGGACAACTGTGAGCACCTGCTCGCCGACACCGCGACGCTGGTGTCCCGGCTGCTCAGCGGGTGTCCAGGCCTGCGGGTGGTAGCCACCAGCCGGCAGGCGCTCGGCCTGACCGGCGAGGCGCTGTGTCCACTCTCCGGGCTCGCGGTGCCGCCGCCGGATGCGTCCCCGGAGGCTGCCCGGGATTACCCGGCCCTCCGCCTGCTCGCCGACCGCGCCGCCGACGTGGTGCCGGGCTTCTCGCTGGACCCGCCGGCGGTGGCCGTGGCCGCGCAGATCTGCCGCACGCTCGACGGCCTGCCGCTGGCGATCGAACTGGCGGCCGCCCGGCTGCGGGCGTTGCCCATGCCGGAGGTGGCCGCCCGCCTGAACGACCGGTTCCGGCTGCTGTCTCGGGGCAGCCGGGGAGCCCAGCACCGCCACCAGACCCTCCGGGCGGTGGTGGAGTGGAGTTGGGAGCTGCTCGACGAGCCGGAGCGGACCTTGGCCCGGCGCCTCACCGTCTTCGCCGGCGGCGCGGACCTCGCCGCGGTGGAACGGGTCTGCGCCGCCGGTGACGACACGGTAGACATACTCGCCGGCCTGGTGGACAAGTCTCTGGTGGAGGTGGTGAACGGCCGCTACCGGATGCTGGAGACGATCCGCGCGTACGGTGCCGAACGGCTCGCGGAGGCCGGCGAGACCGAGGCGATGCGACGCGCCCACGCGGCGTACTTCCTGGATCTGGCGGAGGCCGCCGCCCCGCACCTGCGCCGGGCCGAGCAGCTGACCTGGCTGTCCCGACTGGACGGAGAACGGGACAACCTGCACCAGGCGCTGCGCCGGGCCACCGCCGCGGGCGACCACGAGACCGCGCTGCGACTAGTCTCGGCGCTGTCGTTCTACTGGTGGCTGCGCGGGGTACGCAGTGAGGGTGCGCTGCTCGCCGGCGAGCTGCTGGCGGCGATCGGGCCGCAACCACCGCCGGGACGGCAGGAGGAGTATCTGCTCTGCGAGCTGCTCGCCGCGCTCGGTGGTGGCCGGCGCAACCGGACGGTCGGCGTCACCCGGTTGCCGCTGCGCCGCCCACCTCGCCAACCGTTCCTGCTCTACCTCTCGTCGATCGCGGCCGGACCGCCGGCCGGGGATGTGACGGAGCTGCGACGGCTGATCGAGACCAGCCGCGCGGTGCTCGGCGACGACCGCTGGAGCCACGCCCTGACTCCGGTCGGGTTCGGGCTGGCGCTGGCGATCAGCGGCGAGCTGGCGGAAGGAGAGGCGGAGCTGCGCCGGGCGGTGGCGGGCTTCCGCGCGCTCGGCGAGCGGTGGGGCACCATGATCGCCCTGGCGAACCTGGCCGAGGTGGTCGACTGGCGCGGCGGGCGGACCGAGGCCGCCCCGTGGTGGGACGAGGCCCGCGCGCTCGCCGAGGAACTCGGCTCTACAGTGGACATGTCAGACCTGTTGCGGGCCCGCGGCACCGGGGCGTTGGCGGCCGGGGACCTCGACGGCGCCCAGGCGGACTTCGAAGAGGCGCTGCGGTTGGCGCGCCGCGCCGGCGCGCCGGAGCTGGTGGCGGCTGCCCGATGCGGGCTGGCGGAGCTTGCCCGGCTGCGCGGCGACGCGCCGGCCGCGCGGAGCCTGGCCGAGCAGGCGCTGGCCGAGTGCCCGGAGGGTTGGTTCATCGCCGACGGTACCCGGTTGGAGCTCCTGGTCCTGCTGGGACGGATCGCCGAAGCGGATGGCGAGGCCGAGACGGCCCGCGGTTGGTACCGCCAGGCGGCCGCCGCGCCGCCGGGGTGGTGGAGCCAGCAAAGCATCGCGGAGGCGGAGCGCGCCCTGACCCGGTTGGCGCGGCGGGGCTGACCACCGGTGCGGCCCGCGGTGCGCGGACGGTGCGCGGCCGGTCAGCGGCGGCGGCGACGCTGCGGGCATGAACGGTGATTTCGCGGTCGTCGCCGACGGCCTGAGTAAACAGTACGGGCGCACGAAGGCCCTGGACGACCTCTGCCTGGCGGTGCCGGCCGGCACGGTGTACGGCGTACTGGGCCCCAACGGGGCCGGCAAGACCACCGCGGTGCGGGCACTCGCCACGCTGCTGCGCTTCGACCGCGGGCAGGCCAGCGTCGCGGGCTTCGACGTGGTCCGCCAGCCGGCCGCCGTCCGCGCCCGGATCTCCCTGACCGGCCAGTACGCCGCGGTAGACGAGACGCTCAGCGGGCGGCAGAACCTGATCC
This sequence comes from Natronosporangium sp., assembly GCA_035304685.1. Lineage (GTDB taxonomy): Bacteria > Actinomycetota > Actinomycetes > Mycobacteriales > Micromonosporaceae > Natronosporangium. The sequence goes on along the minus strand of DATGPS010000025.1, from coordinate 6,831 downwards.
TGTTCGGCCGCCTGCACCACCTGTCGCCCCGGGCGGCCCGGCGGCGCGCGGACGAGCTGCTGGAGCAGTTCGGCCTGGCGGAGGCGGCCAACCGGCCCGGCCGGCAGTACTCCGGCGGCATGCGCCGGCGGTTGGACCTGGCCGTGAGCCTGATCCGTACGCCGCAGGTGCTGTTCCTGGACGAGCCGACCACCGGACTGGACCCGCGTAGCCGCAACCAGCTCTGGGACGCCATCCGGGAGCTGGTGGACGGCGGCACCACGGTGCTGCTGACCACCCAGTATCTGGAGGAGGCGGACCAGCTCGCCAGTCGGGTCGCGGTGGTCGACGCCGGCCGGGTGGTGGCCGAGGGCACACCGGACCAGCTCAAGTCGCAGATCGGCGGGGACCGGATCGAGGTGGTGGTCCGCCAGTCCGCGCAGCTCGGCGCGGCGGCCGAGGTGGTGGCGCGGGTCTGCGGCGCGGCACCGCACCGCGACCCGGACACCCGCCGGGTCAGCGCGCCCGCGCGCGACCGGATAGCGGTGCTACGCGAAGTCGTGCGCGGACTCGAGGCCGCCGGGGTCGCGGCCGAGGACATCGGGATCCGCCGGCCCACGCTGGACGAAGCGTTCCTGTACCTGACCGGACGCTGGGCCGAACAGGAGACGGCTGAGGAGGAGAAGGAGGTGGCGCTGTCGTGACCACGCTCGCGAGCCCGAACCTGGTCACCCGCGTCCGGTGGACGGTGACGGACGCGGTGACCATGACCCGGCGCTATCTGGCGCACGTGGCCCGGGCGCCGGAGGAGCTCTTCCTCTACTTCTCGTTACCGATCATGTTCGTGCTGGTCTTCGGGTACGTCTTCGGCAGCGGCATGCACGTGCCAGACGGCGGCGACTACCGGGAGTTCCTACTGCCCGGGGTGTTCGCCATGACCATGCTGTACGGGCTGGGCGCGACCGCCACCGCGATCGCCTCCGACGTCGGGCGGGGCGTGGTGGACCGGTTCCGCTCGATGTCGGTGGCCCGGTCGGCGCTGCTGGTGGGGCGCAGCGGCGCCGACCTGGTCCGGGCCCTGCTGGAGCTGGTCATGTTGGTGGTGTGCGGGCTGCTGGTGGGCTGGCGGTGGCGGCACAGCCTCGCCGACGCCGCCCTGGCGATCGGCCTGCTCCTGCTGCTGCGGCTGGCGTTGACCTGGGTCGGCATCTACCTGGGCCTGCTGGTGCCGAACCCGGACACGGTCAGCGTGATCGTCTTCCCGCTGGCGTTCCCGCTCACCGCGGTCTCCAACATCTTCGTGGCTCCGGAGCTGATGCCGGCCTGGATCGGCGCGATCGCGCAGTGGAACCCGCTGACCGCGACCGTGGCCGCCAGCCGGGACCTGTTCGGTAACCCGGGGCTGGGCGGCGACTCGTGGGTGGCCCAGCACCCCGTGCTGATGGCGGTGCTCTGGCCGGTGGCGCTGGTAGCGGTCTTCGCTCCCCTGGCGGTACGCCGTTACCAGCGGCTGAGCCGATGACGGTACCCGTCGGGGTGACGCTACCGGGCTAGGCCCGCCTCGGTAGGGATGGTCATCTGCCCGAGCCGCTGCCGGTCTGCCCGAGCTGTCGAGCAAATCAGGCTGTCTGCTCGACAGCTCGGGCAGAACCGTAGCCCGCCGAGCAGAGCCTTAGCCCGCTGAGCAGATTCGTACTCCGGTTCACCACCTCCCCCAGCGTGACGGGAGCCCGCGCCTCCGCCGGCGGGTATCATCGGCCTGCGGACGAGAGGAGCCCACGTGGTCACCGCGATCGTGACAATCGACTGCGAAACCGACTCCATTCCGGAGGTGGCCGAGGCGCTGGCCGCGTTGCCGGGGGTGAGCGAGGTCTACTCGGTCACCGGCGACATCGACTTGATCGCGATCGTCCGGGTCCGGGAGTTCGAGCAGCTGGCGGACGTGATCGCCGGCGGCATCTCGAAGGTGCCGGGGGTCCTCAGGACCGATTCGCACGTCGCCTTCCGGGCGTACTCGCGGCGCGACCTGGAGGAGGCGTTCGCGATCGGCGGGGCCGGCGGGGACTGAGCCAGCCCTTCGACCGCGCAGCCCGGGCGAGGCGGAGCACCAGCGCGCCGGCGAGGTACGCCAGCAGGGCACCGGCCGGCAGCCCGAATGGGCCGCGATCCGCGACACCCGAGACGGATATCCATAGTAGACCGGTTAGCGTGGCGGCGTACCCGGCGACCGCGGCCACCATCGCCCCGGGCGACCCGCCGGGGTCCGCGCGGAGGGCGAGCCGCGCGGCCGCCCGGAACTCCACCGGGGCGAACACCACCACCAGCGCGGCGAGCACCACCGCCAGGATCATCACCCAGGGGATCCGCCACCACAGCCACTGTGGACTCTCGACCGCGGGGGTGGGCAGCCACCCGAGCCGGTCGAGCCCGACGGTGACGAGCACCACCGCGGCCATATGCCATAGGAACATGGTCAGCGCGACCGCGTTCAGCGCTACCACGGCCAGCCAAGGCCGGGGGCGCCGCAGCCACCGGTCGGCGGGGTCACGCAGCAGCAGCGCCAGGCCCAGCTGGGCGGTCGCCAGCGCCAGCAGCGCCAGGGAGGGTGGGGCGGAGTTCTGCACCGCCGCACCGGGGATGCTGACCATGCTGATCGGGTAGGGTCCGGCCACCGTCAGCCCGAGCAGGGCGGCCAAGCCGCCGAGGAGCACGACCAGGGCGCCCCGGCGGCCGGCCGGTAGCCGCCCGTCGTACCACAGGAAGCCGACCTGGTAGATGGCGAGCCAGGCGAAGAGGTAGTTGCCCCATGCCCAGACCTCGTCGCCGGACCACAGCCGCAGCCCGTCGCCGGCCAGCACCAGCGCCAGCAGCAGCACCGGCACCGCCGGCCCGGCCCGCCGGTGCGCCCGGTGGGTCAGCGGCGTCAACGCGATCATGGCGAGGTACGCGACCAGGAACCACAGCGGGATCGACGCCAGCCAGCCCGCCCTTGCGATCTCGACCGGGTCGGCGCCCGCGATCCGGGCACCGAGCGCGGCCAGGCTGATCGCCAGCAGCAGGCACGTGGTGGGACGGACCAGCCGGGCACCGCGGGCCAGCAGCCAGTCCGCGTCGCCGCCGGAGTGGCGGCGCCGGTGCGCGGTCAGCGAAGCCGCGTTGGCGTACCCACCGACCAGGAAGAACACCGGCATCACCTGGAACATCCAGGTCAGCGGGTGGGCCCAGGTCAGCGTACGGAGGGCACTGGTCCCGGTGAGCCGGCCGGCCGGGTCGTGGCTGACCGCGACGAGCAGCCAGTGGCCGAGTACCACCGCGGTGATCGCCACCGCCCGGAACAGATCGAGGTGCCGCTGGCGCGCGGCCGGGGTGTGCCGGGCCAGGCGCGGTAGCCCGGCCAACGGGTGGTCGCCGGCTCCCGTCCGCGCCCACCCTCTCCGGCCGGTCATCAGACCAGCCTAGGGACCGGGCTACGGCCGCGGCCGGGCGCCGTTGTGGGTGATCCGGTGGGCCCCGGCGTAGATGTTCATGGTGGCGCCGCGCACGAACGCGGCCAGCCCCATGCCGGCCTCGGTGGCCAGATCGACCGCGAGCGTGCTCGGTGCGGAGACCGCCGCCAGCACGGGTACGCCGGCCATCCACGCTTTCTGGGTCAGCTCGAAGCTGGCCCGGCCGGAGACCGTCAGGACGTGGCCGCGCAGCGGCAGGCGGTCCTGCCGCAGCGCCCAACCGACCACCTTGTCGACCGCGTTGTGCCGGCCCACGTCTTCGCGTACCACGACCGGGTCGCCGGCGGCGGTGAAGAGGCCGGCCGCGTGCAGCCCACCGGTCCGGTCGAACGCCCGCTGCGCCGCGCGTAGCTTCTCCGGCAGGACCGCCAGTACCGCCGCCGGCACGCTCGCCGGATCCTCGCCGAGGTCAAAGCGCGAGCGGGTACGCACCGCGTCGATGCTCGCCTTCCCGCAGACGCCGCACGAGCTGGTGGTGTAGAAGTTGCGACCGGGGTCGGTGGCCGGGGCCGGCACACCGTCGGCGAGCGCCACGTCGACCACGTTGTAGGTGTTGGGGGTGTCGGTGCCGGCGCACAACCGGGCCGTGACCACGTCCTCCGCGGAGCGGATGATCCCCTCGGTGAACAGGAAGCCGAGGGCCAGGTCGAGGTCGTCACCGGGGGTACGCATGGTGACCGCGAGCGGCGGGCGGCCGGGGAGTCCGGCCGGGCCGACCCTGATCTCCAGCGGCTCCTCGGCGGCGAGTGTGTCCGGGCGGCGCATCCCGCCGCCCGCGTTGAGGTCGATCCGCACGACCGTACGCCGGTCTGTCGCCCGTCCCATGGCCACCTCCCCCTCGCCAGCGCGCCCGGTCAGGCCGCGGCCGGCTCCAGCCGGATGATGATCTGCTTGGATGTGGGGGTGTTCGACTCCTCGGCCGTGGACTCCAGCGGGACCAGCACGTTCGCCTCCGGGAAGTAGGTGGCGGCGCAGCCTCGCGCGGTCGGGTACGCCACCGCCCGGAACGCGCGGGCCCGCCGCTGCGATCCGTCCGTCCACTCCGAGACCAGGTCCACCATGGTGCCGTCGGCGAGCCCCAGCGCGGCCAGGTCGTCCGGGTGGACGAAGACCACCCGGCGCCCGCCGGTCACGCCCCGGTAACGGTCGTCCAGCCCGTAGATGGTGGTGTTGTACTGGTCGTGACTGCGCAGGCTCTGCAGCAGCAGCCGGCCAGGCGGCACCACGATCCCGCGCAGCGGGTTGACGGTGAAGACCGCCCGGCCGGACGGAGTCGGGAACACCCGCTGGTCGCGGGGCGGGTGGGGCAGCGTGAAGCCGCCCGGCGTGGCCACCTTGGCCTCGAAGTCGGCGAACCCGGGCACCACCGCCGCGATCTCCGCCCGGATGCGGCGGTAGTCGGCTTCGTACTCCTCCCAGGGGATGGGCGAGTCCGGCAGTACCGCGCGAGCCAGCCGGCAGATGATCGAGACCTCGGAGAGCAGGTGCGGGGAGGCCGGCGCCAACCGGCCACGAGATGCGTGCACGGTGGACATTGAGTCTTCGACCGTGACGAACTGCTCACCGGTGGCCTGCCGATCCCGCTCGGTGCGGCCCAGGCACGGCAGGATCAGCGAGGTCTCGCCCGGCACCACGTGCGAGCGGTTGAGCTTGGTCGACACGTGTACGGTCAACCGGCAGCCGGCGAGCGCCGCGTACGCCACCTCGGAGTCGGGCGCGGCGGCGGCGAGGTTGCCGCCGAGCGCCATCAGGACCTGCACCCGCTGGTCACGCATGGCGCGCAGCGCCTCCACCGTGTCGTACCCGCGCGTCGCCGGGAGGTTGAGGCCGAACCGGGACCCGAGCGCCGGGATCCACGATGGTGGTTCGTGCCAGATGCCCATGGTGCGGTCGCCCTGCACGTTGCTGTGGCCGCGCACCGGGCACAGCCCAGCCCCCGGTTTACCGATCATGCCGCGCAGCAACTGCACGTTGACGATCTCGCGGATGGTCGCCACCGAGTCGCGTTGCTGGGTGAGACCCATCGCCCAACAGACGATGGTCGCCGGGGAGTCGGCGAACATCTGGGCCGCGGCCTCGATCTCGTCGCGGGTCAGGCCGGTGACCGTACCCACCCGCTCCCAGTCGAGGTCGGCCAGGGCGTCGCGGTACGCGTCAAAGCCGGTGGTGTACTGCTCGACAAAGGACTTGTCGACCGCGCCCCACGCCAGCAAAAGGGCCCCGATCGCCTGGAACAGCGCGAGGTCGCCGCCGACCCGGATGCGCAGGAACTGGTCAGCCAGCGCGGTGCCGCTACCGACCAGACCCTTCACCTTCTGCGGGTCGCGGAAGCGAAGCAGCCCCGCCTCGGGCAGCGGGTTGACCGCGAGGATCGTGGCGCCCCGGCGCTTCGCCTCGGCCAGCGCCGAGAGCATGCGTGGGTGGTTGGTGCCCGGGTTCTGCCCGACCACCACGATCAGTGACGCCTGGTGCAGGTCCGCCAGGGTGACCGACCCTTTACCGACCCCGATGGTGGTGGTCAGCGCGACCCCGGAGGACTCGTGGCACATGTTGGAGCAGTCCGGCAGGTTGTTCGTGCCGTACGCCCGGGCGAACAACTGGTACAGGAACGCCGCCTCATTGGAGGTACGCCCGGAGGTGTAGAACGCGGCCTGGTCCGGCTCGATCGCGGTCAGGTGCTCGGCGATCAGCGCGAACGCGTCGTCCCAGTCGATCGGGGTGTAGTGGTCGGCGCCGGGCCGGCGTACCACCGGGACGGTGAGCCGGCCCTGCTGGCCCAGCCAGTAGTCGGAGCGCTGGGCCAGGGCCGAGATCGGATGTGTGGCAAAGAAGTCCGGGGTCACCCGGCGGCGGGTCGCCTCCTCGGCAACCGCCTTGGCACCGTTCTCGCAGAACTCCACATGCGACCGCTCGCCCGGCGGCGGCTCCGGCCAGGCGCAGCCTGGGCAGTCGAAGCCGCTGGCTTGGTTGACCCGCAGCAGGGTCCGCGCGCTGCGGCCGACACCCATCTGCGCCACCGCCGCACCCAGTCCGTGCCTGACCGCGGGCAACCCGGCTGCGACCTGCCGCGGCGGGTCCACCCGCAGGTCCCGGTCGCCCCGGTCCTCCACCGGCGCTTTCCGTGCCATCTTCTCACGGTAACGAGTCCCGGCCGCCAGTTCCACCGGCGGTCGCGGCCGGCGAGCCGCGTGCGCCTCAGCCCTTGGGCAGGCCCGACACCGCCAGGCCGGAGCGCGCCCGGTACCGCTTGTTGATGGAGATCAGGACCGCCGTGAACGGCTCCAACTGGCGCGCCAGCCGCAGGCCGCCGGCGTCGATCCCCGGCCGGCCGGTGATGGTCGCGGCC
>DATGPS010000024.1:0-43085 GCA_035304685.1 Natronosporangium sp. | reverse complement strand
GCGTCGGAGGCGAGCGCGGCCACGATCGCCACCTTCTGCCGGTTGCCCTTGGAGTAGGTGCGGCCCTTCTTGGTGGGGTCCAGGTCGAAGCGGTCGATCAGCTCCGCGCGGCGCTTCGGGTTGAGCCCACCCCGCAGCCGGCCCAACAGGTCGATCGCCTCGCCGCCGGTGAGGTTCGGCCACAGCTCCACGTCGCCGGGCACGTAGGCCAGCCGCCGGTGTAGCGCGACCGCATCCCGCCACGGATCACCGCCCAGCACCGTGGCGCGGCCGGAGTCGGCCCGTAGCAGCCCCAGCAGCACCCGGATGGTGGTGGACTTTCCGGCTCCGTTGGGGCCCAGGAAGCCGTGGACCTCCCCGGTGTTGACCGTGAGGTCCAGCCCGTCCAGCGCGCGGGTGGCGCCGAAGGTCTTCACCAGGCCGGAGACCGAGATGGCAGCAGTCATGGGCCTGATAGTAGCAACGTTTCACAAATTTGTGAACGTGCAAAACCTTTCAAAGCGGGTATAGTAACGCAGAGAAGGGAGGGGGCACTTGACCGGTAAGGTCGAGCGGCAAGACCTGCTTCGGTTTGTGGAGCGGTTCGCGATGGGGCTGACCGAGGTGGGGTTGCCGCGGATGCCGGCGCGGGTGTTCGCGTACGTGCTGGTGGACGACGCGGAGCGCTACACCGCGGCAGAGCTGGCGAGCGGGCTGCGGGTGAGCCCGGCCGCCATCTCCGGCGCGGTGCGGACGCTGGTGCAGGCGGGGCTGCTGGGCAAGGAGCGCGAGCCCGGCGCCCGGGTGGACACCTACCGGGTCTACGACCACGACATCTGGGGCGTGATCACCACGCAGCGCGGGAAGTCGAGCGAACCGATCGAGCAGCTCGCCGCCGAGGGCGTGGCGCTGCTCGGGCCGGACTCGCCCGGCGGCCGGCGGATGCGCGAGACCCAGGAGTTCTACGCCTTCTTCCGCCGCAAACTGCCGGAGATCCTCGACGAGTGGCACGAGTACCGGCGCAAGCTCTTCGACGCCCACGCCGACGCTGACACCGGCTCCGGGTAGCATCCGGCACCATGTCGTCCTCTCCCGCCTACCTCGCCTCCGCCACGCCGGAGGAGTTCGCCACCGCGACCCGTGCGGCGATCGAGGCCGCCCGCGCCGGCATCGCGCAGGTCACGCGCGGCGATCTGGTCGGCGAGGCGCGGCTCGACGCGTACGACGAGGCGATCGCCGCCCTGGGCACGATGCTGAACCTCGCCTCCCTGGTCAGCAAGGTGCACCCAGACCCGGACACCCGCGCCGCGGCCGACGCCGCCGAACAGGAACTCGACCAGGTCGCCACCGACATCTCGCTGGACCGCCGGGTCTACGACGCGCTGCGGGAGGTCGACGTGAGCGGCGCCGACCCGGCCACCCGGTACTGGGTCGAGAAGACGCTGCGGGACTTTCGGCGCGCCGGTGTGGACCGCGACGAGGCGACCCGGGAACGGATCCGCGCGTTGCAGGAGGAGCTGGTCGGCATCGGCCAGGACTTCGCCCGCAACATCAACTCTGACACCCGGTCCGCGAAGTTCCCGGTCAGCGCCTTGGCGGGGATGCCGCAAGACTGGGTGGCGGCCCACCCGCCCGACGCGGACGGCATGGTCACCGTCACCACCGACAACCCGGACGTGCTGCCGTTCCTCACCTACTCCCGGGACGCCGCCGCCCGGGAGACGATGCTTCGGCTGTGGCGCCAGCGCGGCCACCCCGGCAACATCGACGTGCTGCGCCGGATGCTGGCCCGCCGGCACGAGCTCGCCACCCTGCTGGGATACCCGTCCTGGGCCGCGTACGTCACCGAGGACAAGATGATCGGCACCGAGCAGGCGGCGGCCGACTTCATCGCCGAGGTCTCCGCCGCGGCCCGGGAGCGCATGCAGCGCGACTACGCCGCGCTGCTGGCACGCAAGCAGGTGGACGACCCGGAGGCCACCACAGTGGAGCCCTGGGACACCCGGTACCTCACCGAACGGGTCAAGGCCGAGCAGTACGACTTCGACTCGCTCGCACTCCGCCCGTACTTCGAGTACCAGCGGGTCAAGGACGGGTTGATGGCGATCTGCGCCCGCCTGTTCGGGGTCAGTTTCCACCCGCTGGCCGACGCGACGGTCTGGCACCCGGAGGTGGAGGCGTACGAGGTCCGCGAGGACGGCGCCCTGCTCGGACGGATCTACCTGGACATGCACCCGCGGCCGGACAAGTTCAGCCACGCCGCGATGTTCCGGATCGTCTCCGGCAAGGCCGGCCGGCGGCTGCCGGAGTGCGCGCTGGTGTGCAACCTGCCCCGCCCGGGCGAGCTGCTCCACTACCTCGACGTGCGGACGCTCTTCCACGAGTTCGGCCACCTGCTGCACCACGTCTTCGGCGGGGACCAGCGCTGGGCCGGGATCAGCGGCGTACGCACCGAGCGGGACTTCATCGAGGCGCCGTCGCAGTTGCTGGAGGAGTGGACCAGGGATCCAGCCACGCTCGCCACCTTCGCGGTGCACCACGAGACCGGCGAACCGGTGCCGGCGGAGCTGGTGGAGCGGCTGCGCGCAGCCGAGGAGTTCGGCACCGGCCTGTGGGTGGCGCAGCAGATGTTCTACGCCGCGCTGAGCCTGGAACTCTACCGGCGCGACCCGGCCGAGCTGGACCCGCTGGAGGTGGAGCGGGCCGAACAGGAGCGGCACACCCCGTTCCGCCACATGGCGGACACCTGGCTGCACCTGTCCTTCGGGCACCTGGACGGGTACTCGGCGATCTACTACACGTACATGTGGTCGCTGGTGATCGCCAAGGACCTGTTCACCGCGTTCGACCCGGGCTCCCTGCTGGCGAGCGAGGTGGCGCGCCGTTACCGGGAGGCGGTGCTCGCGCCCGGCGGGTCGGCCCCCGCGGCCGACCTGGTGCGCGCCTTCCTCGGCCGCGATTACACAGTGGACGCTTTCCGCGCCTGGCTCGCCAAGTGACCGGCTAGGACCGGTCGAGCCGGCGCAGGATCATCCCCTCCCGTAACGCCCACGGGCACAGGTCCAGCGCCTCGATCCCCAGCCGGCGCATCACCGCGTCCGCGACCACCGCGCCGGCCAGGAGCTGATCAGCGCGCTCGGCGCCGACCCCCTCCATCTCCGCCAACTCGGCCGACCGGATGTGCCGGATGAACCCCAGTACTTGACGCAGCCCGGTCGCCGGGAGCTGGCGCGGCACCCACAGCCCGGCGGCGCTGGGCGCCGCGCCGGTCAGCCGGGCCAGCGACCGGGCGGTCCGGGAGGTCGCCACCGGCCGGTCCCACCCGGCCTGGGAGACCTTCTCCAGCACCGGCTCCAGCGTCGCCTCCACGTGCGAGGTGAGCGCGGCGACCGCGGCGGCGCTGGGCGGGTCCCGGTCACGCAGGTACTCGCGGGTGAGCCGGCCGGCGCCCAGCGGCAGCGAGAACGCCAACTCCGGGTCCTCGTCCGGGCCGAGCGCGATCTCCAGCGAGCCGCCGCCGATGTCGATCACCAGTAACGTGCCCGCCGACCAGCCGAACCAGCGGCGGACCGCGAGGAAGGTGAGGCGGGCCTCGTCCTCGCCCGGGAGCGTCTGCAGGTCCACGCCGGTCACCTCGCGTACCCGCTGGAGCACCTCGGCCCCGTTGGCGGCGTCCCGCACCGCCGAGGTGGCGAACGCTAGCAGCTCCGCCACGCCCAGCCGGTCGGCGGCCGCCCGGGCGCCGGCGACCGCCTCCACCAGCCGCCGTACGCCCTCCGGGGTGATCCGGCCCCGCCGATCCAGCTGCTCGGCGAGGCGTAGCACCGCCTTCTCGGAGTGGGCCGGCCACGGATGGGCGCCCCGGCGGGCATCGACCACGAGCAGATGCACCGTGTTCGAGCCCACGTCGAGCACGCCCAGCCGCATGGCTTCACGGTACGCCCGGCGTGCCCGGCGTGGCCGGCACCGAACCAACCCGGCGCGCCGGCGGTAGGGCGTAGGCTGGCCAGATGGCACGAAACCCGGTCCCATTGGACGATCCGCGGTCCCGCGAGGTGGACCTGGACTTTCCCCGCGAGTGGGTGGAGTTCCCGGACCCGGACGACCCCGAACACGTGATCCGCGCGGACCTGACCTGGCTGCTGTCGCGGTGGGCGTGCGTGTTCGGCAAGGGCTGCCACGGCGTGATCGCCGGTCGGGCAGACGAGGGCTGCTGCTCGCACGGGGCGTTCTTCACCGACGCCGACGACGAGAAGCGGGTGCGGCAGGCGGTCCGCCGGCTCAACCGGGACACCTGGCAGCACTACCGGCGCGGGTTCGAGCGCTGGACCGAGCTGGACACGATCGACGGGGAGAACCCGGCCCGGCGTACCGCCCTGCGCGACGGCACCGGGCCCTGCATCTTCCACAACGATCCAGGCTTCCCCGGCGGGCACGGCTGCGCCCTGCACGCGCAGGCGCTGCGCGACGGGGTCCACCCGCTGACCTACAAGCCGGACGTGTGCTGGCAGTTGCCGATCCGGCGGGAGCAGGAGTGGGTGACCCGCAACGACCAGACCCAGGTGCTGGTCACCACGATCACCGAGTTCGACCGCCGTGGCTGGGGAGCCGGCGGGCATGACCACCACTGGTGGTGCACGTCCTCCCCGGAGGCGCACGGTGCCGGGGAGCCGCTGTACGTCTCCTACGAGGAGGAGCTGGTCGCGCTGATCGGCCGCCCGGCCTACGACCGGTTGGCCGAACTCTGCGGCCAGCGGGAGAAGCAGGGCCAGGTCGCCCCGCACCCAGCCTCCGCCGGTTCGGTGTGAGCGCCGGCGCGGCGTAACCGGCGCCGGGTCACGGTTCGAACTTGTAGCCGAGACCGCGCACGGTCACGATGTAGCGCGGGTTCGACGGCACCGGCTCTATCTTGGAGCGGAGCCGCTTCACGTGGACGTCCAAGGTCTTGGTGTCACCCACGTAGTCCGCGCCCCAGATCCGGTCGATCAACTGGCCGCGGGTGAGCACCCGGCCGGCGTTGCGGAGCAACAGCTCCAGGAGCTCGAACTCCTTCAACGGCAGCTGCACCGGTTCGCCGTCCACGGTCACCACGTGGCGGTCCACGTCCATCCGGACCGGTCCGACCGACAGCGTGGTGGTGTCGGCCTCGCTCGCCTCCGCGGCCCGGCGGCGCAGCACCGCGCGTACCCGGGCGACCAGCTCCCGGGGGGAGTACGGCTTGGTGACGTAGTCGTCCGCGCCGATCTCCAGGCCGACCACCTTGTCGATCTCGCTGTCCCGGGCCGTGACCATGATGATCGGCACCTGGGAGCGGGTGCGCAGCTGCCGGCACACCTCCGTGCCCGACATCTCCGGCAACATCAGATCGAGCAGCACGATATCCGCGCCGGTGCGGTCGAACTCGGCGAGCGCCGCCGGGCCGGTGTCCGCCACCGACACCTCGAAGCCTTCCTTGCGGAGCAGGTAGGACAGCGCGTCCGAGAACGACTCCTCATCCTCGACCACTAGCACCCGAGCCAACTCTTCCACTCCCTCCGCGGTACGGCGCCTCGTGCCGCACCACTCACGCCGCTCACGGCTGACCGCCCGGCGCCGCCCTCGAAGCGTCAGTCGCGGCATCCGCCGGCGCCGCGCCGGGGACCGCGCCGCCGGGGCCACTGCGGACGGTTTCAAGGCTCGCCGGTGCGGGGCTCGCGATCGCGTCCCGCGGCGGGTGCGCCGGCAGCCGGAGGATGAACGTCGACCCCTCGCCCACCTGGCTGGTCACCTCCACCCGGCCGCCGTGGTTGGTGGCGATGTGCTTCACGATCGCCAACCCCAGGCCGGTCCCGCCGGTCGCGCGCGAGCGGGCCCGGTCAGAGCGGTAGAACCGCTCGAAGACCCGGTCCAGCTCCTCCGGCGCGATGCCGATGCCGCGGTCGGTCACCGAGATCTCGACGTGGTCACCGGCGCGCCGGCTGGTGATGGTCACCCGACTCCCCTCCGGCGAGTACGCCACGGCGTTGTCGACCAGGTTGGCCACCGCGGTGGTCAGCTGCGCGTCGCTGCCGTAGACGATCAAGCCCTGATCCGGCTCCACCACGTCGATCTCGATCTCTTTCGCCGCGGCGCCGGTGCGGGTGCGGTCGAGCACCTCGGCGATCACCGCGTCCACGGCCACCGGGTCGGGCACGGGTAGCGGTTCCGCACCCTGCAACCGGGACAGCTCCAGCAGCTCGTTGACGAGGTCGGCGAGCCGGGTCGACTCGTGATGGATCCGCTCAGCGAACCGCCGGGCCGCCGCCACGTCCTCGGTCGGGTCAGCCGGGGCGGGCGACTCCGGCGTACCGGTGGCGTCCAGCAGCGCCTCGGAGAGCAGCTGCAACGCCCCGATCGGGGTCTTCAGCTCGTGCCCGACGTTGGCGACGAAGTCGCGGCGTACCCGCGCCACCCGGTGGGCCTCGGTCGCATCGGCCGCCTCCACCGCCACGTACCCGCTGCCTACCCCGACCGCCCGCAGCAGCACCCCCAGCGGCTCCGCCCCGCCCCGCCCACCACCGCGGGGAAGATCCAGATCGACCTCCCGGCGTACGCCGGCGCGGCGTACCTGGCCGGCGAGGGTACGCACGATCGGGTGCGCCGACATGGTGCCCGGGCGAGGTCCGGCGCGTAGCAGCCCCATCGCCCGCGCGGACGGGTTCACCAGCACCGGCTCGTCCATGGGATCGAGTACCACCACCCCGACCCGCAACGAGTCCACGCTCTTGCGGGCCAGGCCGCCGCGGGGGTCACGGGCGGCCGGGTCGGTGGCGTCCTCGCCCCCGCCCGGCCGGGCATGCGGCTGGGCGCGCCAGCCACGGGCGCGCAGCAGGACAAGGGTGCAGCCCGCACCGGCGAGCAGGCCGCCGACCAACCCGAGCAGGAGGGCCCACACCACAGCCACGATCGTATGACCAATATTCGCCAGCGGAAACCGCGTATCGGGGCAAACCAGACAGCTATCGCCAGATGTTCACCGGTTATGCGTCGAGGGTTAACGGTGAGGCGTTCCGCCGGCTACGAAGGGTACGCGGAAATATGCCAGGATGGCACAGTGCGTCAGAAGTTCCAGGCCGACCTGGTCGAGATCAGCGGGATGCTGGTCGACCTGGCCGACCAGGCCAGGACCGCGATGCGCCGCGCCACCGGCGCGCTGCTGCACTCGGACGCGGAGGCTGCCCGGTCGGTGATCGCCGCCGACGAGGAGATCGACACCCGCTACCGCGAGATCGAGGAGAAGGTCTACGACGTCATCGCCCTGCAGGCCCCGGTCGCCTCGGACCTGCGGCTGGTACTGACCTCCCTGCACATCGCCGCGGATCTGGAACGCATGGGCGACCTGGCCGAGCACGTCGCCAAGACCGGGCTACGACGCCACCCGGCCCCGGCCGTCCCGGGCGAGCTCATCGAGGTGGTCCGTGAGATGGCGAGCATCGCCGACCAGATGGCCGGCAAGATCAGCCGCGTGCTCTCCACGCCGAACGCCAACCGGGCCGCCGAGCTGGACCGCGATGACGACATCATGGACAACCTGCACCGCAAGCTACTCGGCACCGTGCTGTCACCGTCCTGGAAGCACGGTGTGGAGGCGGCGGTGGACATGGCCCTGCTGGGCCGGTTCTACGAGCGGTTCGCCGACCACGCGGTCAACGCCGGCAAGCACATCATCTACCTCATCACCGGTGAGCCGGTCACCGACGGCCCTCCGCCCACCGCCACCGAGGGCGCCCACCCCTCAGCCCCAACCGGGCGCCCCTCTTGATGCTCTATCCCTAGCAGGGCGCCCCGGTTGAAGCCCTCTCCTCAACAGGGCGCCCCTCTTGGCGCGCTACCCGCAACCGGGCGCCCCTCCTAGTGCTCTAGCCCCAGCAGGGCGCCCCGAATGAAGAAAACCAGCCAAGAGGGCTCCCCTCTTGGAGCACTAGCATCCACAGGGCACCCCTCTTGGAGCGCTAGCGTCAACAGGGCGCCCCTGATACCCCTACCGGGGAGCCCTCGTGAAACCAAGAACCCCGATCGGGCACCCCGATAGCTCGGCCCAACCGCAACCGGGCGCCCCTCCTAGTGCTCTAGCCCCAGCAGGGCGCCCCGAATGAAGAAAACCAGCCAACAGGGCACCCCTCTTGGCGCGCTAGCGCCAACAGGGCGCCCCTCTTGGAGCACTAGCGTCAGCAGGGCGCCCCTGCTGAAACAAGCGGGGCGCCCCGGCTGCAGAACCCCGCGGCTTAGCGGCCCTGGCTGGCGACCGCGGCGATCGCCTCGGCGGCGGCGTCAGGGTCGAGGTACTCCCCGCCGGGCTTGATCGGGCGCAGGGTGGCCGGGTCCAGGTCGTAGCGCAGCGGAATCCCGGTCGGGATGTTCAGCCCCACGATGTCGGCGTCGGAGACCTGGTCCAAGTGCTTCACCAGCGCGCGCAGCGAGTTGCCGTGCGCGGAGACCAGGACCGTCTTGCCCAGGTGCAGGTCGGGCACGATCGCGTCGTACCAGTACGGCAGGGCGCGGTGCACCACGTCAGCGAGGCACTCGGTCCGCGGCATCAGCTCCGGCGGCAGGGTCGCGTACCGCGGATCGCCCTCCTGGGACCATTCGTCGCCCGCCTCGATCGGCGGCGGTGGGGTGTCGTAGGAGCGGCGCCAGATCATGAACTGCTCGTCGCCGTACTGCTCCCGGATCTCTTTCTTGTTCTTGCCCTGCAGCGCCCCGTAGTGCCGCTCGTTCAGCCGCCAGGACCGGGACACCGGGATCCAGTGCCGGTCGCAGGCGTCCAGCGCCAGCTCGGCGGTGCGGATCGCCCGGCGCAGCAGGGAGGTGTGCACCACGTCGGGGAGGAGGCCGTGCTCCCGTAGCAGCTCCCCGCCGCGGCGGACCTCGGCCTCACCGCGGGCGGTCAGGTCCACGTCCACCCAGCCGGTGAACAGGTTCTTGGCGTTCCATTCGCTCTCGCCGTGCCGCAGCAGCACCAGAGTTCCCAGGCTCATGCTTCCATCCTGACGTATGACTCAACCCGGCTGTACGCCGGCCTGAACCGCCGCCCCGGTGGCGAGCAGTTCCGCCACGTCCGCCACCCCCCACTCGGTGAGCGCGGCTCGGGTGTGCTCGCCGGGCAGTGGCGGCGGGCGCCGCGGGCCGGCCACTGGTGCGGCGGCGAAGCGGGGCGCCGGTGCCGGCTGCTGTACGCCGTACCGTTCCACGAATACTTCCCGGGCGGCGAGCTGCGGGTGCTCCGGGGCCTCCACGGCGGAGAGGACCGGGGCGACGCAGGCGTCGGTGCCGGCGAAGATCTCCGCCCACTCGTCCCGGGTACGCTGAGCGATCCGCTCGCCGATGAGCTCCCGCAGCCGGGGCCACCCGGAGACGTCGTACTGGGCCGGCACCGCGGCCGGGTCCAAGCCCAGGCCGGTCAGGAGCTGGCCGAAGAACTCCGGTTCGAGTGCGGCCACCGCGACGTACTCCCCGTCCGCGGTCGGGTAGACGGCGTAGAACGGCGCGCCGCCGTCCAGCAGGTTGGTGCCGCGCTCCTCCTGCCAGAGCCCGTCCCGGCGTAGTCCGTAGAGCTGGGTCGCGAGCAGCACCGCACCGTCGACCACCGCGGCGTCCACCACGTCGCCGGTGCCGGTGTACTGGCGTCGCCACAGGGCTGCCAGGGCCCCGGCCACCAGCAGCATGCCACCGCCGCCGTAGTCGCCGAGCAGGTTGGCCGGTGGGGTGGGCGGGCCACCGGCCGGGCCGATGCCGTGCAGGACGCCGGCGACCGCCAGATAGGTGAGGTCGTGGCCGGCGGTGCCGGCGAGCGGCCCCTGCTGCCCCCAGCCGGTCATTCGACAGTAGACCAACCGCGGGTTGGCGCTGCGGCAGGCGTCCGGGCCCACCCCCAGGCGCTCCGCCACCCCCGGGCGGAAGCCTTCCAGGAGCACGTCGGCGCGGGCGGCGAGGGCGAGCGCGGCCCGCACCCCGCCGGCCGTCTTGAGGTCCAGGATCACCGAACGCTTTCCCCGGTGCAGCAGGTCGTGCCGGGGTTCACCCGGGTACGCGGCGGCGCCCGGCCGGTCCAACCGCAACACGTCGGCGCCGAGGTCGGCGAGGACCATGCCGGCGAACGGAACCGGCCCGATGCCGCCGAGTTCCAGGACGGCCAGCCCGGCGAGCGGTCCACTCATGAGAGACACCGTACCGAGCGTGGTGCTCGCCAGCAGCGCGATTGCCGGCGGCGGCGGGCGGCACCCACCCCCGTCAGCGCCGCCCGCCTCACCGCCGGTCTCAGGTGGCGCCGTCCCCCAACGGCGGATTCCACCCATCCCCCGGCACCGCCGCTCGGCGCCTGTCCCCTCGGAGCACCTCCGAGAGCGGCTGGCCAAGCCGCGACTTAGCTTCCTCGAGCAGCGGTACGGCTTTCACGGTACGCCGCCGAAAATCCCAGCGACAACCTCATTCGGTGCGTCTCCCATCACACAAACGGTCAAACCGGCTGTTTGGTAGCGCTCCCACACCCGCCTCTTAGGACATTCGGGGCGGCGACGCACCGTTTGGTGATGGAGGCGCACCGTTCGGGTGCAGAACTCCGCTCAGTAGGGGGCGAGCTGTGCCGCCAACCGGGAGCGGCGCTCGGCCACCGCTTGCCGGTAGACCGCCAGCAACCCCTCGGCCGTCCGGTCCCAGGAGAAGGCGCGGGCGTGGGCGACCGCTCCGCGCGCCAGCTCCGCCCGCCAGGCCGGGGCGGCGAGCAGCTTCTGGAGCACCCGGGCCCACTCGGCCGGATCGTGGCCGGGCACCAGCACGCCGGAGTGCCCGTCCCGCACCACCGTGACCAGCCCGCCGACCGCCGCGGCCACCACCGGCGTCCCGCAGGCCTGCGCCTCCAGCGCCACCAACCCGAACGACTCGTTGTGTGAGGGCACGGCGACCAGGTCGGAGGCCCGGTAGAGGTCGGGCAGGATCGCGGCTGGCTGTGGCGGCAGGAAGCGCACCTGGGCGGAGATGCCCAACGCGCCGGCGAGGTCGCTCAGTGCGGTGGGGTGCTCCAGCCCGGTGCCGCTGTGCCCGCCCGCGATCACCACGGTCAGCGAGTCCGCCAGCTGCGGATCGAGGTAGCGCAGTTCGGCGGCGGCGCGTAGCAGCACGTCCGGTGCCTTCAGCGGCTGCAGCCGCCCCACGAAGGTCACCACCAGGCCGGTCTCGGGCAGCCCGAACGCCCGGCGCGCCCGCCGGCGCGCCGGCTCCTCCCGCCCGGGCGCGGCCGGGCGGAACCGGTCCAGGTCCACGCCGGGCTCCACCACCACCAGCCGCTCCGGCGGGGCGCCGTAGGAGTCGCGGAGATCCTGGGCCTCCGCCCGAGTGTTGGCGACCAGGCGGTCGGCCTCATCCACCACCTGCTCCTCACCGATCACCCGGGTCCGGGGCTCGGGCCGGTCACCGGCGGCCAGCGAGGCGTTCTTGACCTTGGCGAGGGTGTGTGCGGTGTGCACCAGCGGCACCCCCCAGCGCTCTTTGGCGAGCCACCCGACCTGGCCGGAGAGCCAGTAGTGGGAGTGGACCAGGTCGTACCACCCCGGCGGGTGCTGGGCCTCGGCCCGCAGCACCCCCTGGGTGAAGGCGCACAACTGCGCCGGCAGATCTTCCTTGGCCAACCCTTCGAGCGGGCCGGCGAGCACGTGCTTGACCCACACGCCAGGGGCGAGCTCCACGGTGCGGGGCAGGTCGCTGGAGGTGGCGCGGGTGAAGATCTCGACCTCCACGCCGGCTCGGGCCAGGCGGCGGGAGACCTCCACGATGTAGACGTTCATGCCGCCGGCGTCACCGGTGCCGGGTTGGTCCAGGGGGGAGGTGTGTACGGAGATCGTGGCCAGGCGGCGCACCAGGGCTCCTTCGGGTCGGGGGTACGAGCGTCGGGGGAGACGACGCCAATGACAACCTCCCCGACCGGCCCGGGTCTTCCCCGGCACCGGCGCCTCACCGCCTATCCCCCGCCAAATGTGACGCAAGTCTCGTTTGCCCCGAGCCGGGCTCGGGCATAACGTCGGTTCTGTCCGTTCCGGGACGCTCGCCGGCCGGGCCCTCCCGCCCGCCACCCCGCCCTCCCGGGGGCGCCCGATTCACGCTGACGCATGGGGGATGATCGGGGCATGAACGACGCCCCTGTCGATGTCGCGGTTGTGACCGGAGCCTCCAGCGGGATCGGTGCCGCCACTGCCCGGCGCCTCGCCGCCGAGGGCTTCCACGTAGTGGCCGCCGCCCGGCGTACCGACCGGTTGGAGCGGCTGGCGGAGGAGATCCGCGCGGCCGGTGGTGCGGTGACCACCGTCGGCTGCGACGTGACCTCAGACGAGTCGGTGGCCGCGCTCGCCGCCAAGGTGTCCGAGTTGCCGGCCGCCCTGACGCTGCTGGTCAACAACGCCGGCGGTGCCATCGGGCTGGAACCGCTGGAGGAGGCGGACATCGCCGAGTACCGCCAGATGTACGAGGTGAACGTGCTCGGCACGGTCCGGGTGACCCAGGCCCTGCTGCCGGCGCTGGAACGCTCCGGCCGGGGCACGATCGTGGTGATGAGTTCGACCGCCGCCCTGGCGCCGTACGAGGGTGGCGGCGGCTACTGCGCGGCAAAGCACGCCGAGAGCGCCATCGCCGGCACCCTGCGGCTGGAGCTGTGCGGCCGGCCGGTCCGGGTGATCGAGATCAACCCCGGCCTGGTGAAGACCGAGGAGTTCTCGCTGGTCCGCTTCCGCGGCGACGCCCAGCGCGCCGAGGAGGTGTACGCCGGGGTGGCGGAACCCCTCGTGGCCGAGGACATCGCCGACTGCATCGCCTGGTGCGCTACCCGGCCGCACCACGTCAACATTGATCGCCTGGTGGTGCGCCCCCTCGCGCAGGCGGCGAACCACAAGCTCCACCGGACCACCTGAGCCGGCCCACCCGGCCCCGGCGGCCGGCCCGGCCGCCCGGCCCCTGGCCGCTCAGCCCCGGTCGCGGTCGCGGAACACCCGGCCCAGGATGCCGATCCCCAGGAAGACCAGGCCCACGCCGGCGAGCGCCAGGTTGCCGACCGCAGTAAGCGGATACATCCCGATAAGCTCTGCCACACCAGATATAACGAGCAGAACGGACGTGGGTCGCCGCCGCGGCAGGCCCTGACCTGGGGTTTCACCCGGTCGGACCCGCTCCTGCGGGCCGACCGGAACCTGCCCGGCCGCCGCGGCCGGGTGTTCACCGGCCCCGCCCGGATTCCGGGTTCACAGTGCGCAGTTGATCAGCACCGGTTCCGGGCGCAAGTGGATCCCGTACCGGCCGGCCACCCCGTCGCGGATCTCGCGGGCGAGGCTCAGCAGCGCCGCGGTGGTGCCACCGCCACGGTGGGTCAGGGCGAGCGTGTGCTTGGTCGAGATCGCCACGCCCCGGAAACCGTCCGTCCCGGCGTACCCCTTGGTGAAGCCGGCCCGCTCGATCAGCCAGGCCGCGCTCACCTTGACCCGGCCGTCCGGCTCGGGCCAGCTCGGCACCTCGCCCGCGGTGGCGCGCAGCGCGCGGTACGCGGCGGGCTCGAGCACCGGATTGGTGAAGAAGGAGCCCGCCGAGCGGGTATCCGGGTCGGCCGGGTCCAGCACCATGCCCTTGGCCGCGCGCAGCGCCAGCACCGCCTCCCGGACCGCGCCGAGCGGGGCGCGCGCACCCGGCGCCACCTCGAGCTTCCGCGCCAGCTCGGCGTACCGCACCGGCGCCGACGAGGTGGACCGCCGCAACCGGAACTCGACCGCCAGCACCACCCACCGGTCAGTGTGCTTGAACACGCTGGTCCGGTAGCCGAAGCCACACTGGTGCGGCGGCAACCACCGCACCTGGTCGGCGAGCCGGTCCAGGACCTGGACCCGGGTGATGGTCTCGGCGACCTCCTGGCCGTACGCGCCGACGTTCTGGATCGGGGTGGCCCCGGCGGCGCCCGGGATGCCGGAGAGGCACTCCAGGCCGGACCACCCCGCCGCCACCGCGGCGGACACCACCTCGTCCCACGGCTCGCCGGCCGCTACCTGTACCGTCACCGTCTCCGCGTCGCTGGCGCACACCCGCAGCCCGCGCGAGCGGATCAGGATCACCGTGCCGGGAAAACCCTGGTCGGCGATGACCACGTTGCTGCCGCCGCCCAGCACCAGCGCCGGTTCACCCGCGGCGGCGGCGTCCCGTACACTCTGGGCGACTTCGGCCGCATCGGTGGCGGTGAGCAGCCTGCCGGCGGGCCCGCCCAGCCGCAGCGTGGTGTACGCGGCGAGCGTCGCCTCCTCGGTGCTGGTGTGGGACACGCCGTCCACCATAGGCCGGAGCGGGTCCCACCAAGGGCGGGAGGGCTGACCATGAGGACGCACGGCAGCAAGGATCTGTGGCTCGCCGCATTGCGCACCGACGGACCGGCCACGCGAGCGGCGTTCGAACAGGCGGCAATGGGCGAGCAGGGCCTCGCCGCCCCGGTCCCCTCCTGTCCGGAGTGGCGCGTGCTCGACCTCATCCACCACCTCGGGACCGGCTACCACGAGGTCCGCTCCCACATCACCCGGGGCGTGACCAGCAAGCCGGACCCGGTCTCACCCGGCGACCTGCCCGAGGGCCCGGCCGCGATCCAGTGGTGGGCGGACGAACACACGGCACTGGTGACCTTGCTGGACGGTCTGGACCCGGAGCTACCCGCGTGGAACTGGGCGCCCCAGCCGAAGCAGGCGTGGTTCTGGATGCGCCGGATGGCGCACGAGACTGCGGTCCACCGCTGGGACGCGCAGATCGCGGTGGGCCACGGCGAGCCGGTCGAGTCCCGGTTGGCGGTGGACGGGGTGAGCGAGGTGCTCGACACCTGGCTGCCCGCGGGGCGCCGGCGCGGGCCCACCGACCGCGCGGGGGTGGTCCGGCTCGTCGCCACCGACGTCGAGCAGGAGTGGTTCGTGCGGCTACGCGGCGCGGGTGTGGCGCTGCTGGACACCGCCACCTGGTTGGACCATGACGAGCACCGCACCCGGGTGATGGCCCGCGGGACGGTGAGCGATCTGCTGCTGGCGCTGTGGGGCCGGGTGCCGTTCGACGTGCTGGAGGTCAGCGGCGAGGCCGACCTGCTCGCCGCGCTGCGGACCGGCTGATCCGCCCGGCCACCCGGGGCCCCGCCTGGCCGATCCGGCGACCTAGGTGTGCCCGCAAGACATCAACTTATTGACATTGCTTACTTCATCTGATACCCCTACGGTACGCCCTGAGAGCGCTCTCACGGATAAGCACCCAGGTAGAGCGCACTTGCTGAGAGCGCTCTCCCGCCCTGCGTACGAGGGAGAGGTTCATGAGACCGTACGCGATTCCCCCCGCAAGACTCTGGACCAGGCTGCTCGCCGGTGCCAGCGTCACCGTACTGCTGGCCGGCGCCCTGGTGGCGGTCACCGCCGACGCGCGCGCCAGCGTGCCGGCCACCCCACCGGGCTGGACTCTGGCCTTCGCCGATGACTTCGACGGGCCGGCTGGCCAGCTACCGTCCAGCACCAACTGGCGGTTCAGCATCGGCCACGGCTACCCCGGCGGCCCACCCAACTGGGGCACCGGTGAGATCGCCTACCACACCAACGATCCAGCCAACGTGAGCCTGGACGGCTCCGGGAACCTGCGCATCACCCCGCTGCGCGCCCCCAACGGCAGCTGGACATCCGCCCGGATCGAGACCAACCGGCAGGACTTCCGGCCGCCGCCGGGCGGCGTGATGCGGATCGAGGGCCGGCTGCGCCTGCCGGCGGTGACCGGCAACGCGGCGCTCGGCTACTGGCCGGCGTTCTGGGCCCTGAACTCGCCCTACCGCAGCAGCTTCGACAACTGGCCGGGCGGTGGCGAGTTCGACGTGATGGAGAACGTCAACGGGCTCAATCAGGTCTGGGGCGTACTCCACTGTGGGGTCGCCCCCGGCGGGCCGTGCAACGAGTTCAACGGCATCGGGAACAGCCGGGCCTGTCCCGGGAGCCCGTGCCCGGGCAACTTCCACACCTACGCGTTCGAGTGGGACACCAGCGTCACCCCGAACCAGCTGCGCTGGTACGTGGACGGACAGCAGTACCACAGCGTCAGCCAGAACCAGCTACCGCCGGCCACCTGGGCGGAGATGACCAGCCACGCCGGCTACTTCATCATCCTGAACGTGGCGATCGGGGGCGGCTTCCCGGACGGGGTCGCCGGCTTCACCACGCCGACCGCGGCTACCCAGCCCGGCCACCCGATGCTCGTCGACTACGTCGCGGTCTGGTACCGCGGCGGCGGGGGCGGTGGGCCTACCACGCCGCCACCCACCACGCCGCCGCCGGGCGGAGCCCGCGACGCGTACGCCCCGATCCAGGCCGAGTCGTTCAACGCCAACCACGGCACGGTCGTGCTGGACGGTTCCTACATCGGCCACATCGCCAACGGCGACTGGGTCCGGTTCGACGGGGTCAACTTCGGCTCCACCCCACCGCTGGACTTCGTGGCCCGGGTCGCCTCCGGCGCACCCGGCGGAGTGAGCGGTCTGGTCGAGGTGCGGATCGGCAGCCCGACCAGCCCACCGATCGGTAGCTTCGCGATCGCCAACACCGGTGGGTGGACCAACTGGGTGCAGGTCCCGGGCAACGTCACGCCGGTCACCGGCACCCACACGGTGTACCTCACGTTCACCAGTGGCCAGCCGCAGGAGTACGTCAATGTGGACTGGTTCCACTTCCGGCGCTGACCCGGAAGGGCTCCGGGGCATGGCATCATGCACGACGTGACGCCCAGTCGCCCCACTCTGGAGCAGGTGGCCCGGCGCGCCGGCGTGTCCCGGGCCACCGCCTCCCGGGTGGTCAACGGTTCCACCACCGTCGCCCAACCGATCCGGGAGGCGGTCCACCGGGCCGTGGCCGAACTCGGCTACGTACCGAACCTCGCCGCCCGGACCCTGGTGACCCAGCGGACCGGCTCGGTGGCCCTGATCCTGCCGGAGACCCCCAACCGGGTCTTCTCCGACGACCAGTTCTTCCCGGGCGTGGTCCGGGGTGTCAGCCAGGAACTGGAAGCGGCGGACCGGCAGCTGGTGCTGATGCTGGTGGGCTCGGCCGCCGCCCACGAGCGCGCGGAGCGGTACACCACCGGGGGGCACGTGGACGGGGTGCTCTTCGCCTCCATCCACGGCGCCGACCCGCTACCGGACATGCTCGCCCGGGCCGGGGTACCGGTGGTGTGCAGCGGCCGGCCGCTGGGGCGCTCCCGGGTGCCGTACGTCGAGGTCGACCAGCACGGCGGCGTGGCGGCGGCGGTACAACACCTGCTGGAGCGGGGCCGGCGGCGGATCGCCACCATCGCCGGCCCGCAGGACATGGTCGCGGGCCTGGACCGGCTGGCGGCCTTCCGGAAGGTGCTCGCCGGCTCCGGGCGCCGCTCGGTGGTGGCGATGGGGGATTTCACCCGCAAGTCCGGGGAGACCGCGATGCGCCAGTTGCTGGAGGACGACCCCAAGCTGGACGCCGTCTTCGCCGCCTCCGACCTGATGGCCCACGGCGCCCTGCGTACGCTGCGGCAGGCCGGACGGCGGGTCCCGGACGACGTGGCCGTGGTCGGGTTCGACGACAGCGGGATCGCCCAGTACATGGACCCGCCACTGACCACGGTGCGGCAGCCGATCGAACGGATCGGCCAGACGCTCGCCCGGCAACTGCTGCGGCTGCTCGCCGGCGAGCGGATCGAGGAGTCGGTGGTGCTGCCGACCGAATTGATCGTGCGGGACTCGTCCTGACCGCACGCGGGTAGATCAACCCAGGCCCATGCGCAACCCCGGGGCGGTCACTCCAGTCGCAGGCGGACCCGGCGGTTGGCCCGGCCCTTGCTCTCGACCTTGGTCACCCGCACCCGGCCCACCTGGGCGGTGGAGGCGACGTGGGTGCCGCCATCGGCCTGGGAGTCCAGCCCGACGATGTCCACCACCCGGATCTCCGGCTCATCGTGCGGGATGAGCGCCGCCTGGGTACGCACGATGTCCGGGATGGCCAGCGCCTCCTCCCGCGGCAGGACGCGCACCTCGATCCGCCGGTCGGCCGCGATCTCAGCGTTGACCAGATCCTCCAGGCGGGACTTGAAGTCGGCCGGCACCTGCGGCAGGTTGAAGTCCATCCTGGCTTCTCCAGGTTGCATATTTCCGCCGGTGACCAGGGCTCCGAAGTCCCGGAACACCACCCCGCACAGCACGTGCAGCCCGGAGTGGGTACGCATCAGCAGGGTGCGCCGCTCGTCCTCGACCGCGCCGGTGACCGCGGTGCCGGCCGGCGGGACCGGGTCGCCCTCCTCGGGGATCAGGTATAGATCGTCGCCTTTGCGGGTGCCGACGATCCGGGTCTGCACCCCTTGCCACAGCAACACCCCGTGGTCGGGTGGCTGGCCCCCGCCGCCCGGATAGAAGGCGGACCGGTCCAGCACGATGCCTTCCGGGCCGGAGTACAGCACCGCACACTGCCACTCGCGCAGCGTGGGGTCGGCCAGGTCGAGCCGCTCGGTCCGGCCGTGATGGGTAATGCCCATGGCTGGGAAGCCTACCCGCGCCTCACCATGGTCCGCGCCCGTCGCTGATGTCGCGCAGGCCGGGGCGTACGTCGAGCAGGTAGAGCGCGGAGGCGCCCAACGCGATCAGCTTGAACAGCAGGCCGAACATGGGCCGGGCCCCGGTGCCGAAGGTGGCGCCCTCCAGGCACAGCACCATGAAGGTGCTCCCACCGATGATCGCCAGCCATGCCGGTTTCTGGAGCGTGCCGAGCGCCGGAAAGGCGTCGGCGCGCTGGAGCGCGCAGTTGATCAGGGCGACCAGCCCGATCACCAGCGTGATGACGGTCAGCGCGTCGTAGATCGCATTGGTCACCGCCACGTGCCACATAGACGAAGCCTATGCTGCCGGCCCCAGGGCCGTCGAAGCACCCGGGGGCCGGCAGCAGCCCGGCGGCGCGGCTAGACCGCGGCCCGCCGGCTCGGCGCCCTGGGGCCGGCCTTGCTAGCCCCCCGGGTCGTGGAGCCGGACGCCCTACGCGGCGCCGTGGTGGTGGGTGGCCCGGCCGAGACGGCCGGGGTCTCCCGCTCGTCGTCGGGCTCGCCCGCACGCTCGGGCTCACCCACGACGACCTCCACCTTGGTGGGTTCGGCGTGCCCCGTGGTCGCGCCGAACCGCTGGTTGACCACCTGCTCCCCGTGCGCTACCAGGTTCCGGTAGCCGGCGACCGCCCGCTCCTGCGCCTTCGCCGCCCGGGCGGCCAGCGCCTCGGCCCGCCGCCGCGCATTGACCCGCATCTGGCTCAGCTCGGCGGTGAGCTCCCGGCTGACCAGCCGCTCGCGCAGCGCGCCCGCGGTCTGGCCGGCCGTGCGCAGGGTGCGCGCGGTGGCCTCCGGAAGCTTGCGCAGGCGCTGGTACGCCAGGTCACCGGCGCCCGCGGCCGCGTAGACGGCGGCCGGCAACTCTGCCCTGGCTCGCAACTCGGTCTTGGACCTCGTCACTTCGATCCCTCCTCTATCTGTCCCCTCGGTGCGGTTCCCTCTGCGTGAGGTCCCGCATGGTGTGGTTCCCCCTGGTGCGGGTCGCCCGGGTCGGGTTCCCCGCCTTCCTTGTTGCGGGTGTTCTCCCGCCGGAAGGTCTCGTAGATCTGACTCAAGGACTGCTTCTGGGCGATGGTGAGGTCCGGATCAGCGGCGATCGCGGCGAGCACACCATCCCGGTCCCGGGCGTCCAGCAGCCCGGCCCGCAGATACATCACGGGGGTGGAGACACGCAGCGCGGCCGCGATCTGCTGCAGCACCTCGGCGCTCGGCTTGCGCAGGCCACGCTCGATCTGGGAGAGGTAGGGGTTGCTGACGCCGGCCCGGTCGGCGAGCTGTCGCAGGGACACCCCGGCACTGCGGCGCAGGTCTCGGATGAAATGCCCGATATCCCAGCCTATGTCGCGTGGTGTGTGCTCCCCCATGTCTTTGACGGTATCCGGTCGCGCTAACTCCAGCAAGCGTTTGCTTGCTTTAGTTAGCGTGAGCTGCCCCACGTCACCCGATCGAGGGCGGATCGGGTGGGGCTTGGGCAACTTGGGGGGCTGGATGGCGCCCGGAAAGACCGCTTTACGGGTATGTGTACCCCCAGTGGATCACCACCCAACCCCCCAAGCTGCGGACCGGCCCACCCGCCGCGTGGGTTAGCTCCGGTGCGGGGCGGGCGGCTCAGGTGGGGAGGCGGAGCAGGTCGCGGGCCTCGGCCGGGGTGAGCGGCGGGCGCTGCGCGATCCGCGCGAGCGCGGACGCGCGCGCCACGAGTTGGGCGTTGGACTGCACCGCCTCGCCGCGCGCGTACCAGCGGGTGTCCTCCATCCCGACCCGCAGATGCCCGCCGGCCGAGAGTGACGCCAGCATCACCGGCAGGGTGGTACGCCCGATGCCGGTAGCCGAGAACGTCGTGCCCTCCGGCAGATCCCGGAGGGCAGCCACGCAGGCCACCAGGGCGGCGGTGGTGCCGGGCATCCCGCCGGGGACACCCATCACCAGGTCCACGTGCACGTGCCCGCCGGCCGGCAACCCGTACCGGTCCAGCAGCCGGGCGAGCGACCACAGGTGGCCCAGGTCGAAGATCTCGTACTCCGGGACGACGCCCAGCTCCTGCATCCGGGTGTGCAGGGAGACGATGAACCTCCACCGGTTGGCGAACACGTCCTCACCGAAGTTGACCGTGCCCATGGTGCAGGACGCCATGTCGGGCACCGCCTCCAGTACCCGCAGCCGGTCGGGCTCGGTGTCGGTGACCGCGCCGCCGGTGGAGAGCTGTACCACCAGGTCGGTGGCTGACCGCAGCGCGGCCACCGCCTCCCGCAGCCGGCCGAGGTCGAGCGTGGGCGCGCCGTCCGCGTCCCGCAGGTGCACGTGGATGACGGCGGCTCCGGCCGCACGGCAGTCCTGGGCGGTGGCGACCAGTTCCTCCATGGTCACCGGCAGCGTGGGCAGCTCCGCCTTTGACGCCTCGGCGCCGGTCGGCGCCACCGTGATCAGAGTGCCGGTCACCGCGTACCTCCCATCCGGCGGCCGCCCCCGGCCGGGCGATTACGCCGGGAGGGCGGTGGCGTCGGCCACCCGCAGCGTCGTGCCCTCGGTGACCGTGCGGCGCACCAGCGCCAGCGCGATCGGGCCCAGCTCGTAATGGTGCACGGCGGTGCCGAGGACGCCGACCCGGCGTCCGTCGGCGGTCACCTCCGTGCCCGGCGGCGGAAGCTGGTCGCTGGTCATCCCGTCCAGGTGCAGCAGCGTCAGGCGCCGGGGTGGGCGGCCCAGGTGATGCACCTTGGCCACCGTCTCCTGCCCCCGGTAACAGCCCTTCTCGAGGTGCACCGCGACACCCACCAACTCCGCCTCGGCCGGCAGCGTGCGCTCGTCGGTATCCACCCCGACTCGCGGGATCTTGGCCGCGACCCGCAGCGCCTCGTAGGCCCACAGGCCGCACCGGGGCACCCCGGCCTCCGCCAGCGTGGCGAGCACCTCCGGTACCCGCTCGCGCGGCACCAGCAGATCGACCCCGAGCCGGCCCCGGCGGGCCAGCCCGTCTCCCAGCTGGGCTACCGTGTACCGGGCGGTGGGCAGCGGTGGCACCGTGCCGGTGCGGAACTTCGGCGGCGGCACCGGCAACACCTCGGGGCTGGCGAGCTCCCCCACGCCCAGCGCGGTCAGCGCGGTCGTCACCTGCGGGCCGACCAGCGAGAGCACCGCCCGCTCCGCGGTGGCGTCGCGCGGCTCCACCCTTGTCAGGAACCGCATCCGCTGGAAGAACTCGACCAGCGGCCCGGCCGCGCCCGGCTCGGTGTCCAGCCAGGTGGTGCCGCCGTCCTCGGCGAGCACGGCGTGATGCTCGATGTGCCCGTGCGGGGAGAGGACGAGGGTCTCTGAGCCCTCGCCGGCGCTCAGCGCCGCCAGGTGCTGGGTGGTGAGGTTGTGCAGCCAGCCGAGCCGCTCCTCGCCGGGCACCGCCACCACGCCGCGATGGGACCGGTCGACCACGCCTACCTCACGGGCGAGCACCCGCTGCTCGCGCAGTGGGTCGCCGTAGTGTGCGGCCACCCCGGCATCCGGCGAGGTGGGGTCGAGCGCCTCCACCGCGACCGTACTCACGCCGCCACCTCCGCTCGGCACGTCGCGCACAACCCGAACAGGGCCAGGTGCGGGATGTCAATCTCGAAGCCGTGCTCCGCCGCCACCGCGTCGGCCAGCGGCTGCACCAGGGTCAGGTCCACGCCCTCCACGATGCCACAGCGCCGGCAGACCAGGTGGGCGTGCGACTTCGCCTCGACCGGGTGGTACGTGGTGGCGCCGTGCGACAAGTGGGTGTGGGTGATCAGTCCCAGCTCCTCCAGCAGTTCCAGGGTGCGGTAGACGGTGGTGATGTTCACCGAGTCGGCCTGGCGCACGACCACGGCGTGCACCTGTTCCGGGGTGGCGTGCTCGAGCTGCCGCACCGCGTCCAGCACCAACTGCCGCTGCGGGGTCATCCGCATCCCGCGCGCACGGAGGAGGTCGGCCAGCGATGGCTGGGGCACCGCTCGATGATAGTGCGAGGACCGGTACCGAGCGGCACCCAACCTTTCTCAATATCCGATTAGTCAGATAAGTCAGGCGCTGCGTTGAGCCGCACCGATGCGCGCCATCCGCGTCGAACGCACCGCGGAAAGTGAGCGAGCACACGCCCTGACCTGCTGTTTTGTCGTTGAAAAGCTGCCTAGCCTTGGCGGGCGTGTACCCCCGGTTCCCCCGCCGGTGGCCCCACCCCCGCCGGTACCGTTGTCACCCCAATCGCGGGGCCTCGCCCCGTCGACTCGGACCGCTGACGCGGATCCGGCTTTACCAGCGGTACGGCCGGGCCACCGGCCTTCCATTCTTGCCCGCTGTCCACCTCCTCCGCGACTGGCTGGTGTCCCACCCGGTGGCGCGCACCGTGTGGGACGCGTTCCAGACCGCCGGCCGCGGCGGCAGTCACCGCTTGGTCGACCCGGCCGGCGGCCGGCTCCGCCGGGTCGGGCTGACGCTCGTGCTGCTCGCCATGCTCGCGACCGGCCCGGTGCCGGGCACCCACCCGGCCGTGGTCGCGCTCGACCCGTTCGGCGAGCCCGCTGGCGAGCGGATGATCGAGCTCCTGGCCCCGTCCCGGTCGGCGGACCGCTCCGGGGCCGCGGACCTGGCCGCCGCCGAAGACTCGGACGGCGAAGTCGGCGAGGGCCAGGACCCGGAACGCCAGGACGGCGAGCCGGGCGACTCCGGTGACTCCGGCGAGGACCCGGACTCCGACTCCGGGGAGGAGCCCTCTTCGGAGCAGGAGTCCGAATCGGAGCCCGAGCCGGAGAAGGAGCCCGAACCCGAACCAGAAGCCGACGAGCCCGATGAGCCGGAGATCCCCGAGCCGGTCGGGGGCTTGAACCAGCGGCAGATGGAGCACGCCGCCGTCATCGTGCGGGTCGGCCAGGAGATGGGCCTGCCGAAGTACGCGTACGTGATCGCGATCGCCACCGCGCTGCAGGAGAGCTACCTGCGGGTGCTGGCCAGCGACCGGATCCCCAAGTCGTTCAACTACGACCACGACGGCAGCGGCAACGACCACGACTCGGTGGGCCTGTTCCAGCAGCGCCCGAGCATGGGCTGGGGCACGGTCAAGCAGTGCATGGACCCCGAGTACTCGGCCCGCGTCTTCTACGAGGCCCTGAAGCGGGTCCCCGGCTGGCGCGGGATGCCGGTCACGGTGGCCGCGCAGGCGGTGCAGAAGTCGGCGTACCCCAACCACTACGCCAAGCACGAACCGCTGGCCCGCGAGATCGTGAACGCCCTGATCTGATCCGCACCCGGTAGGCTACTGGCGTGTCCGGTGTCACGCCCGATCCGACCGCCGAGGCCCTCCCCGGCCCGCCGGGTGAGAAGGTCGTGGCGATGCTCGGCCGCGGCGTGGTCCCGCCGGACACGCCGCTGCTGCGCGCCGATGACCTCGGTGTGGTACGCGGTGACGGGGTGTTCGAGACCCTCCACGTGCGCGACGGGCAGCCGTGGCTACTCGACGCGCACCTGGACCGGATGGCCCGCTCCGCCGCGCTGATGGATCTCGACCTGCCCCCGCGGGAGACCCTCGCCGAGCTCGCCGCTACCGCCTGCGCCGCCTGGCCCCGAGCGCACGAGGGAGCCCTGCGGCTGGTCTGCACCCGCGGCGCCGAGCCGCTGCCGGGCGCGGCGTACGGCCCGGTCACGGTCTTCGCCACGCTGTCCCCGGTGGGCCCGGCGGTACGCGCCATCCGCCGCGAGGGCGCGGCCGCGGTCACCGCCACGCTCGGCCTGGCTGCCGCGACCCGGCCCGCGGCCCCGTGGCTGCTCGGCGGGGTGAAGTCCCTTTCGTACGCGGTGAACATGGCCTCCCAGCGGTGGGCGGCGCGGCAGGGTGTGGACGACGTGCTGTGGGTCTCCGCAGACGGGTACGCGCTGGAGGCGCCCACCTCCTCTCTGGTGTGGCTCTTAGGCGGCACCCTCTACACGGTGCCCGCCGAGCCCACCGGGATCCTGCCCGGCACCACCGCGCGCTGGCTACTCGACCACGCCCCGGCCCTGGGGTGGCGGGCGGAGGAGCGGCTGATCCGCCCGGCCGAGCTGTTCGACGCCGACGCGGTGTGGCTCACCTCCTCGGTCCGCGGCCTGGTGCCGCTGCGCGCCCTGGACGGCAAAGAGCTGCCCCGCAGCCCGGAACACACGCTCGCCGCACAGGAGCTGCTCGGCTTCCCGGTCTGACCGAGTGGGCTTTCCCTGGAAACCGGCGGATCACCCGGCGCCGGGGCGCTAACCTCGGCTGAGGACGGTGCCGGTGAGCGCTGCCGCACGGGGGGGCGATGGCTGAGGTTCCGCGCCGGGGACATCGGCGCACCACTGGGCGTACGGTGATCCGGCCAGCCCGCACCGTGCCAGACGCCGATCCTCCGCGCTACCGCGGTGGCCTGCTGGCGTTGATCGCCACGACCGGGCTGGCGCTGCTGATCCTCGGCCCGTCGGGGATCGCCTTCCTGGTGCGCGACTACGCGACCGCGGAGCCGGCGATCACCCACCACCTCGGCGAGCCGGTCCAGGACGGTGCGGTCTCGTTCGTGGTACACCAGGTCCGGTGTGGACCGCACGAGGATGCCCGGCACGGGCTGCTGTGCGAGGTCACCCTCGGCGCGCGCAACACCGGCGAGAGCGAGGTGGCGGTGCCGAGCAACGCCCAGAGCCTGCACGTCTCACCAGGGGCCCGGCACTTGCCCACTTCCACCGGCTCCGACTCGTTCGGCTCGCTAGCGCCGGGGGAGGCGGCGACCGCCGTGCTCCGGTACGACCTGCCGGCGGACGCGGAGATCACCCAGCTGCGGCTGCGAGCGGGTACGTACTCGCGCGGAGTCCCGGTCGCGGTCGACTACATCTACCCGTTGCTGTCCGACTAGCCGCCAACCCCGCAACCCGCATCTCGCAAACCCGCAACCCACCGCAACCCACAACCGGGGCGCCCTACTGGGGCTAGAGCAACAGCAGGGGCGCCCTGTTGAGCATCAACCCCCCAAGCGGGGAGCCCTGCTAACAAAGCCAGCTCAACCGGGGCGCCCTCCTAACCAAGCAACCCCAACCGGGGCGCCCTCCTGAAAGCCTCAACCTCAACCGGGGAGCCCTACTGGGGCTAGAGCAACAGCAGGGGCGCCCTGTTGAGGCGAGAGGCGGGGAGCTTTGGGTCAGAAGCGGGTGAGGCGGGCGGAGAGGTGCGGGGCGAGCCCGTGCCCGACCGCGGCCATCTCCTGGGCGTAGAGCAGCTCGCCACCCACGATCCCGTACAGCCGCCGGCCGGCGCTGACCTCCTTGGCGGTGGCGGTACGCATCACCGCGTCGGTGGCCAGCTCCAGCTTGGTCCCGTCCAGCTGACCGTAGTGCAGCTCCATGATCCCCGTGGGGGTACAGAGCAGCGCCTCGATCTCCCCGGTGGGTTCGCCGTCGGCCATCACCGGCCGCAGCCACCCGCTCTCCCGGGCCGCCGGGGCGATCGGCCGGGAGTCCTCGTCGAGCAGCCACGCCCGCGACTCGTAGGCGAGAAACGGCCGGCCGTCGTGGCTGATCCGGATCTCCTGCGCGTAGTCGAAGTCCTCGATGGTCGGGTAGCCGCCGCGGCCCCGACCCCGCCACCGGCCGATGTATTCCCGCAGGCCGGCCAGCGCCGGATGCGGGGCCGGCTCAGCGGCCGGATCGTCGGAGTCCGGGTACGGGTACGGCTCCACCGGTGCGGCGTTGAGCCAGGGCGGCGGCACCCCGTTGGGGTTCATCGGCGCCCCCGGGCCAGCCGGACGCCGAGGTAGACCAGACCCCCGGCGAGCACTCCGAAGCCGGCCACCAGCAGGCTCACGAAGCCGATCTCGGTCACCATGGTCCCGATCCTACGCACCCGCCCACCTATGCTGGACGGCATGGCATCGAGCCTATTGGTTAAGGCGACCGCCGGGACGGACGCGCCGGAGCGGTGCGCGCAGGCGTTCACGGTCGCGGCGACCGCGGTCGCCGCCGGGGCCCGCGTCTCGCTGTGGCTCACCGGAGAATCGGCCTGGTTCGCCCTACCCGGCCGCGCGGCCGAGTTCACGCTGCCGCATACCGCGCCCCTGCCCGACCTGCTGGAGGCGGTCCGCACCGGGGGGCGGGTGACGGTCTGCACCCAGTGCGCCGCCCGGCGCGAGATCACCGAGGCGGACCTTCTCCCGGGCATCACCATCGCCGGCGCCGCGTCCTTCGTGGAGGAGGCGCTGGCGCCGGAGACCCGCGTCCTCGTCTACTGATCGTCCGGCAGGCCGGGGTCAGAGCCCGGCCGGCAGCCGGTGGACACGGTCAGGCGCAGCTCACCGGGGCCGGTGGCCTCACCCACCACCGTCACGAAGTCGCCCGCGTCAGCGCGCAGCCGGCCGCTGCGCGTAAAGTACTGCGCCGACCACTCCGCCGGCACCCGCTCGGCCAGCCCGGCCAGCGCCGCCGGCTCGGTCCCGGCCGGGACCCGTACGGTCACCACCCGCTCCACCTCGGTGCCCCGACGGGCCACGGTGAGCCGGCAGCCGGTGGTGACCTCGTACTGCCCGACCTCCACCGGGGTACCGGCCCGCTCCCGGAGCGTCTCCACCGCCCGGTCGAGGGCCTGCCGGCCGGTGGCGAGGTCGCTCTGTGCCCGCACCGTCGCCGGGCCGGAGGCCGATGCCCACACCGCCAGGGCGAGTACGATCAGCGCCCACCCGCCGACCAGACCGATCGCCAGCCAGCGGCGCCGTCTCCCCGCCGCCACGCCGTCACGCCCCGTCCGCGGCTCAGGCACGGTGCTCGCGCAGGTCGGTGACCTCGGCCGCGGGCACCCAACCCTGGTAGACGCCGAACTCGAACTCCTCCAAGCCGAGCGAGCGCGCCACCGGAGCCTTGCCGCCGGTGTACTCCAGCCGCAGCCAGTTGTCGTGCTCGGCCAGCACGATGAACGGCTCCCCCCGCCACATGCACACCGTGCGGACGTACGACAGGCCCTCCAGCTCGGCCAGCGGCACCACCCGGACGTAGCGGCCCTCCCGGACCTGGGTGAAGCCGTCCGCCTCGGTGGGCCGGTACAACCGCACCGAGTCGCCGTCCGGGCTGGCCTCGTAGTCCATGCCGCGCCAGCGGGCCAGGTAACCGTCGCGCATCAGGACTCCTCCGCCCGCCGCCAGGTGGGTCCGTCCGCGTCCAGCTTCGCCACCAACCGCTGGTCACCGTCGCGGCTCAGGCGCCACAGCTCCGCCCCGTGCGGCAACCGGATACTGTCGACCTTGAACTCGGCGATCACGTCCCCACTGTCGGCCGGGGCGAACCCGTTGCCCCGAAACGGCGCCCGCTCGATCACCCAGCCCTGCATCGCGGCCATTGCCGCCTCGGTCCGGCCACCGTAGGGGATGCGGTACAGGTGCGGGCAGTACGCCTGCCAGCGCAGGACGAACACCTCCTCCGCCTCGGGGTCGAACGGTGAGCCGTCGTAGCGCAGGCCGAGCCCGGCCACCAGCGCGGACGGTGTCTTCAGGTGCGCCACCTCCTGTGCCCGGTGCACGAAGCCGGAGACCCGGTCGTAGCCGCGCTCCAGGTACCAGCCCACCTGGCTGGGGGCGATCACCTTCTGCATCGACACCGGTGTGCTGGACGCGGCGCCGCCGGTGGTGGCGCCGGCGGTGGCCGACTCACCCGCTTCTCCGGCGTCGTCGTCCAGCCCCACCTCGGCGGCGGAGCTGACCAGGCCGGCGATCTGCCGCCCCGGCAGCGTGGCCCCGATCGGCGTACCCGGGTTCACCGCCAGCGACCACTCCTCGTCCGGCCAGGCGCGGATGAGCTGCATGAACCGGATGCCGATCACCTCGGCCGGCGCCTCCAGGTGGGCGTCGAGCCGCTCGGGGGAGGTGAACACCGCGACGTACGGGCGGTCGTCGATGGTCTCGGTCCGCCAGACGAACCCGGGCTCGCCCGGGCGTACCGCCGGGTCTGCGTCCTCGGCGAGCGGCAGCAGCACCTTGGCCAGCAGCAGCACGGAGAGGAACCCGTCCGGGCTGCCGGAAGAGGCCGCCTGGGCGAGCTGCGCCTCCAGGTCGTTGGCTGGCTCGAAGCCCGCCAGCGGGTCCGGCTCGGCGGCCGGCGCGGCCGGGGCCGGCGCCGGTGGATCGGCGGCGGGGGCCTCGGGCGGCGGTGTGGGCCTCGCGGACGCGGCCTGGATCGGGACCGTTGGCGGCGAGGTGGCCGGCGGCGCCGCGGTGGCGGTGCTCGCCGGCTCGGCGGTCGCCGGCGCCGCCTCCAGCAACATCTCTGGGCGGCTCTGGGCCGATACCGGCACCCGGGCGCGGCCCGCCCGATGGGGCAGCCGCAGCGGCTCCCGCTCCGGTCGGGCGAGGGTCTCCGCCCGGGCGGCCGGCACCTGGGCGGTACCGCCGCGGCCGGGCAGCCGTACGTCGCCGCGGGCGAGCTGAGAGACGAACCAGGCCGGCAGGTACCCCTCGATCGGTAGGCCCGGGTTGACCGCCAGCCACCAGTCCAGGTTGGGCCAGGCCGCGGCCAGTTCGTAGTACGGGATCCGGCGGGCCGAGCCGGCGTGCTCGGCCAGGCAGGCGCGCATCGCCTCCGGTGAGGTGAAGGCGAGCACGTGGGTACGGTTGCCGGCGGTCCAGGTCCCCCAGCCCATGGGGGCCCGCCCGGCGATCGCGTCTGACGAGACCGGCAGCAGCAGCTCCACCCGGGCCAGGATCCGGAAGTAGAGCTCCTGGTCGTCGGCGCGCAGGGCGTCCCGCATCGCCACCTCGGCCTCAGTGGCCGGGGCCCACTCGGTCACGGCCACCTCCTCCAACGTCTCGGCGCGGCGGCCCGTCGCGTACAACCTACACAGTCGCCGGGGCGCCCGGGGCCGGCGACATCGGTCCCTTCCTGTCTTATCACTGCCCGTCCTACCATCACCCGTCGGCGCTCGCCAAGCCGGTGCCGGTTGGCGGGACAGCGAGCGGGATGATCGGGGACAGCACGGACGCGGCGGGCATGGCACGATCCCCTGCATGGGTTTCGTGATCAGACTCGCCGTCAGCGCGGTCGCGATGTGGATCGCCACGCTCCTGTTCTCCGAGAATGTCATCGGTAGTGTCTTCGGCCGGGAGGCGAGCATCGCGCTCACCGACGACTCCGTCGGCGCGAAGATAGTCACTCTGGTACTGGTGTCGTTGATCTTCGGAGTGGTGAACGCGGTCCTCCGCCCGATCATCAAGACCGTCGGTTGCGCCGCGTACGCTCTCACCCTCGGTCTGGTCGCGCTGCTGGTCAACGGCGCGTTGCTGATGCTGACCGCGTGGATCGCCAAGCAACTCGGGATCGGGTTCGAGGTGGCGAACTTCTGGCCCTCGGCCGTGCTCGGAGCCCTGGTGATCGGCCTGGCGAGCTGGTTGCTGAACCGCTTCGTCAACTGACCCGTGTCGAGCTTGGAGGCTCGTGGCCCCGGTCGGGGCCACGAGCCTCCAAGCTCGGCGAAGTCGGCCGCTATCCCGGTAGGTCGAGTACGAGCAGCACCTTGCCGTACCCGTGCAGCTCCAGCCGGGCCAGCTCGTCGCCGGTATACCTGGTGATGCCGGTCATGGTCAACTCGTCGCCCGGACCGGCCAACCACGATCCCATCGGTTCGGTGGACCCGTCAGCACCGACCGCGACCAGCCAGAACGCATGCGGGGCCGACGGGTCGGCCCATGGATCAGCAGATGGGTCGGGCGGTGGCGTCGGCGGCGCGGTCGGCTCCGGTGGTGGCGAGGTGTACGCGCAGTACAGCAGCACCTCGGTGCCGGCGTCGGTCGGCGTGATCCCTACCCGGGCGATCACCGGCACGTCCGCTTCGACCGGCCACATCGCCTCGGTCGGCGATACCTCGGCCCGGGTCGACTGGGCCTGCGGCGGTTGCGGGTCACCGGTGATGAGCCCCAGGGCGGTAGCGGTACCGACCACCGCCAGCACCGCGGTGACCGCCACCGCCGCCGCGAGCCGCAGGCGCCGGGTGCGGCGCTGGCGCTGCCGCTCCGCGGTCATCGCCTGCAGGAGCCGCGGTAGCCGGGGCGGGCTGGGCGCCTCCCGGCGCAGCGCCACCGGGTCGGCGCGGCCGAGCAGGCCGGGTACCGGCGCCAGCCGGGCCACCGCGGCCGCACACGAGGCGCATTCAGCCAGGTGGCTCTCGTACGCGGAACGCTCGGCCGGCGGGAGCGCACCCAGCACATACGCGCCGTCGGTGTGGGCGAACGGGCAGGTCACGTGATCACCCCCGCCTCCTCTAACGCGACCCGCAGCGCCCGCAGCGCGTAATGGGTACGGGACTTCACCGTGCCGGGCGGAATGCCCAGGCGGCTGGCGGCCTCAGCGACCGACCGGCCCTCG
Source organism: Natronosporangium sp. (assembly GCA_035304685.1). Taxonomy (GTDB): domain Bacteria; phylum Actinomycetota; class Actinomycetes; order Mycobacteriales; family Micromonosporaceae; genus Natronosporangium. The sequence goes on along the minus strand of DATGPS010000024.1, from coordinate 12,158 downwards.
TAGAAGCATTCCATCAGCACCTCCCGGTGAGCCGGGGTGAGACGGTTCAGCGCCTCCGCGATGGTCCAGGCCTCCACCGCCCGCTCCGCCTCGTCCACGTCCGGCACCGGTTCGGGCACCTGGTCGGTCACCACCTCCGAGACCCGGGCGTTGCGGCGCCGCCAGGCGTCGATGGCGAGGTTCCGGGCGGTGGTGAACAGCCACGCCCGCACCGACCCCTGGGAAGGGTCCATCGACGAAGGGTGCCGCCAGGCCCGCAGCAGCGTCTCCTGTACCAGGTCCTCGGCGCGCTGCCGGTCGCCGTGGCACAGCCGCTGGGCGTACGCCTGGAGGGCGTCACCGTGCTCCTCGTGGAGTGTCCGCAGCAACGCCACGTCGTGATCATTCACCGGCTCACCTCGGAGGGTCGGGGCCCACCCTCTTACCCCATCACGCAGCCGGGGCCGGTGTGGTTCAGGCGGCTTCGGTCGCCGCGGCCGGGTCCGCCCCCTCCGGCGGGCTCAGCACCCGCGCGAGGTGCCGCGCGGTCACGTGCAGCCGGGCCCGCACCTCCTTGGCCGACTGCATGAAGTCCCGGATCGGCAGCGCGCACCCGACCACCGCCAGGTCGGCGAGGTCACCCTCGGAGATCACGGGCACCGCGCCGCAGGCCAGGCCGGGGCGGAACTGGCCGGTCTCGATCTGCATCCCGCGCTTGCGGCCGGCGAGCAGGTCCGCCTCCAGCGCCGCCGGTTCGGTGAACGTGGCGTCGGTGAACGGCCGCATACCGGACTCCTTGAGGTAGCGCTCGCGCCGGTGCGGCTCCAGCATCGCCAGCAGGGCCTTGCCCAGGGCGGTGGCGTGGGCACCGTCGTCAAAGCCCGGCACCAGCTCCTCCAGCCAGGGCGAGTACGGACCCTCGGCCACCGCGGTGACGGTCACCCGGCCGCCGACGAACCGGGCCATGTAGTGGCTGTAGCCGGACTCGGCCACGGCCCGGCGCAGCGTGTGCGCGACCGCGTCCGGCCCGCGCAGGTCCCGGGCCAGATCACGGAACCGGTCGGAGACCGCCGGGCCCATCCGGTAGTTGCCCAGATCGTCCCGGATCAGATAACCCTCGTAGACCAGCGTACGGATGAGGTGGTACGCGGTGGTGGAGTTGAGCTCCAGCCGCCGTGCCATCTGCTTGACGGTCAGGCCGGGCTCCGATCCGATGATCTCCATTAGCTGCACGGCCCGCCGTACGCTCTGCACGAGGTCCCTAGGTGCCGGGGCGTTCCCCCGCCCGCGCGGTCCGGTCAGCCACTGTTCGATCACCGCAGCACCTCCCAGGTGACCTCCACCATAGGAAATCGCCACCAACGGGGGAAGTCCTCGGCTGAGCCGTACTGTGGCCACATGGCGCAGGCGCGGCGTGGCTATGGATACGGCGTCGCCGCCTACCTGCTGTGGGGCGTCTTTCCGGTCTACTTCAAACTTCTCCTCCCGGCCGAGCCGCTGGAGATCCTCGCCCATCGGGTGATCTGGTCGGCGGTGTTCGTCGCCCTGCTACTGGGGGCGGCGCGGTGGCTCCGGGGCGCGCACCGGGCCGGCAACCTACGGCGGCTGGTCCGCCGGCCGCGGACCCTGCTCGGAATGGGTGCCGGCGCGGTACTGATCGCGGCGAACTGGGGAACCTTCATCTACGGCGTGAACAGCGACCGGGTGGTGGAGGCGTCCCTGGGATACTTCGTCACGCCGCTGGTCACGATGCTGCTGGGAGTGCTGGTCCTGCGGGAGCGGCTGCGCGCCGGGCAGTGGCTGGCGGTCGGGATCGGGGCGGTGGCGGTGAGTGTGCTCGCCGTCGACTACGGGCGGCTGCCGTATGTCGCGCTCGGGCTCGCCGGCAGCTTCGGACTGTACGGGTTGGTGAAGAAGACGGTCGGCGCACCGGCGATGGAGGGGCTGCTGGTGGAGACCGCGCTGCTGTGCGTACCCGCGGCGGGCTACCTGTGGTGGCTGACCGCGCAGGGCGCGGCCTCGGTCGGCACGGCCGGCGTCGCTCACACCGGGCTGGTGCTGGGCGTCGGTGCGGTCACCGCGGTGCCGTTGCTGCTCTTCGCCGCCGCCGCCAACCGCATCCCGCTGAGCGCCATGGGCATCCTGCAGTACTTGGCGCCGACGCTGCAGTTCCTGCTGGGCGTGTTCGGCTTCGGTGAACCGATGCCGCCGGCGCGGCTGGCCGGGTTCACGCTGGTCTGGCTGGCGCTGGTGATCTTCAGCGGGGACGCGCTCCGGCACGTCCGGACGGCCCGGCTCGCGCGGGGACAGGTCGCCGCTACGGAGCCGGCGGCGGCCCCCGACGCGACCGTTGCGCCGGACGCGGCGACCATCGCGCCGGACGCCGCGGCGGCGGGTGGGGCCGCGGTCACGGACGCGGCGAGGCCGGCGCGGCGATGACGGCCGGCTACACCCTGCGCGCCACGGCCATCACCGTGGTCTGTGTCATGCCGGTCTTCCTCGTCGGCGGCCTGGCCGTACAGATCGGCGAGGAGCTGGCGTTCTCGCCGGCGGGCCTGGGGCTGGCGGTGGCCGCCTACTTCGCGGTGAGCGCGCTCACTTCGGTGCCGGCCGGCGTGGTGGTGGAACGCTACGGCGCCCGCACCGGCGCCCGCGCCGGGATCCTCCTCGCCGCCGCCTGCCTGCTCGGCATCGCGGTCGCCGCCCGGGGTTACCCGGCCCTGGTCTTGCTTCTCGCCGCCGGAGCAGCCGCCAACGGGTTGGGCCAGCTCGCCGCCAATGCCACGCTCGCCGCGGTGCCGGCGCACCGGCAAGGCTTGTCGTTCGGCATCAAGCAGGCCGCGATCCCCACCGCCACCCTCCTCGCCGGGGCCTCGGTACCGGCGGTGGCCCTGACCATCGGGTGGCGCTGGGCGTTCGCAGCGGCAGCGGCGGCCGCACTGGCCACACTGGCGCTGACACCGGCGGCGCCCGCGCAGACCACCGGCGTCCGCGCCGGCCCGGCGCGCACGGCACCCCAGCGGGCCACCGGCGCCCTGGTGGTGGTGGGCGTCGCGGTCGCCTTGGCGGCGGCGAGCGCCGGCTCGCTCGGCACGTTCCTGGTGGACTCCGCCGCCAGCCGGGGCGTAGCGCCCGGCGTGGCCGGACTGACGCTCACCCTGGGCAGCACCGTCTGCATCGCCTCCCGGGTGGGCGCGGGCGCGCTGGTGGACCGCCGGCGCCAGCGCGGCGATGTCGGCATCGTGGCGGTCCTGCTGCTGACCGGTGCGGTCGGGCTGGCGCTGCTGGCGGCGCCGGGCACGGTGGCCCTGATCATCGGGGTACTGCTCGGGTTCGGGTTCGGCTGGGTGTTCCCGGGTCTGGTAAACGTAGCCGTGGTACAACTGCACCCGCACGCGCCGGCGGCGGCCACCTCGATCACGCAGACCGGGGTGTACGCCGGAGGTTCGGTCGGGCCGTTGGCGTTCGGCGCGGCGGCGGCCACCGCCGGCTACCCGGTCGCCTGGTTGGCCGCCGCCACCGGCATGCTGCTCGCGGCCGGGCTGATGCTGCTGGGCCGGCGCCTGCTGCACGCCCACCGGGCCCAGCTCGCCGCCCCGGCCACCCGGTAACCCTCACCACTGCGCACCGCGCCGCCCGCGGCTCCGCCCCGTCGCCGCTCCGCGCGCTCGCCGCTCCCCCGCCGCCGCTCCGCGCGCTCGCCGCTCCGCGCGCTCGCTGGCTGTGCCGCCTCCGCTCCCCCCTTCAGCCGGCCGCCCCGGCCGGGCACGGGCCGCAGCAGGGCGCCCGGCCGCAGGGCTCGGCCGCAACAGGGCGCCCCTGCTCCCGCTCTAGCCCCAGCAGGGCGCCCCGGTTGAGCTTCGCGCCGCCTACCGGGCTCCCCTATACACGCGCCGGGGTTTAGCAGGGCTCCCCTGCTACGCCAGCAGGGCGCCCCGGTTGCCCTAACAGGGCGCCCCTATTGCGCTAGCAGGGCTCCCCGGTTGCGCTAGCAGGGCTCCCCGGTTGCGTTAGCAGGACGCCCCGGTTGCACCGCCGGTGCTCCCGGGTGGTTCCTGGCCCAGGTAGGGTGCCCCGGCTGAGTTGGCTTCCGCTACCGGGCGCCCCTGCTAGCCCTCTAGCCCCAGCCGGGCGCCCCGGTTGAAGTTCGCGCCTCCTACCGGGCTCCCCTATACACGCGCCGACGTTTAGCAGGGCTCCCCTGTTGGGTCAGCAGGGCTCCCCTGTTGCGCTAGCAGGGCGCCCCGGTTGCACCAACGGGGCTGTCCGGCAGATGACAGCAGGACGCCCACACCGGGTTCACACCCGTGGGGGCGCCTGGTCGACAGTGGGCGAGGTTAGCCCGTCCGGTCCACGATCGAGTCGCACAGCGACGCCAACGCTGCCCGCGCGGGCACATCCGGCAGCGGCGCCAGTTCGGCGCGGGCCCGCTCGGCGTACCATCGCACGGTCTCCCGCGCGCGCTTGAGCGCCACCGACTCTCGCAGCAGCGCCAGCGCCTCGGCCAACTGGGCTTCATCGGTGACCGCGCCGCCGGCCAGGATCTCGCGGAGCCGCACCGAAGCCGCGTCCGCGTCGGTGCCGGCGAGCGCGTACAGCACCGGCAGCGTGGGTACGCCTTCCCGCAGGTCGGTGCCGGGTGTCTTACCCGACTCCGAGGGGTCGGAGGCGATGTCCAGGAGGTCGTCGGAGAGCTGGAACGCCACCCCCATGGTCTCGCCGAATCGCGCGAGCGCCTCCACTATCTCCGGCGGCGCACCGCCGAACATCCCGCCGAACCGGGCCGAGGTCGCGATCAGCGAGCCGGTCTTGTCCACGATGACCTGGAGGTAGTGCTGCACCCGGTCGGCGCCCCGGGGCCCTACGGTCTCGGCGATCTGGCCCTGGACCAGCCGCGAGAACGTGCGCGCCTGGATCCGCACCGCCTCCGTACCGAGGTCGGCGGCGAGATCCGCGGCCCTTGCGAACAGGTAGTCACCGACCAGGATCGCGATCGAGTTGGACCAGCGCGCGTTCGCGCTCGGCCCGCCCCGGCGCACATGCGCCTGGTCCATCACATCGTCGTGGTACAGCGTGGCGAGGTGGGTCAGCTCCACGGTGGCGGCCGCGGTCACAAGGTCGGGGGCGTCGGGATCGCCGAAGTGACCCCCCAGGGCCACCAGCAGGGGACGGAACCGCTTGCCACCGGCGACCACCAGGTGCTGCGCCGCCTCCGTGACCAGCGGATCCGCACTGGTCACCCCGTCGCGTAAGAGCCGTTCGGTCCGCTCTAACACACCTTGTACCGACGCCGCCAGGCGCGGGTCAGCGATGTCGTACACACCTCTCACGCTAACGGAGGAAGGTGGCGGCTGTGTTCGCAAGGTCCAGAACCGGCCCCGGCGCCACCCCGAGTAGCAGCGTCATGACCACGCCGAGGGTCACCGCGATGCCGGTGAGGCCGCCGGGCAGGGCGAACCGGGCGGTGGATGCGCCGGGTTCGGAGAGCCACATCATCACCACCACCCGCAGGTACGGGAACGCGATGATCACGCTGCTGATGACCCCGGCCACCACCAGCCACACCTCTCCGGCCGACATCGCCGCACCGAAGACCGCGAACTTGGCGGTGAACCCGGCGGTCAGCGGGATCCCGGCCAGCGCCAGCATCACCAGGGTGAACGCGCCCGCGAGGACCGGGGAGGAGCGGCCCAGGCCGGCCCAGCGGGCCAGGTGTGTCGCTTCCCCGTCCCGGTCCCGCACCAGCGACACCATGCCGAACGCGGCGAGCACCGCGAAGCCGTACGCGACCAGGTAGAACATGGTGGCGGCGGCGCCCTCCGGGCCGACCACCAGCACCCCGACCAGCACGTAGCCGGAGTTGGCGATCCAGGAGTACGCGAGCAGGCGCTTGATGTCGGTCTGGGTGACCGCCAGCACCGCGCCGACCATCATGGTCAGCACCGCGATGGTGCCGAGGATGGGCAGCCAGTCGTCGGCGAGCGGCTCGACCGCCACGTAGGCGATGCGCAGCAGCGCGCCGAACGCCGCGATCTTGGTGCCCGCCGCCATGAACGCGGTGACCGGAGTGGGCGCGCCCTGGTACACGTCCGGGATCCAGACGTGGAACGGGGCGGTCGCGGCCTTGAACAACAGTCCCATCACGATCAGGGCCAGCCCGACGTAGAGCAGGGCCGGGTTGATCGAGGAGGTCTCCACCGCGTTGCGGATGGCGTCGAAGTCCACCGAGCCGGCGAAGCCATACACCATCGCCACGCCGAAGAGGAAGAACCCGGACGCGTACGCCCCGAGGAGGAAGTACTTCACCGCCGCCTCCTGGGAGAGCAGGCGACGGCGGCGGCTGAGCGCGCACATCAGGTACAGCGGCAGGCTCAGCACCTCCAGGGCCACGAACATCACCAGCAGGTCGCTGGCGGCCACGAACAGCGCCATGCCGCCGAGCGAGAACAGGGTGAGTGGGTAGACCTCGGTGAGGCCCGGCAGCTTGGTCTGCCGGTGGTCGGCGAGGGAGCCGACGGTGATCGCCGGATGGGCGACGAACGCGCCGCCGGCCTCGACCCGGGCCGACCGCTCGCCGACCAGCAGCAGCGCCACCACCCCGACCACCATCAGCATGCCCTGCATGAACAGGGCCGGGCCGTCCACGGTCACCGACCCACCGGCGGTGACCCGTTCCGTGCCGGCGAGGGCGAGCACCGCGGCCAGGGCGGCGACGACGGCGACCAGGGAGAGTCCGAACTGGATCCCGTACCGCCGTTGGCGCGGGACGACCGCCTCCACCAGCACCCCGACGGCGGCGGCGCCGAACAGGATGAGCAGAGGCGAGAGCGCCGCGTAGTCGATCGACGGCAGCGTGAAGTTGTTCACTCGTCCCCCTCAGCGACGATCATGGGGTCAACGACCATGGGGCCAACGATCATGGAATCAGCGATCATGGGACCGGCCGGGGTAGGGCCGGCGATCGTGAAGCGGGTGGCCGTTCCGGGCGCCGACCATGAACCCAGGCTCATGGTCGCGCGAGTCGGGGTGGGGTGGCTCATGGCGCGGCCTCGGTCTCCAGCTTGGCTGGCGCCTCCGGCTGGTCGACCCCGACCTCGGCCAGCGTCGCCTCCACCGCCGGATTGATCACGTCCGTGAGCGGCTTCGGGTAGAAGCCGAACACGATGAGCAGCAGGATCAGCGGCGCCACCACCAGCTTCTCGCGCAGGTTCAGGTCCCGGGCCATACCCGAGACCGTGCGCAGCTTCGGGTTCAGCTCCCCGTGCGTGGTGCGCTGGATCATCCACAGCACGTACGCGGCGGCGAGGATGATCCCGAGGGTGGCGATCACCGCGACCGGGCGGTTCACCGCGAACGTGCCCGCGAGCACCAGGAACTCCGAGATGAACGGAGCCAGCCCGGGCAGCGACAGGGACGCCATGCCGGCGAAGAGGAGCGCCCCGGCGAGCAGCGGCACCATCCGGCCCGCCCCGCCGAAGTCGCTGATCAGCGCCGAGCCGCGGCGGGCCACCAGCATGCCCACCACCAGGAACAGCATGCCGGTGGCGAGCCCGTGGTTCACCATGTACAGCACCGCGCCGGTACCGGCCTGGGTGGTGAAGGCGAAGATGCCCACCCCGATGAACCCGAAGTGGGCGATCGAGGAGTACGCCACCAGCCGCTTCAGGTCCTGCTGGCCGACGGCGAGCAGGGCGGCGTAGATGATCCCGATCACCGCCAGGGCCAGCGCCACCGGCGCGAACCACCGCGCGGCCTCCGGGAAGAGCGGCAGCGCGTACCGCAGGATGCCGAACGTCGCCACCTTGTCCAGCAGCCCGACCAGCAGCGCGGCCACTCCGGCCGGGGCGGCGCCACCGGCGTCCGGCAGCCAGGTGTGGAACGGGAAGAACGGCGCCTTGATCGCGAAGGCGAGGAAGAACCCGAGGAACAACCACCGCTGCGTGCCGGTGGCGAAGTCCACGTCGGTCAGCACCCGCTGCCAGTCCAGGGTCTGCTCGCCGAGGGCCCAGACCCCGACCACGGCGGCGAGCATGAACAACCCGCCGAACAGCGCGTACAGGAAGAACTTCACCGCCGCGTACTGCCGCCGCACGCCGCCGTAGGAGCCGATGAGGAAGTACATCGGCACCAACATGACCTCGAAGAACACGTAGAAGAGGAAGATGTCGGCGGCGGCGAAGACCCCGATGATCGTGAACTCCAGCGCCAGGATCAGCGCGAAGAACGCCGGCACCGAGCGCTTCGGGGCGGGCCGGTCGGCGTCGGCCGCGGAGGGGTCGGCGTCGTTCCAGGAGGCGAGGATCACCACCGGCACCAGCACCGCGATCAGGCCCAGCATCACCAGCCCGATCCCGTCGATGGCGAAGGTGAAGTTGACATCCCAGTGCGGAATCCACGGGTACGACTCGCGCAGCGCGAGCCGGTCGTCGCCGGGCCGGAACGTCTCGGTGTACGCCCACCAGGTCAGGCCGGTGAGCACCAGCACGCCGAGCGACCAGCCCAGCGCCACCCGCTTGGCCAGCTCCGGGCGGCTGCGCGGCAGCAGCGCCACCACACCGGCGCCGACCAGCGGCGCCAGCGTCAGCACGGACAGGTACGGAAAGTCGGTCATAACGTGAACCATCCCTGTTGGACCGCGACGAAGGCCGCCACGATCAGCAGCGCGCCGGCCAGCATGGACATCGCATACGAGCGGACGAAACCGGTCTGCAGGCGCCGCAGCCGGCTGGAGGTGCCACCCATGGCCGCGGCGAGGCCGTTGACGATCCCGTCCACGCCGCGGTTGTCCACGAAGACCAGTGCCCGGGTGAGCCACCGGCCCGGCTTCTCGAACAGCGTCTCGTTGAGCGCGTCGGTGTAGAGGTTGGCCCGGGCCGCGGTGACCAGGGCCCCGGCCGGCTGGGGCGCGAGCGCGGTGCCGTTGCGGAACAGCGCCCACCCGGTGAGCGCACCGATGGCGGTCACCGCCATGGTCAGCAGCGTCACCTGAGCGTGGCTCAGCGCGCCGGCCGGCAGCTCCTCATCACCCACCACCGGCGCCAGCCAGTCCACCACCGGCAGCGCGGTGGTCATCAGCGCGCCGGCGGAGACTGTACCCACGGCGAGCAGCACCAGCGGGACGGTCATCACCGGCGGCGACTCGTGCGGGTGCTGGCCCTCGGTCCACCGCTTGGGGCCGTGGAAGGTCAGCACGAACAGCCGGGTCATGTAGAGCGCGGTGAGGCCGGCGCCGAGCGCCGCCGCGCCGCCGAAGAGCCAGCCGGTCCAGCCGGGCCGGTCGAACGCGGCGGCGATGATCGGGTCCTTACTGAAGAAGCCGGAGAGCGGCGGCAGCCCGATGATCGCCAACCAGGCCAGGCCGAACGTGACCCAGGTGATCGGCATCAGCCGCCACAACCCGCCGAACCGGCGGATGTCCACCTGGTCGTCCATGGCGTGCATCACCGACCCGGCACCGAGGAACAGCCCGGCCTTGAAGAAGCCGTGCGCGAGCAGGTGGATGATGCCCAGGGCGTACGCGACCCCGCCCAGCCCGACGGCGAGGAACATGTAGCCGATCTGGCTCACCGTGGACCAGGCCAGTACCCGCTTGATGTCGTCCTTGGCGCAGCCGATGATCGCGCCCAGCAGCAGGGTCGCCGCGCCCACACTGACCACCACGGTCTGCAACGGCAGGCTCGCCGAGAAGATCGGGTTGGACCGGGCGATCAGGTACACCCCGGCGGTGACCATGGTCGCGGCGTGGATCAGCGCCGAGACCGGGGTCGGGCCCTCCATCGCGTCCGGCAGCCAGGCGTGCAGCGGGAACTGGCCGGACTTACCGGTGGCACCGATCAGCAGCAGCAGGCCGAGCACCAGCACCGTGGTGGAGGTCATGCCGGCCACGTTGGCGAAGACCTCGCCGAAGTTGACCGTCCCCACGGTCGCGATCAGCAGGAAGATCCCCATGACGAACCCGGCGTCACCCACCCGGTTCATCAGGAACGCCTTCTTGCCGGCGGTCGCCGCCGCGTTCCGGCCGTACCAGAACGCGATCAGCAGGTACGAGGCGAGGCCCACGCCCTCCCAGCCGAAGTAGAGCAGCAGGTAGTTGTCGGCCAGGACCAGCACCAGCATCGCGGCCACGAACAGGTTGAAGTAGCCGAAGAACCGCCGCCGCGCGGTCGCCTCGGACTCGTGCCGCTGGTCGGGCGGGGAGTGCTTCAGGTAACCCACCGCGTAGATGTGGATCAGGAAGCCGACCCCGGTGATCAGCAGGACAAAGACGCCTGAGAGCGGGTCGAGCAGCAGGCCGACGTCGATCCGCAGGTTACCGACGGAGATCAGTTCCCACAGGGTCTGACCCACGCTGCGCGGCTCGCGCCCGGCGAGCCCGATGAACATGAGCAGCCCCAGCACGAACGCCGCCCCTACGCTGGCGCAGCCCAGCAGGTGCCCCCAGCGGTCGGCGCGCCGCCCGGCGAGCAGCAGCACGGCCGCGCTCGCTGCCGGGATCGCCACCAGCAGCCAGATCTGATCGAGCATTCAGGTCCGCCTCAGTATTTGAGAAGGTTCGCGTCGTCGACGCTCGCCGAGCGACGGGTCCGGAAGATCAGCATGATGATGGCGAGCCCCACCACGACCTCCGCCGCGGCCACCACCATCACGAAGAACGCCATCACCTGACCGTGCAGGTCCCCGTGCATGCGGGCGAACGTGACCAGGGCCAGGTTCGCCGCGTTCAGCATGAGCTCGATGCACATGAACAGCACGATCGCGTTACGGCGTACCAGGACGCCGACCGCGCCGATCACGAACAGCAGCGCGGAGAGGGCGAGGTAGTGCTCAGGGCCGGGCATCGACGCCCCCCTCCCCGTCGATCATGACGGTCGTCATCGTTCGGTCTCCTTGTTCCGGGCTTCCTGCGCGGTCAGCTCCCGCACCGGCAGGATCGGCGAGATGCTCTGGGGCGCGGCCGTCCCGTCGGGCAGCTTCGCCGGCGTGGTGTTGGACGAGGAGGTGGCGAAGACCCCCGGCCCGGGCGCCGGAGCCGGGTAGTTGCCGGGCGCGAACCGGGCCAGCATCCGCTCCCGCTGGCTCGGCCGCTCGCCCTTCTCCCGCACCAGGTGGGTCAGCATCAGCGCGCCCACCGCCGCCACGATCAGCAGCACCCCGGTCAGCTCGAACGCCACCACCCACCGGGAGAAGAGGACGTTCGCCACGCCCGGGGTGTTGCCGCCGTGCTCGGCGTTGGCCACCGCCAGCCCGACCGACGGGGTGCCCTCCAGCCACCGGAAGGTGCCGGCCGCGAGCAGGGCCGCCAACCCGATGCCGAGTACGGCCGCGGCCACCCGTTGACCCCGCAACGTCTCGATCAGCGAGTCGGCGGCGTCCCGGCCCACCAGCATCAGCACGAACAGGAACAGCATCATGATCGCGCCGGTGTAGACGATCACCTGCACCAGCCCGAGGAACGGGGCGGACTGGATCACGTAGAACACCCCGAGCGAGAGCATGGTGAGCACCAGCCACAACGCCGAGTGCACCGCGTTGCGCGCCACCACCATGCCTACCGCGCCGATCACCGCCACCGGGGCGATCAACGCGAACGTCCAGGTCTCGCCGGTACTCGGGGCCTCCTGCGCTAGTTGCGCGAGGACGGCCTGGGAGGTACTCATGCCGGTTCACCACCGCCCGAGGATGTCTCCGCCCGCTCGGCACCCGCGCTGGTGCCCGGGTTGGTCAACGCGCCGACGTAGTAGTCCCGCTCGCTGTCGCCCAGCCGCATCGGGTGCGGCGGGCGCTCCATGCCGGGCAGCAGCGGCGCCAGCAACTGCTCCTTGGTGAAGATCAGGTCTCGCCGGTCGTCGCTGGACAGCTCGTACTCGTTGCTCATCGTCAACGACCGGGTCGGGCACGCCTCCAGGCACAGCCCGCAGAAGATGCAGCGGGCGTAGTTGATCTGGTACGTCTTGGCGTACCGCTCCCCGGGGGAGTAGCGCTCCTCTTCGGTGTTGTCCGCGCCCTCCACGTAGATGGCGTCCGCCGGGCAGGCCCAGGCGCACAGCTCGCAGCCGATGCACTTCTCCAGCCCGTCCGGGTGCCGGTTGAGGATGTGCCGGCCGTGGTAGCGGGGCGCCACCGGGTCCGGCTTCTCCGGGTACTCGCTGGTCACCACCTTGCGGAACATGTGCGAGAAG